>JAEEYF010000013.1 GCA_016291655.1 Lachnospiraceae bacterium | reverse complement strand
GGTGGTCAGAGACAGCGTGTTGCCATGGGTCGTGCAATCGTTCGTAATCCTAAGGTATTCCTTATGGATGAGCCTCTTTCAAACCTCGATGCAAAGCTCCGTGTACAGATGAGAATTGAGATCTCCAAGCTTCATCAGAAGCTCCAGACTACCATCATCTACGTTACACATGACCAGACAGAGGCTATGACACTCGGTACAAGGATCATCGTTATGAAGGACGGTGTTATCCAGCAGGTTGATACACCTCAGAACCTCTATGACAAGCCTTGTAACCTCTTCGTTGCAGGATTCATGGGATCACCTCAGATGAACTTCATCGATTGCGAAGTTGAGCAGGTTGGCACACGTTGCAAACTTCACTTCGTTGGTCGTACTGTTACTCTTCAGGAAACACGTTCCAAGAAGCTTATCGATGGCGGTTATGTAGGAAAGAAGGTTGTTCTCGGTATTCGTCCCGAAGATATCAAGGATGACGAGATGACGATCTCCACACTTGCTGATTCCACATTCGAAGCAGAAGTAAGAGTTTACGAGCTTCTCGGTGCCGAAGTATTCCTTTACTTCACACTTGAGGATAAGACAAATACAAAGGATCTCAACAACTATGTTGATATCACTGCAAGAGTTAATCCTCGTACAACCGCTAAGGTTGGTGACACCATTAAGATCGCTCTCGATCTTTCCAAGATCCATCTCTTCGACAAGGAGACTGAGCAGGTTATCTGCCACTAAGACAAATTCAATCCCGGCTTTCAGCCGGGATTTTTTTGTGCTCTTCTTTACGGGAGGCTATAGTTTCTTAATTATTTTTATGTTTTGTTTAGTTGAAATGACGCAGTGATGGAGTATACTTTAGAAGTCAAGTTTTTTGTGTCGGAAGTAAAAGACTCAGCTTCCGAAAGTTTACAGAAGGGTTAATTTTAATATGCTTCAGTTAAAAGACATCGTAAAGAATTACGAAATGGGCGACACTAAGGTTGAAGCCCTCAAGGGAGTCTCAATCAATTTCAGAAAAAATGAATTCGTATCGGTCTTGGGGCAGTCCGGATGCGGAAAAACAACTCTCTTGAACATCATCGGCGGTTTGGACAAATACTCCTCGGGAGATCTTATCATTAACGGAAAGTCCACCCGCAAATTTAAGGATTCCGATTGGGACACCTACAGAAATCATTCCATAGGATTCGTTTTTCAAAGTTACAATCTGATCCCTCATCAAAGCGTTCTGTCTAATGTAGAACTCGCACTCACACTTTCGGGAGTGTCTCCTGCGGAAAGAAAAAAAAGAGCAATAAGCGCTCTTGAAAGAGTTGGTCTCGGAGACCAGCTTCATAAGAAGCCGAACCAGATGTCCGGCGGACAGATGCAACGTGTAGCGATTGCGAGAGCTCTGGTCAATGAACCTGATATTCTTCTTGCGGATGAACCTACAGGTGCTCTTGATTCCGAGACAAGTATTCAGATCATGGAACTCCTGAAAGAGATATCCAATGATCGTCTTATCATCATGGTTACACACAATCCGGATCTTGCGGAAGCATACTCAACGAGGATCATACGTTTGCTGGACGGCTGCGTTGTGGATGACAGCAGACCTTATGATGAGATCATAGATGAAGACATTAATTCATCGTCAAGAAACAAAGGCAAGAGAGCTTCTATGTCGTTTCTTACGGCACTCAGTCTATCGGCCAACAATCTTTGGACAAAGAAGGGAAGAACATTTCTCACCGCTTTTGCAGGGGCCATCGGTATAATAGGAATAGCATTGATCCTTTCACTGTCTGACGGCTTTCAGAAGTACATAGATCGGGTTCAGGAAGAAACTCTTTCGAATTATCCTATAAACATCGAATCCGAGAGCCTTGACCTCGGCGCCATGTTTTCTGCCATGACCGGAGAAACGGAAGACGAAGCGGAAGAGAAAAAGAACGACAACGACGATAAAGAAGAAGCCAAAGATGTGATCAAGAGCCTTGATGTCAGCACCAACATGTACAATGCCATGATCAGCAAGAGAAACGTGAACGATCTGGTGGAATTCAAGAAGTATCTTGACGATCCCGCAAACGGATTCTCGGATCTTGTAAGTGCACTCAGATATACCTATGACATCAATATTAAGATATACGGAACGGATCTTAACGGAGACACGCTCCGTGTTAATCCTTCGACGGTCATGGATTCCATGGGGATGAGCAATATGTCATCGGTTTATTCCATGTACTCGTCAATGCCTGCCATGTCCATGATGGGAACGGATATGGATGTGTTCGGAGAGTTGATAGACAATCCCGACCTCCTTGCTCAGCAATACGAAGTTGTGGCGGGACATTGGCCTCAGGACATGACAGAAATGGTCTTTGTCATCTCGGAGCGTAATTATGTTGAGGACATGGATCTGTTTACTCTCGGCTTAAAGGATCAGACGACACTCAAAGCCTTCCTTAAGAATGAAGAGATAGAGCCTTCCGGAAAAGATGAATATACCTATGATGATATTTTGAATTTACGTTTCCGCTGCATTTTGGATACCGATTACTACACCTACGATTCGGAAAGTAATGCATGGAATGTGGTGGAAGAGGATTCCGAGTATTTCAAGACAATACTTGGGAACGGTTTGGAATTAAAGATAGCGGGTATTGTAAGACCCAGACCGGAGGCAGCTGCCACTGCGATCTCCAGTACCATCGGTTACACCAAGGAACTTACGGAATACATTATCGAACAGACAAATAATTCGAGTATCGTAAAATCCCAGAAATCCGATAAAGATACAGATGTGTTCAGCGGAAAACCCTTTGCATCTTCCGAAAACGCGGAAGATGCCGAGCAGCAGGCAATGGATATGTCAAAACTCACGCCCGAGCAGCAGGCTTATCTTGCGACACTTTCCGAAGAGGAATTGGCGGAGCTCAGGAAGCAAATGGCTGCCGCAGCGGTTTCCGAAGCCACCTATGAAGGAAACCTGAAGGCACTGGGAGTATGCGATCTTTCGGTTCCTTCAAGCATAAGCATATATCCGAAGGATTTTGAGTCAAAAGATGCAATAGAGAATAAGATCAAGGAATACAATAATAAATGTGAAGCCGAAGGAAATGAAGGCGCAAAGATATCCTACACTGATTTTATCGGCCTGATGATGTCTTCCATAAGCACCATAATCAATGCCATCACATATGTTCTCATAGCCTTTGTTGCGATCTCACTTGTTGTATCCTCCATAATGATCGCGATCATAACGTATATCTCTGTTTTGGAAAGAACGAAGGAGATCGGTATTCTTCGAAGCATAGGTGCTTCAAAGAAAGATGTTTCCAGAGTGTTTAATGCGGAAACGTTGATCGAAGGACTTGTTTCGGGAGGACTCGGCGTTCTCGTAACCGTTCTTTTGAACATTCCGATAAATGCCTTGATCTATCATTTGGCCGATCTGAAAAACATTTCGGCATTGCCGCCTTTGTACGGGCTTATACTTATACTTATAAGCATATTCCTGACAGTCGTTGCAGGCTTGATACCTGCGGGAATGGCTGCTAAGCGAGACCCCGTGGTGGCACTCAGAAGCGAATAAAACAGAAATGACCGGATGCTTAAGCATCCGGTCGCTTTGCTTTTTCTGAAATTGATAGGGAGTGATCATTGCAGGGCTTTCTTTATGCAAGCGAAGGTTTCGTCGCTGATAACATGCTCCACTCTGCAAGCATCTTCCTCCGCCACCTTCGGATCGACACCGATCTTTATAAAAGCAGCGGTAAGAACATTATGGCGCTCATAGGTCTTTTGGGCGATCCTTAACCCTTCATCGGTAAGGGTGATCTTTCCGTCGGGAGCAATGGTCAAATAGCCGTTGGTTCTGAGAATTCCCATGGCGCGGCTGATAGAAGGCTTGGAAAAATTCATTTCGGTAGCCACATCAATGCTTCTGACAAAAGATTTCTTTTCCTGCAAAACATATATCGTTTCGAGATACATTTCTCCAGATTCCTGAAGTTTCATCGGTTAGTCCACCTCCTCCGGTACGAAACGAAAACCTCAATATATCTATATAAGGGTAGCACGTTACTGTTCACAGATGTGTCGGTACTAAGCCGCTTTTGAAAATGCATTTTCAAAAACGGCTTGTTACCGACATATTCTGCTTCGCAGAATACCACAGTCAAAACCGGTTTTGACTGTGGCGTGAACAGTAACGTTCTTCCCTGTGGCGTGAACAGTAACGTTCTTCCCTGTGAACAGTAATGGTAGCACAATCGATAGACATAGTCAAATAAAAAAACCTGTTGACAAAGTATGTTTTAAGGAGTATCATAACACACGGTTAGCGAATGCTAACTTATAAATCCGATTACAAGTGAAATGGTTGACTCCTAACGATGCGGCTCCGGGTAAAACCGGGGCCGCATCTCTTTGTATAAATCTTCTGACTATACTGAAATCAATGGTTTTATATGAATTAGTACAATGTTTTTTTTGCTTTTCTGCCTATTTTAATTATTTTTTTGACATTGGGATAAAGAGTGCGTCGAAAGGGCTATAAATAAAGGAAAATTCCGTTGCACAGGTTTTTAAAAAAACCTTTTACAAAATTATTAAATATGCTACAATATCAATATGTGGTAGTTGGATCACTCCTTATCACCTATGAAAGGGTAAGAAATATGATTTCAAATCAGATTTTGCAAGGAACACTTGACGGCATTCGTTCCATTGCAAGAACCGAATTATGCATATGCGATACCGACGGCAAGATGCTTGCGTCGACTATTTCCGATGGCGTAGATTTTGAAAATGCTGTCAGGAATTTTGTCGACTCACCTGCTGACAGCCAGGTGGTACAGGGCAATCAGTTCTTTAAGGTTTATGATGAAAGACAGCTGGAGTTTGTTGTCATTGCCAAGGGTGATAACGATGAGACCTATATGATGGGCAAACTTGCCGCTTTTCAGATCTCGAATCTTACTGTTGCATACAAAGAGCGTTATGACAAGGATAATTTCATTAAAAATCTGTTGCTCGACAATCTTTTGCTTGTAGACATTTACAACAGAGCAAAGAAGCTTCACATTGAGGCGGAAGCACGCAGAGTTGTTTATCTTATAGAAACTCATCAGGACAAGGATACCGTTGCTCTTGAGACTGTAAGAAGTCTTTTTGCGGGCAAGCCCCATGATTTCATTACGGCTGTGGACGAGAAGAGCATTATCGTGGTCAAGGAGTTGAAGCCTACGGAAGGCTATGAGGATCTGGAACGTACCGGAAAGGTTATTCTGGACATGCTTAACACTGAGGCGATGACAAAGGTTAATGTGGCTTACGGTACCATCGTTAATGAGATCAAAGACGTTTCACGTTCTTATAAGGAAGCGAAAATGGCACTTGATGTCGGAAGGATATTCTTTAGCGAAGAGAACATCGTTGCCTATTCTAAACTGGGCATAGGAAGACTGATCTATCAGTTGCCCATGACCCTTTGCAAGATGTACATTAAAGAAGTGTTCAGAGACGGTTCGCAGGAAGAGCTTGATGAGGAAACATTGAGTACCGTGAACAAGTTCTTTGAGGACAATCTTAACGTTTCCGAAACCTCAAGAAATCTTTACATCCACAGAAATACGCTTGTTTACAGATTGGATAAGCTTCAAAAGCTGACCGATCTCGACCTCAGAAATTTCGATGATGCGGTTGCGTTTAAGATCGCTCTGATGGTACTCAAGTATATGAATTATGTTGAAAATACCGACCCTACTATGGTTCAGTAGAACATGCAGGGCGGCACTTCAAGGCTGACTTTTGGTTATAAAGCCGGTTAGGGGTTATCGATCATAGCATGGGCAGAATTGACATAAACAGAGAATTTAATAAAATCGAGGCTCCCGTTGTTTGCTTTGACAATGTGTCTAAAAAGTATGATGACAATACGGAAGCTTTAAGCGATGTTTCCTTTAATATTTTTAAAGGTGAGTTTGTATTTGTTGTAGGTGATTCGGGATCCGGAAAATCAACAATGATCAAGATGATACTGAAGGAAACGGTTCCTTCTTCGGGAAAGGTTTTTGTGATAGGACATGATACAAAAAGACTCAGAAGAAAGGTCGTTTCGAAGTTCAGAAGGAGTCTGGGGGTTGTTTTCCAGGATTTCAGACTTTTAAAAGACAGGGACGTGTTTGAAAATGTAGCTTTTGCTCAAAGAGTAATAGAAGCTGACACTGAGAGCATGCGCCAAAAAGTCACCAAAATGCTGGAGCTTGTCGGACTTTCCGATAAGGTCAGGGCCTATCCGAAGGAATTGTCCGGAGGACAACAGCAAAAAGTAGCCATGGCGAGAGCACTGGTCAACAATCCGGTGATACTTCTTGCCGACGAGCCCACGGGTAATCTTGACCCGACAAGCTCGAGAGAGATCATGCACTTGCTTGAAGAGATCAACAAGCGCGGAACAACCGTCGTAGTTGTTACACACAATCAAGAAATAGTGGACAAAATGCAAAAACGTGTTATAGTTCTTAATAATGGGCGCATTATCAGGGACGAAGCAAAGGGCGGATACGACGGGGTCAAAAACGAAACAGGGATTTATTTGCCATGAAAAAACGTTTGAGAACTTTGGGCTATTGTATCAGACAAGGACTTCTCGGATTGTGGAAAAACCGGGCTTTTTCACTGGCATCAATAGCTACGGTCATGGCTTGCCTGACCGTTATCGGAGCTTTTTACAGCATCTTTCTTAATGTAGACAAGGCATTGATCGTTGCGGAAAGCTCTGTTGGCATGACAGTGTTCTTTAAAGAGGGCACGGAAGAAGAGAAAATGAAAGAAATCCACAGGGAAGTTTCAACATTTCCCGAGATTTCGGAAGTTCGTTATATTTCGGCTGATGCAGCCTGGGAAAAGTACAAAGAAGAAAATATGACAGAGGAGATGGCGGCGTCTTTCGGAAATGACAATCCGTTAAAAGATTCCGCATCACTCGAGGTTTATCTGATAAACAACGATGACGGAAAGAAAGTGGCTGACAGGATACGTCGGATCGACGGTGTCCGAATGGTCAATTTCTCCGAGGCCGTTTCCGAACGGCTCAGTGATATCCGGGCGTTGGTTATCGCTGTGGCGACGGTTATGATCGTGATACTTGCCACGGTTTCCTTCTTCCTGATCAGAACCACGATCGTTTCGGGTATCAATGCCCGAAGGGAAGAGATCTCGATCATGTCCATAATCGGTGCGACGGATGTGTTTATGGAACTTCCGTTTGTCGTGGAGGGAGTTGTCATAGGCTTGCTTGGAGGGGCAATCCCGTTGATAATTCTGGACTTCTCTTATTACAGGGTTGAACTTGCTCTCAGAAGAGAATTCAGTGCGGCATTTGAGAATTTCAGATTGCTTCCGAAGCATGAGATTATGAGCGGATTTTTGCCGGTAGCTCTTTTATTCAGTATCGGCATTGGTTTTTTGGCAAGCTGGTTTACCGCGGTAGCTAAGGTAAAAAAGATTGCTGTGGAACATTTTTAGGAGAAAACGGGGACGGAGCTATTATGAAGAAAATTGTTGCAGGTTTTTTCACAACGTTAGTCTTAACGTCAATCTGCATCGCCGTGCCGGCTATGGCGGCAGGCAAAAAGACATCGGCCAAGACTTCCTACGAGCTTGAACTTGAAGCTTCCGAAAACAAGAAAGTTGAACTCGAGAAAGCTGTCGATGAACTTAAAACAAGAATACAAAACTTCAATCCTGACAAGTCAAACCTGGAGCTGTATATTTTGGCGGTTGATGATGTGTACCTTGACTTGTTTGAAGAATTAAAGGAATCCGAGCAGAAGCTTGAAGAGATGAAAAAGCTTGTCGAGGAGTCTCGTGATGCTTTAGCCGAAAAGAAAGATGAGGAAAAGCAAAAGTACGAGATCATGAGCGACAGAGTTCGCTATCTGTATGAAGAGGGTAAGATCTCTTTCTCGGAAGTGCTCTTCGGATCTTCGGGTATTGCCGATTTCCTTAACAGGATGGAGTATTCGAAGCAGATAATGCAATATGACAGACAGGTTTTTGAAAACTACGAAACCGCAAGAGTTGAAGCGGAACATTCCGAGAGCCTGTTGACCGCACACTTACATGAACTTGAAGCTTTGCAGACATATAAAGCCGCTCAGTTATCCACACTTGAAGAACTGGCTTCTCAAAAAGCAGCAGAGCTTGCTCAGACATCGGAAGAACTTTCCATCGAATCCTATTTGGTATTCTCTCATTGGGATGAATTGATGGAGTCGGATAATGTAAGTCAGGTACTTGCAGGCATACATGAAGAGGATGAGGCTTCTTATCTTCTTGAAAACATCATGTGGCCTTTACCGGGAAAAAGCAAGATCTCATCACCTTTCGGTTATCGTGAAGCGCCGATCCAGGGGGCTACCGTTTATCATAACGGTATCGATATTCCCGCCAATACGGGAACGGAAGTCAAGGCAGCGCTTTCGGGAGTGGTTGTCAATGCGACATACAACCCGGCATCCGGAAATTATGTGAAGATCAGTCATGGTAACGGAGTATATACCACCTACTGTCACGCTTCCAAGCTGATGGTTGAAGTGGGAGATGAGGTTAAGAAAGGACAGACGGTTATTCTTGTGGGATCCACGGGAGTTTCAACCGGACCTCATTTGCATTTTGGAATTAAAGTAGACGGGGCATACAGAGACCCGCTGGATTATGTATGGTACGGGAAGGAGTGAGACTCCTTCCCTTTTTTACTTGCCATAGAAAAGCGGATGTGATAAAATCTCGGTATCTGTTTTCTATTATAAAGAAAACGGGTGATTTTTAGTCAGAGCAGGTGATGCAAAAATGAAAAATGGATTTTTAAAAGGAATATTCCTCGGCATTGGAATATGCGTGATCGCACTTTTGGGTTATCTTATGGGAAGCGCGATAATAAGAGAAAGAATGATGGTCAGAAACGGATACGTAAGATTTGGAACACCGAGTCCTACACCCGTTTCTTCTTTGAAGGCAAATAACACGGAGCCGTCTGCGACAAATGGCCCCATTGCAACAAACACACCTGTGGCGACCGATGCACCCGTTGCGACCGATACACCGACACCTACAGCTGCGCCTGTATTGGGAGATGCCTATCTTTCGGATCAGTTTCTTCAGAAAATGGATCTTATAGAAAAGCTGGTTGAAAGTAACTATTACAAGAAGGTTTCGGTAGAAAATCTGCAAAGCTCGACATTCAAGGGGATTTTGGAAGGTCTCAACGATCCCTACAGTGTTTATTATACACCGGAAGAGTACAAGGCCATGACCGAGGGGATCAGCGGCGTCTATGGAGGAATCGGTTCCTATATCTCTTTACCGGTTGGTTCTGAAAATGCCATCTTTTTAAATCCTTTTGATGACAGTCCCGCCAAGAATGCAGGCATAGAGTCGGGAGATGTCATATGCGAGGTAGACGGTGAGAATGTTCTCGGAAAAACCACCGATGAGATAGCAAACAGGGTACGCGGAGAAGTGGGGACCATTGTACATATCAAGGTCTACAGAGAATCCACGGACAAATATCCGGAATTTGATATAGAGAGAGCGATCATCAGTTCGCCGACCGTCAGCACCGAAGTACTTGATGGCGATGTAGGCTATGTTTCCGTCAGCTCTTTTTCCGCTGTTACGGAAGAGCAGTTTAAAAAGGCCATGGACGACCTCATAGCCAAGGGGGTTATCGGATTTGTCATCGATCTGCGTGACAATCCGGGCGGATTGCTGGATGCATGTGTAAACATGGCAGACTACATAGTTTCCGAAAGCCTGTGGATCACCTACCTGGAAAACAGAAGCGGTCAGAGATATGATTATCTTGCACATGACAATCATGATATAGATATGCCCATAGTTGTTCTGGTTAACGGTAACAGCGCAAGTGCTTCGGAAGTATTTGCGGGAGCGTTAAAGGACAATCATTACGGGACCATTATGGGAACACAGACATTTGGTAAGGGCATAGTTCAGAGCTCTTATCCTTTGACCGACGGTTCGGCTGTGAAACTGACCACTGCCGTATACTATACGCCCTGCGGCTTCAGCTTACACGGCGTCGGTATCACGCCTGATGTTATTGTCGAATATACCGAAAAAGACAATCAGAAAGAAGCTGCACGCAAGTATGTAATTGAGCAATATGAAATAGAAAAAGAGTATAGACAGTGACCGAAAAAAGATTGCTTAAACAGGACCGGAGGGAGAAAAAATGAAGATAGCTATACTTGGATATGGAACAATAGGATCGGGAGTTTTTGAGATATTTGAAAGCAATGCCGCGAACATCAAGAAAAAAGCGGGAGACGGCATAGATGTCAAATATGTCCTTGATCTTCGTGATTTCCCGGGAGAAGCCGTTGAAAAAAGACTTGTTCATGATTTCAGGGTGATCGCCGAGGATCCCGAAATAGCTTGTGTTGTTGAGACCATGGGAGGCGTGGAACCTGCATATTCTTTTGTTAAGGAACTTCTTCTCAGAGGCAAGTCGGTTTGTACATCAAACAAAGAACTTGTTGCCAAGCATGGCGCGGAGCTTCTTGAGATAGCAAGACAGAAGAAGGAAAATTTCTTCTTTGAAGCAAGTGTGGGCGGAGCAATCCCTGTGATACGTCCCATCAATGAGTCCTTTGCTGCGGATGAGATCGAAGAGATCTGCGGTATAGTAAACGGAACGACCAATTACATCCTAACAAAAATGTTTGAGGACGGGGAGGACTTTGCCACGGCTCTTGCGGAGGCACAGGAGAAGGGATATGCGGAAAGAAATCCCGCCGCTGACGTGGAAGGGCATGATGCCTGCAGAAAGATAGCCATTCTTGCTTCTTTGGCCTGCGGTGCGCATGTTAATTACGAAAAGATCTATACGGAAGGCATTACCAAGCTTACTACAGTCGATCTGGGATATGCAAGGAAGCTTGGCAAATCCATTAAACTGATAGCACAGATGAGAAGGGAAGGCGAAGCTGTTTTTGCAACGGTTTCTCCCATGCTGGTGGGAAATGACAGCCCTCTCTTTGCTGTTAACGGAGTGTTTAACGGTATTCTTGTAAAAGGCCGTTATTCGGGACAGATCATGTTCTACGGCAGAGGCGCGGGAAAACTTCCCACAGCTGCTGCGGTTGCTGCCGATGTTGTGGAATGTGCGAGAAATGTGGGTAAGAATGAGCCGGTATTCTGGAGCGGCAAGGAACAGCAGCTTGCGGACAGAATGGAGGAAGTAAATGAATTCTTTGTTCGTGTGAGTGTTGCCGATGAGGACAGAGTCAGAGAGGCTTTTGACAAGATAACCGAAGTGTCGCCTGCCGAAGGTGAATTTGCTTTCACCGTCAGGAATGTAAGCGAAAGAGATTTCATCGAAAAAATGAAGGGTATCAGGATCATCAACAGGATCAGAATTCTGAATGTATAAAAATAATTACTCCGTACCGGAAGGTACGGAGTTTTTTGGTTTTATTATGAACAGGTGTAGAAAAGCGCTACCGTTCCGGGACCGACATGACTTCCGGTAACGGGTTCATAGGGTGTGAGAAGAAATTCGGCTTTGGGTGCGATCTTCTTAAGAAGAGAAACAAGGAAATTTGCATCGTCTTCGCAGCCTGCATATGCAATTCCTACGGGATCGTCCGTGTTGCGGTCGAAATTCTTTTCAAAGGAATCCGCAAGAGCGGTAAGTGCAAGCTTGCGTCCGCGTACCTTTTTGTCCATTACGATCTCACCGCAGTAGTTCGAGGTGAGAACAGGCTTTACATGAAGAACGGTACCGATCTTAGCCGCAAGTGCCGAGATTCTTCCGCCTTTTTTCAGGAAATTGAGATCGTCAACGGAGAAGATCTGAACCGTTTTGTTTCTCTTGACGAGAAGAGCCGTTACGACTTCACGGATGTCCTTACCGCTTTCGCGAAGCTTGCAGGCATACAGTACCTGAAGGCCTTCACCGAGAGAAGCTGCCAAAGTATCGAAAACATAGATCTTTCTGCCGGGATATTTTGCCTGAAGCTGCTCGGCTGCCGCGCAGCCTGCTGAAAAAGCACTGCTGATACCCGAAGAAATGGAAAGGTGAAGAATGTCTTCTCCTTTTTCAAGAATGGGCTCCCAGGCGCTGATATATTGGTTAATGTTTACAGCAGAGGTCTTAACGTCGCTCTGACGGATCTTCTTGTAAAAGCTTTCGCCATCAAAGGACGAAAGGTCTGTGCACTGCTCCTCAACACCGTCAACGATATAGGTGAGAGGTATGGTCGTAAGATTGTATCTTTTTAAAATAAATGACGTAAGATTTGACGTGGTGTCAGTAGAAATATTAAATGTCATTGTGTTGTACCTCCTTACATCTAATTTCTAATATTAGATTAGCACGGGAAGTTGATTATGTCAAGAGGGTACGAAAGAAAATAATCTTGTGTATTTATACATAAAGTGCTATACTTTAACAGTCGGTGCTTGTTTGTAAATACCGAAAAATGCGAGAAGAGAAGAATTCTTTTTGCAAATAATCAACAGGAAGAAAATGACCATGTATGACAGCAAACTTATAACAGGAAAGCTGAAAAGGTGGGAAAAATTTATGAAGAAATATTCCCTGCCTTCTTATGAAGAAATTCCCAATCTCGGACTTTATATGGATCAGGTTCTTACTCTTATGAATCAATATCTGGCTCCGCTTACGACTACAGATGTTGAGGATACGGCCATTACAGCCGCAACCATAAACAACTATGTTCGTGTGAAGGTTATGCCTGCACCCGAGAAGAAAAAATATCTGCGCATTCACATAGCTTATCTTATTATAATATGTACGCTAAAACAGGCTATGAGCATTTCAGATATCCAGGCTCTGTTGCCGGCGAATCTTTCGGACGAAGAGATGCAGATGCTTTACTACGAGTACTCAAGGTGCTACAAGGCTTCCGTTCTTTTCTTTGTAAATGAAGTTAAGGATGAAACGGAGAGGATCCTTTCCACAGGAGCACGACTTCTTGAATCCGAGGAGAAGGAAAGGGAAAAAAGGATAGGGCAGGAGGAAGAAACGGAGTCGGAAGAGGGAATGAGCGAAGGCCAGATAGAATTTGACCGCGCCGTTAAGAATCTTATCTTTTCTTCGGCTACCATTGCCAATTTTTCAAAACTGCTCACCTCAAAGATCATAGGTCTCGGCGGTAAGGAATTTACGGAAGAAGCTGTGGCTGACAGAACGGTTTGACAAAAAAGGCCGTATAGTGTAAAATTTTACGCGCTCTGAATTTCGGAGCGCGTTCTTTGATGATGAAAAAAATGATAATTTGATGCCGGAAAGGGTTAATATGGCTAAATATACAAATGAAATCAACAAGCGCAGAACTTTCGCGATCATTTCTCACCCGGATGCGGGTAAAACAACACTTACCGAGAAGCTTCTCCTTTATGGAGGGGCGATCAATCTCGCAGGTTCCGTAAAGGCGAGAAAGACTGCCAAACATGCGGTTTCGGACTGGATGGAGATCGAAAAGGAACGTGGAATTTCCGTTACTTCTTCCGTAATGCAGTTTGAATACGACGGATATTGCATTAATATCCTTGATACACCGGGACACCAGGACTTCTCTGAGGACACTTATCGTACACTCATGGCAGCAGACTCTGCGGTCATGGTAATTGACGGCTCAAAGGGTGTAGAGGCCCAGACTATCAAACTGTTTAAGGTCTGTGTCATGCGCCACATTCCGATCTTTACCTTTATCAACAAGATGGATCGTGATGCACGTGATACCTTTGAACTTCTGGATGAGATCGAAAAGGTTCTGGGGATCAGCACATGTCCCGTTAACTGGCCCATCGGTTCCGGCAAGAATTTCAAGGGCGTATATGACAGGAATACACACATAATCTCCAGGTTCTTTGCGGCGAATGCGGGACAGACGGAGGTTGCCACCGAGGAGTGTGACATCAATGATGCGAAGCTTGATGATCTGATCGGCAGGGAAAATCATCGCATATTGAACGATGAACTTGAACTTCTGGGCGGCGCAGGCAGTGATTTTGAACTTGAGGCGGTCAGAAACGGCGAACTTACACCCGTTTTCTTCGGATCGGCTCTTACAAACTTTGGTGTCGAAACATTTCTTAAGCATTTCCTTAAGATGACGAGCTCTCCTCTCGGCAGGAATTCCGACGAGGGGCTTATTGAGCCTACCGATGATGATTTCTCGGCTTTTGTGTTCAAGATACAGGCAAACATGAACAAGGCTCACAGAGACAGGATAGCCTTTATGAGGATCTGTTCCGGCAAGTTTACCGCGGGAGAGGAAGTGTACTTTGTTCAGGGAGACAAAAAGCTCCGCCTCACACAGCCTCAGCAGATGATGGCAAACGACAGAAAGATCGTCGAGGAAGCCTATGCAGGGGATATCATAGGAGTTTTCGATCCGGGCATATTCTCCATCGGCGATACCATCTGCGCAAACGGAAGAAAGTTTAAGTTTGAGGGTATTCCCACCTTTGCACCGGAGCATTTTGCAAAGATCCGTCAGGTGGACACCATGAAACGTAAGCAATTCCTGAAGGGAGTAAATCAGATCGCTCAGGAAGGTGCCATACAGATCTTTAAAGAGTTTAATTCAGGTATGGAAGAGATCATAGTGGGCGTAGTCGGCGTGCTTCAGTTCGATGTCCTTAAATTCAGGCTTGAATCGGAGTACAGTGTTGAGATACGCATGGATCAGCTTCCTTATGAATATATACGTTGGATCGGTAATCCGGGCATAGACGTATCGAGCCTTAATGTCACATCCGATACAAAGAAGGTGCTTGACCTTAAGGACAGACCGTTGCTTTTGTTCACACATGAGTGGAGCATCAGAACGGTTCAGGAAAGAAACAAGGACCTTATACTTGCCGAGTTCGCAAAGAACTAAAAGACGGGGCTCGGTCAACAGATGCAGAGGGGTAAGAACCTATGGCAGACGAAAAAGATATTGAAAAAGAAGTTGAAAATGAATTAAAGGAAGAAGAAAAAGCGGAAGCGCTTGCCGAGACGGAAGAATTAAACCGTGAAGCGGTAAATTTTGAGCCTATGCAGGTAATGCCCGTGGTAGCGATCAAAGGTCTTGTGATGCTGCCCGGTATGCTTGTGCATTTTGATCTTCATCAGGATGAGGCAGTTTCGGCCATTAATGCGGCTATGAAGGAAGGACGCCCCGTGCTGGTCATCACTCAAAGGGACAGTACCGTCAATCAGATACGCATAGACGATCTCTACGGGATGGGGACGATCTCCGTCGTTAAGCAGATAATCAAAATGCCGGGGAATCTTGTACGTGTCCTGACGCAAGGCATCAAACGCGGGAGACTCGTTAACTTTACGAGAACCGTTCCTTATCTTGAGGCTCGCGTGGCAGAGCCCTACGAAACCACTTCGGATGCTCTTTCTCTTCCGGAACAGAAGGCAATGGTACGCGGTCTCAAGGATATCCTTGAAGAGTACATAAAACTGGATGACAGGCTCGGTAAGGAGATCACCGCGCAGCTCATGAACTGCGATTCCCTTGATATGCTTTTGAACCAGATATCCATCAGTCTTCCCATGTCAACGACAGCAAGGCAGAAGATCCTTGAAGCGGTGGACATTAATGAGCGTTTCGAGGCCATAGCCGTTACGATCACTAACGAGATCGAAGTTATCAAGATCAAAAAGGACCTTCAGGGGAAAGTCAAGGACAAGGTGGACAAGAACCAGAAGGATTACATCATGCGGGAGCAGATGAAGGTGATCCGTGAAGAGCTTGGAGAAAAGAACGCACTCGACGATGCGGAGGAATTCCTCAAAACTCTCGAAACACTTGAAGCTTCTCAATTCATTAAAGATAAGATCAAAAAAGAGATAGACAGATATAAAAATGTTGCCGCGAGTCAGGCGGAGGGCGTGGTATCCAGAACCTATATCGAAACCCTGCTGAGCCTGCCTTGGGACAGAATGAGCAAGGATGACCTGAACCTTGAAAAAGCAAAGAAGACCCTTGATGACGATCATTACGGCCTTGAAAAGGTAAAGGACAGGATACTTGAATTCCTTGCGGTAAGAGCACTCAATATGAAGGGACAGGCGCCCATCATATGCCTTGTGGGACCTCCCGGAACAGGTAAAACATCCATTGCCCGTTCGGTTGCCACGGCACTTAACAAGAAATATGTCCGCATATGCTTAGGCGGCGTCAGAGACGAGGCTGAGATCCGCGGACACAGAAAAACGTACATCGGTGCTATGCCCGGAAGAATAATCGAGGGACTTAAAGAGGCGGGTACAAAGAATCCGCTGATGCTTTTGGATGAGATCGACAAGGTCAGCTCCGATTACAAGGGAGACACCTCTTCTGCATTGCTGGAGGTGCTGGATCCCGAACAGAACAAGCATTTTAACGATCATTACATAGATATGCCCGTGGATCTTTCGGAAGTGTTTTTCATATGCACCGCAAATACCACGAAGACGATCCCGAGGCCTTTGCTGGATCGTATGGAGCTTATTGAAGTGTCCAGCTACACCGACAACGAGAAGCTTCACATCGCCAAGGATTTTCTTTATCCCAAGCAGCTTGAAAAGAACGGACTTACAAAGAAGGAACTGAAGATCTCGGCACCGGCGATGAAACTCATGATCTCCGGCTACACAAGAGAAGCGGGAGTCAGAAATCTGGAGCGCCGTTTCGGAGAGATCGCGAGAAAGGCGGCCAGAAAGATACTTGAGGCCGAACAGGCAGGGCAGGAAGCGGAGGTTATTAAAGTAACCGACAAGAATCTGCCGGACTACCTCGGAAAGATCAAATATCATGATCTTAAGGCTAACAGCAAGGCGGATGTGGGTATTGTCAGAGGACTTGCATGGACTGCGGTCGGCGGCGATACTCTGCAGATAGAAGTCAACACCATGCCCGGAAAGGGAGAATTGATCCTTACCGGAAGTCTCGGTGATGTGATGAAGGAATCGGCAAGGATAGCCCTTTCGTTTGTGCGCTCCTTGTCCAGGAAGATGGGGCTTAAGGACGATTTCTTCCACAAGAACTGCATACACGTTCATGTGCCTGAGGGAGCTACACCCAAAGACGGACCTTCTGCGGGCATCACGATGGCAACGGCCATCTATTCGGCGGTAAGCCACAAAAAAGTGCGTGCAGATGTCGCGATGACGGGAGAGATCTCGCTTCGCGGAAATGTAATGGAGATCGGCGGACTGAAGGAAAAACTGCTTGCAGCGAAGAAAGCCGGTATCAAGGTCGTTTTGATCCCCAAGGACAATGAAGCGGACCTTTCGGAGATCTCCGAAGAGATCACGGATGGAATGGAGATCGTGCCTGTCAGCAAGATGGAACAGGTTTTGGAGAGAGCAATTTTATGAATGTAAACAATGTGGAATTGGAATGCGTTTGCGGGATCACCAGCAAACTGCCGGTGAACGATCTGCCGGAGATAGCTTTTGCGGGGAAATCCAACGTGGGCAAATCCTCCCTCATCAATTCTCTTATAAACAGAAAATCCCTTGCGAGGACTTCTTCGCAGCCGGGAAAGACAAGGACCATTAATTTCTACAATATAGAAAAGAAACTTTATTTTGTGGATCTTCCGGGATACGGATATGCGGGAGTATCCCACGAAACGAGGGAAAAATGGGGAGATATGATCGAGAACTACCTTAAGACTTCAAAACAGCTTAAGGCGATATTTCTTCTGGTGGACATACGTCACGAGCCTTCGGCTAATGACAGACTCATGTACGAGTTTATCACCGCAAGCGGTTTCAGACCCATTGTGATAGCTACAAAATCGGATAAGATCAACAGAAGTCAGCTTCAGAAACAGCTATCCGTAGTCCGTAAAGGACTTGGGGCTGACAAGGAGACGGTTACGATCCCATTTTCGTCGCAGACGAAGAACGGGAAAGAGGAAATCTGGGAGATAATAGATTCTTTTATCGGGATGTGAAAAAATGGATTCAGATGCTTTAATGTTTTACAAACTTGTGATATTATATATATTGGATCGTTTGGAAACGCCGATCAGTAATGCAGAGCTTACAAGGATCATTCTTGAGAGGAACATCGCGCAATATATGTCTATTCAGGAGGCTCTGGAAGATCTGGTCGGAGATGGCTATATTTCTGTTTCCGAAAACAGGAATTCCCATCTTTACAGTATTACAAACGAAGGAAGAGATACATTGTCCTTCTTTTACCAAAACCTTTCGGTTCCCCTGCGAGATGACATTGACGAATGTCTTTCAAAGGAACAGTACCATTTGAGAGACCTTGCGGCATCTACTGCTGACTACTACGAGGTCAGCAAAAATGAGTACATAGTTGAACTGAAGGTGGTGGAAAGAGGCAGCGAGCTTGTGAACATCAATCTCCTTGTTGCCAGTCCCGCGGAAGCGGACACGATATGCAACCGATGGAAGGAAGCCAACGCGGATGTTTATGAGTTTCTGATCACCAGACTGTTAGCGGGTAAAACCGAAAAATAGTAATGGGGTATTAGCTTAGCTGGGAAAGCGCCTGGTTCGCAATCAGGAGACCAGGGGTTCGAATCCCCTATGCTCCACAGGAGATAGCCATGATCTTAGGATCGTGGCTGTTTTTTTCTCACGGGACGGAGCAAATCGCAATCATTGGTAAGCATAGCGCATTATTTGGGCTTAATAGGTGTTGCAGTAAACACAATTTTCATATAAAATAGGCACAGAATTATACATAATTAAACACAAAGTGCACACACTTTGACTTTATTATATAGCCATAGTCAGTGTTAAAACAAAACAGCCACTGACAGAGAGGTAAAGCCTATGGCAATCGAAGTATTCAACAGGTACGAAATGAAGTACCGCATTACAAATGAACAATATGAAAAACTTCGTGAGAGACTTTCCGAGCATATGGAGTCCGACGAGCACAGCAGAAACGGTGAGTTTTACACCATATGCAACATCTACTACGATACCGTACACAACGATCTTATCAGATGTTCCATCGACGGCGGCGTTTACAAGGAGAAGATGAGACTGAGAAGTTACGGTACTGTGGATCAGGATCAAATAGTATTTCTTGAGATCAAGAAGAAATACGAAGGGCTCGTTAACAAGCGCAGGACCAAGATGATCCTCCGGGATGCTTATGATTATTTCGAGACCGGAAAGAAGCCGGAGGTTCAGCCCTTTATGAACGCTCAGGTGCTGAACGAACTGGATTACATGAAGAACAGGCTTCAATTGATGCCCAAGCTTTTCCTTTCATATGACAGATGTGCGATGTTTGACAGAGAGAACAGAGACTTCAGAGTTACTTTCGACAGAAACATTACCGCAAGACGTTACGATCTGGGACTTCATTACGGAGTCTACGGCGACAAGCTTATCGGAGAAGACGAATGGATCATGGAGATCAAGATCGATAAGGCAATGCCTTTATGGATGACGGAGATCCTTTCGGAGTACAAGATCTACAAGACAAGCTTTTCGAAATACGGAACAGAGTACAAGGCATACGTTGCGCAGAGAGTTGCGAGCGGTGCAAACATTATTTTATCCGATAAGGAGGAAGCATTATGCCACTTGAACAATTATTCAATGTCACAAATGACGGAACGATCACAACAGCCGAAACACTCATTTGCTTAGTTGTAGCTCTTATTTTTGGTTTCCTGATCGCAGGAACCTATGCCTTATCCAACAAGAAGGAAAACACTTCGGTAAGTTTTTTTCTTACACTCATAGTTCTCCCCGCACTTGTCAGCCTCATCATTGTTCTGGTCAGCGGAGATGCAGCTAAGGCTCTCTCCATTGCAGGTGTATTCACACTGGTAAGATTCAGATCTCAGCCGGGAGAAGGCAAGGATCTTTGCTACATCCTGATCTCCATGGGAGCAGGTCTTGCGGCGGGAATGAATTATTTCTCAATCGCGGCAATAGCGGTCATTATCCTTTGCATCATTATGATCGTCGTATCCAAGTTCGGAGCTGTTTTCTTTAATAATGAAGTGAAAGCGTTAAAGATCGTGATCCCCGAAGACATGGATTACACAGGCGCTTTCGATGACATCTTCGATGATTTTACCGTTTCCAGGGATCTCGAGAGAGTGAAGACCACCAACATGGGTACTCTTTACGAACTCACTTATAATGTTAAGTTTAAGAAGGCTATTGACGAAAAGAAGTTTTTGGATGAAATCAGGACCAGAAACGGAAATCTGACTATCACACTTTCAAAGCTTATTAAGAAAGATACATCCTTATAAATCAAAAAGCAGTAGGACTTTCAAACCCCGGATATTTCCGGGTTTTTTTATGCTTATGAAAGGAGTTCTTTTTAGCTTTTTTTACGGAAGTATCTAAAAAAGTCGTGTATAAAAGTCTAATTTATATAATATTTTAAAAACTATAATCATAATAAAATCTTCTTACAGGGCTTTGGATAAAAGCCAAATAAATTAAGAGGAGAAGATTTATATGAAGAGAGTAACGAAGAAACTTGTTGCACTTGCAGCATCGTTCCTGATGTTGGTTTCCGTTCTTGCGACCGGAAAGCCTGCTGTTACGGCATATGCCGAAGATACAGCAGCTCCCTCCGAGAGCTATTATGCGTTTGTAGCTATCGGTGCGGGTGACGCATGGGAATATCAGTATTACGGAAAAACCAGTACAAACAGCGGAGCGATCGAAGCTCAGGATGCATTTATCGCTGTAGGAGAAACAAAGACTATCAGTGTTACAATGCCTGATGTTACAACTCAGGCTTGGTTCTGTGCACCTTGTATTATAATTCCCGGAGCTACAGAAATAGAGTATGATATTACAGCTAAGATCGATGGAAAAGATGTAATTATCGATTTCTCAGCAGGTAAAGCTTTTTGGCCCGAAGCAACCGGTGCATGGGATGCTACCGAGTGTTTTCGTCTTGCGGGAGGATATAACGAGTGGGGCGACAAGTACATTGAGAAACCCGTTAATTTTAAGACTATCGAGTATACAATATCCCTTAAAAAAGTAGTTGCGGATACAACAGGACTTGGATTCTACTCCTTCCTTGGAATCGGTGCCTCAGAGGACTGGTCAATGGGATACTCCGGTAAGGCAAATAATGGCAACTATGCAGGTGTTGTTGCCAATGATCAGTATGTAAAGTTTGAAGGTAAAGACGTTACCGTAACCTATGCGCTTGAATACGATAAGCCTGTTGATAAAGTTTGGTGGATGGCACCCGTCATAACAGGCGGTGTTTTCAAATCGGTTGATTTTACTGTAGATGCCATCAAGTTTGACGGGCAGGAAGTCATCCCTGATCTGTCTATCGGTGACAAATGGTGGACAGAAGGTGCAGGAACGGCTTACCCCAATGATTCAAGCGTGCGTCTTGCAGGCGGCTACAACGAATGGGGAAAGGCATATATAGGCGGAGAATCAAATCCCATTCCCACTCCTTTCACAAAGGTTGAATTTACAGTTACCTATAAAATGCTCAGTGCCGACGAAAAGTATTTGGCTTTTGTGGCTATCGGAGGCGATTCCGATACAGGAAGCTGGGACATGAGCTATACAGGACCCGGTTCCGAGACTGAAGGCGTTGAAGCGGTGACTGCTTATGTTGCAGCCGGTGAAACAGCTACGATCAGCGTAAAATTCCCTCAGAATTTCAAACACGCATATTATACGGCGCCCTGCATCATTGCAGAGGGTGTAAACCTTGTAAAAGGTCACATCGATTCGGTTAAGATCGACGGAAAAGAAGTAGATGTGAACATGGATGCCGGTAAGTTCTGGTGGTCCGAAGCAACCGGTGATTATGATGAGAAACATTGTGTTCGTCTCGGCGGCGGATATAACGAGTGGGCAACACAGTACATTTCGGCTCCCGAAAACTTCACCTCTATTGAATATACGTTTACTATCGATAAGATCTCGAAAGGTAACCCTGCAATTGAAAGTAATGAAGTATTTGAACTCGGTATCGCATACGGTGGCGATAAAGATGCAGAAAATGACTGGGGACTGTCATATGTATCCGGTTTCAATGAATTGATCGAAGGCGGAAGCGAGTTCATCAAGGTTGGAGAAACAAAGACAGTTTCTTTGAAATTTGCTTCAAAACCCGTAAATACATGGTATCTTGCGCCCTATATCATTTGTCAGGATACTTCAAATGTCCTTGATGTGGACTTTGATATAACCTGTAAGATCGATGGTAAAGAAGTTGCTGTAAATCGTTCGGCAGGTAAGGATTTTTGGACTGAAGGAACAGGCGATTACTCGGATAAAGTATGCATTCGTCTTGCGGGCGGATACAATGAATGGACTGATAAGTATATTGATAAACCCGTAAATTTCACCACCATTGAGTACACGATCACTTTGAACTCCTTCCTTGTTGCGGAGCCTGATGTTGTAGAGTTTGATCCTGCCCTTCTCTCAGGCGTATATGACGCATATATTTCATTCCAGTGCCCTGACACATGGGTTTATCGTGATGACTGGATGAACGAAGCATCCGGAGGTATCGCTCTTTGGAAGGATATTGCGGATAACTTCAATCATGTTACATGGAACGAGGGTGCTACACCCGAAGAGCAGAACATCGGAGGAACCTTCACCGATGCTGTTATCGACGGTAACGGAACCTATACGCTCACACTGACGGGGGCCGATCCCGGATTTAAGGGCTCAGAAAAGTACAATATGCTTAAGGTGTCCACCACCATTCCTTATTCCTGCCTTGAAAACGGGCTTGAGATCACAGAAGCCTCCGTTTCGATAGACGGTAAGAAACCTGTAACAGATTTTGTTCTTTTTGAGAATAAGGTTTCAAGCGACAAATATCCTGAGTATAACGGAAGCTACATTTCCATTGAGTTTATCAATACATACAACTCTGATAACCCGGCGGCCCTTGACTCCGTTCAGATCCCTCGGGAAAGCATGGTATGCAAGTTTACCGTAAAGGGCTTCGATCATGACAATGCTGCAGCGGTTGAAGTAGCGGATGAGCCTAAGGCAAATCCTACCGAAGCACCCAAGGCAACTCCCGAGCCTACAGCGGCTCCCGAAGTCGAAACAGCTAAAAAGGACGGCGTGAACGGCGTTGTTATCGCGATCATTGTTGTTCTTGGCATAGCAGCTGTCGGATGCTGTGTATTCTTTGTAATTAAGAGAAAGAAGAAGTAAACGGTTGCGAATTGACTGTTAAAGTGTTAATCTATGGGCGGCGCTTAACGTGTCGCCCGTTTTTTTACCGGAAGACAATCGATTATTAAAGGAAATAAAATGAAAAAAAAGATCGCAACGGCAATAGTACTGATCCTCTGCTTAGCCTTTTGTTCCTGTGACGGAACGAACAGGCGCAAGGATTCTGCACCGATCAATTTAACAGTGTTCTCACAGGTGGCAAATTATACCGGCATACAGGTCGGATGGTTTGCCGACGTTATGCTGGAAAGATTCAATGTGGTTTTGAATATTATCCCGGATACCGAGGGAACATATGAAACGAGGTTTGCTGCAGAGAGCTTTGGGGATCTTGTCATATTCGGAAGTAAAGGAAACGAATATATAAATGCTGTGAAAACCGGTCTTCTTTACGACTGGGAGCAGGACGATCTTCTGAACAATTACGGATCGTACATAAAAGAGAATATGGGTGAAGCTTTGGAAGCAAACAGAAAGATCAATGCCGACGGGCATATCTACGGTATGGGAAACAACGTCGGCGGTGATGACGGCGCTGTTGCAGATCACTTTTATACATGGGATATCAGATGGGATCTTTATGAAAAGCTGGGATGCCCTCGGATCGACAAGCTGGATGATATGATCCGTCTGTTTGAGGATATGAAAGAGCTGGAACCGACGGACGATAACGGGGAGCCTTCCTATGCCTTATCCATGTGGCCCGACTGGGACGGATCCATGATGATGTATGCAAAAGCGCTTGCATCGGGCTATTATGGATATGATGAGCTGGAAATGGGATTGTATGACCCCGAAACAGGAGAGTTTCACGGTGCATTGGAAAAAGACGGCCCTTACATTGAAATGCTTGGTTTTTTGAATAAGCTGTACAGAAAAGGATTGATAGATCCGGATTCCATGACACAGACTTATATTGATATGGCGCAAAAAATGATCAACGGAGGGTGCTTCTTCTCCTTGTTCGATTATGCGGGAAGCAATTATTTTAATAATGTGGCTCACTTGTCCGAGGATAAGATCATGTTGCCTTTATTGCCTTCGGAAGCTTCTCCCGCAGTGTATGAGATTTCCAAATACGGCGGACAGCAGCTCTGGTGCATAGGCGCAAACACCCATTATCCCGAATTGTGTATGGAGATACTTAACTGGCTGTGTACTCCTGAAGGCTTCATGACAATGGAGTATGGTAAACAGGGAGTCAATTGGGATTACGATGAAAACGGCTATCCCTATCTGACCGAAATCGGACTAATGTGTGTTACAGACGGATCCAATCCGGAAACAAAGGATGAAAACGGCTATACTTTTAATCAGGGGCAGTGTCAGATCAACAATACAACATGGGCAAGAGATGCCTTTAATCCGGACTCAAACGGAGCAACCTACAATTGGAACAACTGGGGGGAGGAAACGGCAGAGCCGCGGTGCAAGACCGAAGCGGATTGGAAAGAGTACAATTCTGCTCTGGGTGTGGGAGATTATCTGAAACACCGTAATTATACACTTATACCTGCCACAACCTTCTCAAATCTTGCCAAAGATGATGAATATGATATAATTATCGCACAGGTTTCCAAATGTATAGTCACCTATTCCTGGAAAGCCGTGTATTCCGATACGGAAGAAGAGTTTAATAAAAACATCAACGAAATGACAGAAAGAGGATATGCCTACGGCTACGAAACCTGCCTGGAATGGACCGTCAGGAACGCAGCCGCGAGACATCGTGTTGAGCTGTCCGAAAAGTAGCCCTTGTTTTCATGGGTGAATTTACATAGATATTGGAGAAAAAATGAATAGAGAAGAGTACTTGAAAACGATAGATGAGGTCAATTCAAAAGGACCTTATCATGCGGACTGGGCGAGTCTCACCGATTGGAGAACGCCTTTATGGTTTGAAAAAGAGAAGTTTGGGATTTTCATTCATTGGGGCGTTTTCTGCGTTCCGGCTTTTGGAAATGAGTGGTATTCCAGAAGCATGTATTTGCAGGATACACCTGAATTCAAGCATCACATCGAAACCTACGGACCTCAGAAGGACTTCGGCTACAAAGACTTCATTCCGATGTTCAAAGCGGAAAAGTTTAATGCCGACGAGTGGGTGAATATCTTCAAAAAGGCGGGAGCGAGATACATTGTTCCCGTGGCGGAACATCATGATGGTTTTCAGATGTACAGGAGTGAGCTATCCAAATGGAATGCTTATGAAATGGGACCTCACAGAGATGTTATCGGAGAATTGAAACAAGCCTGTGAGAAAAAGGATATGGTATTCGCTGCGTCTTCACACAGAGCGGAGCATTATTGGTTCATGGGCTGCGGACATGAGTTTGAAAGCGATATAAATGACAGTGTGGACAGGGAGAGCATTTACTGGCCTTCTGTCAGGGAACAGCCGGATATGGGCGACGTACATTCTCCGGTTGCTTCAAGCAAGGAGTTTTTGGACGATTGGCTTTTAAGATGCTGTGAGATCGTCGACAGATATGCACCCGCCCTCCTTTATTTTGACTGGTGGATCATGCATGAAAGCTACAAGGAGCATTTGAAAAAGTTCATTGCCTACTATTACAACAGATGCAGGGAAAAGGGAATGGAAGGCGCGATCATATACAAGCACGATCCGATTCCTTTCGGAGCGGGGATACCCGACGTGGAGAGGGGAAAATTTGCACTCTCTCAACCCTATCACTGGCAGACGGACACGGCAATAGCATATAATTCCTGGTGCTACACCACGAGTCTGGATTATAAGAAGGCTGATGAGATCATATGCTATCTGGTGGATGTTGTATCCAAAAACGGCAATCTTCTTTTAAATGTTGGTCCCAAATCGGACGGAACAATTCCTGAGGAGGACAAAAAGATACTGTTTGAGATCGGAGATTGGCTTTCAAGATACGGAGAAGCGATCTATGATTCCAAGCCATGGAAGAAGGCAGCCGAAGGCCCGACCGAAGAAGCGGAAGGAAAGTTTTCGGATGTAAAGGGCAAGGAATATACAAACGAGGACTTCCGTTTTACCTGCGGTCACGGCGCTGTCTATGCAATTGCTCTTAACTATCCCGCAACGGGAAAGGTCAGGATCGCATCGCTCGGAGTAGCTGATTTTAACAGCCTTGATTTTCAGAGCATCATTAAAAGGGTTTCAATACCGGGCTGCGGAGAGGTTAAGTTCGAACAGAGGAACGATGCTCTCTATGTCGAAGGTCCGGAGCTTGATACATCATTTCCCGTAGTGATAAAGGTAGAAACAGATTAAGGATTTACATGGAAACAGTATACATTGTAGATGACGAAAAAATCATAAGAGACGGTTTAAAGTTCATTATCGACTGGGAAGAACTGGGCTTTGAGATCTGCGGAGAAGCGGGGAACGGTGAAGAAGCCCTGGAAGGCATACTTCGCTTTTCACCCACTATCACTATGATGGATATTAAAATGCCCGGCCTTTCGGGACTTGAGATCATCCGACAGGCAAGAGAGCAGGGATATGTCGGACGTTTTATCATTTTGTCCGGATATTCCGACTTTGCCTATGCCCGGGAAGCCATGAAGTATGATGTGAACTTCTATCTTACCAAGCCCATAGATGAAAATGAGCTTACAAAAGCCGTCACGGAGATACTTTCCTCTGTCATGGAGGAAAGATCCATTGAGTCCAGAAACGAGATATTAAGAAAGAAGTCAAAGAGAGAGATAATCAAGGACATAGTTTCCGAACAGGCGGATCTCGACACTCTTGACTTAAAAGAAATGGGACTCGATGCTAACGTTTATCGTATAGTGGCATACGAAAGCTTTGACGTTCAGGATCCCTCGAAGCTGCCTTACCAGTTTTCTGATCTTTTTATGGCTGCGAACAAGGGTGATGAGCTTTTTGAACAGTTTGAATACAAGCATATAAACTGCCTGCTTTTAAAAGGCTCTCTGGCTATCGAAAAGCTTAAAAGGTTTATAGCGCATTATGATGATGAGCCTGAAAAGGGAAGTCCTCTTGACACTCTTTTCATCGCCTACGGCTGTGAGGTTTCAAGTATTGTCGAGATATCAAGAAGCTTCGATCAGGCATGCAGCCTGATACACAGGAGATTTTTCTGCGGGCAGGGTCAGCACGTTTTGGGCTGTGACGATCTTCCTTCTTTCAGACACGATCCCGTGAAGCTTGAAAAGAATAAGGCCGGAGTTTACGGTAAGAAGCTCATCGGTTTCATTCAGGCCTTTAACAGAAGAAAGGTGGCCGAGGAACTATATGCTCTCGAGGAATACCTTTTTAATGTGAGCGACGACATTTCACATGTCAAGATCTTTCTCACGGACATATATCTGCAGGTCAAAGACACGCTTACACACAACTACCCTTCGGCTGCGCTGCCTTTTGAATCCAATACGGAGATCATAGGCTTTGTCGAGACGAGAAACTATCTCTACGAGATCATAGGTTATTTCTCGAATGAATTTGAAAAAGTTATGTCAAGCATAGGCAACTCGTCCAGAGACAGCGTTATGGATGACATACTTTATTATATCGATCACAATTATCACACGAATCTCAGGCTTGAGACTATCTCATCGCTGTTCGGATACAACTCCAGTTATCTCGGAAAGATATTCAATAAGGCGGTTGGGGAGAGCTTCAACACCTATGCCGACAAGGTCAGGATATCAAAGGCGCAGGAACTTCTGAAGCACAATGACTTAAAGATCTACGAGGTGGCTGAGAAGGTCGGATATAAGAACGTAGATTATTTCCACAAGAAATTCAGAAAATACGTCGGACAGAGTCCGGTGGAATACAGGAAATCGCTGAACGTGGAAGTGGAAGAAGGATAGAGTATGGAAAAGATTATCGACAAGATACTGTTCGGAGGGGACTACAACCCCGAGCAATGGCCGGAAGATGTATGGCAGGAGGATATGAGAATGCTTAAGGACGCGGGCGTTGACATAGTGACGCTTAACGTCTTTTCATGGGCTATGTTGCAGCCTAATGAGTTCTTCTATGACTTCAGGAAGCTGGACCGTATCATGCAATGTGTGACAGAAGCCGGCATGAAGGTTTGCATGGCGACCTCCACGGCTGCACATCCCGCCTGGATGGCAAGGCGGCATCCGGACATTTTAAGAGTGGATTTTGACGGTCACAAGAGAAAATTCGGTTCACGACATAATTCCTGTCCCTCAAGTCCCACGTACAGAAAATATTCCAAGAGGCTTGCAGGGAAGCTTGCGAGAAGATACAGGAAATACGACAACATAGTTGCATGGCATGTCAGCAACGAATACAGCACCGACTGCTATTGCGAGAGATGCGAAAGAAACTTCAGAAAGTGGCTGAAGAGAAGATACGGAAGCCTTGAGGCGCTGAATGCAGCCTGGAATACGGCATTCTGGGGCCACAAGTTCTACAGCTGGAAGGAGATCGTTGCACCGAACAATCTCAGCGAACATTTTGGATATACAAGAACCTGTTTCCAGGGCATATCCTTGGATTACCGTCGATTCCAGTCGGATATGCTTTTAAGGGATTACAGGACAGAATATAATGCAATAAAGAAGTACACCCCCAACATACCCGTGACCACGAATTTCATGGGCTATCATTATCAGATCGATCAGAAAGCCTGGGCACCTTACCTGGATTTTGCGGCATGGGACAACTATCCCGCCTGCGACAGCCCCGAGTGGTCAGTGGCTATGTGGCATGACATTACGAGAGGGCTTAAGGGCGGACGTTCCTTCTGGCTGATGGAACAGACCCCGAGCGTATCCAATTGGAACAGATACTGTGCCCTGAAGAGACCGGGGGAGATGAGAGAACTCAGCTATCAGGCAGTCGCTCACGGCGCTGATACGGTAATGTTTTTCCAGATGAGAAGAAGCATAGGAGCCTGCGAAAAGTACCACGGAGCCATCATCGATCATGTGGGAACCGAGAATACGAGAGTGTTCAAAGAATGTGCAGAGCTGGGAGAGGAGCTTAAAAACCTCAAGGCGGTAACATTGGCTGCAAGAACAAATTCCAGGGTTGCAATACTTTTCGACTGGGAAAACTGGTGGGCGATATCCTATTCGGCAGGCCCTACCACCGAGTTGAACTATCCTGAAGAAGTGAAAAAGTTCTATCGGGCTTTTTACGAGCTGCACATTCCGGTTGATATGATCGGGTGTGAAGACGATCTGAGCAAGTACGATCTGGTGATAGCGCCCGTGCTCTATATGATCAAAGGCAATTACGATGTGAAGCTTAATGACTTTGTTAAGCGGGGCGGACACCTTGTGACCACGTTTTTCAGCGGCTATGTGAACGAAAACGACCTTGTGACTCTTGGAGGTTATCCCGGGAAGCTTCGTGACATTCTTGGCATATGGGTAGAGGAGATCGATGCACTGCCCGCGGAAAAAGAAAACAATTTTACCTGGGAGGGGCTGGATTACTCCGCGAAGATCGTTTGCGACCTTCTTCATCCCGAAACGGCTGAAGTGCTGGCAAGCTACAACAATGATTTTTATGCGGGTATGCCCGCTCTCACGGTGAATGAATACGGAGACGGAAAGGCATATTACATTGCGACGAGTTCCGATCCCGACTTTTACTACAATTTCTTCGAAAGGATGGCTGTTGAACTCAACATTCCTTCCCTCGGAGAAGCGCCCAAGGACGTTGAACTTACCATACGCTGTAAGGGCAGCAATAATGTTATCTTTGCTCTCAATCACAGCTTTGAACACAAGTGCTTTAAGATCTGGAGCGATGCCACCGACCTCCTTACGGGAGAAGAGTTTAGGGCGAACGAAGAGATCTGGATCGACAACATGGGTGTAAGAGTATTAAAAACAAGATAATTTTTCCGGATATGAAATGGTAACCGAAATGCCATGGAATATCCGGTATTTTTTTGCTAAAATACACGAGATTTGGCCGGAAGCCGGGAATGAAGGAATATAGGGAGTACGTTGTATTCGGAGGGCGATTATGAAGAAAATTGCGGGCGTAATATCTTTTGGCGTTTTGACCATTTCCATAGGACTTATCCTGTTTGGTTGTAAGAAGTATGCAAAAGATGAGGATAAAGTATTCGGAGTCTTTTTTAGACAAATATACGGTACCGTGGGAATGGTTTATGAAGACAATTATCTGATGAATTTTACGGTTTATTGTTTTAATGAGACTGCGCCCGACACAGAGGATCTGAGTAAGTGGAGCTTTGATAACCCTAATGTTCAAATTGGCAGTATGGAATACAATTTGAGTTATCAGGAAAATGACCTGAATGTATACACATTGACGATTGGAATGAAAGTTAAGCAAGACGGTGATTTTACAGTTCACTCGCTAAATTATTATTCTGATGATGGAGGAAAGCGTTTTCCGTTCGGCGAGATAGTTTTGTGTCGCAATACAGAGAATCCTGTATTTCTTGCTCATGGCTGTGACCTTTATACGGGAACCAAGACAGCAACAATATCTTTTTCGGATAATAATGAACAGGATTTTGAAATTGTTGATCTGCATTTAGGCAAACAAGATATTCTAACATATGAATATGAAAAGAATGTTTTTTACGAAACGGGCCATGAACTTAGGTATTCAATAAAGATTGACAGCAGTGAGAAGGATGGGGATGTTATTATATGTGCACCTGTATTTATTATAAATGCAGAAGGTGAGAATAAATTCTTTGCTCCATACATACCGATCAGTTATTCAAAACAAATGTCCTATTTGGATATAAGGGAGTACGTAAAATGATAAACGTAGTAAATGTAAGTCACAGATACAAAAATGGGGACGGAAATGAAGTCTTGCATGACTTGTCTTTTTCTATTGAGGATGGAAAATTCGTTGTTTTGCTCGGACAATCGGGTTCGGGGAAGACGACTTTACTTAATATAGTTGCCGGACTTATGAAGCCGTCAAAAGGGAAAGTACTTTTTGACGGAAACGATATATATACTTTAAAGCCTGATGAATTATGCAAATTCAGAGCTTCCAATATAGGTTTTGTTTTTCAGAATTATTTTTTGGAAAAAAGTTTTACAGCAGGAGAGAATGTCCTTATTCCACTGCTTCTGCGGGATGATCTGAATAAAGAGGAACGCTGTAAAAAGGTATCGGAAGTACTGGATAAGGTAGGTATCGGAGAGAAAAAGGATATGAGAGTATCTGAATTGTCAGGTGGTGAATGCCAAAGGGTTTCTATAGCCAGAGCGGTTGTAAATGAGCCCGGAATATTGATCGCCGATGAACCGACAGGAAATCTTGATTCAAAAAACGGAGATCTGGTAATCAAAATGCTTAAAAGTTTAACCGAAGAAGGCACAACAGTTTTGATGGTTACACATAATGAGAATTATGCGGAGTATGCGGACCTGGTTCTAAGAATCTGTGATGGTAATATTATATGATGATCAAACTTTTTTTAAAAAAGACTCTAAAAAATATTTCAAGAATAAGGCTTACCATTGTTATTTTGGGAATGAGTTTGCTGCTGGCATCTGTGCTTTTTACAGTTGCTTATAATGCGTATGAGGGGATGATTGAAAACATAGAACCAACCGCTGTGCAAAGAATAGTCACTGCCGAGATTACGATGTTGTCAGATAAAGGCAGTATTATTGAGATTAAAAGGGAGCATGATGTTGCAGACTATTCGGATCGAACGGTGAATGGCTTGATAATTTCGAACAGATTGGTAAATAATTCTGAACTGGCTACAGCTGAAATTGCATGGAATAATAACGAGGGCGATAATGTCGATGAAACAATAAAGGGATATGTGATAAGGTGCAACGGAGCGAAAGATATTATAGAGGTGGCAGATAGGCTTGAGGCTTCAGGATATAATGTTTTTTCATGTGCGGTTGAGATGAAGTCCTTGATGGAGTATGCTTCATTGATCTCAAGCGGATTGTTATTTTTCTCAGCTATCATGCTTGGGTTTGTGGCTATGGTGCTATTCTTTTCTCTGTGCTCAGCCACGGAGGAGGAACTTGAGTTCGTTGCGATGCTTAAAGCGATCGGATATACAAAGAGCAAATATTTTATTGTGACTTTGATAAAATCTCTTGTCCCTACAATTGGAGGGATTCTGGCTGCAGCATTATTATACTTCCCGATGATACAAACGGTTAAGGCGATCATGGCTTTCAATAAAGTCGAGAATATATTCGGAGTCAGTATCGAACAGCTTATGAGATCGCATATGATCTGTTTGGCGTTGATCGGTGGAATAGCTTTGTTTGAGATGCTTACAGTGGATATTATCTTTGTGAAGAAAAGCGAAAAGAACGAAGTGTACAGTATGCTAAGTGAGGCAAATAATGAGTAGAAGTTTAAAATTGGCGATGCTCAATCTTAAAAACGTAAAGCAGAAAATGTTTCCGGCGATTGTTGCTGTCAGCACGGCATTTTTTCTTATTACGTTGACATTGGTCAATGGGTTTGTGGGCATAAGTGAGAACTATAAAACCGATGATATCAAACTAAGGGAAGTGGAAATTTTTCCCGAGTATGTTTTTGAAAATAATGATGAGATTCTTAGTACGATCAGTAATTTTCAATATGTGGAAAGAACGTCTCAAAAGTTCTTTGTTAGTATGAATAAAAATTTTGATGTGCAGATAGGCGAGCAGACAATTCATTGTTATCCTTATATAACCGGACGGAACAGAAACTTTTCTTTTTGTACCAAAAGTGAAGCGCTCGAAAAAAAAGGTGATGCGGAGAATGATCCGATCCTGGCAGGAAGAATGTTTAACGGAACAGATAAAAAGAAGGCATTAATCGATGAAAACACCTGTTATATTCTTGGAGTTAGGGATTTCTCCGAAATTATAGGTACAAAGATAAGCATTGTTCTTTCAGATATCAGCATCGATGATATTGAGATAGTGGGGGTTTTTTCAAAAGAATATGGATTGTATTACACTGATTATTCAAAGGTAACTGAAGACGGAATTGAATCCAAGCTGAATAGTGATATTATGGAACCGTTGTTTTATTCGGATGATATCATGGAGGAAGTCTCCGAAAGCAAAGACTTTGAAATGGGCTTATATGAGGCGGCAGTTTTTTGCATAGACAATACGGATCATGTCGGACTGATATGTAAAAAGGCTATGGATATGTTTGGATATGCCAACTTAAGCATGGTGGCCGCAATAGAGACTAAAGCTCAGAATATTAAAAATGCTTGCCTGTTTATATACTTAATATCTGCCACGATCCTTTTGGCAGCGCTGACAGGGATGATCAATTCCTTATATATAAAAATGGATAAACAAAAGAAATTCACTGAAATGATCATTAAGATCGGTTTTCGAAAAAAACAGATTTGCGGAGCCTATATTTTGGAGAATCTGATCATTTTGGCAAAAGCGGAAATAAAGGCAATAATTGCAGTATGGGTTATTGGCTTGGGCATTGATGTGTTTATGAGCCAAGGATATGAAAGCATAGTTAACGGAAAGAAGTATCTGTTTCTGCCAAAGATGGGGGAAGTTTTTGGATTTGTCGGACTGACTTTTTTGGTATTGATCCTTATGGTAACAATTGTGAGTAATATACAGGTCGGCAGAGTGGCAGCCGGGATAGAGAAGGCATAAAAACACGGCAGTCGTAATTGATTGCCGTGTAATTCTTTTACTTGTCCTGTTTGTTACTGTTCTTGATAAGATCGAGGAAGAAAACCGCGGGCTCAGTTAAGGGCATAGAGTCATCGTAGGCCGCAACTATGCGACGTGTGGGTATTTTTTCGGCGATCTTTATTTCATAGAGATTGGAGTTCTCTTTGTTCTTTACGCAATAGTCCGGAACAAAAGCTATTCCGAGACCGATCTCGGCAAGATCTATCAGAAGGTCGTTACTTGCCAGTTCAATGGAAGGAACGAGATCGATAGAGGATTTTCTGAAAAGCTCATGCAGAAATACGCTTGTTGTAGAGGTCTTGTCCAACATCAGTATGGGCATTTTTGACAGCTTACGCAGTGTGAGTTCCTTGTCTTCAAGAGGAAATGAGTCACGGTCTGCAACGAACATATCTCTGAATTCCGCTACGGGAACGATCTTCATCGTACTGTTAAGAGTAGGATTGGGATGATTGGAAACTATGAGGTCCACTTTGTTCTCTTCAAGGAGAGCAGCACATCCTGAGGATGAAGCGTTAATAACCTTTATGTGGATGTTTGGATATTTCTTGTGGAATTCGTTAAAATAAGGTACAAGGAAATAACGGCATATCGTATCGCTTGCGGCTATCTTAAAGATGATGTCGCCCGTTTCTTTGGCTGAAGAAAGCTGGTTTTCAGCTTTTGTGATTAGGCTTACTGCAGGCTCGATATGCTTGTAGAGGATCTCGCCTTCCTTTGTGAGGGTGACTTTTTTTGTGCTCCTCACGAAAAGTGTTTGCCCAAGTCTTCTTTCAAGAACCTTGATCGACTGGCTTACTGCCGACTGGGAGATGAAAAGATCGGTTGCAGCATCCGAAAAGCTCAGGGATTTTGCAACATGGTAAAAAACCTTGTAAAGCTCATAGTTTACGTCTGTCATAGAACCCTCCATGTGTGTGTTTTCGTAGAAAAAACAACATTACCCATTTTGTTGATTAGCCTTGATAATTAAACAAGTGAATTATATTAATTTTAATAATAACACCATTTGTGGTTTAATGTAAATATGAAAAAAAAGATAATTTTTTAACAGATACGTTCATAGGTATCTGTCTAACAATATTTTTTACACAAGAGGAGCCATCATGGTTAAGAGAATTTACTCCGAAAAAAAGCCCGCTTATGCAGTGCGTGCGAAAGAACTTAAGAATGAGATCACAGAGTATCTTGGGATCAACACGGTTTCCAATGTTCGTGTTTTGATCAGATATGATATTGAAAACCTCAGTGACGAAACCTACCAAAAGTCCCTGGGAACCGTATTTTCAGAGCCTCCCGTAGACTACCTTTATGAGGGGACGTTCCCTAAAAAAGATAATGAGGTATCCTTTTCGGTAGAGTATCTCCCCGGTCAGTTCGATCAGAGGGCAGACTCTGCTTTACAGTGCGTAAAGCTCCTTTGCGAGAGCGAGGAGCCTGTTATTCTGAGTGCCACAACCTATGTGCTTGAGGGAAATGTTACGCCCGATGAACTCGACAGGATACGCAAATACTGCATTAACCCCGTTGACTCAAGAACAGCATCCGAAACTCTGCCCGAAACACTTAAGATCAATTACGAAACTCCGGCAGACATTAAAATATTTGATGGTTTCAGAACGGCAAGCGAAGAGGAACTCAAGAAACTCTATGATTCCCTTAACCTTGCGATGACCTTCAGAGATTTCCTTTTCATCCGCGATCAATACAAAAACGTGGAGAAGAGAGATCCTTCGTTTACCGAGATCCGTGTATTCGATACATATTGGTCCGACCATTGCCGTCATACGACATTCCTTACGGAACTTAAGAATGTTGAGTTCGGAGAAGGAAAATACACAAAGCCCATCAAGGCTTCCTATGATAAGTATCTTAAGGCACGTTCGGTCCTCTATGCAAACCGTCCCGACAAGTATGTTTCCCTCATGGATCTGGCTATTTTCGGAATGAAGGAGCTCAGGGCTGCGGGCAAGCTTGACGATATGGAGGTCTCCGACGAGATCAATGCCTGCTCGATCATAGTACCCGTTGAGGTTGACGGTAAGGAAGAAGAGTGGCTTATATTCTTTAAAAATGAAACACACAATCATCCTACGGAGATCGAACCCTTCGGTGGAGCGGCTACCTGTCTCGGCGGTGCCATCCGCGATCCCCTTTCGGGAAGAGGTTATGTATATCAGGCTATGAGAGTAACAGGCGCGGCAGATCCCCGTCTGCCCATTGCCGACACTTTACCCGGAAAGCTCCCTCAGAGAAAGATCGTTACCGGAGCTGCCAACGGCTATTCCTCCTATGGTAACCAGATCGGTCTTGCCACAGGACTTGTAGATGAGATCTATCATCCCGATTACGTTGCAAAGCGTCTTGAGATCGGTGCCGTAATGGGAGCTGCGAAGAGAGAAAATGTTATCCGTGAAAACTCCGATCCCGGAGATGTGATCATACTCATGGGCGGACGCACGGGTCGTGATGGCTGCGGCGGCGCAACAGGTTCTTCCAAGGCGCACAATGCGGAGTCTATCAATACCTGCGGTGCAGAGGTTCAAAAGGGTAATGCACCCACTGAAAGAAAGCTTCAAAGATTGTTCAGACGTCCCGAGGTTACAAAGCTCATTAAGAAGTGTAATGACTTCGGAGCAGGCGGTGTTTCCGTTGCGATCGGAGAACTTGCTGACGGACTTGTAGTGGACCTGGATCTTGTACCCAAGAAATATGCAGGTCTGGACGGAACAGAACTTGCCATTTCCGAATCTCAGGAAAGAATGGCAATTGTCGTAGATAAAAAGGATGCGGACAAGATGCTGGAGTTTGCGGCATCTGAGAACCTTGAGGCTGTTGTTGTCGCAACGGTTACCGAGGAAAAGCGTCTCGTCCTCAAGTGGAGAGGAAAGGATATAGTAAACATTTCCCGTGATTTCCTTAATACCAACGGTGCTCATCAGGAAGCGGAAGCTTTTGTTGAGATCCCCGAGGAAAAGAAGCAGGAAAAGGAAGCGGGAGACCTTCGCGCAAAGTGGCTCGAAACCCTTTCCGATCTTAATGTATGTTCAAAGAAGGGACTTTCTGAGATGTTCGATTCATCCATAGGAGCATCCAGTACCCTTATGCCTTTCGGAGGAAAGTATCAGATGACTCCCACCCAGACCATGGTTGCGAAGCTTCCTGTTTTACGCGGAAAGTGCGACACGGTCACAATGATGAGTTATGGTTTCGATCCTTATCTTTCGAGTTGGAGCCCGTACCACGGCGCTTCCTATGCTGTTATCTCCTCTGTCGCAAAAATTGTGGCAGCCGGCGGCGATTTGACCTCTATCCGTTTTACATTTCAAGAATTTTTTGAAAGACTCCGTGACGACAAAAAGCGCTGGGGTAAGCCGTTGGCAGCGCTTCTCGGGGCTTACGAGGCACAGGTGAGACTCGGTCTTGCATCCATAGGCGGAAAGGACTCCATGTCCGGAAGCTTCAATGAGATCGATGTTCCTCCGACGCTGGTTTCGTTTGCGGTCGACGTTGCAAAGCATGGAGAGATCGTATCGGATGAATTCAAGGCGGCGGGCAATCTGCTTGTTAAGATACCTATGAAGAGGGATGAGTACGATCTTCCGGATTATGATGATTTCATTGCACAGATGAAGGCATTTAACCTTCTTACAAAGAAAGGACTTGTAAAGTCTGCATGGGCTGTTACGGGACACGGAATTGCCGAAGCGGTATGTAAGATGGGATTCGGTAATCATATGGGTGCCGAACTCGATCCGGGTGTTTCCTATGAGGAGATGTTCGGTGAAGGCTACGGTGACATTGTTGCAGAGATCGAAGCCGACAAGGCAGATGAACTAAAGGGCATAAACTTCCGTGTCATCGGTAAGGTAACCGAGAGCGGATTTGCATATAAGACAGCAAAGCTTTCGGAAGAGGAGGCACTTGCAGCCTGGACCAAGCCCCTTGAGAGCGTTTTCCCCACAGCCACCGCGAAGAAGGAAGTAAAAGATGCTTCAAAGGCTGTAATTCCTTTGTATAGCAATAAAACCGTATTGACATCCAAATTTAAGACAGCAAAGCCCACGGTATTCATTCCCGTATTTCCCGGTACAAACTGCGAATACGATACATTGAGAGCTTTTGAGAAGGCGGGAGCGAAGGTCAACACCTGTGTTTTCAGAAACAGAAATGAGCAGGATATACTTGATTCCGTCGAAGCCTATGTCAAAGGGATCAAGGAAGCGCAGATACTCATGTTCCCCGGCGGCTTTTCTGCAGGTGACGAGCCTGACGGTTCCGGTAAGTTCATTGCTACGGCTTTCAGAAACGAGAAACTTAAAAATGCGGTAAATGATCTCATTAAGCAGCGCGATGGTCTTGTACTCGGCATATGCAACGGCTTCCAGGCGATCATTAAGCTTGGTCTTGTGCCTTACGGAGAGATCTGCGAGATAGACGGTGATTCACCCACGCTTACAAGAAACTCGATTGGACGCCACATATCCAAGTCTGTTTACACCAAGGTCGTATCCAACAGATCCCCTTGGCTTGCTAAGGCTGAGCTGGGCGGTGTTTACTCCATTCCCGCATCACACGGTGAGGGACGTTTTGTTGCAAACGATGAGTGGCTCAAGAAGCTCATTGCCAACGGTCAGGTGGCAACACAGTACGTTGATGTGAACGGCAACCCTTCCTTCGATGAGGATTTCAACCCCAACTTAAGCTACATGGCTATTGAAGGTATTACAGATCCCACAGGCCGTATCTTGGGAAAGATGGCACACTCCGAGAGGATCGGAGACGGTGTTGCGAAGAACATCTACGGTACACAGGATCAAAAGATCTTTGAAGCCGGCGTAGAGTATTTCAAATAAAAATATACGGGAAACGATCAAAAGTCGTTTCCCGTTTTTTATACTCAGTATAGGCGATCTAATGATAAAGCATGAGATCCCCGACCTCGATCACAGCATTGGCGGCGGTCGCTTCGGTGATCTTGCTTTGGATCGTTTGAAGAAGCTCCTCGGGGACACAGACTGTGATGAGAACACTGTCCGTGTATGCTATGTCCGCGGGCTCAAGCTCCTGTTGAGCCAGTATGTACTGTATCTTTCCCATATCCGTATAGTTGGTCCTAATGGTCAGGACTCTTCCGAGTCTGTTTGTAACGATCTCCGCATTCTGTACCGCAAGTCTCGCCGAGTCGGTATATGCACGTACCAATCCTCCCGTACCCAAAAGAGTGCCTCCAAAGTAACGTGTGACCACACAGCATACATTTTTAAGTTCTTCTCCTCGAAGTACCGAGAGTATGGGCTGTCCTGCGGTTTTTTGGGGTTCTCCGTCATCACTTGCACGTTCGAGCTCGCCTTTTTCTCCGATAATGTAAGCAAAACAGTTATGGCGGGCATCATAGTGCTTTTTACGGATGCTGTCTACAAACGTGAGAGCTTCCTCTTCGGATTCGCAATGAACCGCCACAGCTATGAATCTCGACCGTTTTTCTTCAATTTCACCCGTTCCGGGTTTTAAAATTGTTTTGTGTTCTGTCATTTTTCACTGTTCCCAAAAGTAATTGTCTATGTTAATATATTTTAGCATATAATCCTTGGCTTGTGAATGACGGGTTAATGAGGTGTGAGAACTGACATTTAAGGGGAAAACAGTGACTGAAGTTAAAACAAAGAAACAAACCGCAAAAAAGAATACCGGTGTGAAGAACTCCGAGTTTAGAAATACAGAGTTGAAACCGATCCCGACAAATCTTTTTGACAACCGTTCCGTGATCATAGCTACCTGTGCGCTCGGAGCAGTTCTTTTGATGCTTGTGGGGCTGGTTCTTTTTCAAAAGTATCGTAAGTGGAACAAACCGGCTTATCCTGTTCAGAAAACCGGAGGAAGTATACAAAACTACATCTCGGAAACGGATGAAAGGATCCCTGTCAGTGAGGTGGATACAGCCATGTTTGAGATAGACGGGAACGGATACAAGGTTTATATGGAAAACGGCACCAAGACCTCTCTTACAGGCATAGATGTTTCCAAATGGAACGGTAACGTTGACTGGAAGAGGGTCAAAAACGCCGGCGTTGACTATGCCATGATACGCCTTGGACACAGGGCATCCATCTCGGGTGAGATCGCAGAGGATCCCATGTTCAGGGAGAACATAGAGGGAGCTGCGGCAGCGGGGCTTAAGGTTGGAGTCTATTTCTACACTCAGGCAGTCAATCTCGAGGAAGCGCGGGAAGAAGCGGAGTTTTGCATTGACAGACTGGCGGGATATGAACTTTCGTTTCCGGTTGCCTTTGATACGGAGAGGGCGGGGGAAAACGGAAGAGCAAATAACCTTGATAACGCTCTGAGGACTGAGATAGCCAAGACTTTTATGGAAAGAGTCAAGGAGGCGGGCTTTAAGCCGGCAATTTATATGAATACCTCCTGGAGCCTTACAAGCATAGATTTGCAGGACTTGACCGACTATGACCTGTGGTATGCTTTTTACGGAGAAGACCTGTATTATCCTTATAGATTTACCATGTGGCAATACAGCGACAAAGGCAGTGTTCCCGGCGTTAAAGGACACGTGGATCTTAACATTTCCTTCGTGGATTATTGATACGAAAAAAGAAACAATCTACCCAAGAAAAAATCTTTATCTTATTATCATTTTATGCTTGCAATTTGTATTTTTTCGTAGTATAATTGCACCCGTGCCTTGGAAAACAAGGCGCGGGAAACATAAATAGGGCTATCGCCAAACGGTAAGGCAACGGACTCTGACTCCGTCATTTTCAAGGTTCGAATCCTTGTAGCCCTGCGTCAGGAACTGTGAAAACAGTTCCTTTTTTTGTGCTATACCGAGATCTGCATAGAAGTAACAGGCACCGTTACTCGGAGTACAATAAATGTATTGACATTGAATATAAAATGAAATACAATCAAGGTGTAAACCATATTGATTTAAAATACGAGGAGGTATCATTATGGCACAACTGAGTATGAGAATTGATGATAGCGTTAAAAGACGAGCAGAGATGGCTTGTGAAGCCCTTGGATTAACCCTGTCATCAGCAATCAATATTTATCTTGTTAAACTGGGTAACGAGATGAGAATTCCCTTTGAAGTATCAGCTGATCCTTTTTATAATCCTGAAAATTTGACAGTTCTTGAAAAATCAATAAAACAGCTCAATACCGGGAAAGGGAAAAAACATGAACTGGTTGAGGTAGATTGATGAATAAGATTTGGTCCGACATAGCCTGGGAGGACTACCTTTACTGGCAGACACAAGATAAGAAGACTCTTAAAAAGATCAACGATCTTATAAAAGACATTGACCGAAATGGTTACAAGTGTAAGGGCAAACCGGAAGCTCTTAAAGGGAGTCTTGCAGGTTACTGGAGTGTTCGCATTGATGAGAGGAACCGTATTGTTTTTAAAATCGAAAGTGTAGGGTTAGAAATCGCTCAATGCAGAACACACTACGGGAAGTAATATAGAGTTTTTTTGGTAGTTTGTTTTTTGGAGGAGGGAAAAGGGTTATGCAAAGAAGATCAAAAGCAGCAAGGGTATTTGACTTAGTGAAGACTCACAAGAAATATGTGTGGAGTGGGCTGGTAAGAGTGAGCAGTTTGCTGGTGCTTGTTTGGATAGGTGCTGTCAATTTACGTCTGGCATATGTTGCTCCGACGATCCCCAAGGATGTTGAGTGGGCGCAATATGTTGAGGAAGCTCACGTTGAGGAATACAAGGAATACAGGGCTGCTGTCAGGAACAGAATGATCAGACAGGGGATCGTTATAGAATTGGTTGCGCTTCCTATCATGTGGTTTCTGGGGTTTGTGATAGAGTTTAAGCGTGGCGAATATGTAACACCCTTTCGGTACTATGAGTACTGTAAAACCGGTGAGAAAGCCGATCAAAGGGACTAAAATTTAAGGAACTGTGAAAACAGTTCCTTTTTGCGTTTTGCCCCTATGTGTCAGATCAGAATGTCCTCGAGTTTTCTTTTAGGAACGTAATGAACATCCCGGTCATCGCGGTAGTATTTTGTACTGCCGTCTTCATTAACGTCTACAAGCTTTACGGTCTCAATGGGTTTTCCGATGGCCAAAGCCAGCATGGGGCGATGGTTGGGCTTGTGGGAAAAAGCTTCAAAAGCGGCTTCCTTGTCGAAGTTTGCTATCATGCATCCTCCCAGCCCCTTTTCTACTGCAGCGAGCATTATGGTCTGGGCAGCGATCCCGAGATCCGCATCTGCGTTTTTGGGCTCTTTGCATATGTCTGTGTCAACAAACATGAGGATATAGGCCGTGGGGAACTGACCCGGATGCGGCAAGGTCATGTTTGTCAGCATTTTGCCCCATCTGGTGAGACTGTTCATCTTTTTTACTTCTTCTTCCTTAAAGATGGGATGGTACTTTAGAGGCTGGGCATTTGCTCCCGAGGCGGTGAGTCTTGCAATATCGATCAATTCCGTAAGGGTTTCTTCATCTACCTTGAAGCTTTCGTCAAAGCCCCTGTAGCTTCTGTTTCTTTTAACCAGATCCTTGATCATAAATTCTCCTCCTTCATCAGCACTTTGGATGCGCTCTCAAGTGCGCTGTGTCGTTAATTATAATATACTCATTTTATTATAGCAAGAAGACATCGTCGAAAAGTCCTTTACTTTACAAATCATCCCGAAGAGCGTATACTCTATCTAATGGGCTTAAGGTGGACTTAAGGAGGAACTCGATATGAAAAATCTGATCAGATGGTTCAAAAGCATTAAAAAGGAATTGTTTGTACTGGGTATACTCAGTATTGCTGTCGGCGCCGTAATGGTGATCTATCCCGACGTTGTCGGAAAGGTTATATGCTATGTTATCGGCGCTCTTTTGGTGGTATCCGGTGCGTTTGTGCTTACGATCGTTCTTGTGCAGAAGGGTGCGAAGCCTTTTACCTTCCGGATAATTGCGGCTGCTCTGGCTATGGCAGTCGGTTTTTTGTTCATATTCGGAGCAACATTTGTTTACGATATCTTATGGGTTTTCATAGGAATAGGGATCATCATGAATTCCTATTTCAAGACGCAATATGCCTACGAGCTTAAATATGCGGGAAATCCGGACTGGTGGGAGAATCTGGTCATCTCCATGGTATCTCTGGCGCTTGGTATCATCCTTATTCTTAACAGGGACGGAGAACAGACCTCAATGATACGCCTTACGGGCATATTCCTTGCGGTGGACGGTCTTTTGGATCTTGCTTCGGTCTACTCCTTTGTCGCTGAATATAAGCGGATACGGAAGATGGAAAAGGTAGAGGAAAAAGAGAAAGCCATGAAGGAAAAGCTTTCCAAGAAGGAAGCGAAGCTTGCAAAGAAGCTCGCCAAAAAGGACAGGAAAGACGAGCCTGTCATTAAACTCAGTGAGGTTGTAATGGCTTCCAAGGAGCAGGCGGCGATGGAAGACAATGTCGCAGAACAGACAGTTGACGGGCAGGATACAGGGAAAGAACCGCAGGCCAACGGTACTGAGAATAACGAAAAAGGTTTATGAAAGGGAGAAAATGGAAAGAATTATAAAAAGCCTGTTGGAGACAGACATGTACAAGTTTTCCATGGGACAGGCGATCTATCATCAGTTCAGTGATTACAAGACGACATGGAGCTTTAAGTGCAGAAATGAGAATGTACATTTCACCGACGAAATGGTTGAGGAGATAAAAAGGCAGATCTTACTCTATTGCGAACTAAGATTTAAAGAGGAAGAACTGGAGTATCTGAACAATATCAAGTGGATCAAGGGCTCCTATGTTGACTTTTTGAGACTGTGGCAGCCACGCTACGAAGACTTTGAGATCACAAAGGATTCGGAGTGCGGCCTTGCGATAGAGACAAAGGGAACCTGGCTCAACACTTCTATGTATGAGATCCCGACCCTTGCGATCGTAAATGAAGTTTATTTCAGAATGGCCTATGATTATCCGAAGCTGCTGGAGAGTTTTAAAAGAAAGCTTGAAGAGAAGATCGCATGGCTTGTTGAAGGCAAATACAGGATCGGAGCTTTCAGTGAGTTCGGTCTCAGAAGAAGACTGTCGGCAGAGGCTCAGGAACTGGCCGTTAAGGAACTTTGCGGGCACAAATACAAGGACTCCTTATGTGTCGGAACCTCGAATGTCTTTTTGGCAAAGAAGTACGGGGTAACGCCCGTGGGGACCATGGCGCACGAATGGATAATGTGCATAGGGCAGGGCACACACAAACACAATCCCGCCTACTCAAACTGGTTTGCCATGGATGCCTGGGTTAAGGAATATGGAGTTTTGAACGGGATCGCTCTTACGGATGCGATCACTACCGAATGCTTCCTTGAAGATTTTCAGCTTACTTTTGCAACGCTGTTCAGCGGAGTACGCCACGACAGCGGCGATCCCTTCGGGTGGGGCGATATTATGATCGAGCACTACAAGGAACTCGGAATAGACCCGATGACCAAAACGCTTTTGTTCAGTGACAGCCTTGACTTTGAAAGGGCTGACAAGATACATTCCTACTTTGAAGGAAGAGTAAAAACAGCTTTCGGTATCGGAACCTACATTGCAAATGACACCGATGAGGAACCTTTGAACATTGTCATGAAAACAACTGCTTGTAACGGGATGGACGTTGCAAAGATCTCTGACATAGATGGCAAGGGGATGTGCAAAAATCCCGATTACGTCGACTATTTGAAAAGGTGCATAGATTGGCGGTTAGCACATAAAAATAGCAAAATTTGAGAAATTGACCTACAAAAATGATATATTTGTCTTTTTTTTGACACATCCTTGAGGTATAATAGTTTCGAGTTATTACTATTTCATTTATACGGGAGTTGAATCTGTTGCTTTTGCGTGGCAGAAATGTTACAATTGCCGTGTAAGCCATCGAAAGGAGGCAGATATATGAAATACAAGATGAAGAGAAGAATTTTGGAAGCTGTTTTGTCTGTCCTTTTGGTAATGAATGTCATAGCCGTAGCTGCTTGTGGTGAAGATAAGAATTCTACACCGACACCTACTCCTGTGGCACCTGTTACCAGCAAGGCTCCTACAAACACTCCAGCACCTACGGCAACACCGACTTTGGTGCCTACGAGCACACCTACACCCATTCCTACGGCTACACCTACACCGAAGCCGGAGGCTACAAAGGCTCCTACACAGGCACCTACAACTGCTCCTACGGTAACAGTTGCTCCTACAGAGGCACCTCAGGATACGACACCTGAGACCGGAGACAACAGTATCCTCGGAATACTTGCAATCGCAGCAGCAGCAAGTACAGCCGCTTTCTTCACAATTTCAAAGCTTTCAAGAAAACCTTGATCAAAAAAAACCGGACAGTCAAATGACTGTCCGATTTTTTTTATTCTATTCGAAGATCACATTCTTACCGTTGTATTTGTCAAGGACCTCCTTATCTTCTGCCGCCTCTTCCGAAACCGCCGAAACCGCCTGCTGCAGAGGCGTTCATTGTGCCTGCTTCCTGAGTCCAGGACAGGATGGAAGAACCGTCTTTATAAAGTGTATAGGCTGTTCCGGTCACAAGCTTGTCGGAAGAAAGCCAGCCGTTGACATAGGTTGTGCTCAGCGTGAAGCTTGCGATAACATTGCCGCTTGCATCTTTAAGCTCGTAGGAACCTTTTCCGAAGCTTGTGGATGCGGCAACATATCCGTTTACCGATTCCGTGGGAACTTCACAGATACCGCCGAGAGCGATGATCGTTCCTCCGGAAACGGTGATCTTTCCGTCAAGATCCACGGAGCCTGCCATACCGCCCTGGGAATTGCCGCCCTTTACAAGAACGAATCCGCCCTTCACGGTAATGTTTCCGTTGGAATCTACGGCATCCGTATCTCCGGAAGGAGTTGTTATATCTACATAACCTCCGTTAAAGGCGATCAGAGGAGTGGTGTTTCCGGAGCAGGCGTTGATGCCGTCGTCCTTGGCATAGATATATGTGTCGCCGCCGTTAAAGTTCAGGACGTTTCCTTCGACTCCTTCATAGGAGGTGAGGATGTTGACAGTTCCGCCGTTGATGTTAATGATATTGTCGGCGTGAATGGCGTCATCTGCCGCGGTGATCGTAATTGCACCGCTTTCTATTGTGATATCTCCGATGCCGTAAACATTGGTGTCGAGGAGATTGTCATTGTTTGCATGAATGCCGTCATCGCTGCATTTGATGTTGACAGTGGCATTGGCTATCTTAATTGAATTGGAAGCACACAATCCCTTTGTGGAATAAACACTCTTTCCGCTGTTTGAACCTGAACCTGCGGTAACCTGAGTATAGTCACCGGTCATCACGAGAGAAGAGGAATCGATGCTGTTCACGAAAAATGCATTTTTGGAGGTGTTAAAGGTATCACCTGTTGTTGCCGCAAGATAATTTTCCGTGCTTTCCACGGAACCGTTCTTGAATTTAAAGAACTGAACGTTAGTGTATCCGGAGGGAGCCGAAAGCTTCAGACCGTAGTATCTTGTCCTTCCGCCCGATATCATCGTGTCGTAGGCAGCGGCCTTCCAAACGCCTGCGGTATAGTCATCATTATAGAAATAACCGTAGTAGCAGGAAGTTGAGGTGTAAAGGGAAGAGGGAACAACAATGTAGAAATCGGTACCTGATTCCGCCTTGCCTGAAGTGTATTCGGAATACTTATCGGTGAATATGTTCACGTTACCTTCCGTTGAAATGTCTATGTCGTAAGCGGCTGTGATACCGTTGCAGCATGCATAGATGTCAACGTTTCCTGCAGCTATGCTCACCGTTCCTCTTTGATTTCCCTTGGAGGACACGTCGCTGTCGGAGGTTTTGATGCCGTCACCGCCCTGAGCGATGAGGACCAGATTTCCGGATTCTATTTCAACAGAGTCGTTTCCGCGCAGAGCATTGTTCAAAGCCGTTACTTTGAGAGTGACATTTTTGACGGAAACGGTGTTTTTGGAATGGATGCCGTTATTATAGGTGGATGAAACCACAAGAGAGCCTTTGCCGGTGAGAGCAAGATCGCACTTTGCATATATGGCCGCATTGGCATCTCCGTCATCCTCATCCTGCTTGGCGCTTCTCGAGTCAACGATCTCATTATAGGTGTCTTCTACGGACTTGATCTTGACCTTGTCAGCATTCAAAGCGACAATGGGGGAGGTGGAAGAATTGGTGATCTTAACAAAGTTAAGATCAAGGTTGACCTTGTCGTCATCACCCGCATCAACTATGATATTTCCTTCTTCAAGAATACCTGAAAGGGTGTAGGTCCCCGCTGCGGTGATGGTGTAGGTCTTACCGTCCTTTGTGTATTTCCCGTCTTCGGTTGTAATGGTAAAGGCCGAAGTGATCGCAACCTGATCATTTGAGGCGTCATCCGCAAGAACGGGCGCTGTTTCCGCTGGAGCGTCGGAGGACGCAGCGGGTGTAACCGAGGCTGTCACTCCGGGCGTTGCCGATACCACGGGCTGAGGAGCGGAAGTGGTATTCGCGGTGCCTTCCGATGAAGGTGCTGCAGTCGGTGTTGCGGAAGGAGTGGTTTTGAAAGCAGCGTCGGAAACAGCGGTTGTGGGAGTGGCGGAATTATCTGCGGCACTTCCGCAGCCTGCTGCTACCAGACAGATACATGCGATAATGGAAAAAAGCTTTTGTTTTTTCATATGATATTATCCCTTTCTTGTTTTATAGGGTAAAGCACTGAATTATTGAGCTTTTTCGATTATAGCATATAATTGTGATTTATGTATGAAGATTTTATGCGTTTACTGTGTATTCACTCACATTCAGAACGGTCTCTCCGTCGATCTGAAGAGCGCAGGGCTTGTCAAAGCGGACGGTAACATTGTGACCGGTCATGACCTCGACCATTTCGGTATGTTTAACGTGCTCGCCTTTGAAAATGTTGGGGAAGACCATGAGGGTCTTGAGCTTGCCCGAGCCGTACATTACCACGGTGGAAACCTCATTGTTTTCGTTCAGCCTGTTCTGGGCGGGAGCGACCATCATTCCGCCGCCGTAAAAACGGCCTTTCATGGTGGGTGCAAGCCAAACGTGCCTGTAGTTTTTCTCTACGCCGTCTACGATCACCGTGGCATTGCGGGGCTTAAAGCGGAAGAGCAGACCCTTGATGGCTATGCCTGCATAGTTTACGGGTTTATCCGATGCGGCACGCTGTTTGTCGCCTTCTTCACAGCAATATCCGTCAATACCGTAGCCTATACCGTTTATAAAATAGGAGGTTTTTCCGTTTATGGTAACGGTGGGGAGGTTTGCGAGATACTTGTTGAGAGATATGAACTTCTCATCGGCTGCGGGAGCGAGATCGGCTCTGAAATCATTTCCCGTACCTGCGGCATAGTACAATATTTCTTTCTCGGGAACGGCTCCTTTCAGATCGTTGGCAAGATGATTGATGGTTCCGTCTCCGCCTACAAGGATCAGTTTATCTTCAGGGGCAATGCCCGCAAGATAGGTCGTGATATCCCCGATCTTCGTGATGTCCTCGTAAACTGTTTCGCCTGAAAGGTGGGCTTCTGCTTCTTTTGCGGTTTCAAGTCCGCGCTTATTGTTGGAATAAGGGTTGTACAAAACAATATTCTTGGCCATTTTTTTCTCTCCTCACATATCTTAATTATTCAAGATCACTTTCGGATCTGCGAATTCTTCTTTAACTTCCGTTGTTCCCAGGATCTTTTCCATATCGCTTCTTACTCTTGCGGCCACAACGTGGGAGGAGTTTGATACGACATAGTCAACGGGGATCGTTTCTATAAAATCAACATAAACATCGGTATTCCTGAAAGGGAAATCAGAGGCGATTTTTTCCGTGCCTCTGGTAGTTACCACGAGGATGGGAACCTTAGCCATCTGGGCAACCTTCATGGTTCCGTCATGGAAGGGGAGAAGTTCGCCTGTCTTGCTCCTTGTGCCTTCGGGATAGATACCGAGGGATACCTTGTCATCCTTAAGAAGCTGAGCCGCTTCGATCAGGGTTTTGAGACTTTCTCTCGGATCCGATCTGTTAATGGGAAGGAAACAGCATTTACGGATGATCCTTCCGAAACAGAATACTTTGAAATTTTCAGGCTTTGAAATGTAGGACACATCATAGTGCCTCAAAACGTGCCAGGTTACGATGGGGTCAAATTTGGAACGATGATTTCCCATAACCACAAAGCGTGTGTCCTTCGGAACCTTGTCAAGTCCGGAAACGTGGAGCTTGACACCTGCGCAGGGTAAGGCAACCATGGTGGAGAAATTCAAAAGAAAACGGTTGTACTTTGAATGCTTCGGGTACTTCTTTTTGGGGTTTATCAGTGCAGCGTTGATCATCAGAAAAACGACCCACAATGCACAAAATGCAAAAAGAGCGAGAATGACGAGCGAAAGCACCAGTATGATCTTATATATAATGTCCGGCATATGATAGCCCTCCGATAGCTGAAAATTTATTCGGGTCTGAAATCTGTTATTACTCCGATGTTCTATTATAAAACTCTTTCTTGAAAAAGAATATGGTGAAAAAAGGCATTTTGTCCTAAAAATTATGTGTGAACTGTAACATAATTTTGCCTGATTCCCTGCATTGATTTCAACCGGCATTTTTGCTACAATATTAAGACTTGGTTATATACATCTTTGGTTGGAGGTAATATTTGTGCCAAATCAGTATCAAAGGACTCAACTCCTGTTCGGAAAAGACAATATGGCAAAATTGAAAAACTCCAGGGTTGCTGTTTTCGGAGCGGGAGGAGTCGGAGGCTACGTTATCGAGGCTCTTGCGAGATGCGGGATCGGGACGCTGGATGTTATAGATGACGATAAGGTGAACATCACTAACCTGAACAGGCAGATCATTGCTCTTCACAGTACGGTGGGGAGATATAAGGTGGATGTGATCAAAGAGAGAGTCGCAGACATCAATCCTGAGGCTATTGTTCACACCTACAAGACTTTTTATATGCCCGAAACCAAAAATGAATTTGACTTTACTTTTTACGATTATGTTGTAGATGCAATAGATACGGTTACGGGGAAGATAGAGCTGGTGCTTCAGGCCCGGGAGGCTGAGGTACCGATAATCAGCTGCATGGGAGCGGGAAACAAGGTCAATCCCACAGCGCTGGAGGTTGCGGACATATACAAGACCTCCGTTTGTCCTCTGGCCAAGGTGATGCGGCGTGAACTGAAAAAACGCGGAGTAAAGCACCTTAAGGTGGTCTATTCCAAAGAAAAACCGCTTGTTCCGCAGGTTGAGATAGAAATAAGCTGCAGAAACAACTGCACCTGTCCTCCGGAGACCGCCGCAAATTGCGAGGTCAGAAAACCGATACCTGGCAGCACATCTTTTGTTCCGTCGGCTGCGGGACTGATCATTGCAAGTGAAGTGATTAAAGACCTGCTGGATTTTAGGAATCCGGATCGGGGATAGATAAAGGATCATTGGAATGAAAGTAACTAAAATCTATTTTGATATGGACGGAGTTCTGGCTGATTTTGAGAACGGAGTCAGGACGTTATGCAAGATAGACGCCTACTCGCTGAACGAAAAAAGACCTGCGGGCTATGATGAGCTTCTGTGGGAAAAAGTCAGGGGAGTTGAGCATTTCTATGATCGGCTGGGGATCCTTCCCGGAGCAAAGGAAATGTTCGATGACGTGAGAACTCTTTACGGGGACAAATGCGAGATACTGACAGGCATTCCCAAGCCGCACAAGGGCGTAAAGACCGCTGCGGAGGACAAGACATCGTGGATGAGACGGCTCTTGTCCGAAGATATCGTGATGAACATAGTTTACAGGCAGGATAAACTGAACTATTGTAAGGGTTCGGACTATATACTCATAGATGACATGAAAAAGACCATCGATCAGTGGCGGGAAATGGGAGGCACGGGCATACTTCATGTGAGCCCGGAAGAAACCATGGCGGAACTCCGACGTCTGGGCGTTTTTTCATATTACGATCTGGGAGTATCGTTAAAAAATTCAGGCAGGTTCGAGGAGGCAAAGAAGGCTTTTCTGAAGGCTGCGGAAGAACCCGAAACCGCAGGAAGAGCTTTCTGCGGGCTGGCAGGACTCAGCACGCTGAAACAGGACTTTAAGACGGCTCTTGAGTTTGCGGACAAGGCTGTGGCGGAGAATTGCTCGGAGCCCGACGCATACGGCCTCAAAATGGAGATACTGCGCGAACTGGGAAAGGATACATCAGCTTTCATTAAGGAAACCTACGATAAAAAGATAGTTTCCGCGGGAGTACTTTTTCGGACTCTTGACAGGGACGATTTTTTTGCGGCTGTAGGAGAAGAGCCTGAAGCGGTTTTGGCCTTGCTGCGTTTTTATGCCGAGAACGGACTGTTCAGATCGGCTGTCGAAGTTTTGGGCATATGCCCCTTGGACGATCCTCTCATCATGTACTGGGAGGGGCATCTGCATATGGTCCTGGGAGATATGGAAGGGGCTGCGGCAATATGGAAGGATGCGGAAAACACGGTAAAGGGCTCTGCTTTTAAAGCTAACGGTTCCGATATCGGAATTTTGAAGGAAGCGGTAATAGTCGGAGAATATGTGGGTGAAAAAATGCCCGTAACCTCCTACCGCCTCGGAAAACTCTTTAATGCATGCGGAAAGGGAAAGGAAGCCGTTGCGGAAATGGAAAAGGCTGCTGCGGGCAGACCCGATCTTGCCGTGATAGCGGCCGATCTTTCCGTTGTTTATTACAATTATGCACACAACGCGGCGAAGGCACTCGATGCCATAGGAAGAGCCTGTGCGCTTGAACCCGGTAACAGCCTCTTTCTTTTGAGACAGGACAAGCTTTTGGAGAGGGTGGGAGCGGATCCCATGGTCAGGTTCTCGCTTCTTGAGGGAAAAAAGGACCTTTTGGAAGAAAGAGATGAGCTATGCCTGAGCTATGCCCGGTTGCTTAATCTGAACGGAAGACACGAAGAGGCTTTGAAACTGCTTTCGGAACACAGGTTTCATCCCTGGGAGAGCGGAGTGGATAAGGCAACAACGGAATACAGGAACACGCTTCTTGCATTGGCTGCAAAGAAACTGATGCAGGGAGAACCTGATAAGGCGGCGGAGCTTTGCAAAGAAACCTTTGAACTGTCCGTTGAAGGATCTGCTCAAACGGCAGACGGCTCCGACTCCAAAAGCAGGTTTATGCTGGGAGAGATCTACAGAGCGATCGGAGACGAAGAAACTGCAAAGGCGGAATATCAAAAAGCCGCCGATTCGGAGATCGAACCAAAGTCTGCTTCTTCTGACAGCGTCTATTGGACGGGACTTGCCAAAGCCCGTCTGGGTCTGAACAAGGAAGCTTTAAGGGCAATGAAAAACCTGATAGATTATGGAAATGCGCATATGAATGATACTTTTGAGGCGGGTTCTCCCGTGAGAACGGATGACTATGAAGAGGACTTGAAAAAGATCAATGAGGATCATTGCAAACGATTGGTTAATCTGGGAGTCAAAGGTCTTGCGGAGGTAGGATGAACCTGCCGAAGGAAAGGAAGGTACAACAGGGGGAAAAATGAGCGGTGTAGACAGTAATGAGGACGAATACGCTTACGGCGGTTTGCTTGGGACGATCATTAAAGAACAAAGGGATCTGCTCGGGATTTCAAGGGAAAGCCTCGGCAGGAACCTTGTAACCGGTCAGACGTTGAAAAAACTTGAAAAGGGTGAATGTGATTCCGACTTATGGTTGGTTACCGTTTTATTGCAAAGATTGGGAGTTTCCGTAAACAGGTTCGAAATGATCCTGACCTCAAAGGAATATGAGGAACTTCTTAACGTGGAAGCAATAGAAAAGGATCTGTTTGAAGGAAAATATGAAGAGGTCGTGAAGCGGATCGACGCATTGGAAAAGGGAACTCCCGTAAGAAATATGCTGGTCTGTCGATTGAGAGCGATGGCAGAGTTTTATGCGAAAAAGGATCATGAAAAGGCATTGAAGTGGCTTGAAAAAGCAGTGCAAGAGGTCACTCCCGATTTCGATCCGATGAATGCGGAGGGGGAATACCTTTCAGTGGTGGAACTTGAGAATCTTCTCGCCATCGAAAAACTGAGATTTCTTGACGGAAAGGCGGACTCAAAATGGGAACAGAGGATCGTCAAGTATATGTCTTTTATCCTCAAACGTTCCTCCGATGAGGATGATACCGCGCTTTTGTATGCCAAATGCTGCTGGCTCTATGCCTCAAGGCTTTTGGAAAAAGGGAATGCCTCCGGGGCGATCGGTGTTGCAAATAAAGCCTTGAAAAGGCTGACGGGAAGAGGCTTTTGGGACTTTGCGGAACCTCTGCTTAAGCTGATCAACGATGCATATTCCGTAAAAAGCAACGGTAAAGAAGTGAACTTTATGACCGAGTGCTATAAGGCTATGTCTTATATCAGGCAGGATGTGTGCGGCGATGGGTATCCTATGGACAGGTTCCTGGAAAATTCTGCCTACAGGAACATTTCTTTGGACTATGAGATGTTTAAAGATACAAGGCTATCCAAAGGCATGACTCAGGAGGAACTGGCGGAAGGCATATTTGAGTCTTCCAAGCCCATATCCTTAATGGAAAGCGGAAAAGGAAGCGTTAACAGGTCGAATTTCGGAAAGCTTATGAGTAAACTCGGCGTAAACAGGCGTCGGGTGAATCCAATGGTGCTTGAGGATTCCTATGAGATCATCTGCTTAAACCATGATGCGGATGTGGAGATCAGCCGGGGAAATTTCGAGAAGGGATACAAGATACTGAAAAAGATAATGTCAAAGATCGGAAAAGAAGCTTTTGAAAAGGACAATTATCTTTGCAGCTCCATGCTGATCACAAATTACGGCCTCGACTTTGCACCGAAGGATGAAATACTGAACAGACTGAAAAAGCTTTCCGAAGATGCGGTGAATTGGGAGACGCTGGAATTAAAAAGGGTCCCTTTCAGAAACGATGGGATCAAGATCAACATTATTTGTCTGTGCATGAGGGATATGGGAGATATTGAAAATGCGAAACTGCTGTATCGGAATGCACTGGATAAAATAAAAAACAGCGCTGTTCATTTGCGCCACAGAAGTTTGGATTATACTTTTTTGGGTGTAAACTATCTGAAGATGATACAGGTTGATCATGAATTTAGTCGTGAGATACTGGAACTGTTGTTAAAATACGGAGGTGGAAACCTTATCCCCCACGCTTTGAACCATTATTGTTCATCCGCTTATCAGCGTGGGGATAAGGATGCCGTTATAAAACTGGCATTAAGCACCTATTATTCTGCATGCTTGTACAATGTGCCGAGGATAGCACATGGTTTTGAGACTTACCTTGAAAAAATCGGTGTAAGTCTGTGTTGCTAAGGACGAGTGAAAATGGGGATGTCGTTGCCTATAGTGGGCGGCGGAGGAAGCTCGTTCCTTAAAGGCTGCTTGGGAAAGAGTGAGAATAATAAAAGTGCCGATAACAAAAGACAGATAGATTTTTTTAGCTTTTTCATAATAACCCCTTTCAGAAGAGTATTTTAGTGTATTTAATCAGAAAATGATCGTTTTTTCCATGGCATTTCGGTTACCAAAATAATTTTTTTTGGTAACCGAAATGCCATGGTTTTTTTTTGAAAAAACATGGATAATTATATTTGTATTTGCGACCGAGGGGGGGCTGAAATATACATAAACTGAGGGAAAAGAATCAGGGTCTTTTTTCGAGGGAGGATGCAAGTGTCCTCCTTTTTTGCAGAATAATGATATTTCTAAAAAAACTATTGACAAAACAAGTAAATTTGACTTAAGGTGAGAGCCATAAAACATGTAGTTGGAGGGATTCGCATGGACAGCGAAAAAGTGTTAGCTATTGATAGGCTGGGATTTAAGGAAGTCGGATGGATAGAGGTGGTGTTGATGCTGATGCTTGGAGTTATTCCATTCCTGTCTGACAGAGAACTTATTCCATTTCCGGGGGATACGTTACCGGAAAAAATCTGCAGTGTGATCATTTTGTTGCTTTGTGAGGAACTGTACTATGTTATTCGAGAGGTAATCAAAAAAATAATTTATATGATGACCGGGAATAACATCAGAATCTGTTTCTTTAAAGAAATCTACGGAAAAGCAGATAAACCGGTATCCTTCAAACTGTATACGATTGCAAATCTGGCAGGAAACTTGATTCCGTGTGTCATTTCAGGCATATTGATACTCTTTCTTTCAGATCTTCATTTTTGGAAAGCGTTCATTGTTATAATGTTTGCGTTCCATGAACTTATAGGAGAGTGCGTTCTTTATCTTAAAAGTCATAAAAAGCTAAAAGATAAAGAACTAATTGATGAAGGACGTTATGTATACGTTTTCCGTTAATGTTTTAGCCCCGAAACTGTTGAAGATAAAAGTTTCGGGGAGGCTTTTTTATTTGGGTTTTTCAAGCAAAAGAACGTTGCTTTCTGTCAAACACAGAGATTGGTAAAGTAGCAAAAAGTACATCGGAAGAAGCGATGAAGATACTTGGGACGAGATATTCATATTCAGTATATTTAATCTGTAAAGAAATATCTCGACTTGAAGATAGCTGTGAGCAGATTTTTATGTCATTGGGAGGAAGTATAACAGAATAGGGATATTAATAGCTGTCAAGCTTCGATTGATTATTTTGAAAGTTGGAATTATAATCAAAAAAATTCCACAGGGAGGAATGAGGATGATAAAAGGGTTTAAAATGAAGCTGTTTCCGGGACAGGAAGCGGAATACGAGAGAAGGCACAATCTTCTTTGGCCTGAGATGAAGGATATGATACATGAATATGGCGGAAGGAACTATTCAATATTCCTTGACCGCGAAACACTCACTCTTTTCGGTTATATTGAGATCGAAAACGAGGAACTGTGGGCGAAGGGCGCAGATACGGCAATAAATCGCAAATGGTGGGATTTTATGGCTGATATAATGGAGACCAATCCCGACAACAGTCCTGTGAGCATAGATCTTCAAACGGTTTTCCATCTGGATTAGGCCTGGTTTTTACGTAGCACGCTCTCGTAACGGTAGTTACGGGGCGTTGTTTTATTCTATCCGCAAAATGACGGTTGAAACCGGAAACCGAGTGAAACTTCACTAAAGGACCGGATGGAGTTTTGAACAATAATGTTATAGAATTTGGTAATGAATTTGTCAAAATTGTCCATAATTACGGAAAAAAAGCATATGTTTTCTGCAACGACAGCCGGGACAGTAACGATCGAAAAATCGTGCCATGAAAAATGGGATTTTACGATTGACAAAAACACGGCAAAAAAGTATATTCCCAATGGTACTTTTATATCGCTCCGTGCAAAGTGTCATTTGACGGACGGCAAAGCAACGGTTATGGCGGAAAAGGAGGGCATAGAATGATACATCTTGCAATAGACATCGGCGCTTCATCCGGAAGACATATTGTTTCCCGGCGTGAAAACGGCGAGATCGTAATGAAGGAGGTTTACCGCTTCAAAAACGGACCCGTAAAAAAGGAAGATGTTCTTACATGGGATCTGAGGAATCTGTGCACGGAAGTTGTAAACGGACTGATCGCTGCAAGAAATGAGGGATTTTTTCCTGACTCCGTAGGAATTGACACCTGGGGTGTCGACTACGTTTTACTCGATGAAAAAGACGATCCTGTTCTTCCTGTTTTTTGCTACAGGGATGAAAGAGGGGCGGTTTCCGCAAAAAAAGTACATGAGATCATTCCTTTTAAGGAACTGTACGATCACACCGGGATCCAGTTTCAACCTTTCAATACTGTCTATCAGATGTTCTGGGACAAGGAAAAGGGGCGCTTGAATGAGGCAAAGGACTTTTTGATGCTTCCCGAATACCTCGGTTTTTTCCTTACCGGCGAAAAGGCTCACGAATACACCAATTGCAGCACGACCGGCCTTGTAAATGCGGCAACGAAGCAGTGGGACAAGGAACTTATTGAAAAGTTAAATCTTCCTTTAAACATGTTCGAGGCGCACCCGCAAACAGCACCGATCATGCTTGGTAAGCTTAAAGCCGACATTGCCTCCAAGGTTGGCTTTAATTGTGACATTATCCTTCCGGCAACCCACGATACGGGATCTGCCGTAGCCTCACTTGCTGAGACGAAAGCCGAAAATTCAATTTTTATTTCCAGCGGCACATGGAGCCTGATGGGTGTGGAACTTGCAAAGCCCGTTACCGGCGAAAAGGCTATGGCCGCAAACTTCTCCAACGAGGGCGGTATCGGAACGATCAGGTTCCTTAAAAACATAATGGGCTTGTGGCTTGTTCAATGCTTAAAAAATGAATTAAATGATGAATTTACTTTTGCCGAACTTGCCAAAATGGCCGAAGCGTCAAGAAAATTTGATTACAGGCTTGATGTGAATGCGGACAAGTATCTTGCTCCGGAATCCGTTACGGACACGATCAAAGAGGAATGCAGTGAGAAGGGATGGCTTATTCCCGAGACACCCGGAGAACTGGCTCACGCGATATATGTAAGTCTTGCTCACTTCTATGATGTCACCGCAAAGGAACTTGAAGAAGTTACAGGTGAAAAATTCAAAAATATATGTATAATAGGAGGTGGGTCCAACAATACCTATCTCAATAAACTTACAGAAGAGATCACCGGGAAAAAGGTGGTTCTGGGAAGCCCCGAAGCCACAGCTCTCGGAAACATATTATTACAGGAAAAATGCTACAGATAAAGGAGGAACTGATGTACAAACAGGTTAAGGAGGCTTATGCGGCTATCGGTGTTGATACCGAAAAAGCATTGGAAACATTAAAGAATATTTCGATCTCCGTGCATTGCTGGCAGGGAGACGATGTAGTGGGATTTGATTCAAAGGAATCTCTTTCGGGCGGTATCCAGACCACGGGTAATTACCCCGGAAAGGCAACAAGCCCCGAAGAATTAATGGCGGATTTTGACAAGGTGCTTGAACTTACACCCGGAAAGAAAAAGCTTAATCTTCATGCAAGCTATGCGATCTTTGAGAACGGTGAGTTCGCGGATCGTAACGCCATAGAGCCGCATCATTTTGAAAGGTGGGTAAAATATGCAAAGGAGAGAAAGATCGGCATCGATTTTAATCCCACCTATTTCTCACATCCCATGGTAAAAGACGGTCTTACACTTACTTCTCCCGATCCCGAGGTGCGCAGGTTCTGGATAGAGCACGGCAAGCGCTGCCTGAAGATCTCCGAGTATTTTGCAAACGAGACGGGCATTCCCTGTGTTATGAACATTTGGATCCCCGACGGTTTTAAGGACTATCCTGCCGACAGGCTCGGTCCCCGCAGACGTTACATGGAATCCCTGGACGAGATCCTTTCGGTTCCTTTTGACAGGAGCAAGGTTTTCGTAACATTGGAGTCCAAGGTTTTCGGTATCGGACTTGAGGCATATACGGCAGGTTCCGCAGAGTTCTGCATGAATTACGTTAATTCTCGCCATATCACGCCTCTCATGGATAACGGACATTATCATCCCACAGAGATGGTTTCAGATAAGATCTCGTCCATGCTCCTGTTTAACGACAGGATCGCACTTCATGTAACCCGTCCCATGAGATGGGATTCGGATCACGTAGTGCTTCTTGATGATGAGACAAAGGAGATCTGCAAAGAGATCGTTCGTGCAGGTGCAACAGACAGAGTGTTCATCGCCACCGATTACTTTGATGCTTCCATCAACCGTATCAGTGCATGGGTTACCGGACTTCGTTCCGTTCAGAAAGCTCTGCTTTATGCACTTCTGGAGCCCGCTTCGCTTAAACAGCTCCAGGATGAGGGCAGATTCACGGAACTCATGGTACGTCAGGAAGAATTAAAAACCATGCCTTTCGGAATTGTTTGGGAAGAATATCTGAAACGAGAGAACATTTCTTCCGACTATTATAGTGAGATCAAAAAATATGAAGAAGAAGTCCTCTCCAAGAGAAGATAAGAGATGAAGAGAGAAAAGTTCACCGGGGCATATGTCCCGGTGATGCTTTCGGAAATGTTTTAAAAAATCGTACTGGAGGTTTTTAAATGAAAAGAGTCGAAGAATTTTTGAAACAGGCTGAGACGTATTATCTTGCTACGGTTGAAGGAGATCAGCCGAGAGTGCGTCCCTTCGGAACAATTAACATCTTTGAGGGCAGGCTTTATATTCAGACGGGTAAGTCAAAACCCGTTTCGAAGCAGCTTCATGCAAATCCCAAGGCAGAGATCTGTGCTTTTAAGGGAGATAAGTGGCTGCGTGTTGCGGGAGAGCTTGTTCCGGACGAAAGAAGAGAAGCCAAAAAGGCTATGCTGGATGCTTATCCTTCCCTTCGCGGAATGTACTCCGAGGATGATGACAATACGGAAGTACTTTATTTTAAAAATGCCACCGCAACCTTCAGTTCATTCACTCAGGCACCTGAGATCATCAAGTTTTAACCTCATTAAATCACGATTTAATATCAGGCGCTTCGCCTGATATTTTTGGTTTGGGCACGATTTTTAAAAGTGCTTTTGAATTTCGGACAGGGTTGCATATTTTCTGAAATGTGATACAATTACTACAACACGTGAACGATGGTTCACAAGGAGCCGGGTTTGGAATAATGTATATAAAACCGGAGGATCTCCGGTGATCAGGAGGGTATATGAATATATTCAGGAAAGCTTGGTGCAGGACGTTCCAGATGGGAATGAACATTGTGTTGCCTATGATGCCTTACAGAGAACCAAAGCTTCTGGACGGGGTGAAAGCGATCCCCGGATGCCTTAAGGAGCATGGAAAAAATAAGGTCATCATCGTAACGGACAAAGGGATCCGTGGGCTCGGACTCACAGCTCCTCTTGAAAAGCATCTGGAAGAGGCAGGGATCAGTTTTGTTGTGTTTGACGACACAGTGGCAAATCCCACAATAGCCAATGTGGAAGCTGCAAGAGAATTGTATCTTTCAAACGGCTGTGAAGCGATCATAGCCTTTGGCGGCGGTTCTTCCATGGACTGCGCAAAGGGTCTGGGCGCAAGGATCGCCTATCCCAATAAATCCTTAAGGAAGATGAAGGGTCTTTTAAAAGTTCGCAAGAAGATACCTCTTTTGATCGCCGTTCCCACCACGGCGGGAACCGGAAGCGAAACAACGGTAAGTGCGGTTATTACGGACGGTGAGACTCATTATAAATATGTTATCAATTCCTTCCCTTTGATCCCCGAGTATGCGGCTCTTGAGCCCGAAGTTACAATGGGACTTCCCGGGGGGCTTACTTCAAGTACGGGAATGGATGCAATGACTCATTCCGTTGAAGCCTTTATCGGACATGCAACAACAAAAAAGACAAGAGCGGCTGCTATAGAGTCCGTTCGTTTAATACTCGAAAACCTCGAGAAAGCATATGCAAACGGTCAGGACCGCGAGGCGAGGACAAATATGCTCAGGGCATCCTATCTTGCCGGCGTTGCTTTTACAAGAAGTTACGTTGGCTATGTTCATGCGGTTGCACACAGTCTCGGAGGACAATACGGTATACCTCACGGACTTGCAAATGCGGTGATACTTCCATATGTACTTGAAATGTTCGGAGCCTCCGCACACAAGAAACTGGGAACTCTGGCCAAGGCTGTGGGACTTGTTCCAGAAAAGATGGATAACGGAGAGGCTGCCGCCATTTTCATCAGAAAGATCAGGCAGATGAATGAGAATATGAACATTCCCACAAGTCTCAAGGGCATTAAAGAAGAAGATATTTCCATGATGGCCGCGCATGCGGACAAGGAAGGAAATCCTCTCTATCCCGTACCCACACTCTGGAACAAACAGGAGCTTGAGAGGGTGTACAGAGCGGTAATGGAGAAATAAACCTTGACTTTTGGGGAACAATATTGTATTCTTCATCAATAGCGAAGAGGATGCGTAAGTAGTTTTTTCCTTCGGCAAATGCAGAGAGCCTGCGGATGGTGCGAGCAGGTCGGGATCGATCAAATGAATTTCAACATCGGAGCCAAAACACAATCCCAATGAGAGCAGGCATATGCCTGAAAATGGGTGGTACCGCGGGTAAATCTCGTCCCATATGAGTGAAAGCTCATATGGGGCTTTTTTTATCAAAGTTTTATGGAGGATGACATGCAGAATTTGGAAGAATTAAAAGCGAGCATAGCGGCCATTAAGGATGAGATCCTTAGCAGAGCCGGGGGCATCAGGAATTCCAGAGAAGTTTACGAGACCAGGAAGGATTATCTTGACCCCAAGCAGGGAAAGATCAGCCAGCTTATGAAGGCTATGAAAGACATTCCCGGAGAACTCAGAGCGGAGTTCGGTAAAGGTGTCAATGAACTTAAGAACTGGGCGGGAGAGCGCTTCGGAGAGCTTGATGAAAAGATGAAGGCAGAAGAAGCAAAGCTTCGTTACGAAAGCGAGAAGATCGATGTTACCATGCCCGCAACCCATTCCATGAAGGGCTATCTGCATCCCGTTACTCAGATCAGAAACAGAGTGATCGACATTTTCTCGGCCATGGGCTTTGAAGTTGTCGATACCAAGGAAATAGAGAATGATTACTATAACTTCACGGCATTGAACACACCCCAGGATCACCCCGCGAGAGATATGCAGGATACCTTTTATCTGTCGCCCGAATTCCTTCTTGCGACACAGACCTCTGCGGCGCAGATCCATACAATGGAAAAGAAGAAACCGCCCATCAAGATGGTTGCGGCGCCCGGTAAGGTTTTCCGTTCAGACGACGATGCGACCCACTCACCAATGTTCCATCAGATCGAGGGACTTGTTGTGGACAGGAAGATCACTCTTTGCGATCTTCAGGGTATGCTTGATGTTCTTGTGGCAAATCTTTTCGGAGAGGGAACCAAGACAAGACTTCGTCCTTCCTATTTCCCTTTTACCGAGCCTTCGGTTGAGGTGGATGTAAGCTGTTTCGAGTGCGGCGGCAAGGGCTGCAGACTTTGCAAGGGAACAGGCTGGATAGAGGTCCTCGGCGCAGGTATAGTTAACAGAAAAGTCCTTGAAAACTGCAACATCGATCCCGATGAGTACTCAGGTCTTGCTTTCGGCTGCGGCCTTGAGCGTCTTGCAATGCTGAAATACGGCATCAACAATATCAAGATGCTTTATGAATCGGATCTCAGAGTGCTTGAACAGATTGATGATAAATAGTCGGGCTGTCGTGAACATAACGGCATTTCGGAATGTATAGAATATAGGAGGACAAAATGTTAGTACCGCTTAGTTGGTTAAAGGATTATGTAGATATAGATGTTGAACCTCAGGTGTTGGAAGAAAAGCTTTTCGGCTGCGGCTTTGAGGTTGAAGAACTTAATGAAGTCGGAAAAGACATTTCCGGCGTTGTTGTGGGATATGTTACCGAGTGTGAGCCCATTCCCGAAACTCATCTGCATGTATGCAAGGTGGACATAGGAGAGGGTGAGCCCGTTCAGATCTGCTGCGGAGCGGACAATGTATGCGCAGGAAAGAAATTCCCCGTGGCGAAGGTCGGAGCGCAGGTATATGCCACCGCAAAGGATCATGTTACGGTAGAGGGCGTGATGAAGATCGGAAAGGGCAAGCTCAGAGGCTATGACTCCTTTGGAATGCTCTGCTCGGGAACCGAGCTCGGCGTAAATGAGGACATGTATCCCGGAGCAGGCTATAACGGACTGCTGGTGCTTCCCGACGATGCCGTCCCGGGAAGCGACGTAAAGCCCATCCTTGGCCTGGATGACTGGATCTTCGATATCTCCGTAACGGCAAACAGACCCGATTGTCAGAGCATATTCGGAATAGCGAGGGAAGTTGCCGCTGTCCTTGAAAAGCCCTTGAAGACTCCCGACCTGTCCTACACGGAGAGCGGAGTAAAGAAGGAAGGCTTTAATGTTACCGTTGAAGCACCCGAGCTTTGCCCCAGATACATCGGCCACTATGTTTCCGATGTAAAGATCGCCGAATCTCCCGCATGGATGAAGAGAAGACTTGCTCTTGTCGGCATCAATGCGATCTCAAATATCGTTGATATTACAAACTATATCCTGATCGAGCTCGGTCAGCCTATGCACGCATTCGATGAAGCATTCCTTGAAAAGGGAGTGATCTGCGTCCGCCGTGCAAAGGATAAGGAAAAGATCGTTACTCTTGACGAAAAGGAATTTGAACTTACAACAAACAACCTTGTGATCTGTGACGGAGTTAAGCCCGTTGCACTTGCGGGAATAATGGGCGGCCTTAATTCGGAGATACGTGAGACCACTGCGGGCGTTGTGTTCGAGGCTGCAAAGTTTATGCGCGACAATGTACGTAAGACTTCCAGAGCGCTGGGCCAGGCTTCGGATTCCTCCGCACGTTTTGCCAAGGGTGTGGATGAGTACACCACCATCATGGCCATGAAGAGAGCGCTTCATCTTGTGGAAGAGCTGGGCTGCGGCAAAGTTTCTTCGACTCATGTGGACGTGAATTCCGGCAACTCGGTGGAGCCTCGTGAAATGAAGGCTTCCTTGAAGAAGGTAAATGATGTTTTGGGCATAGAAGTACCGGTGAAGGAAGTTGAAAGGATACTGACCAACCTGAGCTTCGATCCCGTTATCAACGGCGATGAACTGACCATCAAGGTTCCTGCTTATCGAGAGGATATGGAAGATTTCCCGGATATCTCCGAGGAGATCATCCGTATGTACGGTTATGATCATGTGGTTCCAACATTCCTTGCGGATGCGACGGTTACCGCGGGCGGCCTTACACTCAAGCAGAAGACCGAACTCAAGATCAAGAGAACACTTTGCGCAAACGGTGCATCGGAGGGCATTCACTACTCATTCATCTCTCCTTCCGATCTTGACCTGATCGCTCTTCCCGAGGATGCGGAAGAAAGAAAGGTGATCCGCATATTGAATCCCATCAACGAGGACCTTTCCGTAATGAGAACAACACTTGTTCCTCAGATGATCCACGCGATGGGCAGAAACGAAAAGAGAGGAAGACTTTACGGACGTATTTATGAGCTGGGCAACCGCTTTATCGCAAAGGAACTTCCTTTAAAGGATTATCCCGACGAGAGAGCAACTCTTTCCATCGGTGTGTTCGGAGACAATGAGTCCTTTTATACGCTTAAAGGATTGGTAGAGGCTGTTGCGGATACATTGAATCTTACCTTCTGCTACGAAGCTTCGGAGAAGCCCTTCCTTCATCCTTACAGGACTGCAAAGATAAGCTGCAACGGGGAGGAGATCGGCTTCATGGGGCAGATCACCTATGAGATCCAGAAGGCAGAGGATATGAGAACACCCGGTTATCTGGCACAGATCGACCTTAAGAGCCTCGAGAAATACTATGCCATCGAGCCCAGGTTCGTTCCGCTTCCGAAGTTCGACGAGGAAAAGCGTGATCTTGCCATTGTAATGGACAAGACCGTGACCTGCGGACAGGCGGAAGAGGTCATTAAGAATGCCTGCCGTTTCGTTTCAAAGGTTGAACTGTTCGATGTATTTGAAGGAGCACAGATCGGCCTTGACAAGAAGTCCATGGCGTTTACCGTAACCTTCACTCCGGCGGAGGAAGCTTTCGGGAACGGTGCCGTTGACGGTTATGTTTCAAAAATTTTAAAGAATCTCAAGTTCCATCTCGGAGCTGAGCTTCGTTCATAAGGCTCGGATAGGCGATGGGCATATGCCTGATAAGGAGGGCAAGATTTGAAGGTTTATACTATGCCGCTAAATGCGCTGCTTACCAACACTTATTTTGTGATCAACGAAGAGACGAAGGAAACCCTGATCATAGATCCGGCGGAGGATTCGGTGAAGATCACCGAATACATCGACTCCAACGGTCTGAAACCTGTGGCGGTGTTGCTGACTCACGGACATTTCGATCACATCTTCGGCGTAAAGATGCTGAAAGAGAGAGGAATAAAGGTCATAGCTCCCGAAAAAGAACTCGAGCTGCTGAATGACATCGGCATGAATCTTTCGGAACGCTTTCGCAGACCGGTTACCGTTATCCCCGATGAAACGGTGGTTGAAAATGACATTATTGAGCTTGCGGGGTTCAGGATACGCGTTATAGAGACTCCGGGGCATACTTCGGGATCGATATGCTATGAATTTGCGGACAATGGCGTGATCTTTACGGGAGACACCCTGTTTAACGGAACCATCGGAAGAACCGATGTGCCTACGGGAGACTGGGAGGTTGAGTGCCGATCTGTCCGAAACAAGCTGTTTACACTGCCTTCGGAATATATATGCTATCCCGGACATGGCAGTCCGACATCCATAGGCTATGAAAAAGAACACAATATGGCGGTGAACTGACACGACAGAAGAGAGGGGATTACCGAATAATCCTCTCTTTCTTTTGTTGCTTTAAGCTTCTTAAAGGTATATAATTAGGGGAAAGAAGGGAGTGATCGTTATGATAAACGAGATTAAAAGGACCATAGATCAGGCAGTCAACAAGATCAAAAAGGACGTTGTTCCGGCGATCAAAAACGACTATTATCCCAAATTCAAGGAAAATCTTGACCATGCTTATGACAAGACAATGGATGCCGTTGACGGTATCAAGGAGAACGCTGCCAAGAATGCTTCCTTCAGTGCTTCCGATCTTTCCAGAGATGAGTTCATGTTGAAAGGCCGTTTCGCCTCCAACGGATATGACTGGTGGTGGCACAGCTTTACCGGACATGACAGGGAGACGGGAGAGGAAAAGGCTTTCTTTGTTGAGTACTTCCTCATGAATCCCGCTTTGGCCGAGGAAGAGCCGATCCTCGGACAGGATCCGGACAATCAGGAAATGGGCAAGAAACCCTCCTATGTTATGGTCAAATGCGGAGCCTGGGGACCGGGCGCCAAGCAGCTGCACAGGTTTTTTGCATGGCCCGAAGTAATGATCAATCCCACAGCGCCTTTTTCGCTGGAAGCGGAAGACTGCTACTGTTCAGAGGGACGCATCGCGGGCAGCGTGGACATTTCCGAGGAAGAGGTCAAGCTTCACCCCGAATGGATGTGTGATGCGGGCTCTATGAAATGGAATCTTTCGGTGGATAAAAAGATCCCCTTCAATGTTGGCTACGGTGCTTCCAAGCCTGTACGTTTTTCGGAGGCATTTGAGATGTTCTGGCATGCGGAGGGAATGAAGACAGAGTATACCGGAATGATAGAATATGACGGAAGAGAGTATCTGGTTCGCGCAGATGATTCCTACGGCTATGCGGACAAAAACTGGGGATCGGATTTCACATCTCCCTGGGTTTGGCTGTCCTCCAACAATCTTACCTCACAAAAAACGGGTAAGAAGCTTACGAACTCTGTTTTTGACATAGGCGGCGGAAGTCCCGGTATCGGCGGCTTCGAGCTTCAGGACAAGCTCCTTGGTGCAATGTACTACGAAGGAACCGAAATGGAATTCAATTTCACGAAGGTCTGGACGGAGCCCAAGACGCGGTTTGAATGTAAGGAAACGGAAACCGAGATCATCTGGCATGTGGAACTTCGCAGTGCGGCTTACATCATGCTTGTCAATGCAAAATGCAAGAAATCGGATATGCTTTTGATAAACTATGAGGCTCCGGACGGCATCAAGATGCACAACCGTCTGTGGAACGGCGGAAACGGAGAAGGGATCATAAAACTCTATCGCAGAAACGGCTCGGAGAAGGAATTGATCGACGAGATATATGCAAAGAATATGGGCTGCGAATGGGGCGAATATGACATTTAAAAGATCAGACCTGTCGGAAATATTATCGACAGGTCTTTTTGTGCGATAAGCGAATGCCCTCGGCAGCAAGCTCGCTTGCTGGACGAGGGCTGAGCGAACGGTCATTGAGCGGACTTCGTACGCGAGATGACCCATCGAATCGAGTAGGAGTCAGCCTACTCGATTGCTTATATGATATGCTCAGGCCTTGATCTCGGGGTCCGGGGTTATCCGGATGAAGAGACCGGCTTTGATAAGGGCGGGACGGATCGCAAGATAGAACACTGAGGCGCTGATGACTGCGATCACGGCGTTTACAAAGGTTGTCATTGCTGTCCATTTTGCGAAGATGGAGGCAACCTGCTGGGGAATGCCAAGGATGTATATCTTGTAAAAGTAACCCAGCGTGGGATCGGCAAAGATGTTGAAGACCATTCCGCAGGCGGCTGAAAGGACCGTTACTCCGGTAACATACTTCATCTTGTGGGGCCTGTCCAGCTTGAAGATCTTGTGCGCTACAAGGCCGACGATCAGACCGATCATGAGTTTTAAAAGGAAGGTTCTGGGGGCGCTTGTTACGTAGGCGGTTGTCAGATCGCCGATCGTCATTCCGACCGCGCCCGCAAGACCACCGAGGTAGCCTCCCAGAAGAAGAGCTGCAAGAACGCAGAATACATTTCCGAGGTGGAAGGCTGTTTTTTCGGTTCCTACCGGGATGTCTATCTTGAAAACAGCGAAGCCGATGTAGCAAAGTGCGGCCATGAGGCCTGCAAGAGCCATTTTTTTGGCGTCAAACCGTTCAACAACGACGGTCCCTTTAAAGGCATTGAAGCAACCCTTAACGATAAGGGAAAGTGACAGGAAAAGCGCTACCATGGCAAAGGAGAAGGGGCGCTCAAGATTCAGTTTCTCGTCCGAAAGCTCTTTCTTTACAGCATTTAAAGCATCAAGATCGCCCGTTATCTTGCCTTCCTCGACCTGTGTTATCTGTTCCTTTATTTCGTTGAGCTTCGGTGCAACCTCCGCCGATGCCTTAAGAGAATGACCGTGGGCATATATGGCAAAAGTAAGGCTTACCGCAAAAAGTACGATCCCCGCAATAAGCAGGATGTAACTTTTTTTCCTTTCAGGGTTTTGTAAATTTTTTTCGGTACTCATTTTGTTCTCCTCTCAATGTAATCTATAGATCTGATCCGGTCTGTAAGCCAGGGCAGCTCTGCTTCGAAATTCACCGCATAATCCACTCTGTCCGGATCGTTATATGTGTTTTCTATGCATCTCGTAACGTAATCGGCGGCAAGCTTCAGGGCGTCGAAGTATGGCAGCCCGCGGGTGAGGGCGCCTGTGAGCGTGGCAGCGAAGATGTCGCCGGTTCCGTGCGATCTGTAATTTATCTTTGGTGTTCCGTATTCAAAGAATTCACCGTTTTTCGGATCTATCCCCATAAAACCGAAGGTTCCGTTCTCAAGTGTGACTCCGGTGATCACGGCTATGCCCGTAAGATGCTCTGCAAGGCCTTTAAGAAGCTTCTTCGTTACCTCAGGCGGGGCATTCTCGCCGGGATAGGGCTCGTTCAGCATCAATGCCGCCTCGGAAAGGTTCGGAAGGATGATATCCGCTTCCCTGCAAAGACTTGCCATTTTCTCGGGGAAATCATCGGCAAAGCCCGTATACAGCTTCCCGTTGTCTGCCATTACAGGGTCAACTATCGTAAAAGTGTTTTTTTCTTTGAAGGTTCGGAAATAGTCCCTTACTATTTCAATCTGCCTCTCGCTTCCGAGGTAACCGGAATAGAGAGCATCAAACTTAAAACCTTCTTTTTTCCAGTGTTCCTTTATGCCGTCCAGATCATCCGTAAGATCTCTGAAGGTGAAGCCGGAGAAATGAGTATGCGTGGAAAGTACCGCTGTGGGTACGATGGCTGTTTCAACTCCGAAACAGGAGATGATGGGAAGAGCCACTGTCAGAGAACATTTTCCTATGCAGGATATATCCTGAATGGTCATTACTCTTTTCATATCTCTTTTCCTCTCTGAATTTTTTTGATAGTATGCTACAAGATTGGTATTATTAATAGTGCCATTTTATGATATTTTTATAAGACCAGATTCGAGGCTCTGCTTCGCGAGACTCGGGCGAGACAAAGCTTTCCGTTATGAAGGGCGGTGCATTTTTTGTTTCGGAGCAAAAAAAAGAAGCGGCGAATCTACCGCTAAAAAGAGGAGAAGCCGGGACAGAGGGGAGGGAACTGTACCGGCTTATTTATGAAAAAATGTTCTTATTTACTTGGTTGTTTTGTTTTTGTTGAGATCATTATACGATCGAAATGTGTCATGGGTATGTTAAAAAATTGAACGTTTTGAGAACAATCGCCAACAAAAGTCCAACAGACTGTGTCAAAATCTGTGGGGTTTTATGATCTTCATGTTGATAAAATACTTAAGGGGCTTTCCGAGAAATGCATCGGTAAGAGACTTGTGTTCCCAGGGTTCGATCTTTTTACCGTTTCCCATTATGTTGTACGTGATCAGATCTTCCTGTAACTGATAGGGGAGGTCGTGAAAATTGCAGAATTTATAAAAATCATGCCTCTTGATCCTTTGTTCTTTATTGGAACATTCCACGTTCCAGTCTTCCAAAGCGAGGTAAACTCTCTTCTTCTCATATTTCTCAAGAATGAGCTTCATTGCATGAGTTCCGTGATGACCGCCTCGGTACTCGGCGGCTATGGCAAACAGGAATATATATGCCAGATCGTTGTGTGTCAGTATGTAGGCAAAGCCTACGGTAGCGCCGGCATCTGTGATCTTCCAGAAATCGGCCTTCTTATGTCGGTACTTGGTTTTTAGAAACAAAAACGGAGATCGTTCCTTTAAGGGGAATGCCTCATGATAAATCTTCTTTATCTCGGAATAATCCGATCGTTCGACTTTTTGTAAATCCATTGGATTTAAGCCTTTCTGAATTTTCTATTCGGTTAGTATTTTGCACCGCAGATCCCCTGATCTTTCGATGCCGCTGAATTATACTACTAATGCTCGAATAAAACAATATCCGGTTTAAAAATGATACCCGGGGACGGGGTTAAGGGTTCATTTTTTGATACCCGGGGACGGGGTTATGGGTTCATTTTTTACTAAAAATCTAAGATTGTTATATATATCAATAAAGAACACAGGAAAATCAATTTGTGCGAGGCGCAGTGCCTGTTAAAGGTTTTGCACCTTCCCCGGTAAACAGCATACCTACATGTTCTGCGGCTGTGTAGGGCTTCCAAACAGGCAGAGGAAGCTCGTCTCTCCCTATGCCGTTGGGATCGCCGTTCTTCACAAAATTGGCGAACAAATCGCACATTTGACGAGCAAGGTCAAAGTGGCGGCCAACATAAGGACGACGACATTTGCCGATGGTTTCGAACCAGAACCACAGGTCGACGGAGTGGAAAACTCCGGGGTTGTCTTTGCCCGGTATGTCCGGATCGAAGCAATAGTAGTAGCATTTTTGAGTGGGGTGGACTGCGCAAGCGGCATCGAAGGCCTTCTTGACGGTCAGTTCGACTAAGTTTTTTTCACACTGAATAAATTCATCGGAGGTGTTCCCGGAAAGTATGGGCGCGTCTGCACACTTGCCCTCCATGAAGCGCTCTATAGGGTCTCCTGCACAGAAACTTCCGTCAATGATAGTGTACATTCTCGGGTGATTTTTGGCATATGCGTTGTATCGTGCCAGAAGCTCGAAGGCATCTATGCCTCGGGCCTCCTCGAGGGAATCTATGCCCAGATATTTAAAAAAGTCGACCCCGCGTTTTTCCGCATCCTCAAGAGTGAGGGGTTTAAAGATGTCGAAGGCGGCCTCGGGATGGCGGATCATTCCGCTGAAAACAACAGCGCCCTTTATCAGATCGCGATTTGTATCACAGGTGTATTGATGCATTACGGATGCGCCGCCGGCGGATTGACCTGCGATCGTGATCCTTTCGGGATCGCCGCCGAAGGCAGCAATATTTCTGTAGACCCATCTGAGGCCTGCCTGCTGATCCAGAAGACCAAAATTTCCGGGGGCGTCCGGGGCTTCAGCCGTAATTTCAGGATGAGACAAAAAGCCGAACAGCCCAAGACGATAGTTTACGCTTACGACGATGATGCCACGGGATGCCAGATGTTCCCCGTCAAATTCCATTTCAGCCGTGTATCCCCAGTTAAAGGCACCGCCGAAGAACCATACCAGCACGGGGAGCTTCTCGTCCGTCTTTTTCGCGGGCGTCCATATGTTCAGGTACAGGCAGTCCTCGCTGATCGCAATCTCGGGGTCAACATGCCATTCGCGGCAGTAAATGTCGTTTCCGAGCCCAGGCGTATCCTGCACGGAGATCGGCGCAAAGGCATATGCCTCGAGGACGCCTTCCCAATTTTTGCAGGGCTGAGGCGCACGCCATCTGTTTCGACCGACGGGCGGAGCGGCGAAAGGTATGCCTTTGAAGGCTGTTATTCTCGGGTCAGATCCCGGCAGGCCACGAACCGTGCCGTTTTCGGTAGTTGTCTGTCTGAGCATATGTTTTTCCTCCTATTATTGGTTGAGATGATTATAGCATAAGCAAGGAAAAATATAAAAGGAAGGGTGCAGGACCTTTTTCCTATTGACAAATCCGTTCAAATCAAGTATTTTTGGATATGTCATGAGATTGGGGCGAAATCTTTTGACAATAAATTTTATTAAAATTTTATAGGAGGGTTAGATGAAAAGGTTTAGAGTGAAGCTTTTGTCTGCGTGGCTTTTAGTTTTTATGATACTCATTACATCTGAGAGTGTCACAACATTAGCTGCGACAAGTACTATTGGATCTACGGTTATGAAACCGTCTGTCAATGAACCTGTCATTCTTGATGATCACACACATTCTATGGCTTCTACGGTTATTACTTCGCCGACCTGTACAGCCACCGGAACACGTAAGTATTATTGCACCAAATCCGGATGTAATTATTCTTACACTCGTTCAATTGCAAAAACAGCCCATAATTACAGTACAATTGTAACAACACCACCCACGTGTAATTCAACGGGAAAAACAGAGAAAAAATGTAGCTGTGGTGCAACTGTTTTGTTAGGAACTATTCCCAAAACAAATCATAGTTATTATAGATCTACATTAACCTCTGCTTCCTGTGATACGCCCGGAAGAGTTAGAGTAACCTGCAGCAAATGCGGAGATTATTATTTTGAAACTATTCCCAAGACAGGGCATAGTTTTAGTGCAGCGACTTGTACTTCGCCTGCAACATGTACAAAATGCGGGATTACTTCCGGAAGCAAATTAGGACATGACTATGCACCTGCAACATGCACTTCGCCCAGTAAATGCAGAGTGTGCGGTGCTACTACCGGAAGTAAAGCAAATCACAGATATTCGACCTGGAGCATAGATCGCTCCGCTTCATGTACTACTACCGGTACCAAACACAGAGTATGCAGAGATTGTGGAGACGTTGATGTAGCGACTATTTCGGCAACAGGACATGATTATGCATCTGCAACATGCACTTCGCCCAAAACTTGCAGAACATGCGGATATCAAGATGGAACAGCTCTCGGGCATCAGTGGGGTGATTGGATCACCGATGAAGTTGTGAGCTGTATTTATGATGGTGCTCAGCACAGAGAATGCAGAATATGCAGAAGCATTGAAACAAAGAGAATAATATCGCCCGGACATGATTTTAGTCCTGCAACGTGTACATCACCTGCAACCTGCAGAAGATGCGGCGCGACAACGGGAACTAAGGCTGAACATAATTGGGATAGCGGTACCGTAATTTCTCATATCAGTTGTATGTCTGATGAGATAGTCAGAAAAAAGTGCACTAACCCCGGATGTACGGCATATCGGGATACGGTTACAAGAAAGCATACACCCGAAAAACATGACCATGATTATACGAGCTACCATTTTGTAAGAACAGTCCCCGCTACTTGCAAATCAAGAGGCTATGACCTTTACCATTGTGATGCCTGTGGTGAAAACTTCGAGGAGAATTATACCGACTATAGTTCACACAGTTGGGGTGATTGGATTGTCGATGAAGTCATGACTTGCGGCTATGACGGTGCTCAGCACAGAGAATGCAGGGTATGTAAAACTACGGAGACTGAGAGGATTCCTGCACCCGATCATAATTTTATGCCTGCAACGTGCACAACCGCCGAAACATGCTCAAGATGTGGAATGACAAGAGGTGGAATTCCGGGACATGCTTGGAATACAGGAACGGTTATTCAGCAGATAAGCTGCGAAACCGATGAAATTACGAGAAAAACATGTACCAGACCCGGATGCAATGTTTGTAAGGATATTGTAACAAGAAAGCACACACCCGAAAGACACGGGCATGATTATCCCGGCTATCACTTCGTGAAAACTGTGCAGGCAACCTGTACATCAAGAGGCTATGACCTTTACCATTGTGATGCCTGTGGTGAAAACTTCGAGGAGAATTACGAGGCAAGATTAGATCATACCCCGTATTATCCTTACAATCCCAATGATTCATACAATTATCCGCATATATATATGGATTGCGGTGATGAGACTGCAAAAGTAACATATACTTGTGCATTATGCGAGGAAAACATTACAGAGAATCTTTCAAAGGTTGAGATGAGTGCACGTGGTATTCATTTTGAAATAGTTACGCATTATCCTGTATACGATCCCAATAATCCGATGGATATAGAATACGGAAACCTTTATGAGCATTATTTAAGTTGTTCATGCGGGAAATACAGACCCATGGAATCACATACATGGGTAACTGTTAAAGAAAGTACGTGTAACGAAAAGGGTGAACTCAAATGTTCTGTATGCGGGCGTAAAAAAGAAAAACCCAAAAGCAGCACACATGTTTTTGAAATCAAAGTGACTCCTACATGTTCCCAAAAAGGAATGAAGAAATGTCAGATATGCGGTCTGGAGGAAACAATCCCTGTTGATCCACTCAACTGTGTTAATATAAAGGACGTCATCAGTTACAGAAATGATTACTGGCATTCAATAGAAACAAAATGTGAGGATTGCGGTCGTGTGCATGCGTATAAAAATGAGATGCCTCATACATTTTCGATAACTTATCCGGAAGACATCAATGCAAGAGGACATTATGTTGTATGTGATGAATGCGGACTTATAACCTTTATGGAACATGAAATCAATAAAGGTTCCATAAAATCCTTACATAGTATATGGATAGGAAGCGAAGTTGATGGCCACAGCATCGGGACAAAATTTTATCGTTGTGAAGCTACTTGTGTCCATTGTAATTACTCAGGTGTTATTTTTGTTGAAGATACATTAGCAAATGTGAAGACGAAAGAGCAAGTCAGCGATGATATAGCAAAGGCAATTGTAAAGAGTGTTATAGGCCTCATACCGCAGCTGAATAAAATAAAAGCTATCAAAGATATTGCAGGTGGACTTTTAAATACAATGGGCAATATTAAAACGGTAAGCGGTATTATAAAAAAGGCTTGGGAAGTATCGGAACTGTGCGATCAAATTACACTTGAAGAACTGGAAGCTCTGCTTGGCGACTCCGACATTATGGATATTACGGGTGAGGAAAGTCATTCCCACACTTACAATCAAATAGATGGATTATTTTACAAGCAGAAGATATCTTTCCAATATTAGATTTATCGATGATTCTGAGCTGCTCTTCTTGGAGGAGCAGCTTTTTTAATGCCTGCACAGGACAAAAAATGACACCACAACCCCGTCCCCAAGGTGTCAAAAAATGAACCCGGGGGACGGGGTTGTGGTGTCAAAATTTGCAATCACCAACTCAAAGTGAGCAAGATTTACGGATGAAACATTACCGATTTTTTGTTATGATAATTTCACGAATCAGTTTTGAGGTGAGAGAAAATGATCAGGAAAATCGCAAAAACCGCTTTTTTTATGACAGGCATATTAGTACTGGCAGGTTTTGGCGGCTGCGGGAGCAAAGAGGCGCAGACGATGGCAACACCGACGCCGGTGATCATAACCGCGACGCCAACACCGAAGTCGAAGGTGTCCGATACGCCTATGCCTGTATTGACTGTAACGCTCACGCCCGCCCCTGCAGAGGCAGAGGAAAAGGAAAAGGTGAGCGTGAAAACAAACGAGGATTATGAAGAGATGTTCAAGCAGATCAAGCTTTCGGAAAGCATCAAGCCTTTGATGAACAATAACCCGCTGATGGTACAGAGATTCGGCGCGGACCCATATGCCATTGTGTACGACGGGCGGGTTTACATATATATGACAGGCGACAAGCCGCGGTTTGACAGCGATGGAAAGCCTGTGGAAAACGACTTTTCCAACATCGTGGATATTAATGTGATCTCATCCGCGGATCTGGTCAACTGGACGGATCACGGGAGCATACACGCCGCATCCGCCTATGGCGCGGCATATTGGGCGAGGAACTCCTGGGCACCGGCGGTTGCATACAAGAACATAGACGGACAGGACAAGTTTTTCCTCTATTTTGCAAATAATGCCAACGGGATCGTGGTGTTGGAGGCCGACACGCCGGTGGGACCGTTCAAGGACATCTTGAACAAGCCGCTGATCACGCGAAAGACCCCGAACTGCGATACGGTGACCTGGCTGTTCGACCCTGCGGTGCTGATGGACGATGACGGGCAGGCATATATTTACTTTGGCGGCGGAGTGCCCGAGGGAAAGGCGGAAAACCCCGGAACGGCAAGAGTTGCGCGGCTCGGAAGTGATATGATCAGTCTCGACGGAGATCCGGTTACGATTGAAAACGTGCCTTATTTGTTTGAAGACTCGGGGATCAACAAGATCAACGGCAAATATTTCTATTCATATTGCTCGAATTTCAGCGTGACGGCCGAGAGCAAGAAAAAATACGGCTTTGATCAGGGGCAGATCATAGTCATGAAGTCCGATGATCCGATGGGACCTTTTGAACTTTGCGGAACGGTGCTGAAAGCGCCCGGAACATATTTCGGAAGATATGGCAACAATCACCATTGCCTTTTTGAGTTCAAGGATAAATGGTATATCACCTATCACGCGAGGCTGCTCGAGAAGGCGCTGGGCCTTGACGGACAGTACAGGAGCACAAACATAGACGAGCTAAGCATAGCCGAGGACGGAACGCCCCTTCTCACGCGTGGTACCTTGGAGGGAGCGAAAGCCGTGGCTGTCCTGGATCCCTATGCTGAGGTGCCTGCGGTTACCATGTCGCATTCCTCGGGCATAGACACAGCGCCCTACGGCAAAACTGAGAAGAAAAGCGGATCGGGGACCATGCTGGTTTCCGATATGCATGACGGAAGCTTTGTGGGAGTCAGCAACGTTGATTTCGGAGACGGCGGGGCGAAGACCATTACGGTGAAGCTTCGCGGCAGCGGAAACGGCGCGATCAAGGTAGCGCTCGATCTGCCCGGATCCGGTGGCATCGCCTATGTGCCGGTTACAGCGCCGGGAGAGGAGATCGCAGAAGCAAGCATAGAACTTCTCAGCGCACCGGAAGGAGTCCACAGAGTTTTCTTCGTATTTGCGGGCGAGGATTACGAGGTGCTTTCCTGGCAGTTCAAAAAATGACACCACGTCGCCGGAAACATGACAAATTTTTACCTGAAATGACACCACAACCCCGTCCCCGGGGTTCAAATGACACCACAACCCCGTCCCCGGGGTTCACCTGAAAGTTTATTCTTACTTAATTGACTTTGGGAGGCGGGGATGATAGAATGCGGACAAGATGAAGTTTACCCGCAGGGTAAGAAAGGAGGTAGTACATGGACATAGCTGCTTTATCCATGACGATGAATCAGATCAATACGTCGACGGATGTCGGTGTTGCGATGTTGTCGAAAGCACTTGATACACAGGAAGATATGGGAGCTGAGATGATCAAAATGATGGAACAGTCTGTGACACCTCATATCGGAGCAAACATTGATGTTTCCGTTTAATAGTAAAAAGTCGGGGACCTGTCCGTAAGGACGGGTCCTTTCTTTTTCTCTTTCTTCGTTTGACGGCGGAGAGCTGTTTGGACGTTCAGAGCAGTCTTTCTTGAAAAACAGCCTGAAATTTGTTATAATTTTACATTACCACGCTATGTGGTTTGGAGGTCAAATTTTATGAGAAGATATCGATTAAGGATTGGTCTTGATGTGGATGACACATTATATGACTGCAACGCCTATGCCCTGTCCATTGTGAACGGTAAGCATCCCGACGAGGATCCTGTGAGCATTAATGAGATCAAGGGCTGGGGAAACTACGGAAGGCATTTCGACGAGAGGATCGCACTCTATTCGGATCCTGAATTTGTGCGGACCCAGCCCATTCTTCCGGGTGCGCAGAAGTTTGTGCGCGAGCTTTCCAAGCAGGCAGATGTGTTCTTCGTAACAGCTGTTCCCGCGGCCTGCATGAGCGCCCGTGCGGAGCGCCTGCTTAAGGACTTTCCCGAAATCCCTTCCCAGAACATAATAATCGGAACACGTAAGGATGTTTTTGCGCTGGATATGCTGCTGGACGACGGAGCCCACAACATTTCCAACTCGAAAGCCGTTTATCCCGTGCTGTTCCGCAAGCCATGGAACATGGATATGACAGGCATATTGGCCGTGAACAGCTACTCGGATTTCATGCAACTTTTCCGTATGGTAAGAAACTCGTTTGTGGAGAAATCCCCGGATCTGTCGGAGGGAGGAGTCATATGCCTCGTAGGCCCTTCGGGATCGCTAAAGAATGAGATCGCATATGAGCTTACCAAGGATTCGATTGAATTCAAGAAGCCCCTTACCTCGACCACAAGGCCGAGAAATGAGGGCGAGAGTGAGAAAGCCTACAGGTTTATCGATGAGGAGCAGTTCCTTCAGGAAAAAGAGGATGGAAGGTTTCTGGAAACCACGGTCTACTCCAAATTCCATTTCGGAACGCCCTCAAACGAGATACAGCAGATCGTGAGCGAGGGTAACTATGCAGTCCTGCCCATCGACATCTGCGGTGCACTCACCGTAAGAAATGCATATAGGGGCAGAACCCTGATGGTTTTTGTTAATCGTGAAAAGGAAGCTGTGCTTAAGAACATTATCAGCCGTAAATCAAATGAGGACGATAAAGTAAGACGTATCATGTCTCTGGACATCGAGTACAGGAATGCGGAGATCTGTGATATTGAGCTCAAGTGCGAGGATAATGCGGCAAAAGCGGCGGAAACGCTCAAAAAGATAGTTACGGGAAGCAACAGATGATCTTAGGAACGAGGTAGATAATGTATAAAAAAATACTGGAAGAGATCAAAAAGTACGACTCGATCGTGATCCACAGGCATTCAAATCCGGACGGAGATGCCATCGGAAGCCAGATCGGAATGAAGCACCTGATCATGACGAATTTCCCCGAAAAAAAGGTCTACGTAGTGGGCGATGAAGCGGGAAGGTATTCCTTCATGGATGAAGCAGTGATGGATGAAGTTGAAGACAGCGTGTTTGCCGAGTCTCTTTCGATTGTTTTGGATTGCGGCGGAGAAAACATGGTGAACGATGAAAGATACAAAACGGCCAAGGCCAATGCAAGGATCGATCATCACATATTTACCGGGGCTTTCACAAAAACAGAGGTCATAGATACGAGCTTTGAAAGCTGCTGCGGCATAATTGCGGACATAATAGCAACCGAAGGCCTTGAGATCGATGAGATCGGCGCAAGATCGCTTTTTACAGGTATGGTGACGGATTCCGGACGTTTCCGCTATGATTCCACAAATGCCAGGACCTTCAGGCTGGCAGCTTTCCTTGTGGAGAAGGGTAACATAGACTTCAACGATCTCTATGCAAAGATGTATGCGGAGGATTTTGAGTCCATAAAGCGAAAATCCGAGTTCATTCTGAAGATCCGTTTTACGGAGCACAATGTTGCTTATCTTTACAACGATGCGGCAGAGGTCGAAAGACTCATTAAGGAGGGAATGACTCCCTTCGGTATTTCCCGCGGAATGGTCGGCGTTATGGGCGACATCAAGGGAGTGGCCATCTGGGTGAACTTCACCGAGAGCGAAGGAAAGGTGCTCTGCGAGCTGCGATCGAACAAGTACAACATCAACCCCATTGCGGTAAAGTACCGCGGAGGCGGCCATGAAAAGGCCAGCGGTGCAACGATCGCAGACAGGGAAACGGCAATGGCCATGCTTGCGGACCTTGACAAGATGATGCTGTAAACAGGCATATAAACAGCCGATCACACTGAATAAAAGGGAGATCATATGGATAATAAGAATTTTGAGATCAAGAAACAGATACTGGATAAGATCAAAGAGTATGACAGGATCATAATCGGACGTCATTTCAGACCCGACGGTGATGCGGTGGGCTCTACCATGGGTTTTGCAACCATTCTCAGAGAGAGCTTCCCCAAGAAGGAGGTCTTTGTTGTGAACGAGGACTATTCCGACTATGTTGCTTTTTTGGATGACGATAAAACCGTACTTGCCGACGAAGCCTATGCAGATGCGCTGTTTGTTGCCATTGATACGGGAACGTCGGACAGGCTTTCAAACAAGAAGTATGTTCTTGCCAAGGAGATCGTAAAGATCGATCACCATGTGGACAATATACCCTATGGGGACATTTCCTGGGTTGAGGACCGGCGTTCCTCGGCATGCGAGATGATCGTTGATTTTGCCCTCACCTTTAAGGATGAACTTAAGGTAACGAAGAGGGCGGCGGAGTGTCTGTTTACGGGAATCGCAACGGATTCCGGCCGCTTCCGTTTTTCATCTACAAGCGGTGAGACCATGCGCCTGGCAGGCTATCTTTTGGATTTCGGACTCGATCTGGAAACCATTTACTCCAATCTCTATCTGGAGGAATTCGATTATTTCAAGTTCCAGGCTTACATTTTCGGACAGATGAAGGTTACTGAGAACGGTGTCGCATATATCGTTGTAACCCGTGAGATGCAGAAAGAGTGGAACCTTTCAAACGAAGAAGCGAGCAATGTTATTTCCCTTCTCAATTCCATCAAAGGTTCAATCATCTGGCTGGCGTTCATCGAAAATCCCTTTGATGAGGAAGTGCGCGTAAGACTGCGCTCAAGGTTTGTTACCATCAACAAGCTTGCGGAAAAATACGGCGGCGGCGGTCATGAGTGTGCTGCGGGTGCGACGGTTCATTCCGCCGAAGAACTGCAGTGCCTGATAGACGATGCGGACGCGATCTCCAGAGATTATAAGGCTAATAATACCGGATGGATGTAAAATGAAAAAATACCTTTTTAGTGCCATATATTCTGTTATCCTTGTGGTGTTCACTCTGGCAGTTGTGCTGCGCACATTTACCTTCAGTGATGTATCGGGAGATAAGATACAGGAAGCAATAGACAGAGCAAATTCTAAGAAAAACGAAGCAGTGAAGACGCCTGTTCCCACAGAGGTCGAGCATATGGCTACTACGCCGACTTTAGCGGTAACACCGGAGGCGGGAGCGACGCCCTCTGCAACACCCTCGGCAACATCCGCGTTTACACCGACATCCGCACCCACGTTTACGCCTGTGCCGACGATCGTTCCCACATGGACGGAGAACAGCTACGTGGATTCTGATATGTCCGTTCGGATCGACAGATATCGTGAATATGACTCGGACATATATGTAGTGGATATTGTGCTGAATTCTGCCGATTTCCTCAAAACCCAGATAGCATCAGCTATAAAGAGGTCTACCACTTATGCCACTGTTTCGGAGATATCCTCCGTTTGCGACAATCTTGTTGTTTCGATTAACGGTGACTGTTGGTTTGTAAGAAACGGTTATTCGATCAAGAACGGAGTAGTCTTAAGAGACGAGATAAGTAAGACGACCTCGGGCATTACCGTTGCAGCACCGGAGCAGGAAGATCTTGTGATCTTTGAAGACGGGTCGGCAAAGATAATCCGTGAGGGTGAGGTCACGATTGATGAATTGATGGAACAGGGAGCGGTGCAGCTTTTTAACTTTGGTCCCACCTTGATCGAGAACGGTGAAAATGTGCTTGAATCAAGCTATTCGGTGATGAAGGAAAAAATCACGGGCTCAAATCCCAGAACTGCAATAGGTGTATATGAAGACCTTCATTATGCATTTGTGGTGGTGGACGGAAGAACCTCCCAAAGCAAAGGAATGAGCCTTACCAAGCTTGCCGCCTTCGGCATGAAACTGGGTCTCGAGACCTTTTACAACCTTGACGGAGGCGGTTCCTCGACTCTTTATTTTAACGGAGAAGTGATCAACAAACCCTGCAGGAACAAGAACAAGATAGCTGAACAGGGGGTAAATGATATAGTCTATGTCGCATACTGATGTCAACAATTTAAAAATATATCGTAACACCGGTTTCATCTATTTGATCGTTTCAATCTTTCTTGCATTGACAGGGTTCATATATGAGCATTTTAGCCATGGCGTATTCTCTTATTCGATGGTGTATGCATTCTCTGTACCCCTCGTTTTGGGAACGCTTTTAAACGCTGTTCTGGAGCGTGTACGGATGCATATGCCCGGAAGCCTCACAAGACAGATATGGCATTGCGGAGTTGCAACACTCACCGTGGGGCTGTTGGTGAGCGGAGTGTTTGAGATCTACGGAGCCGCAAACCCTTGGATAAACTATTATTACATTGCCGGCTTTGTGCTTTTGGCCCTGAGCCTCAGCCTGTACTTTGTTAAGGACAACAGGAAGAGGGAAACAGATTAAAACCGATAAAAAAACAAGAGCCTTCGGGAAATTCCCGAAGGCTCTTTTAATGCTCAGGATATTAAATATCAGTGAGCTCTTCTTTTGGTATACATCATAGCTGCGAAGGAAGCTGCTGCCATGAGAAGAAGGACGAAGAGGATCGTCATTGTTGAATCACCTGTAGCGGGTGTTGAATCAACAGCGCCCAATACATAGGTTGCTCCGGCATTAAACTGGACAGATGTACCCTTGTAGTTCTTGATGGTACCGGTTACGGTGATAACATCGCCAACCTTGAGGTCCTGACCGCCCTTAAGACGGAAAGCACTGATCCTGAAGGTTCCAACCTCAAGTGTAACGGTAATGTTATCGTACTTATCAGAGTAAGGAGTATCAATGCTGAGGATAGTACCTGTGATCTCCTGTACACCGGATAATTCTTCGTCTTCACCGAGATTGTATGCCTTTTCCATTACGATGAGGTCCTTGGCATATGCAAGCTTCTGCCCCTTAACGTAAGTTGCGCCTGCGCTGAACTGGATGGATGTGCCCTTGTAGTTTGTAATGAAGCCTGTTACTGTGATGACATCTCCGACCTGAAGGTCTGCGCCGCCGGTGAGACGGAAGCAGGAGATCGTCTTATCTCCGACCTGAAGAGTTACGGTGATGTTATTGTATTTATCCGAGTAAGCGGTTGTGATCTCAGTGATCTTTCCGCTGAGAACCTGTTTGCCACTCATTGTTTCACCTGCACCGAGAGCATATGCCTTTTCGATGGTAAGAAGCTGCTTAGCTTCCTCTACGGAAAGGGTCTTGGAATAGGTGCAACCTGAATCAAATTCAACGGTTCCCTTGTAATTCTTAATGTTACCTGTAACTGTGATCACATCGCCAACCTTGAGCTCTTCACCACCCTTAAGACGGAAGCAGGTTATGATCTTATCGCCGACCTGAAGGTTAACGGTGATGTTATTGTATTTATCCGAGTAAGGACTTGTGATTTCAGTGATAGTACCGCGGAGAACCTGAGTACCGGGCATTGCTTCGTCTTTTGCAAGAGCAAAGGCCTTGTTTAATACTTCGGAAACAGGCATATCATCCGACTTGGCGTCAACTTCGATTGTAGCGGTTAAAGTATCTGTTGCATTGTTACACTTAATGGTAGCAACAACGGTGATGGTCTGAGGCTTGCTGTCAAGTACAATGGGAAGCTTGCCGTCAGCTGCTGTGGCACCGGTAACGTCGTAAGTGATCGCTACGTCTGTGTAAGTAACACCTGTAGCTCTGAGATCAAGTGTCGTATCAGAATTGATCTTTGCGGGGAACACAAGCTTTTCTTTTTCGAAAGCTACCTTTCCTGCATCATCTCTTTCAACAAGCTTGAAGTTATCAAATGCATTCTCCGTAATAGGAGAGAGATAGAAGGCACCGTCATAAAGAGTGAGGATACCTGTTGCATCTGCGGAATAACCGATGTTGGAGTTTACGATCTCATTAAACTTGGTCTGCTCATCCTTAGTGATGGGACATACGGAGCTCGAGATCCTGATATAAGACTGCTTGTCTGCAAGTTTAAAATTATAATAGGTATTATTTGAAGGATCCTGACCAAGGATCTCAACACCCTTAACGGTAACAAGGAGACCCTGCTTTTCGGTAAGAGCCGCATCCTTTGTGGTTGCCGCATTCTTGAAAAGGGCGGTATAATCGGCAGGAGTAACCGCTGTAATGTTGGAATCGATGATCTCAACAGAAGCGTTGATTATCTCATATGTGCCGGAATAGGTTGAACGTGTACCTGTTGCCTTAACGGTCATACCGCTCTTGATACCGAGCTCGGTAACGGGATCCTTATCAAGGTTGTATACATAGTAACCGCCGTCATTGTCCTGGAAGTAAAGAGCGTTGGATGAATTACCCTTGGACTTTGCGATTATTGCTGTAACGACACCCTTACATACTACTGTCTGATCGTCTTTGGCAGCTGCATAATCAGCCCATGAATATTCCTTATATGCGGGAACAAAATGAGCAAATGAAATCTTTTCGGATTTGCCTGCAGCGTCCTTGATCGTAGCTGTGAGGTTGTAGTTTATCAGGTCGGGAGTATTTTCGTTGACATCAATGGTAACCATTTTCTTGGAATCCATTGTACCTACGGTAACACCGTCTTTTGCATCAACGCTCCAATCGATCGAGTAGGTAACACCATCGATCTTTACAACGCCTACTACTGTGTAATCGGAAGCTGTTGCCGTAGCGGAACCGTCTTTTGACTTGTACATGTTTTCAAGATAGTCCTTAGCTTTGGTTAAGCCTGAATTGTCTGCCGGTGCGGTAGTGGGAGCTGCGGTAGGTTCGTTTACAACCGGAGCGGGAGTGGGATTGATCTCGGAATCTTTTCCTTTATCTCCGCAGGCTGTAAGGCAAGTAATGCTCATTGCTGCGATAAGCAGTAATGAAAGAAGTTTTTTAGTCTTCATCTTTTCTTCCTTCCCTTGTTTAGTGAATGATTGTTATATGTTCTTTAGACAACACCTTGATCTGGTAACCGCCGTCGTAGTATTCAACAATACCCTTTACCGATATTGTATGACCTTCATAGGCTTCGGCGGTGATCAGGTTTCGGTTGTCGTCATAGAGCACTGCTGTTCTGACATCAACATGTGTGCCGTCTGCGGCAACACAATGGAATGTCATTGCTCCGTTGGAGGAGCTTGCCGGATTTGTGGTCGTACTGATCCTCTCAATATCCAGATCCGACATTGAAACCGTGGTTCCCTGTATTACTTCTGCAAGTGCATAGGTCTTTGACTCGAAGATTTCGGCTTCGGGGTCTGTGGGATCGGGCACAAGCTGCGCAATATCGACCTTTCCGTTTACAAATTCATCGGGCTCGGTTTCTACGTAGGCGCCTTCATGTCCGGACTCTATAAGCTGCAGGTTCATGGGATCCTGAGGTTTCATCGCTTTGTATTGAACGTCGGCTATCTGGTAAGTACCGCCCGCCTCATAGAATTGGCAGGAGCCGACGACCTTAACGCGGTTACCGACCTGAAGTATATCAAGTCCGGGGCCGCTGAGATTGTATCCGTAATATACCGAAATACCGTAGTAAAGGTCGGTCTCGGGATCGTAATCCTCTACATAAACGGTGCTGTTCGAGTTGGATGTAACAACAGCTTCAAAGGAAACTTTTTTGCCTGCATAGTCGGCAATGTTAAGTCTGAGCTGTTTTAACGTCAGTTCCTCGGGACCGCCGTAGTAGAAGTCGGGATCCTCTTTTCCGGAATACATATTAAGCTTACATGCTTTGGAATTGTTAAGAGCGGGAAATGCTGTGTCTCCGTAACGATTGTTTGCTGTGTTGGAGGCGAGAGCAAGACCGTTCTGAAGTAATTCGACGTTCAGGTTTCTGTAATCAGGATCATCTGCGGTCTTGTACCAAACCCATACAAGGTAGCGCCCGCCTGTGGAATCGAGATTCCACTTTGAATCATCTGATTCAAGAATGATCGAGGTGGCTTGGGAGAGGGCATTCCTTGTAAACCTGGAAGCCGCTTTTCCGTAAGGCTCGATCTTGCCTGTAGACTCCGGAGTGTTTACGGCAAGGAATCTGGCTTTTAATAGTCCGGTGCTTTCAACACTCGAAGGAACGTCAAAGTGTACTGTGTCGCCGTCCACGTAAGTCCTTACCGTTGCTTCGGTCTTAAGCGAATCAGAGGACATATCCAGCTTGAGATCGGCTGCATAGTCTATGAACTTGGGCACCTCGGTCGGAGCGGGAGAGGGTGTGGACGTTGAAACCGGTGCTTCGGTCTGTTGGCCGGAAGGAGTCGGTTCCGTTGCAGGTTCCGTTTGTTTTCCGCAAGCGGTCAGACCTACGGAAAACGCGAGAACTGCTGCAAGCAATATTCCTGTTTTTCTTTTAAGAATAAACATATTTTCTTATCCTGAATGAGTTTTAGTACAGGCAGTTGTTGATTGCCTTTTCAAATGCCTTGTCGATCTCCTGGTCAACATTGGCTTTGATAAGGAAGCAGGTCTGCATGAGATCGCCAACCTGATCACGAGCCTTGGAAGAACCGTTGAAAGCGGGAGATACATAGTAAGCATCCTGCTGTTCGAGACAAACCTTAGCGGCAAGTGCGGAAATGTTGGAGCCTCCGTTTGCCTTTGAAAGGTGGTCTGCATAGATGGGATTCTGAGCTACTGACGAAATAACGGGTACATAGCCGGATTCCATCGAGAAGCTTGCCTGGAATTCTACATTTGTTGTAAGGAACTTAACAAGCAGCCAGGATGCAATAACTTCCTGAGGGTTGTCCTTCTTGAAGATACAAACCGAAGGACCCTGAGAGATAACCTTGGGATTGGAAGGATCTACCTGAGGAATGGAAGTGATGCCTACTTCAAACAGATACTCGCCGGAGCTGTTCTTGGCGGGACGCTGGTGGGTTGCACCTGCGGAAGATCCGATCGACATGTAGCTTCTCTGACCTGTTTCAGCTATGAAAAGACCGGAGGTGTAAGCACCGTAAAGCTGCTGTGTTGTGAGATAGTCGTTCTGATACCATTCTCTGAAGGTCTTAACGAAAGCTTTGTTCTGTTCGTTGTTGAAAAGGAAATGATCTCCGGTGGCACTTGTGTAAGGTGAACCGTACTGCTCACACATAGTGATGAACCAGTTGGCTTCGGAGTCATATCCCAGAGGAACGGATTCGGGATCGATATCCTTGATCACTTCAAGAAGTGTACCCATCTCATCCCAGGTCTTGGGAACTTCGAGACCGTTCTCATCAAAGAAAGTCTTGTTGTAATAAAGAACTTCCGTTGACTTTGAGAAGGGCATTGTGTACATATGATCGTCACCGAAGGAGGTGCCTTCTGCATAGTAACCGGGAATGAAATCCTTGATCTGAGCATCTGTAAGTCCGAGAGTTTCTGTGGAGCCGTCAGCTCTGGTCACTGTTTCTTTGCTTGCAATGAGGGTGTCAAGATGAGCAACCGCACCGGCAAGATTGTAAAGAGCAACATGATCGGGATAGCAGTATGCGATATTGGGCTCATTTCCGACTGTAAGCTCTGTACTGATCTGATCTCTTACATCAGGGTATCCGCCGACGGATTCGTTTGTTACGTGGATGTTGGGATAGAGCTTATTGAACTCTGCAATGTACTCCTCGAGGATAGGCTTAAGTGTCTGACCCATTGTATGATAGAAAGTGATATTAACTTCACTTCCGTCATAACCGCCTGCGGGAACCGTAAAGTTGGGACCTGCATCGACAACGGGTTTATCGGTCGAGGGAGTATTTTGAGTGGGCGTTTTTTGAGGAGCGTCCGAACTTCCCGATCCGCATGCGGTGAACAGCATGGATGCTGCGAGGACCGCGCAAGCAAGAGTTTTGAATAATCTCTTTTTCATAGCATTGATTCTCCTTGTATATTGTTTGGTTTGACCGCGCATGTGTTCAGTCGGCGATCTGACCTCTATTATTTATATGCCCGAAGGCAATAAATACAATATTGTTTAACCCTTGATACCTGAACGGCTTACGCCCTTCATGATGTATTTTCTTAAGAAGATGAAGACCATGAAAAGCGGTAATGAAACGAGGGCTACGGCTGCCATCTGTACGGGATAGTCGACATCGCCGGTGGAGGCGGTGAAGGCGTTTCTCAAACCGTTGGTAACCAGTTTGTGGGCATCATCCTTAGTAACCAGACGAGGCCAAATGTAAGAGTTCCATGCACCCATCATCTTAAGGATCGTAATGGAGATGAGGGTGGGAAGGGAAAGCGGAACCATTACCTTCCAGAGATATTTAATATCGCTTGTTCCGTCAACCTTTGCCGCAAGATACAGTTCGTTGGGTATCTGCAGGAAGTTCTGTCTCAGCAGGTAGATGTAAAAAACGCTGACAAGGAAAGGAACAATGAGTACGATATAGGTATCGATCCAATTAAAGCTGTTTACTGTAGCATAGTTTGTAATGGTGAAAAGTTCTCCGGGGATCATCATGGTAGCCATGAGGAATGCAAACATCGCATTCTTTCCCTTGAACTCCAGTCTTGCAAAAGCAAAAGCGGAGAGCACGGTGATCACCAGTGAAAGTATTGTTGAAACGATACCGACGTACAGGGTGTTAAGGAACAGCCTGCCCAGATTTGCGGTGGTAAATGCCTTGGGATAGTTGTCAAAGACAAGCTTGTGCGGCCAGAATGTGGGTATGTTCAAACGATACTCCTCAATGGATTTGAGTGAAGAGTTGATCATCCAGTAAAAAGGGAACAGGATGATGATCGCCATTATTGTAAGGAAAGCATATACGAGAACCTTCACAAGTATCTGGACGGTACGCTGAGTGGCGGTGACCATCGCAAGATTCTTTTCATTCATTGTAATAGTTTTTTCTGCCATTTTTCTCACCTCTCCTTAATAATGAACTCTCTTCTTGCTGACCTGAAGATTGATCATGGTAACAACGAAGATGATCCCGAAAAGAATAAGGGCAGAAGCACTTGCAAGGCCGTAGTTGTTTTCGGAAAGTGACTGATAAATGAATCCGACCATGGTCTGAAGCTTTCCTTGTGCTCCGACAGGACCCATCAGATCTCCGAATATACCTACAATGCTCGTATATTCCTTAAATCCTCCGATGAAGCCCGTGATGATCACGTAGGCAAGCATGGGGGAGAGGAGAGGGATGGTGATCCTGGTGAGTATCCTTCTTCTCGAAGTTCCGTCAATTTTTGCGGCGTCATAGTACTGCTTGTTGATGGATTGCAGACCGCCCATAAGAATGAGGATCTTGAAGGGAAGTGCGTTCCAGACGATGTAGATTACCATTACCGTGATATTTGCTGCATATGAGGAGCCGGCATTTATCCAGTTGACTCTTTTTCCGCCCAGCTTCTCGATAAGGTTGTTAACGATACCCACGGAAGCTATGGTTGAAATGTGCTCTACCGAAAAATACTGCTTGACCGGATCGCCGCCCTTTAAAGGATCCTGCATGAACCAAAGAGTGTATCCGATCTCTTCTCCGTCGGCGTTGTACACGGGATCCGCATAGATCTCCGCGGCGTCTGCCTCAACAGATGTGAGCTGGAGAGAGGACATGGCGGTCTCTTTTCCTTTGTTGAGATACTTAACGCCTTCGCCGGTCTTGGCTACGAGTTTGTAGGTGCCGTTGGCATTTTTGGAAAAGAAGATGTTGCTGTCCGAGATCGCTTTGGAAGAACCAGAATATCTTCTGGAGGAGTACTCGGTAACAACGTCGCATTTGTCGATGTCTTTTTGAGTGGTCATGTCCATATAATAGTAAACATCATCCACATATCCGACAAAGGAGTAGTTGTTGTCGTCACGTTCCGAAAGCTCGAACAGGGACGCCTGTTCTGTTTTTGCACGGGCATATATTGCGTATTCCGTTCTGTAAAGGCTGGTAGTGTTACCGATGATGTTGAACATTGCGGCAAATACCATACCGATAGCGATGGAATTCGTTACATAAGGAAGGAAAAATATAGTTTGTAAAAACTTCTGAAAAGGCTTGATGGAATTCAACGCAACTGCGATCAAAAGTGCCAGAACCGTTGAGATGGGCACTGTAAGCACACAAAGAAGAATGGTGTTCTTCAGGCATGTGAGGAATGCGTTGAAAGCAAAGGCTTTTTTGAAGTTTGCAAGACCGAAGGCAAAGGATGCACCGCCTGCGGCTTCCAAGGGTTTATAATCCGCCAGAAAAGCCATTCTGACTGTATTTATGATGGGCCAGACCGTGAATATCGCCAAAAGCACAACGGCAGGGGCAAGATATATCCAGGCCTTCCATTGATGTTTGCTGTCTACCATTTATTTCACCTCGCAGAAAATCCTTTCTTCGGTCTCCTTGTTGAAAAGGAAGATCTTGTTGGGTTTGATCCTGAACTTAACGGTCTTGGCTGAGGGATCGACCTTGATATCGGAATCAATGATGGAGCGGACAGTGGGGTTGGAAGAAGCCTCGTTTGTGGAAACGATGCTGGAGTCACGTCCCATGACTTCCACGCTCTGAAGATCGCAGGTGAGAGATCCGTTTGCGTCAACAATAAAGCCCTCGGGTCTGATACCGATGTAAACCTTCTGATCGGGAACATCCTTGACCGACATTACGGCTTCTTTTCCGATGTACACCTTACCGCCGTTGATCTGACCTTCAAACACATTGATGGGCGGAGTTCCGAGGAATTTTGCCACGAAGAGGTTTCTGGGGCTGTCATAAACATCCTGAGGAGCACCGATCTGCTGAACAACACCCAGCTTCATAACTACGATGACGTCGGATATGCTCATGGCCTCTTCCTGGTCATGGGTAACAAATATGGTTGTGATCTTTGTTTCGCGCTGGATCCTTCTGATCTCTTCACGTGTCTGCAGACGAAGTCTGGCGTCGAGGTTTGAAAGAGGCTCGTCCAAAAGGAGGATCCTGGGCATCTTTACAAGAGCACGGGCAATGGCAACACGCTGCTGCTGACCGCCGGAAAGTTCCGAAGGCTTACGGTCGAGGAGTTCGTCGATCTGAACAAGCTTTGCAGCTTCGAGTGTGCGCTCAAGCATCTCGTCTTTTGTGAGTTTGGCCTTACCCGTCAGGTTTTGCAGAGGGAACATGATGTTCTGCTTAACGGTCATATGAGGATAGAGGGCATAGTTCTGGAATACCAGTCCGACTCCTCTGTTTTCGGGAGAGAGATCGGTAACATCATCTTCTCCGAAGAATATCCTTCCGCTGCTTAATTTCTGCAAACCGCAGATCATATAAAGCGTGGTTGATTTTCCGCATCCGGAAGGGCCGAGAAGACCCACAAGCTTTCCGTCGGGAATTGTGAAATCAAAGTTATTGACCGCAACAACCTCCTCGTTGGATTTCTTGTTACGGCTGGGGAAAATTTTTGTAACGTTTTGCAATACGACTTTCATATTGTTCCTTCCTTTTATCCTTATTTATATATGCAAGCGACCTCAACTTCGCTTGTACATTTCGTTACAGAGTTCCTTTAACGGGATCAGTAAGCTGCATTCGCGGCTTTTTCCGCCGCTTTTTTTTCTTTTGCGGCTATCATTTCTTCCCTGGTCTCATATATCTTCTGTGTGGGGAAGTCGATGACCACAGTCCCGGCAAGCAGATCATGGATGCAGGAGTTGGTCTTTGTTACGATCATGCATATGATCTGGACCGCAAGCATCACCAGAATGAATGCGGTTCCGAGAGAGCCTATCATGCCGAAGTAGATCATAAAGGCAAGGAGAACGGGAACCATGATCTCTATTGTATATTTACCGAGGATCGTGCGGATGAAAATAAAGAGGGGTGTAACTCTTACATGATCGGTCCTCATTACTCCGAGGCCGAAGATCTTCTTACCGAAGGTTTTTCCGTCCTTAAGAACAAGAGGGATTATATAGTTAACCACCAGAACGCCAAGGAAAAGGCCGAGTGAAACGATCAAAAGAGACAGATTGAGATAGCAATGATTGTGGTAAATGAAGTCCTTGTCGGAAGAAATGGCGTTGCAAAGGGCTTCGTAGTTCTTTTTGCCTGCTTCCGAAAGAGAGGTGTATTCATTTTCATCAATTGAATATAAAATACCGTATTCCTTCTCGTATCTCGAAATGACGGTCATACAAGCTTCGTAATGACTGTCGTAACGGGTGATGAAAGAAATAACGGTCCCAAAGGCTACGGCAAGTGTGAGCGTAATTATGAAATCGAAAATAAAAGCGGAGATACGCTTTGTCATATTCGCTTTTTGAAGATCGAACATCATACTTTTCTGCCTTTCGGGACAAATTTAATATTCCGACAATAAACCTATTTTGATTTTAGTCGGTATTTTATAATAACATATTTTAATGGTTTCATCAAGTTTATTTAATTAATCAAAAACGGACGAAAACGGCATAGACAGTGCATTTGAACGCATTTTATCGACAATTCTAAAACAATTGAAAAATAAAAAGAAATCGTAAGGGCGAAGAGCTTGAATTCGCAATAAACTTTGACGCGTTTTCGCTTTTCAACTGTAAAGTCAAACGGTCTTTCAATGACTTGACCGATATGTTATAATCGAGTTACGATAGGCAAACTTTTACAGCCCGTCGGAGGCGGAGAGCCGCCTCCGACGGATTTTGACGATAAAGGAGAAAAAATGGAACAGTATTCTGTTAAGGGCATGAGCTGCGCCGCCTGCAGCGCTCGTGTCGAAAAAGCGGTAAGGGCGGTGCCGGGGGTGAACGAATGTGCGGTGAGCCTTCTGACAAATTCCATGGGAGTGGAAGGAGATGCGACTCCCGAGGCCATCATTGATGCGGTGGTTAAGGCCGGTTATAAGGCGAAGCTTATGCCTGCCGGAAAAACTCAGGAAATAGAAGATGACGAAACGGGTATCCTTTTAAGGAGGCTTTTGATCTCCCTGTGCATTTTGCTCCCCCTTATGTACGTGTCCATGGGGCACAACATGTTCGGTTTCCCTTTGCCCGCACTTTTGGAAAAGGGATCGGTAAACGCGATCGCTCAGGCTGTGCTTTCACTTGTTGTTATCATTATAAACAGGAAGTTTTACATTTCGGGTTTCAAAGGAGCCATCCACAGATCCCCCAACATGGACACGCTTGTAGCCATGGGATCGGGCGTTTCTTACGTGTACAGCGTGGTCTATACGATCATTCAGACTCTTCGGGGGAACGAAGAGCATATGGTGCACGGACTTTACTTTGAATCGGCTGCAATGATACTGGTGCTGATCACGGTGGGAAAAACTCTTGAAGCAAGATCAAAAGGGAAGACAACGGATGCGCTGAGGAGTCTGATGAACCTGAAGCCTATGGTGGCCACCAGGATCACGATCGACGAAAACGGCAAAGAGGTTTCCAAGATCGTCGGTGTTTCCGAGATCAAGGTCGATGATATCTTTGCTGTAAAGCCCGGTGAGAGCATTCCCGTAGACGGAGTCATTATTTCCGGAACCTGTACCGTTAACGAAGCGGCGCTTACCGGAGAGAGCATACCCGTCGACAAGGAAGAGGGAGATACGGTTTCGGCAGCCACCATCAACAGGACCGGCTATATCAAATGCCGTGCAACAAGAGTCGGAAACGACACCACATTGGCGCAGATAATCAAGATGGTCAGCGACGCCGCCGCAACGAAGGCGCCCATTGCCAAACTTGCGGATAAGGTATCCGGAGTGTTCGTACCCACCGTTATAGGCATTGCGTTCGTGACCTTTATCATATGGTTCGCGGCGAAAGGCTTTGCCGAGCCCGGATATGCCCTGGAGAGAGCGATATCGGTGCTTGTGATCAGCTGCCCCTGCGCACTGGGGCTTGCAACTCCGGTTGCCATTATGGTCGGTAACGGAGTCGGAGCGAGAAACGGCATTCTGTTCAAAACGGCAGCTTCTCTTGAAACTGCGGGAAGAACCGAGATAGTCGCACTGGACAAGACAGGTACGGTGACGACCGGAGAACCTGCCATTACGGACATAGTACCCGCGGAAGGCGTATCGGAGGAAGAACTGCTGAGGCTGGCTTACATTCTGGAAATGAGGAGTGAGCATCCTTTGGCCAAGGCGGTGGTAAAGTATTTCGAGGCCGGGGATTATGCATTGTCCGATGACGGACTTGAGGAGTTCGAGGTGTTGCCCGGCAGCGGATTGAGAGGCAGATACAAGGGGAAAGAACTGATCGGCGGAAATGCCGCCTACCTGAAGAAGGGCATTGCATGGGAAAACTTTATGGAAGGAGAAACGGCGAAGGCTGCGGAAAGACTTTCAAAGGAAGGGAAGACACCACTGCTCTTTGCCTATGACGGAAGGTTCCTCGGCTTTATCGCTGTTGCGGACAAGATCAAGGAGGAATCCAAAGAAGCCATTGAAGAACTCAAGGAAATGGGCATACGTGTCGTAATGCTCACCGGTGACTCGGAAAACACCGCACAAGCCGTTGCGAAGCTTGCGGGCATAGACGAGGTGGTGGCGGGAGTCACACCGGACATCAAGGCAAACACGGTGAACGAGCTGAAGAAACAGGGGAAAACCGCAATGGTCGGAGACGGCATCAATGATGCACCCGCACTCACAACGGCGGATTCGGGCATAGCCATAGGCGCAGGAACGGACGTTGCGATCGATGCTGCGGACGTTGTACTTGTAAAGAGCAGACTCACGGATCTTGTTGCGGCTATCAGACTCAGCAGGATCACATTGACAAATATCAAAGAAAACCTGTTCTGGGCATTCATATACAATATATTAGGAATTCCGATCGCCGCGGGTGCGTGGATACCCCTCTTCGGTCTGGAATTAAAGCCTATGTTCGGAGCAGCGGCAATGAGCCTTTCAAGCTTCTGTGTCTGCATGAATGCACTCAGGATCAACCTTAAGAAAATATACAGGAAATAATGGAAAGACAATATATCGCAATCGACCTCAAATCTTTCTATGCCTCGGTGGAATGCATCTCCCGCGGCTTGGATCCTCTTAATACAAACCTTGTGGTGGCGGATCCGGAAAGAACTTCCAAGACCATATGCCTTGCTGTCTCCCCTACGCTGAAGAAATTCGGCATACCCGGGAGACCAAGGCTTTTTGAGGTGCTGCAAAGGATGACCGAGGTCAATTCCGAACGAAGGGTGAACGCACCGGGAAGAGAATTTAAGGGAAAGTCTGTTTTCGGAAACGAACTGGAAAAGGATCCCTCTCTCGAGGCGGATTTTATACAGGCACCGCCGAGAATGGCGCTTTACATGAAATACAGTACCGATATTCTGGGAGTGTACCTTAAATATATAGCCCCGGAGGACATTACGGTCTATTCGGTGGATGAGGTGTTTATCGATGCCACGGCCTACCTTAACACATACAGGATGACGGCTCACGAACTGGCTATGACCATGGTGAGGGACGTTCTGAAAAACACGGGCATTACTGCTACGGCAGGGATCGGAACAAACCTTTACCTGAGCAAGGTGGCCATGGACATCGTTGCAAAGCATATGCCTGCCGACAAGGACGGTGTACGCGTAGCGGAACTGGATGAGATGAGTTACCGAAGGCTCCTCTGGGACCACCGTCCGCTTACGGATTTCTGGCGGGTCGGAAGGGGCATCTCCAAAAAGCTTGAAAAATACGGTATGTACACCATGGGGGACATAGCAAGATGTTCCGTAGGCAAAAAACAGGATTATTATAATGAAGATCTTCTTTACAGACTTTTCGGGATCAACGCAGAACTGCTGATAGATCACGCCTGGGGCTGGGAGCCGGTGGGAATGAAGGAAATCAAGGAATACAAGCCTTCAAGCAACTCCGTAAGCATCGGACAGGTGCTTAAGGAACCCTATGACCACGACAAGACGAGACTGATCGTAAAGGAAATGACGGACCTTTTGGTGCTGGACCTTGTGAGAAAAGAAGTGGTTACCGATCAGCTTGTACTGAACATAGGGTTTGATACGGAGAACCTTAAGGATACGGAGAAAATGAAGAACTACGAAGGCGAGGTAGTGTTCGATCACTACGGAAGACCCATACCCAAAGGTGTTCACGGCTCGATCAATCTTCCCGGTTTCACGTCCTCCACGACGGTGATCATGCAATATATGCTTGAACTCTACGATCGCATAGCGGACAAGGACCTTACGGTAAGAAGGCTGAACGTGGTAGCTTCACGTGTCATCCCGGAAAAGAAGGCGGAAGTAATGGAGGAACAGGCATCTGCCTTTGAACAGATGGAACTGTTTACCGACTATGATAAGCTGGAAAAGGACAGAGCCGAGAAGAAGGAAAAAATGAAGCGGGAAAAGAACGTTCAGAAAGCGGTCCTTGAGATAAAAGAAAAATTTGGGAAAAATGCGGTCCTTAAAGGGATGAATCTTGAAAAGGGCGGAACGACCATAGAAAGAAACAGACAGATCGGAGGCCATAAGGCGGAATGAGGATCACAATAGTTTGTGTGGGAAAGATAAAAGAAAAGTTTTTTACCGATGCCATAGCGGAGTACTCGAAGAGATTGTCCAAGTATTGCAAGCTGGAGATCAAAGAGGTTCCGGACGAAAAGAGTCCCGACGGGATCGGAGAGGCGGCGGAAGAGCAGATCAGAAAAACGGAAGGAGACCGCATCCTTAAAGCAATCCCTGACAATGCTCACGTGATCCTGCTTGCGATCAGAGGCAAACAACTCACGTCTCCCGAGCTTTCCGATGAGATCGAAAAGCTCAACGTTCGCGGAGTGAACCACATCGTCTTCGTGATCGGAGGCTCTCTCGGAACCTCCGCGGAAGTCTATGCCCGTGCTGATTACGAATTGTCCTTCTCCAAGATGACCTTCCCACATCAGCTGATGCGGGTCGTGCTTCTGGAGCAGATTTACCGCAGTTTCAAGATCCGCGTGGGAGAACCCTACCATAAATGAACCCCGGGGACGGGGTTATGGTATCATTTTTTGAACCCCGGGGACGGGGTTAAGGGGTCATTTTTTGGTTTTTTCTTGCATTTTGATTAAACCTAAGTTACAATAACAAATTAGCATATTTCACTGTTTTCAAAACGAGGAGAAGAAGATGAAAAAGGCTGATTATCTTAAGTGGGACGAGTACTTTATGGGTATAGCGCTTCTTTCCGCACAGCGAAGCAAAGACCCCAACACCAGTGTGGGAGCGTGCATAGTAAGTGTCGACAACAAGATCCTTTCCGTGGGATACAACGGAATGCCAAAAGGCTGTTCCGATGATGAATATCCATGGGAAAGAGAAGGCTCTACTCTTGAAACGAAATATGTTTATGTTTGTCACGCGGAGCTCAATGCCATTCTGAACTATACGGGAACGGACCTTAGGGGTGCAAGGATATACACTACGCTGTTCCCCTGCAATGAGTGCACAAAGGCTTTGATCCAGGCAGGCATATCGGAGATAATCTATTACTCCGACAAGTACCGCAATACCGATACGGACATAGCCGCAAAGCGCATGCTCAAATCGGCGGGAGTCAAATACAGAAGATTCGAAGCGGGAAATAAGGAGATCACCTTAGAACTGTAATTCGCAAAGAGGCAAGATGAAAAAGGTTTTATTATCAATATTATTAATACTGACACCTATCGCGTTGTATGGCTGCGGTCTGGCCATTTTTGACACTGCGACCGAAAGATTTGATTCTTATATCGGAGATTCAATTGTCGAAAAGATCGGAGATACTATTGATACGGTTGTTTCAGGCGGAGAAGAAGGCTACGGAGACGAAGCCGGTGTTTCGATAAAGATATTGACGCCGACTCCCACACCCGATCCAAATTTTAAAGCTACGCCAACTCCTTTTATGATAGCTACTCCGACGCCAATGTCGGATGAGCCGCCCGGGAGAAAGGTTGACGAGTGGGTATATGCCACGGAACCCGCCAATGTTCGATACGGCTGGTCCACAGAGTACCTTATCGCAGGTTCACTTACCGAAAATGACTGCGTGCACAGGATAGGGATCCTTTCCAACGGATGGAGCAAGATATCCTATAACGGAAACTATGCCTATGTTTACGGGGACTACCTGACGACCGAAAGGCCTGCCAGAGTGGGAACCATACATCTGGATGTAATGGAATACACTTTGCAAGCGGCGAAAAGCGGCGAGGATGTGTATGTTCTAAATGTAAAGAACCTGATGCAAAAACCCGAATTGATCAACGGGCCGGAGGTCACGTGCCTGACCATGGTGCTGAGGTATTTGGGGTATGACAGGGCGGACAAGGTTTCGATAGCCGAGAGCTTTTTAAGAACAGCCGAGCCCGGCGAGGCAACTCCTTTCGAATGCTTTATCGGTAATCCCAAGACAGGCATAAACAGCTACGGTTGCTATGCACCCGTTATTGTAAATTGTGCAAATGCATGGTTTAAAGACAGAAATCTGACTCAGAAAAAATGTGTCGAGGTTTCCGGCAGTTCGCTGGAAGAGCTGTTGCTTTATGTTAAGAGCGGTGTTCCCGTTATGTGCTGGACTACGGTAAGCTTGACACCGACCTCTTACGGCGATTCTTGGGTTATTGACGGAAAGACTTATACATGGCGTAACAATGAGCATTGTGTAGTCATCTCGGGCTACAACAAGACGAAGGGCACCATCATCGTATGCGATCCCATGAAAGGTCTTGTGGAGTACGATATGGAAATGTTCGATGAGAGATACAAGGAACAGTACAGCAATGCGTGCATAGTTATCAATTCCAATTGATATGGTATTGAAGCGGCCGATGGGAACGAAACAGTCCTCATCGGCAATGCTTTGTACGGAGCTGTATAATTGCGGTTAGACGGGTAAATTTATGGATTTTATTAAGGAAAGACATGATCTGGCTTTTGAAAGGATCTCGGAGATCACGGAGGAGTGCGGCACGAAGGACGGTATGCCCGAAAAGCCTGCCGCCGCTTTCAGGAAGCTTGCTTCGCTGTGGAAGCGAGTCTGCGCTTCGGAAACTCCCGCGGGCATAGGCTCCCGGGACACGATCTTCGATGGGATAAAGGCGGAAAACTATGAGGAAAGCCTTGAAAATCCGACGTTTGCGGTGAAGAGATACAAAAGAAAGACAGGACGACTGCTGTCGATGATGGCCGCCGATGCATATGCCCTGATAACAGAGGCAGAAGCGGGGAACATGGAAACGGTGACGCCTTTTCTTGAACTGTTTATTGAGATATATTGTATCTTCAGAGATGCCTTTTCGGACGGGACGAGTCAGGCGGAGGCAGAGAAAGCAGCCTTTTCCGAGGCGAAGGCCGCCTATTGTTCTTTTATGAAGGACAATATGGAGCTTCTTTTGGAAAGAGGCATTCCGCAGATCAAGGATGACAGGGCGTTCAAGTTAAATCCTCAATTTGTTTACGATCACAGAGAGGATCGCGCTTTTTATTTGGACAGGTCATATGCGGCGAAATATGCGGAGTGCGTGAACAACAGAGCCGAAAAGGGCGGTAAAGCCGAAACGGTTCCGCAACTTTACCGGAAATTTCCGACGATAGCGGGCTTCGAGCCTGTGTTCAAGGGGGAAGCATATGCGTTCACACCCGCCCAAAGAAAGATCATTGAAAAATACAGTCTGACTGAAAACAAGGCTGTTGAGGGATAAGGCGTTTAAACGCCGACCAAACAAAAAAAGAGGGAGGCAACATGGCAAAAGTTGGTATTGTAATGGGAAGTGATTCCGATTTCCCGATCATGAAAAAAGCAGCGGAAATGCTTGAAAAGTTTGGCATCGACTACGAAATGACCGTTATCTCGGCTCATCGTATGCCCGACGTTTTCTTTGATTATGCGGCCGGTGCAAAAGAAAAAGGATTTAAGGTTATTATTGCGGGAGCAGGCGGAGCGGCTCATCTTCCGGGAATGTGCGCGGCTATCTTTCCGCTTCCGGTGATAGGTGTTCCGATCAAATCCGCGGCCCTTTCGGGAATGGATTCGTTGTATTCCATAGTTCAGATGCCTTCAGGCATTCCCGTCGCGACGGTTGCGATCGACGGCGGTGCGAATGCGGGCATATTGGCAGCGAAGATCCTGGCAACGGGAGATGAAGAACTGCTTAAAAAGCTTGAGGCATACAAGGAAGATCTTAAGGCCTCTGTAATGGTTAAAAAAGTCAGGATGGAAGAACTTGGCTTGAAATATGAGAAATAAAAATTAAAGGAAGAAATCAAAATGAACGCAAAATTAGTTGGCTTTATAAAACTTCTGGCAGTACTTGCGGTAGCGGGACTGCTGGTGTTTATGTCTGTTGTCGGTTTTGGAGAGGATAAGCTTTTCTCCGCTGCACGGATTAAGAAAGGTTTGGATCTGGAAGGTGGAGTAAGTATCACTTATGAGACCGTTAAGGATGATCCTACCGATGAGGAGATGGGTGACGCCATATATAAATTACAGCTTCGTGCCGACGTTTATTCAACAGAATCAAACGTTTACAGAGAAGGCTCCGAGAGAATCAATGTTGAGATACCCGGTGCAGATAATGCCGAGGCCATTCTTACGGACCTCGGAAATCCAGGCGCACTTTATTTCATCTACGGTACCGGAAACATTGTGAAGGATAGCGAAGCCGAAAGCGGATATAAGCTTTCCAAGACAATTGATGAACTTAAAGCAGCCGACCAGATAGTATTAAACGGTAATGATATAGCGGATGCAAAGGCCGGCACACAGGAGGCGAATTCATATACGGGCGGAATAGATTATGTTGTTCAACTCTTCCTCACAAAGGACGGCGCGGTCAAATTTGCCGAAGCAACCGCAAAATCTGTCGGATCCATAATCGCGATCGTATATGACAACAATGTTGTTTCCGCACCCTACGTTAATTCCGCCATCACCGATGGCGTTGCCGTAGTAATGGGTATGGCTAATTATGAAGAGGCAGATGCTCTTGCTTCAACGATCAGGATCGGTGCACTTCCGATCGAACTTTCAGAAATGCGTTCAAGTGTTGTAGGTGCCCAGCTCGGACAGGATGCCATCAGAACATCGCTTATTGCAGGGGCTGTAGGATTTATATGCCTGATCATTTTCATGACAGTATACTACAGAGTGCCCGGTGTTGCAGCATCCATAGCGCTTATCATCTATGTGGGACTTATGGTATTTTTCCTCAATGCGTTTGAAGCAACGCTTACATTGCAGGGCATTGCGGGTATCATTCTTTCGATAGGTATGGCCGTTGACGCCAACGTCATTATATTCCAGCGTATCCGTGAAGAACTTGCTAAGGGACTTACGGTAAGAAGCGCATTCAAGAACGGTTTCCAAAAGGCCTTCAGTGCGATCCTTGACGGAAACGTAACAACTCTCATTGCCGCGCTGGTTCTCTTCCTTATGACATCGGGCGGAGTAAAGGGCTTTGCAACAACCCTTGCCATCGGTATCGTTCTTTCAATGTTTACGGCGCTCGTAGTGACCAGATTCATTCTCAGAGCGCTTTATGAGATTGGTTTCCACAGCGAAAGATTCTATGGCATAGCCAAGGAAAGAAAGAATATTGCTTTTGTTAAAAACAGTCCCAAGTTTGCCATTGCTTCAGGCATATTGATCCTCGCAGGGTTTGGCGCTATGATCGTATATGGGGCAAAGGACGGAAAGGCTTTGAATTACGGCCTTGATTTCTCCGGCGGCACCTCGCTTTCCGTTACACTTCCCGATAAGTATTCGGACAGCCTGAATGCAGAACTTGAAAAACTCGTTTCGGACAGTGTCGGAATGACATCTCGTATTACAAAGGTGTCAGGAGAAAACACTTATATCATCAAAACAGCTGAGATCGACAAGGACCAGAGAGCGGCGATCACAAATGCTCTTGTTGAAAAATACGGTGCTGACGAATCTCTTATTGAAACGAAGAATATTTCCGGAAGCATCAGTGCAGAGATGAGAAGACATGCGATCATTGCGGTAGCCGTAGCGGTTGTATGCATGCTGATCTACATCTGGTTCCGTTTCAAGAACTTTAACTTTGCGGCTTCTGCGGTAATCGCACTTGTACATGACGTTCTTGTGGTACTTATGCTCTATGCTGTGGTAAGGATCTCTGTCGGAAACAGCTTCATTGCATGTATGCTTACCATCGTAGGTTACTCCATTAACGCTACGATCGTTATATTTGACCGTATCCGCGAGAACCTTTCAGAGAAGCTTAAGAAGGACAGCGTCTCAGAGATCGTTGACAGGTCGATCACACAGACGCTTTCCAGAAGTATCAATACATCCTTTACAACGTTCCTCATGGTGTTCCCGTTGGTTATCTTCGGTGTTGATTCAATGAAGGAATTTGCGATCCCGCTCATGTTCGGTATCATTGCGGGAGCTTACTCCTCCGTATGCATCACGGGTCCTTTGTGGAATCTCCTCGGAACACGTTTGTTCAAGAGCAAAGAAGAGTGATCCTTTGAAAAACGGAAGGTAACGGATAAATGACGATCGAACGGGTCGGAGCGACTATGCTCCGATCCGTTAAAGTGTTGACATTTGTCCTTCTCTGAGGTATAATCCGTTTGCTTTTTCGCTTTAAAAGTTCGGGGTGTGGCTCAGCTTGGTGGAGCGCCTGCTTTGGGAGCAGGAGGTCGCAGGTTCAAATCCTGTCACCCCGATTGCGGACTTTTGCGGAGGCATATGTCCGACAGGCTATTTAATGTTAAAAATCATGAAAAATGATGTTGACAAATGTTCAATCCTGTGGTAAATTATCGCTTGTCGCTTGAGCGTGTAACATACGGGCGGGCGGTCAGGGACTATCATTAATTGAATAGTTTAAAACATGCAGGTGTGGTTCAATGGTAGAACACCAGCATTCCAAGCTGGATACGTGGGTTCGATTCCCATCACCTGCTTTTACTTAGACATTTTGGTTTAAGTTATGTGTCAGTAGCTCAGCTGGATAGAGCACCGCCCTTCTAAGGCGGGTGTCGGGG
>JAEEYF010000096.1 GCA_016291655.1 Lachnospiraceae bacterium | reverse complement strand
TTTCATATTTCTTTTTGTGATCTGCGATACCCGCATTCCAGAATATAAAAGCAGCAACAGCAAACGCAATTACAAAGGATGCAGCTCCGACAATAAAATACAACATTGCGGAACACCTCCTATGAAATTATGTACACAGATTAAATAATCCGCACACAAAATTAATTATATAGATTTTACCGCTTGCTGTCAAGGTCTTGGCTTCAACAAAATTAAACAAGCGAACCTAAATAATAAAATCCCTTGCATTCATCCAGCCTGACATTTACAAGCTTTCCGATTAGATTGTCGCAGCCCTCGAAATGAACAAGAAGGTTGTTTGAAAGCCTTCCCGTCATCATTTCCTTATTTGCTTCATCTCTGCCTTCCACAAGAACTTCAACCGTCCTGCCCGTAAGCTTTGATGCGGCTTTTTCGGATTCGGCTTTGCAAACTGCCAAAAGCCTTTCAAATCTGTCTTTCACAACGTCCTCAGGCACTTCATCCGGGAATTTGGCTGCGGGAGTTCCTGTTCTTTTTGAATAGATAAATGTGAAAGCGGAATCATAGCCGCACTTCTTTACCACATCAACGGTTTCAAGGAAATCTTCTTCCGTTTCACCGGGAAATCCAACAATAATATCAGTGGTAAGAGAAACATCCGGCAGGTTTGACCTGATCTTTTCTACAAGTGTAAGATACTGTTCTTTCGTGTAATTCCGGTTCATCTTTTTAAGGATGCGGCTGCTTCCGGACTGAACCGGCAGATGAACATGAGCACAGATCTTAGGCTCTTTTTTCATGACTTCGATAACATCATCGGAAAAATCCTTGGGATGAGGAGTCATGAATCGAACTCTCTTAATGCCTTCCACTCTGCAGACCTTTTCCAAAAGTTCCGCAAAACTGCATTTTTCTTCCAGTCCTTTTCCGTAGGAGTTCACATTCTGGCCCAAAAGCATGATCTCAACCACGCCCTGATCCGCAAGGCTTTGAACCTCTTTTACGATGTCCTCGGGCTTTCTGCTTTTTTCTCTGCCTCTTACATAGGGAACTATGCAATAGGTGCAGAAATTATTGCAGCCGTAGGTGATGTTGACTCCTGCCTTAAAATCAAATTTTCTTGTACTGGGCAGGTCTTCCACGATCTCCGAAGAACTTTCCCAGACATCGATCAATTGTTTTTTTCCGGAAGTCATCTTTTCATAGATGAGCTCCGCAAGCTTAAAAATGTTATGAGTTCCGAAGACTATGTCCACAAAACGGTAACTCTTTTTGATCTTCTCCACTTCATGAGGCTCCTGCATCATACAGCCGCAAAGAGCGATCATCATGAGGGGGTTTTTTGCTTTTAAAGTACCGAGGTATCCGATCCTGCCGTACACTCTTGTATTGGCATTTTCTCTAACGGTACATGTGTTGTAAATAACGAAATCGGCATTTTCCGAATCCGCTTCCTTATAGCCGATGTTTTCAAGTACACCCGCCAGTTTTTCCGAATCCTTGGCATTCATCTGGCATCCGAAGGTCTGAATGCAGTAAGTGAGCTCCCGGCCTGCCTTAAGAGCTTCTTCCGCTACCATGCTTCTCAGCCTGTCCATGAACCAATATTGTCTTTCGGGTTCTGTGTTAGGTATTAATTCCATTATTCTCTGATCTGACCTGTTCCAAAAATTATATATTTGATGGTTGTAAGCTCATTAAGTCCCAAAGGGCCTCTGGCATGGAGCTTCTGGGTAGAGATGCCGATCTCTGCGCCGTAACCGAATTCAGCACCATCCGTGAATCTGGTTGAAGCATTTACATAAACCGCAGCCGAGTCGATCTCGTTAAGAAAACGCATGGCATGGTTGTAATTCTTTGTAACGATGGCTTCCGAATGTCCGGAAGAATGCTCGTTGATAAAATCTATGGCCTCGGGAGTGTGATCCACGATCTTTAAGGAAATGATCTTATCAAGGTACTCTGTGTAGTAATCCTCCTCTGTAGCCGGTTTGATCTCGGGAACGATGGCTCTTGATCTTTCATCGCCTCTGATCTCAACACCGTGCTTAAGGGTAAGGACTTCGTAGATCTTGGGGATGATCCTCTCCGCAACCTCCGTATGAACCACAAGAGACTCACAGGTGTTGCAGGTTCCGTATCTCTGAGTCTTTGCATTTTCAATGATGCTAAGAGCCATTTCGTCATCGATCAGCTTGTCAACATAGATGTGGCAATTGCCGATACCTGTCTGGATCACGGGAACTGTGGCGTTTTTAATGACATTGTTA
>JAEEYF010000095.1 GCA_016291655.1 Lachnospiraceae bacterium | reverse complement strand
CTGTTCCCTCTGTCAGAGCAAATGCACAGAACGGACTTCCGTCAGGCTTTGAATAGAAACTCGGGTTAGCTTTGTAAGCATCATCCCAATTCGAACCGGCAGTCTTCTTAAACTTGTCGAAAAATCCCATATGAGTCTTCCTTTAATTAATCTTACTTGAGATTGATTATAGCACATATTGTTTAACCCAGTTTGCTTCTTTCCTCCTCTATCACATTTTTATCCAACCTCTCAAACAGTATCTCTATTTCAGGCAGTTCATACCCGAACTCAACGTTTTTGTAACTCCAGTCTTCGAATACGTTCAACCACCGGAATATTTTCTCCGATGAAAAAGGAAGGAAAGGAGCCAGAACAGTCGCAAGGTTTGCAATGATCCGTGTACACTGATACAAAGTGTTCTTACAGACTTCAACATTTTCGGTCCTTGTTTTCCACGGAGCCTGTTCATCAAAGTATTTGTTTGCTTTTCTGACAACATCAAAGATTCCGTCAATGGCTTCTTTAAAGTTGCCTTCTTCAATCCTCCTTCCAGTAGTGTCGTAGAGAGTACGAAGTGTCTCTTCCCATTCATCCGAAACATTGCCTTCGGGAATGATCCCGTCAAAGTATTTTGCAATAAATGACAGCGAACGGTTTATAAAATTTCCGTATGCTCCAAGAAGTTCACCATTGTGATTATTGACATATTCGGTCCAGGAAAAATCAGCATCCTTCTTTTCGGGACCGTTGGCAAGAAAATAATATCTCAGAGAATCCGCATCATATCTGTCCAACAGATCCTTTACCCAGATCGCATAGTTGCGGCTTGTGGAGATTTTCCTGCCCTCAAGAGTCAGATACTCGCTTGAAACTATCTGATCCGGAAGACGATAGCCGCTGCCGTTTGCAATGAGAAGCGAAGGCAGGATTATCGTATGAAAGGGAATGTTGTCCTTGCCGTGAACGTAGTAGTGATGGGCATTCTCACCAAACAGTTCTTCAAAGTTCTCACCTCTTTCATCCGCCACACGTTTTGCGGCTGAGAGATAACCGAGGACGTTCTCCGCCCAGATATAGATGGTCTTGTTCTCATATCCTTCCTTCGGCACAGGGATTCCCCATTCCAGATCTCTGGTAAGTGCTCTGTCACGAAGCCCCTCATCGATGTAACGATTGGTGAATGAGACTGCGTTCTTTCGCCAGTTCTTTCCGTTATCGACAAGGTTTCGAAGTTGTTTCTCAAGCTTGGAGATTGCAATGTAAAGATGTTTGGATTTCCTGAAGGTTACCGGTTTATTACATACAGCGCAGACCGGCTCTTTAAGAAGCTCAGGATCAAGAACAGCCCCGCAGAGATCGCACTGATCGCCCCTTGCATGTTCTCCGCATTTCGGACATAATCCTGTAACAAACCTGTCTGCCAGAAATGTATTACAGCACTCGCAGAAAGCCTGGGGCGTCTCCTTCTCATAGACATATTCGCTTTTATAGAGTTTTTCATGGAATGTACGGATAAAGTTCTTGTGATGATCGTCTGAAGTTTTTGTATAGCAATCATAGCTGAAGCCCAGACGGTTGAAGCAATCCGTAAACTCCTCATGATAATAGTCACTGATCTCCTGCGGTGTCTTTCCCTCAGACTTTGCACGGATAGCCACCGGGGTTCCGTGACAGTCACTTCCCGATACAAAATAAACCTTATCTCCGCAGGCCCTATGATATCTGGCAAGGACATCACCCGGCAAAAGACCTGCGATATGTCCGATGTGTAAAGAACCATTTGCGTACGGCCATGCTCCTCCGATCAAAATATTTCTGTTCATCTCGTTTCCTCCTTTTCGTCAACATAAGTGTTAACAGTTGCCTCAGAGGAGAGCTCTTTTTATATGTCAGTTAGTTTTGGGGTATAAAAAAAGCTCTCATCTCTGAATGAAAAATTCAGGGACGAGAGCATATCGCTTCGTGTTACCACCCTAATTCGCTCATACCTCACGATATAAGCCTTATCAACTACGGAAGGAGAAAATCTCCGACGATAGTCTAGCACTGTAACGGGCGCACCCGTCGTAGCCT
>JAEEYF010000094.1 GCA_016291655.1 Lachnospiraceae bacterium | reverse complement strand
GTAATGATAAATAGGAGGTGCCAGTATGTACGCTATTATTGCAACAGGTGGAAAGCAATACAAGGTAGCAGAAGGCGATATCATTAATGTTGAGAAGCTCGGCGTTGAAGCAGGAGCAAATTACACATTCGATCAGGTTCTTGCAGTTAACGATGGATCAATGAAGATCGGTAACCCTACTGTTTCCGGTGCAACCGTAACAGCATCCGTCGTTGGTGATGTTAAGGGCAACAAGGTTATTGTTTACAAGTATAAGAGAAAATCCGGCTATCACAAGAAGAATGGCCACAGACAGAATTATACCCGTATTAAGATTGAAAAGATCAACGCTTAATTGCTATGATTAAGATCACACCTATCCATAATGAAAAAGACGAGGTTTGCGGCTTTCGTTCGGAAGGCCATGCAGGATATGCAGGGAAGGGCAAGGACATTATATGTGCTGCGATTTCCGTGCTGACCACCAATACGGTCAATTCCATTGAGGCTTTTACTCAGGACAAGTTTTCTTGCAAGCAAGCCGAGGACGGTTTCCTCGAGTTGATACTTACCGATGAGGTTTCCAAAGAAAGCAGATTGCTTTTGGATTCATTTTTTCTCGGAGTCGAGGCTATCGTACAGGAGTACGGAGAAAAGTTCGTTTACTTATTAAAATAGGAGGTAAGCACAATGTTAAAGATGAACCTTCAATTGTTTGCTCATAAAAAGGGCGTTGGTTCTACTAAGAACGGCAGAGATTCCGAGTCCAAGAGACTTGGTGCTAAGCGTGCCGACGGTCAGTTCGTTTTGGCCGGAAACATCCTTTACAGACAGCGCGGTACAAAGATTCATCCCGGCGTTAATGTTGGACGCGGCGGCGATGATACATTATTCGCACTCAAGGATGGAGTATTAAGATTTGAGAGATTGGGAAGAGATAAGAAACAGGCTTCTGTTTATCCCGTAGAATCTAAGTAGAAATGATCGATTAAGCCCCGAGGGATAATGCTTCGGGGCTTTAATTTTCTTAAAAACAAGACAGCTTTATGTAACGAAAAAGTGAGGACATTCAAATGTTTGCAGACAGAGCAGAAATATTCATAAAGTCCGGAAAAGGCGGAAACGGTTGTGTGGCTTTTCGTCGTGAGCTTTTTGTGGCCGCGGGCGGTCCAAACGGCGGAGACGGCGGAAGAGGCGGAGATATCGTCTTCGAAGTTGACAAGGGACTGAATACACTTACCGATTATCGTTTCGTAAGAAAATACTGCGCTGAAAGCGGAGAAGACGGCAGGGGTAACAATTGCACGGGCGCAGACGGTAAGGATCTTATCTTGAAAGTACCCGAAGGCACGGTTATCCGTGAAGCTTCCTCGGGAAAGGTTATCGCCGACATGTCCAACGGGAATATGCGTGAGGTCGTTCTTAAGGGCGGCAAAGGCGGCAAGGGCAACCAGCATTATGCCACAGCAACCATGCAGGTCCCTCAATATGCACAGCCCGGACAGGAAGCGAAGGAACTGAATGTAATTCTCGAACTGAAGGTTATAGCAGACGTTGGACTTGTGGGCTTCCCCAACGTGGGAAAATCCACTTTATTGAGCCGTGTTTCCAACGCTCGTCCCAAAATCGCAAATTATCATTTCACCACACTGAATCCAAACCTCGGCGTAGTGGATCTGAAAGACGGCGAAGGCTTTGTTATGGCTGACATTCCCGGACTCATTGAAGGAGCCTCGGAAGGTGTCGGTCTCGGTCATCAATTCCTAAAGCACATTGAACGATGCAGGGTATTGATCCACATAGTTGATGCCGCTTGTACGGAAGGCAGAGACGCCGTACAGGATATATACAAGATAAACAAAGAACTTGAAGCATATAACAGTTCGATATCCAAAAAGCCCTGGGTTATCGCGGCTAATAAGCTGGACACCCTTTACGGTGAGGAAAAGGACATCGCTCTGCAGCTTATACGTGATGAATTTGAGCCTCAGGGCATTAAGATCTTCCCGATATCCGCTGTCAGCGGGGAAGGCATCAGCGAACTGTTGTATTACGTTAACGATCTTTTGAAAAAATGCGGTGACAAACCCATCGTATTTGAAAAAGAATTCTATACCGAATCACTTGAAGGTGACAGTGAGCCTTACTTCGTTTCTTATGACGAGAACGAGAAGGAATATGTCATAGAAGGCCCCAGGATTGAGAAAATGCTGGGTTACACCAATCTGGATTCGGAAAAAGGCTTTGAATTCTTCCAGAATTTCCTTAAAGTGAACGGAATCCTTGAAGAACTTGAGGCAATGGGCATTAAAGACGGAGATACCGTTAGGATCTACGGCTGGGCTTTCGATTATTACAAATGATCCGTGAAAGATTTCGGATACAAAAGGAGATAAAATGATCACTACAAAGCAAAGAGCTTATTTGCGCGGGCTGGCACAGAACCTGGATCCGGTTTTTCAGATCGGGAAGAACAGTCTTACGCCCGAATTTACCGAGGCAATAATTGAAAACCTTGAAAAGAATGAGCTGATCAAGGTTTCCGTTTTAAAAAACTGCGATGACGAACCCAAGATCCTTGCAGGCATATTGGCAGACAGAACTCATTCGGACATTGTTTCCGTTACGGGTCGCAAGATCGTCATCTATCATCAGGCAAAAGATAAGGACAAGAGAAAGATCGAACTTCCGAGGTAAAACATGAAAACAGGCATCTTAGGAGGAACTTTCAACCCAATACACAATGCGCATTTGTCCCTTGGCCGTGCGGCAAAGGAGCAATTCGGACTTGACAAGCTCATTTTTATGCCGGCAGCTCGTCCTGCCTACAAGGATCCGAGACAGCTCGTATCTTTCGAGGACCGTATGGAGATGACCAGACTTGCGGTGGATGAGGTGCTTGGCGGAGAAAAGAACGGTTACTTTCTTTCGGATCTTGAATTCAAACGTCCCGGAAACACCTACACCTGTGATACTTTGGCATTTATGACTCAAAATGAGCCGGAGACTGAGTTCTATTTTATCATAGGCGGAGATTCGCTCATGTGGATCGACGAATGGAAAAATCCTGCGGACATCGTAAACAAGTGCGTTCTGCTTGTGGCCGAAAGAGGCGGGACCGGGCTTGCAATGCTAAAGGAAAAAGCTGATAAGCTAAAGAAAAGCATTAATGCAAGAATTGAATTTATCGAATATCCCTGCAATTTTGTTTCTTCATCCGACATCAGAAAGCATATACGTTTGGGAGAACTCAAAACTGCGGCTTTACCTTCATCGGTTATTGATTATATCGATAAAAAAGAGCTTTACGGATGCTGCAAAGACGGTGCTTACTTTACTCCGGAGCAGATCTGGGGCTTTACGGAAGATATGCGAAAGACATTGAGCACCTTCAGATTCCAGCATTCCCTCGGCGTTTCATATACCGCGGCAAGTCTAGCCATGGTTTACGGCGTAGCGGTTGACAAAGCTACAGCAGCAGGTCTTTTGCACGACTCAGCAAAAGAAATACCTGAGGATGAGCAGGAGAGACTTTGTGATGAAAACGGCATAAAGCTCACGGATTGCGAACGCAGACAAAAGCAGCTGATCCATGCAAAACTGGGCGCTTTTATCGCAGAAAACAAATACGGCATTAAAGACAAGGATTTCCTTAATGCCATAATAAATCACACTGTGGGACGTCCCGCAATGACAAGACTTGAACAGATAATCTTTTGCGCGGATTTTCTTGAACCTCAAAGGGCATTTACCGATATGGAACCGCCTTTAAAGGAAGTCAGATCCCTCGTTTTCAGAGATATAGACAAGGCTACGGCGCAGATATTGGAAGCAACCTTGATTTTTCTCGGGAAAAAAGGACGGGAGATCGATCAGGCAACTCAAAGAACCTATGACTACTACAAGGTTTTCCTTGAAAACAAAGATACGGTCAAACCTTGATCAAGCATTTTGATACCCGGGGACGGGGTTATGGGTTCATTTAATGATACCCGGGGACGGGGTTATGGGTTCATTTATAACTAAGGAGCGGAGAAATATATGACAGATAAAGAAAAGGAAGTTTTAAAGGCAATATATAAGGCATTGGATGAAAAAAAGGCTGAGAATATCAAAATAATCGATATAGGAAGTATTTCCGTTATGACAGATTACTTTATCATCACCAACGGAAACAATCAGCCTCAGGTTGACGCACTTGTGGATGCTGCGGAAGATGCGCTTTTGAATGCCGGTCTTAAGGACGTAAAGGTTGAAGGCGGAAAGAATAACGGCTGGACTTTGATCGATGCCGGCAATATGATCATTCACATTTTCACAAAAGAAAACAGAGATTTCTATGATCTTGAAAGGATCTGGAGCGACGGAAAAGTCGTTGAACTTTGAACTATAATTTGATTTTATTGATAAAATACCGCTCAAAGCCTTGACATCAGGGCAAAAGAGCGGTATTATCTTCTATAGTGATTATTTCGCCAAACGCGAGTTTAACGAAATAAATACAACAAATTTAAAGGTTTTAATGAAAGGTTTTACCTATGAAGGAATTAAATTATCACGAGGAACAAAAAATCCATAATATCAACAAGCTGCGTGAAATCGAAAAAACTTTGCCTGCTTTTGTTAAAACTTTTTTCAGAGGCATCGAACCTGTCACTCAGTCACGTACAAGGATCGCTTACGCTGAGGACTTAAAGGTTTTCTTTGACTTCTTAAAAGAAAACAATCCTGCTTTTCACGGAAAAGAAATGTCTGACATGCGTGATCCTTCGATACTGGAAATGTTTACCGCCGAGGACATCGAAGAATTCCTTGATTATCTAAAACTATACGAAAATCCCGACGGAAAAAAGCTCACAAATTCGGAAGCCGGTATAAAACGTAAAATATCCGCTCTGAGAGCCATGTATAATTATTATCATTCAAGAAAGATCATAAACGAAAATCCAACCATGCAGGTCCGTGTTCCCAAAATACACGAGAAAAACATTATCCGTATGGATCCGAATGAAGTCGTGGAATTTCTTGATACGGTTGAATCCGGTAAAAATCTTTCAAAAAAATCTCTTTCGTTTCACGAAAAAAACAAGGTCCGGGATCTGGCGATCACTACCCTGTTGCTCGGAACCGGAATCCGTGTTTCCGAATGCGTGGGCCTTGATATTAAAGATCTGGACCTTGAAAACGATCGTATAAACATTATCCGAAAAGGCGGAAATGAATCCTTTGTTTATTTCGGTGATGAAGTACACAATGCCTTATGCGACTATATGGACGAACGAAAAAAGATAATTCCCGAGTCAGGCAGCGAAAATGCATTGTTTTTATCTTCACACAAGAAAAGAATGTGTGTAAGAAATGTGGAATTCATGGTTAAAAAATATGCCAAACTCTCCGTTTCCACCAAAAAGATCACGCCGCACAAATTGAGGAGCACCTACGGAACGCAACTTTACACCGAAACAGGTGACATTTACCTTGTTGCGGAAGTCCTCGGCCATAAGGACGTAAACACCACAAAACGTCATTATGCGGCGATTGATGAAGAACGAAGGCGTTCTGCCAAGGATGCGGTTAAACTAAGAGAAAAATAAATGCTTTTTCCCAACGTTTAGCAGGAGGATCGCTGCTTCTGCAGCTATTGCTCCTATCAAAATGCACCATGCCATATCACCCATTATATCGATCCGTAAATGAGGCTCCGTAAACGAAACGGGGCCTATTTTGATCACCGCACCAAATATCAATGCCGCAAGATTCCAGACTGAATGGACAAACATGCAAAGAGTCAATTGTCCCGTATGTTCGAAAACAAAGCATATGATCATGGAAAGAACAAACATCATGATCGAATGATAAGTGAAGCCGTGCATTATTGCAAACAAGGCTGAAGTGATCAATGAAGCTTTTATCGGTCCTATCTTTCTTAGACTGATATAAAGGTATTTTCTGAACAATAATTCTTCGGCAATAACACTCCATATAACATAAATCAAGATGGTCTTTATAACAGAAAGCGCATTATAATCGACAATTTCTCCCGAATAACTGTATTCTTTATTAATTATCATCGACAGATCGTTTATTGAAGAATCCAATGCCCAATATACTGTATAAATAAGCCCGACAAAAACAGCAAGTAAAAAACAGCTTTGTACTCTTAGTTTTTTTTCTTCGGGATGTTCGGGTTCACCTTTAATGTTCCTTATTTTAAGCAGGAAAAGCGAAATCCCGAGTAATAACAATGCACATATGATCTCCGAATTGTCGGTTCCGATATGGTATACCATGAATTTCTTTAATTCTATGATCATCCATGAAACTACAAAGGTAACAAATATATAGCCGATAATAAAGTTCCTTTTCTTGAGATTTGCGGTCATATATTTTGTCTGAACCAGAAAACAAGCAAAAATTCCGCATATCAACGTAATGATAAAACAAAATAAAAATGTTGATCCTATTGCTTTCAAAGAAACAGCAAAGTGAGCTTTAGTAACATAGTTACCGAAATCTCCTATCATGTAATCCAACAGATATCCGATAGGCTTTTGAAATATCAAACTCAGGATCAATCCGGCTATTGTGCCTATCAATCCCTGGATTACAGACATAAGGCAGGCAAAAGAATACAAAAACATTCTTCTGCACCCCAAAACATGAAGCAGGCGGAAATATGCTCCGTTACTTTCTATTACTTCAGTATTTGTGTTTAAAAAGCAGGTTGCAACAAGGAAAAAAAGGACCCATTTCATTATGTTTCCGAAAGAACTGAAATCTTCATTAAGGCCTTGTTCAAGTGTATAATCATAGTTTCTTCTTAAAAGACGCTGCCCCTTCGTGTTCAGATAATTCACTGCAAAATCATGATCAAGAACCGATCTTAATTCTATATCAGCCCTGTCGGCTAGGAAATCATCCGTTTGTTCCGAATTTACGGGAATATATATATCAACACTGTTCAAAGCGGAATCATTGAGGTTTTGGATAATGCCGCCTATTGTGATCTTTAAATGATCATTTCCGTCCGTAAAGATCGCTCTTTCCGGTCTTTGGCTTTCATCAGAAAAACAAACTGTGATCTCTTTACCTACAGCATCTTTTAAATCCATATCATGCTTCTTTAAAAAGTCTTCGGTAACTAAAACGGTGTTTTCTCCTATACCATCGATAATTGTTCCGTTGGCTTTTTCCGAATCAAACAGCAGTTCTCCGTTGTTGGAAGCATAGAAATAACACCTTGTAAAAACATCACTTTTCTTTTCGTTCGGAAGAATAACAGCATTTACGGACTTCTCGTGAAATACTCGATATGAATTTGCGTTCAGTTCATTAAAGAACCTCGAAACGCTCAAAGAAGTCAATTCACTAAGATCTTCATCAACAATATCGCGGCCTTTTTCATCCATTCCGACGATATTATTCATATTTCCGTTACCAAAGGAAAGAATCTTTATGGACAAACGGTTTTCATTATTTCGGCCAAATGTACTTGAACCAAAAGAAAAAAATATTACAAAGAACAAACTGATAACGGCAAAAGCTATCCAGCTGACATAATACTTTCTTCGATTGCTGACGATCCACCTGACAGTCATCAGAAAAACATTTCTCAGCATATTCTACCATCCTTTATTCTGATCTGCCTGTCCGCAAGTGAGGCAAGTTCATTGTCATGGGTTACCATTATAAATTTTTTTTCTTTGGTTAATTCTTTTAACCATTTCATTATCATGCGTCCGGTTTCTTCATCCAGATTACCGGTAGGTTCATCAGCAAGTATCAAACAAGGGTCCTTGATCATCGCTCTGGCAATAGCTATTCGCTGTTTTTCTCCGCCCGACAGTTCGTCCGGTTTGTGTTTCCTCCTTTCGAACAGACCGACTTTTTCCAGCATCTCTTCTGCTTTAATGAAAGCTTTTTTGGGTGCTTCTCCGCTTATCATCAAGGGTAAAGCGACATTTTCCGTTGCAGTCAAAGATCCTTCCAACATATAAGCCTGATAAACAAATCCTATATGTTCGTTTCTGAAAACGGCAAGTTTATCAAGAGACAACTCTGCCATATCGATGCCGTCAATTATGATATGACCGCTTGTGGGCTTTATCAAAGTTCCTATAATGTTAAGCAAAGTAGTTTTACCTGAACCTGATTTACCTATGATTGAAACGGATTCTTTATCCTCAATGGTCAGGTCAATATCGGTCAGTGCTTTGACAAATGTATCTTTTTTTTCACTGCCGTATATTTTTGAAACGTTTTTTAATTCAATCATTGTTAATCGCCTTCCCCTCTATAATGTCTGAAACTATCCCCATATCTTTCGGTAATTGGCACATTTGTCTATAACTATCATAACCTGCTTTATTACCGTTGATATTAAAAACGTTAATCGAATTTGTTTCGATACTGTATGTATCCGGATTTTCTACAGTAATTTCTATGAACTCTCCCGGATTCACAATAATGCCCTCAGAAGGAAATTCCGAACCTTCTCTGAAGGCTTCCCGAAAAAACCTAAGCTGTGGATTCCCTCTTTTTAATTTCCAGCTGATGTCCTTATTCGATATCTTTTCGTTGTTAAGGGTGATGTTGATCTCATGCTCTGTATTCGGACTGATAATGTAATCCATTTTAAATGAACTGGACAATGATGACTCCATTTGGAAATTATAATCCAAGATTTCTTTCCTTATATTGATCCTTCCTTCTTGAATGCCTTTAATATCATTATCGTAACAAAGCTCGATCTTATTACCGTACAGTTCATCGTTCACACGTATTTGAAAGCTTACGGTCATTCCTCCTTTAAACACATTTACCCGAGGTGATACGGTTTCAGGGATTTCAATTATCTCTTTGTTATCATCATAGATCTTAAGGGTCAATTTAATGTCCTTGATCTCTTCATTACCCTTGATCCTTCTGTCGAGGATCACAGCGTTAAAAGGTAAATAGGCATAGCTTTGGAGACCTATTTCATTTCTATTTAAAACAAGTGCATGATCAAAAGGTAAAATGATGATCCTGTCATCTAAGGTTTTGTTTTTTCTGATCGTTACCGTCACAAAAAAAACCAGAGCAATGAGCAAAACCCCTGACATGATATAAAAAAGTTTCTTCATATCAATTTTTCCTCCCGTCTATCCTGCCTGTAATAATTATCAATATTTCATTTATCGCAAAAACAAATACAAGACATATCAGAACCGGGATCAAAACCGTTTCAATTCTTGGTAATACATCCAATACAGTCTTAAATTCCGGTTTATTCATCATTGTAGCCATGCCTAAAACAGTACATCCCAAAAAGCCGAGAACCGAACCGATAAGACAACCCCAGAATCCATAAAACATAGCTTCTCTTCGCTGCAGCCTTCTGATCATAAGATCACGCATTCCGAGACTTCGCAGCATCATTCTGAAATCCGTTTCTTCCTGAATGTTTCTGTAAAGAACCGAAAAAAACATTGCAAAAACAACAATGTAGGAAAGCCATGCCAAAACTTTAAACATGCGGCCGTATTCACCTGTTAAAAATGTTATACCCAGCAATTGTTCGCTTATAGTGGGTGCACTGTAACCATATTCATTTTCAATAAAACCGATCATATCCTCCAGATCATTCATAGACTTGAGATTGATCTCCGTACTCGTCGGATCGTATATTTTAGAATCGTTTGTTCCTTCCTTGAAGTAATGTACAACATCGGAAGAAAAAATATAATCTTTTGGCTCGTTATATCCTCCGGCATTTCGATTACCTCTTTCGGACAGGAAGTTATCATACACTCCCACTATTTTGACTCTCTGTTGTTTGTCTGACTCAGTACTGCATATTGTTATGTAAGATCCGACAGCTTCTTCCGGATCAATTTCATTTACCAAACAATCATGCGTGCTGATCAACATAACGCCTGTCTCGTCCTTCAGAAATTCTCTTCCGAAAACAATAGCATTTTTGCCTTCTCTATTAAGTTCCTCCAATTGACCTTGAGGAAAAATAATGCCGTGTCCATCATTAATTATTCCAAACAAACAGTAAACAGTTTCCGTATCGAGATTTTCCCATAGAATTTCATATTTATTGGAATAATCACTATATATTTTTCTGTAACTCAAAATTCTATCGTTATTTTCGAGCATATTAAAAAATGAATCCGAAAAAACAATATAGTCGTTTGAAACCTTTATGGTCCTCAGATTGATAAAACTATCACCGTTGGCCACTATATTACTGCTTTGCTGTTTTTCGAAGACTTTTTCGATAAAAGAAAAATAAGAAGAAATTAAAGGGATCAAGATAGCCACAACAAGAGAGAACAACGTAACAAATGTTCTCATCATATTTTTTTGTATCCGCCTGTGAACCAATAATTTAAACATATTTACCCCTCTGTAAGATGACCGTTTTAAACATAAAAAAAGACCCCATTTACAAATAAAACCCCATCCCTAATTTTTTTATTTTGTTAATAATAACATTCATTGATAAAAAATGTCAACAAAAATGACTGAACTAAAATTTAAATTTTAAGTTCAGTCTGAAAAATATACTTAATATAAGTCAGGATCTCCGTTTGTGTTCGATGATAACACTTTCAAGATCCACGATCTGAGCAGGTGTAAGCTTTGCATGCCTCAGATAATCATTGATGAAGTTACTGATCTCTCCGCCGAAAACCTTATCCAATAAGGCCTTGGTCTCGATTTCCTGTACCTTTTCTTTTGTTATCAATGCTCTGCATATGAATCCCGGATCATCCCGACTGACAGCCCCCTTTGCGATCAGACGGTTGATTACCGTATAGGTGGTGTTTTTCTCCCAGCCTATATAATTTTTTATAATGTTAGAAATATCCTTGGCTGCTATCTGATCATTTGCCCATAACAGCTCCATTACATTTAATTCTCCCTCATGTAATCGAATTTCCTCTCCCATTACAAGTTTCATCCCTCCGTTTAATAACTACATTGGTAGTTGCCATAAAAACAAGGGTATACAAAACCCTTGCAGCTACCGAATGGTAAGTGATATTCTACCACCATAGAAATGTTTTTGTCAAGGCTTAAACCAGCACTTCCAAAAGTTTTTCAATACAAAAGATCGAATAAACCGGAATTGATACAGTCAAGCCATCTGTCGAAAAGTTTGTCGTAGATATTATCAAAGCCTTACCGTTATTGTACTTACTGCTGTAGGACTTTAAACTCTTTGAAACTCTCCTGCTTTCTCCGTTATAGTCTACAGGTATCAACTCACAGTCTTTTTTTCGTATCACAAAAGGCAGCTCGGCTCTGTTCCCGGACTCCCAAAAGTAAACATCTATGCCCTTTTGTTTAAATGTCTGCAGAATATAGTTTTCTTCTCTCAGCAGAAATTCTACATCTGTAATTTCATCGAAGCTCTCCTGAGAGTTAAAAGAAAATTCCGGGTAAAAAAGCTTAAACTTTCTTTCATCAAAAAGCTCATTGATCTTAAGTATTAAGCCTTTTTGAACTAATCGTTCTATAGCTGAAGAATACATCTGATAGGTAACACCGCTTCTTATAAGGCTAAACATGAATTTTTTGTTACTCTTGTTTAGCTGAACATCCACCGTGTCCAATATCTGTCTGCATTTGTTGAGCAAAGAAGAATCTTTTTCATCATCAAGTATTGAATAGGAAAGCATTTTAGAATTCTGTTGAGCGCATCTGATCCCAAGACGGTGTTCTTTAATGTATTCTTCAACCACATCAGGCATACCTCCCGTCCACAGATACTCTTCAAAGGTAGATATGAGGTTATTGTGAACTATATCCGGCAGTTTTTCTCTTCGCTTCAGATTTTCTCCTATGGAACTGACATACCAGTCGTTATATCCCAGGTTTATCAGGAATTCATCGAATTGCACAGGAAACATATGCAATTTGTATTGTTCCGGGTATTCATCCCCCAGATAATCATAGTCAGAGATAAAGATCCATTTATATTGTTCCCGAACCGCAGTCTCAAATAATGCTTTAAAGAACTCTTCCGCTTTTTCCGTTTCGTTGAGGATGAGAAAATTGGCTCCGAGAGCTTCTTTTGAAAGACCGAAATGCTGCGCGGTGTATTCAACCGCAGACTTTTCCTTTACATTTCCTTCCTTTATCAACGAAAGCTCCGGCTCGTAATACATGAAGGATTCTTTCATACGTGCGTATTCTTTGCATATGAATGCTTTACCCACGCCTTTCATTCCGTACAGAAGTAAAGGTCCGTTTTGTCGGATGTCCCATAGTCTCAGGTCTTCAAGTATATTCCTTTTTAAAAAAATATTTTCCATAGTGCCTCTAAACGGATAGTTTTTTCAAAAGAGCCGTAAAATAATCTGGTAAAGGGGCTTCAAATTCCACATACTGCTTCGTGGTCGGATGTATAAAGCCTATGGTTTTCGCATGCAGACACTGGCCCTGCAGATCAAAGTTCTTGTCCTTAAAGCCGTAAACCTCATCTCCCAGTAAGGGATGATGCAGAGAAGCCATATGCACGCGGATCTGATGAGTTCTTCCGGTTTCAAGACGACATTCTATATGTGAGTACTTATTGTTGAGATTTTCCAAAACAGTATAGTTTGTGATAGCCTCTTTGCCTGACTTGTAATTTATCGCCATCTTTTTGCGGTCCTTGGGATCTCTGCCGATGGGAGCTTCAACACGGCCTGTGGCTTCCTTAAAGATACCGTTGCAGATCGCTTCGTACTTTCTGGTGATCGAATGCACCTTTAACTGTTCCGAAAGGCTTTGATGAGCCGTGTCGTTTTTACACACCACAAGTGCCCCTGTAGTGTCCTTGTCTATTCTGTGGACTATGCCCGGCCGCATAATGCCGTTGATACCCGACAATGAATCCCCGCATCTGTAAAGCAAAGCATTCACAAGCGTTCCGCTGTAATGCCCGGCGGCGGGATGAACCACCATATCCTTGGGCTTGTTAACTATAATGATGTCATTGTCCTCATAGATGATGTCCAAAGGAATGTTTTCAGGTTTAATATCGGGCTTTTCAGCGTCGGGAAGGATGACCTCAACCTCGTCTCCTTCACAGGTCTTGTAGCTGGACTTGACCTTTTTGCCGGATACCAAAACAAAACCGCCATCAATCAAGCGTTGAATAGCGGTTCTGGATATACCTTCAGTCTGTGAAGATATCAGCTTATCTATGCGCAGATCGGCCGTATCTTCCTCAATTGTGAATATCAACTTCTCCATCTTCCTCAATCTTCTTTTTGTTTTTAAAAGAAAGAAATGCAAAATTATCGTCTTTGTATCTGGTCAGGATCATAACAACGGTAACAGCCGCCGCAAGTGTAATGCATATATCCGCAAAATTAAATATGGGGAAATTAATAAGCTCAAAGTAAATAAAGTCCGTAACATATCCGAAGACGATCCGATCTATGGTGTTACCGACAGCTCCGACAAGCATAAATACATCGATCCATAACAAAACAAGATAATTCGTTGTCTTGGGGAGCTTAATATAAACATATAATAGGATAAGGAACAGGAATAAGGAAACGATCAACAAAAAATTGATCTTACCCTGTAAAATTCCCCAAACAGAGCCTCTGTTCTCAAGATAATGAAAGCAGAGAACATTCTTTATGAGATAAAAGGACTTGCTGTTTCCAAACTCATCCACGAGTTTTGTCCTTGCAAGAACTTTTGTGATCTGATCTATCGCTACAAATAAAGCAAATACAAGTGCCTGGTAAATATAAACTGCCTTGGTGATTCTCTTATCCATCTTAATTTCCCGCATCGCCGTCAATGATCTCGAAATCGTTCACCTGCTCTTCGGGCAGATTTTCTTCGGCATTTGCGTTTCTTTCTTCTTTCTTTTCGTAAAACTTCTTGGGTACAGCAATTCCTTCGGTTGTCAAAAGACTCGCGGAGATCTTAAAGCTGTCCGAATTGATGATCTCGATCTGAGCATTGGCAAGATTTTTGAAATTGATCTTATAGGTCTCAAAGGTCTGGTTGAGATTGATGATCTGCTGGTTTATCTTTTCAAGCTCACAACGGGCATCACTTAAAATGATCTGTGATTTTGTCACGGCATCATTCTCGATCTGTCTTGCGTTTTCGATAGCATTGGCTCTTGTTTCCTCTGCAGTTTTCTCGGCAAGCACAAGTGCTTTTTGCATAGTCTTTTCGATCGCACGATAATGACTGAGTGCTTCATCAAGCTCACTGACTCTGTCTTCGAGTTCAACCTTTGAACGGTAGATCTCTTCATAGCTGTCGGAAACAAGACGGATAAATCCGTCTACATCCTTCTTGTCATATCCGAGTCCGGAAGCCTTGAATTGTTTATTTTGAAGCTCTACAGGTGTAAGCATTTAGTTTTCCTCCCATTATCAATATTTCGTGAATGTGGGGAACTCTGTTCCCTCAGATGTGATATGTGCAAGAATATCACCTTGGATATCCATTTCCCCGGGAGCAACAATGAAATTGTAGCCTGAGATCTGATGGATCTGTCCGCCGAGAGAATAAACCGCTCCGCCGGCAAAATCCATGAGCCTTTGTGCCAGATCCGTTCTGACGCCCTCAAAATTCATAAAGATAACACCGCCCCCCTTAAGAGTGTCACATACCTCTTTTGCATCCTCAAAGGATTTGGGATTCAATACATATATTCTTCTGTCGGAAACGGATGACCTTAAAGGAACAGCTGTTTTGTTCTGAGCCTGACGGAAAGGATTGGAAATGGGGGCTTGAGGCCTTGCAAAGCTTCTCCTTTGAGCCAGAGGTTCATCATCATCTTCCTCTTCCTCCTCAAAATAACCGTCGTTTTCATATTTCCTCAACGGAGGATTATCTCTTTTGACCATTGTTTCCTTACGCTGATTATTTTGTGTATCAAGATCGTCATCATCATCGTATTCATCTTCTTCATCTGTGAGCTTTAATGAATCCAAAAGACCACGAATTAACTTTCCCATATAAAGAAATCTCCTTAAATCAATTAGTAATCAATAAATGACCTGTATTAAAATATTATCCTTTTTTTACTCTATGCTGTCAATAGGGGATTTAGTATATCAATGCCCCTTCCTTTACGTTCTGCGCATCCAAGGCGATCCGATCATATTCATCAAGCCCTGCGGCCAGTCCCTTTTTAACAAGAACATAATCTGTTCCGGTTTCAAGCCGTTCCGTTCTTCTGAAAGAAGCATATCCGTTGTTGACGTTGTATGCTCCTTCAAGCTTTACCGTAAATAAATACAATTGAGAACTGCCGGTCCTGTCAGGTTTTACAATATATTCTCCGGATCCGAGAATATCCGAGCTTACATAATTAAAACCGTTATCCTTCCAAAAGATCTTTGTTTCAACAAAACCATAGTTTTTTTCATCGGAGCCTTCTTTTGTCATTTCCAGAACAAGTCCTGATTTTTCCCGGTCGGTATTTTCATCAATTGTCATAAAATAGTTTGCGGGAATCCTGTAAAAATCCTTATAGGCCAATGCGGAAGCAGGGATCTTTAAGCCTTGATTATCTTCTGTATCGAACGAAATTCTTACAAAGCGTTCATCCAAATAGTTTGAAACATATCTGTTTAAGGAAAGCATCGCGAAATATGTTTCCCCGCTTTTCATAAAGGAAACCGGAGCCGTAAGTTTTTGTTTCCCGTTTACGGTAAAGGAAACCGTATTGCATTTGGAGAGTTTTTCAAATATCTCATTGTTTAACTCTACAATGATCGCCCAATCATCCGATGTGATCAATTTATAAACAATGTTCCCCTGCTCATACCGATCGGTCTTATATACATAATCCGACTTGTATTCGTTTTGAAACATCTGATAATTAAAATTTGTGCTGTCGATATCGGTAAAATCATCCACATAATAAGAGATGATACCCGAGCAGTCGGAATTAACAATTTCAAAGCCGGTATTAAGACCGGTTGCGGTAACGATCTCATTCAATCTGGTCATTACTTTTCTGTCCATTGTACGTCGATAAAGATTCATTATCTCTTCTTTGACGCTTAAATAGTCTTCAAAATCGGACGCTTTTTGATAGCTGCTTGAAATCCGGTACTTTATTTCGGAGATCTCATCCGAAGAAAGCTTTACTCCCGACTTTTCAGTGCTGAGTCTTGTATAGATCGCACTGTCGGAACCTATGGAATAGACTCCCTCGTTTTTGGCTATCTTGTCTCCCTCCTTGAAATAATGATTGATATATCCGGAGGAATCGGTGGTATAAAGTCTTTCATCCCTGATGATCAGCCCCTTAAAGTTCTCCTTTGAGTAAATCTTACCCTGAGGAACCTGATAGATGGTGATCTCTTTTTTTGTCAAAGGTACATAAACATTAATGGTAAGGTATATTAAAACAAACAAAAAGATAACCAGGCCGATATTTACTTCTCTTCGCTGTTTTATTTTAATGGGCTTATCCTGATTATCCAATTTAATCTCCCAAAAACATAAGCACAAGGCAGTTTCCTGCCTTGTGCATTTTTATGGATACAGACTGATTTATAAGGCAACTACTACGTTCTGCCTGACTTTTTCACTTAATGCATCGGCATTGGATGAAACACTGAGGATGAAATCAACGTTAAATGCACCTGAAAGAATCTCGAGCTTATCTATAATGCTGTCCATATCCTTAGCTGAAATTCCCGCTATAGTCAAAAAACTGTCAAGATAAATACTTGAAATATCGTAATTCTGAGAAATGATACCACTGATAAAGCCTATAAATTCATCAGCGTCATTGATAAAATAATTCTTTGCATTGATCAAACGGATCTTATTGTTCAACTCATACATATGCTTAGAATTCTTATCAATGTAGATAATGCTTCCCCTTGAGTTAAGTACATCGGCATTGGCTCTGTCGAGAATAATCTTGGTTTTACCCTTTCCCTTTTCACCTGCAATAATCTGTATCATAATTTCATCCTCCTGGAAGTTTATTTATAATGAATATAGCTCATCCATTATCTAAATTAGTATAACGTGAAAATTATGGTACCTCATAAGAGATACACCCCGAGCGTTTGAGTTTTCCTCAAACAAATACCTTCTATTCAGTTTTTGTACAGTTCTCTCCAGTCAAGATCACCTCTGTCAAGTGCCTTAACAAGAAGCTCTGCCGTAGCAATATTCGTAGCAAACGGAATATTGTGGATGTCACACAGGCTGATGATGTCATAAACATTCGGTTCATGTGACTTTGGATTTAAGGGATCTCTGAGATAAATGATCATATCCATTTCATTATTCTCTATCTGAGCTCCCATCTGTTGCTGACCGCCAAGATGTCCTGCGAGATACTTGTGAACCGTGAGTCCTGTACCGTCCTCGATCATTCGACCGGTTGTACCTGTTGCGAAAAGATCGTGTTTGGACAATATACCCTTATAGGCTATGCAGAAACTCTGCAAAAGCTTTTTTTTCGCATCATGCGCTATTAAGCCTATGTTCATCTGAATGTTCCCTCGCTTTCCTTTCTAAGGGGGTTTTGATCAAAATCTTTTGACATTTTTTTCCTTGATCGGAATGTTTGCCTGCAATGCAGGTCCGATACCGCCGTGGATGTTTCCGTCGGGAGATATCTTGATATCAAAATTCTCTATATCAATATCCACATATTTGGAAATGACAGAAATAATATCAATCTTGATCTGCTCTATGGTTTCAGGCGGCAAACCCTGATGCTCGGAGTACAGAACAAGTTTCAGCCTGCTCTTTGCATCAAATCCGGATTTTTTTTGTTTATTTGCTCTCTTAAAGAAACCCATTTTTCCGTTCGCTCCTTCTAAGACTTATTTCCTGCCGAAAAGTTTGGAGAAAAATCCTTTCTTCTTGGTAAGATCAAGGAAAGGAACCTCTTCACCGATAACTCTGTGACAAATGTTCATAAAAGCTTTACCTGCCATAGAATCCGAACCGACGAGAGGGACACCCGTGTTGGTGGAAACAACAATGTTTTCATCATCGGGCACAATTCCGATCAGGTTGATGGACAAAACTTCCAGAACGTCCTCGGCTGACATCATCTCGCCGCGTTCCACCATGTCCATACGAAGTCTGTTTACAATAAGGTCATATCTCTTGACTTCATTTGCATCAAGCAGTCCTATGATCCTGTCCGCATCACGTACAGCCGAAACTTCGGGTGTTGTAACGATCAAGGCACGATCTGCTCCGGCAATGGCATTTCTGAAGCCCTGCTCAATACCTGCGGGGCAATCAAGGATAACATAATCAAATTCTTTCTTTAAAGTGTCGGTAAGTGTCTTCATCTGCTCGGGAGATACGGATGTCTTATCACGTGTCTGCGCACAGGGAAGAAGATAGAAATTTGAATATCCTTTAACTTTGATAAAAGCTTGGTTAATTTTACATTTTTGTTCTATAACATCAACAAGGTTGTAGACGATCCTGTTTTCCAGACCCATTACTACGTCAAGGTTTCTGAGGCCGATATCCATATCGATCAATACGACCTTCTTATCGAGCTTCGCAAGTCCGGTTCCGACATTTGCGGTAGTTGTGGTCTTACCTACGCCGCCCTTTCCGGATGTTACTACTATAACCTCTCCCATTTTCTAAAATCCTCCGAATTAAAGTATAATATCATTGAGAACCGATTTTGAAACGAGCTCGATGGCAATGGCATTATCTCTGACCAAAGCGATCTTCGGTTCATGCTCGTCGTTGGCTGAACCCCTTTTTTTACGAGAATCGGAAGCTCTTCCGATCTTGTCTGCTATCCTGATCTGGATAGGATCCATGTTCAAAGCAAAAACAAATGCGTTCGAATTACCGTTTCCTCCTGCGAACGCCTTACCTTTAAGGCTTCCGAGGATAATAATGTTTCCTCCCGAATAGATCTCTCCGCCGGGATTAACATCTCCGAGAATAACCAGACTGCTGTCTTCATTAATGATCATTCCGCTTCTCACATTACCCTTATAGAAACGTGCGACCTTGGAAATGTCCTCGGGTATATACTCTGAAAGTTCATTAACATCGGAAGCGATGTTCTCGGGTTCTTGTTCTGAAATAACATTTTCAGTTTTCGGTTCAAAGGTTTGAAGAGCACGTCTGAACTTTTCTTCAGCCTCCGAATTGAAATCCATTACGCAAAAAATATCCAGTGTACAGTTCGCCTTTATGACCTCTACCAATTCGTCTTTTTCGAAATTGTTCAAAGGTCTTCCTTCAAAACCTATGGCAACCTTTTCTTTACCGAACATTTTTGAAGCATGTTTAAAATACTCGGCCGTTTCGGCCTTTATTTCTTCAAAGGGCGCATCTTTGATGTTTACGCAAAGACCGTATTTATTGCCCTTTAATGAAATGACTCCGCTCATTTAAGCCTCCTGTATCATAAGATTCAGATCAAGGAATGCTCTTTAAAGATCTAAATATCTTTACCCAATAATTCTTACAGTCCTCTTCATTCTATTCTATCACACTTTCCCCAAATAATAAAAGATAAATTTGCATTCAAAGAGAGTAATTTTTAAATATTGTTACCTTTCAAGATCACCCATATTTATCAGCCCCGCATTTACCATTTCCTGGAAGGATTTCATTATTCCAAGTTTTGCATGGTACCATGTCAGTCCCCCCTGAAAATAAACTGCATACGGAGGATAGAGAGGTCCGTCTGCCGAAAGCTCGATGGATGAACCCTGAATAAATGCACCTGCTGCCATGATAACATCCGAGTGATACCCGGGCATGGGCCAGGGCTCGGGAGTAACATAACTGTCGACCGGCGCACCTGCCTGTATTCCTTTGCAAAAAGCGATCAGTCCTTCGGGAGATCCCAATTTGACTGCCTGAATAATATCGTATCTTTCTTCCTTTGCATCGGGAACGCATTCAAAACCGGCTTTTTCATAAAGATTTGCGGCAAAGATCGCCCCTTTAAGTGCACCCGCTGTCACAACGGGAGCAAGGAACAACCCCTGAATAAAGGATCTGTTGAGTCCCAGAGTCGCTCCGACTTCCTTTCCGAGTCCGGGAGCCGTCAAACGGAAGGCACAGTTTTCAACCAGGTCCGCTCTTCCTACTATATAGCCGCCTATGGGAGCAAGTCCGCCCCCCGGGTTCTTTATGAGAGATCCCACGCACATGTCGGCTCCGACCTCGGTGGGCTCGATCTCCTCAACAAATTCACCGTAGCAATTGTCTACCATGCATATGACTTCCGGTTTAACGGACTTGATAAAGGCGATCAGTTCTCCGATCCTTTCGACGGATAAGGTCTTACGAGGTTCGTATCCCTTTGAACGCTGTATGGTTACAAGCTTTGTTTTTTCGTTGATCGCATTTTTTATGCCTTCAAGGTCAAAATCACCGTTTTTCAGCAGATCGACCTGGGCATAGGTAACTCCGTATTCCGCAAGGCTTCCCTTTTGGGGACGTATGCCTATCACACCCTCAAGAGTGTCATAGGGCTTGCCCACGGGAGAAAGTATCTCATCTCCGGGACGAACATTGGCAGACAAAGCAACCGTAAGCGCATGCGTACCGCAGGTGAGAGTCGGACGGACCAATGCATCTTCCGCTCCGAACACATCCGCATAGATCTTTTCCAGGGTTTCTCTTCCCGCATCGTCATAGCCGTAACCCGTGGAGGATTCAAAATGTTCTGCGGCAAGCCTGTTCTTTTGCATGGCTTTGATAACCTTTAACTGATTGATTTCCGCAATACGGTCGATCTTTTCAAATCTTTCTTTTAATCCATTGAGGATTTCCTCGGAATAGTTCAAAACCTTTTCCGAAATTCCCAATTCATTGTAGATCTTTTCTTTCATTTTTACTCCGTTAATCCGAGATAAGACTTATCATCCTATCCGTAATCTCGTTTTCCGACATCAGGCTTTTATCAAACCAGATAACATCAGGTTCACGTTTTAACCAGGTGATCTGCCTTTTGGCAAAATGTCTGGTGTCTCTCTTTAAAATATAAACAGCTTCCTCCAGACTGATCTCGTTTGCAAGATAGGCTGCGATCTCTTTGTAGCCTAAGCCCTGCATGGAAACTCTGTCCCGTCCGACGCCGCGATCCAGCAGTCCTTTTACTTCGTCCACCAGACCTTCTTCGAGCATCATGTCTACCCTTTTTTCAATGTTTGAATAGATCTGAGACCTGTCATTGATCAGGGCGAAATACTTAAAGTCATATGGGGACTTTTTAGCACGCTGTTCCTTGTTATGGTCCGAAATTTTACCTTTACTTTTTTCGTAGAATTCCAGAGCTCTGATAACGCGCTTGATGTTATTCGGATGAATGGCCTCGGCGGCTTTCGGGTCGATCTCCTTCAATCTCTCATGGAGGACGTCTCCGCCTTTAATTCGTGCTTCTTCTTCAAGTTCATGTCTGTATGCGGGATCATTATCGTTTTCGGTAAAATCGATATCATACAGCACAGATTGAATGTAAAAACCTGTTCCGCCGACCAAAATCGGTATTTTACCACGACTTTGAATATTCAGCAAGGCTTCCTTGGACCGTTTTGCAAATTCCACCACATTAAAATCCTCTAAGGGATCAAGAATATCGATCAGATGATGCGGTATGCCCTGCATCTCTTCAGGCCTGATCTTGGCCGTTCCGATATCCATTCCCTTATAAACCTGCATGGAATCTGCGGATATGATCTCTCCGGATATTTTTTTGGCAAGTTCGATCGATATCTTTGTCTTTCCGACAGCGGTCGGACCCGCAATTATAACCAGTTTGTTATTCATCAAAGTACTCTCTTGAATCTTTTATCCATATCCGCTTTGGTCATGGATATTGTTGTAGGCCTGCCGTGAGGACAATGATAAGGATCTTCAAGTTCAAACATATCATGTATCAATTGATCCGCTTCCTCAAAGGTAATGAAATTGTTCCCCTTAATGGCAGCCTTACAGGATATGGTTGCAACACGGTCGAGCATTGTCTCCGGACTGTTGGCTTCTCTTCCGCTAAGCAGATCGTCCAGAACTTCTTTGAACAATACTTCGTAATCAATGTCAACCAGCTCGGCGGGAACTCCCGTAACCTTGAATTCACGAGGTCCGAACTCTTCAAGTTCAAAGCCGAGTTTTTGGAAAACAGACATATTCTTTATCAGGCATTCAGCTTCTCTCATGGAAAGGGAAATGACAGCGGGAGGAAGGATAGTCTGAGAAAGAAACTGTTCCTTTGCCCGGATTTTTTTCATTGTCTTTTCAAAAAGCACTTTCTCATGAGCAGCATGCTGATCGATCATGAAAACGGTATCTCCCTTTTCGACGATCCAATAGGTTTTAAACACCTGTCCGACAAGTCTGAAATCTTCCTTGTTATCCTTGTAAAGATCAAGCGGCAGAACCTCCTGCTTTACATCGGTGATGGGAACTGCGGACTCCGTGATCTGTTTTATCGCCTCTTCGTAGCTTTGCGGAACAGGTTTAACAACGCAATCATGGATCGGTTCTTCTTTGATAACCCTTTCAACAGGTGCGGGAGTTGCCGAATCTACGGAAGTTACGGGAGTTGCAATTTTCTCGGAATACTCGTTCAATATCTCCGGTTTCTTGATCTCAGCCGGTCCGGGAGCCACTGCGGATACGGGAATGACCTCCTTGGGAGGCCTTGTCTCAAAGGGTTCCGGAATGTGCACCGAATTAAGTGCCTCCATCTTTAACTTCTTCTCTTCAACAACCTCTTTTTCATCTTTAAGAATGTTGCTGACGATCATATTCTTGCCCGTAAGAGCATCTCTTACTGCTTTATAAACCAGTTTATATATGATGTCGTTATCCGAAAAACGGAGTTCAAGCTTTGAAGGATGCACATTGACATCGATAAACTCCGTGGGAGTGTCTATATAGATTGCGGCCACCGGATAACTATGCCCCATCATATAGCCTTTATATGCATCTTCGAGAGCGTTTGCAACCACCTTGGATCTGACAAATCTTCCGTTTACGAAGAACGCTTCCAGCTCGCGATTTCCTCTTGATATGTAGGGCTTGGCAACAACGCCGCTTATGGATATGCCCGTATCCTCGCTCACCTCTGAAATGTTTACAAGCGCTTTTGCTATATCAAGGCCGTAAAGCTCAAGGAAGTCATCCTGCAGCTTTCCTTTTCCCGTGGTGTGGAGGATGATCCTGCCGTTTCCGATGAGCTTAAAGGATATGTCCGTATGGCTCAGTGCAAGTTTTTCGACCACCTCGCATATATAGCCCGCTTCCGTCGAAGCGGATTTAAGAAACTTTCGTCTTACGGGAGTGTTGAAAAATATATCCTTTACCAAAAAAGTGGTACCGTTGGGACAGGCAACTTCTTCAAAGGCTTTATCTTCTCCGCCCTCGATCACATATCTCGTTCCGGTAAAAGCTTCGGCCGTCTTTGTCAGTACCTCAACCTTGGCGATGCTGGCGATACTGGAAAGTGCTTCTCCTCTGAACCCGAGGCTTGTGAGCTTCATGAGGTCGGAGGCATTACGGATCTTGCTTGTTGCATGTCTCAAAAAGGCAGTTTTTACTTCCGAGGATACGATGCCGCATCCGTTGTCGGTAATGCGTATCAGCGACAAGCCGCCCTCTTTAAATTCTATCGTGATCGCAGTGGCTCCCGCATCCAATGCATTTTCGGTAAGCTCTTTTACCACCGAGGAAGGTCTTTCGATAACCTCTCCTGCTGCGATCTGGTCAATTGTAATCTTGTCAAGTACTGTGATCATCTGCATTTTTCCTTAAGTCTGTAAAGCACGTTAAGTGCGTCAAGGGGTGTCATGGTTTGAACGTTCAAAGCAAGCAATTCATCAATAACGTTTTTATATTTGGGTGAGAACACAGGCTCCGACACGGGAACGGGTTTGTCCTCGGGTGGTTCTTCAAAGAAGGATAACTGACCTTCCATATGATCGTCGTTCTTCTTCTCTTTCTTGGGCTTCTTTTCGGCATGAAGAGCTTCGTCGAAGATGTCCTCGGAAATTATATCGTTTTTAACCAGCTCGTCGGAGATCTCGGAGGCTCTCTTAAGTACCTCCTCAGGCAGTCCCGCAAGTCTTGCGACCTGAATTCCGTAGCTCTTGTCTGCTCCGCCTTTAATGATCTTTCTTAAGAAGATTATGCTTTCACCTTGTTCTTTTACGGCTATGCAATAGTTGTTAACGCCTTTCAGCCTGCCTTCAAGCTCGGTGAGCTCGTGATAATGCGTGGCAAATAAAGCCTTTGCTCCAAGTTTCTTGGTATCGGCTATATGCTCCACCACCGCCCAGGCGATACTGAGGCCGTCATATGTACTGGTGCCTCTGCCGATCTCATCCAGGATCAACAGGCTCTTTTTTGTGGCATTTTTTAATATGTTTGCAACTTCATTCATCTCTACCATGAACGTGGACTGACCGCTGGCAAGGTCGTCAGAAGCGCCGACTCTGGTAAATATCCTGTCGCATATGCCGATCTTTGCAGCGGTTGCAGGTACAAAGGATCCGAGCTGTGCCATGAGTACGATCAGGGCAGTTTGACGCATATAGGTGGATTTTCCGGCCATATTGGGTCCGGTAATAATAGATATGCGATGCTCATTGTTGTCAAGAAAAGTGTCATTGTCAATGAACATGTCATTCACCAGCATCTGCTCAACAACCGGATGTCTGCCGCCCTTTATCATAATACAGCCGTCATCCGTGATCTCGGGACGCACATAGGAATGAGACTGAGAAACCTTTGACAGCGAGCATATAACGTCTATATAGGCAACAGCTCTCGCAGACTGCTGTATCCTTGTGACTTCCGCAGCCACCTTGTCGCGGAGATCGTCGAAAAGATTGTATTCCAGTGAAAACAGTTTGTCCTCTGCTCCAAGGATGTCTTCCTCGATCTTTTTAAGTTCTTCGTTGGTGTACCTTTCCGCTCCCGCCAGCGTCTGCTTTCTGATCCAGTCGGGAGGGACCATTTCCTTAAAAGAATTTGTGACTTCAAAATAGTATCCGAACACACGATTGTACTTTATCTTAAGATTCTTGATACCCGTTTCTTCTTTAGCCTTGGTCTCCAACTGCATCAACCATACTTTGCCGTCGGTTTTGGCAGAACGCAGCCTGTCAACTTCTTCATTGTAGCCGGTCTTTATAATGCCGCCTTCTTTGATCTGCAAGGGCGGCTCTTCGGCTATGCACGAATCTATAAGATCGGCCAGATCCCTGAGTTCATCTATTTCCTCTGTTTGCTTTTTCCACAGATCCGCTTTGAACTCCGCTATGATCCTTTTTATGTAAGGCAGCATCTTCAGAGAAGAACAAAGAGCGATCATGTCCCTTGGATTGGCAGATCTGTATGACACTTTGCTCATCAGCCTTTCCAGATCATAGATGGCATCAAGATATTCCATCATCTCTTCTCTGCCGATCGCGTTATCGTTTAGTTCCTGAACAGCATCGAGTCGTTCATTGATCTCGTTCTTCTTAATCAACGGCTGCTCTATGAAATTCTTTAATAATCTGCCGCCCATGGCTGTCTTGGTCTTATCCAGCACGCCAAAAAGAGAACCTCTTTTGTTCTTTTCCCTCATGGTTTCGGTAAGTTCAAGGTTCCTTCTTGTGGAGTTGTCGATTATCATGTACCTGCCGACAAAGTATTGTTCAAGGCGGGTAATGTGAAGCAGGGAGTTTTTCTGAGTATCAAAAAGATACTTTAACAAACCTCCTGCCGCAAGCCTTCCGATCGGTATGCCCGTGATCGAACAGTTTTCTTTCCTGTCACCAAAATGCATTTCCAGCGCTTTTTCGCTTTCTTCCTCGCTGAATCCGTAATCTTCGAGAACGGAAATGAAAATGTTCATTCTTTCTTTAAGCCCTTCCAGATCCAGCCCCGACACTATGCAGGATGAATTGCATATGATCTCCGAAGGTGAAAACCTTGTGATCTCATCCAATGCCTCTGCCACTGTTCCGACTTCCGTAACAAGAAAATCGCCGGTGGAAACGTCCGCGGTAGAAAGTCCGAAAGCTCCGTCCACATAAACTATGCTCATAAGATAATTATGAGATGCGTCATTTCCTTCGGAAGTCTTTAAATTGGTTCCGGGAGTAACGATCCTCGTAACCTCTCTTTTAACAAGCCCCTTGGCCTGTTTCGGATCCTCGGTCTGCTCACATATAGCCACTTTGTAGCCTTTATTTACAAGTCTGTCAAGATAAGTGTCCACCGCGTGATAAGGAATGCCGCACATGGGTGCTCTATCCTGAAGACCGCAAGCCTTTCCGGTCAGCGTGAGTTCCAGTTCTCGTGAAGCCGTGATCGCATCATCAAAGAACATTTCATAGAAATCCCCGAGCCTGTAAAACAGTATGCAGTCACTGTACAGAGCTTTTGTTTCAAGATACTTCGCCATCATAGGCGAAACATCCGCCTGATTGATATCCATTATATATTTGCCTCCAAGTTTCGCCATGCGCCCGTCTTAACAAAATCCTCGGCCATGGCAGTTGCCTTGTCCGTGATCTCATCCGCATAGCCATATGCTTTAAGCATCAATATGGCGTTTCTCGTTGTGGAAGGACCGGACTTTAAAAGATAATCAAAGCATATGTCTCCGTTCTCATCCATACTCTCCGAGAAATGATAATTTTCATATATATCCTTCAAGAGAGTCGTGAGTTCAATATCATGTGTGGCAGCAAACACCAGCTTGTTCTGAGATGCCAGATAGCAAAGAGCCGAGGTCGAAGCCGCAATACGTTCAACCGTATTGGTTCCTCTCAGTATCTCATCCGCAAAGCAAAGGACCGGCGTTTCGTCATTATTGTCCATGATACGCTTTAATGCCTTGATCTCGGTGATGTAATAACTCTCACCCGCTATGATATCATCGGAAAGCGACATGCTTGTGATGACCTTGAAATAAGAGCCGCTGTAGCTTTCCGCAAAACATGTATGAACAGTTTGTGCAAACAGGGCGTTTAGTGCCACTGTCTTAAGAAATGTGGATTTTCCCGATGCATTTGAACCGGTAAGCAGAATATGCTTTTTGGTATCAATATCCGAGGAAACGGGATCTGAAAGCAGAAAGTGACATGCTTTGGTGAATTTCAACCCGGGCACCCCTTCTTTTGTAAGTGTCGGAATGCACCATGGCTTAGTCCCCGCTCTTAGACTTCCTATGCAGATCATGGAATCAAAGAAACCCACTTCGGAATATAAGGATAAAATGCTGTCAACTTCTTTACCCGCACAGTTGATGGCATTGTTGAGTGAAATGATATCAAGATGCAAAAGAAGATTTGCATAGTCCAAAAGGATTGCCATTATGTCCTGCTTAACATCGGTTTTGATCGCCCATGCTGCCTTTTTAAGCTTTTTAAGTCCCGAAAGACTGCTTCTTAAACGATCTGCCTCGTCCTCTAATTCAGGGGGACAATTTTTCAAAACATCTGTTCCGGCATTGATCATCGAGATCAGTATCTTCATGTTGTAGATGTAGCCGTCCGTCTTGTATTTCTGCGTGTAGTAAGTAACTATGTTGTAAATGATCACCGCAACGGGAAAAAGAATTGATGCGGCTGAATTTACAACGATGGTAAACACAACGGAAGCTATAAGGAGCAATATGTTAAGATACAGCGCAAGCACGTTTTGGCTCTTACCGTTAACAAAGGTTTCCAATGCGGCATATACGGAAAAACGGTTTTTCTTAGGCATCTTTGAAAGTGCCTTTTGGACTGCTATGCGACGTGCTTCGTTTGATGAGAAATAAGAGATCATCTTCTCCCTGCGTTCTATTTCCTTTTCATCAAAAACCGGAGTCCTCAAAAGGTTATAGTAACAAGCAGAACCTGCACCGGAAGCGGTCTTGTCTGTTTTAAGAAAAATGTAGTCCAGGTCGATATCGTTTGCGGTGATATCGTCTATAACAAAGCCTTCCTTCTCATTGCTCTTATACTCAAAATAATCATGACCGTAATCAACATAACGATCATCCATATCCTCGTCATCGCTCAGTCTGCCGTATTCTCTTTTGATCGCGTTGTATATCTTTTTGTTGTTTCTTATGTTGTCATATATATTCTTTACAAGCAGAAATATAAAAGCTGCCCCTATAAAATACAATATTTCCATGGTGTCTCCCTTATGACGTTATTATTTATCATTATCACATACGATAACCAAAAATCGGCATTTTCGTTTTTCAACCCCGTTACAACGAAAAAGCCGATAATTGAAATTGCATTTTGGTTTTTTTGTATTCAAAACCAACGTGCCTTCGATCGACTAATCAAGCTTAAATTTCATATGTACAGGCTCGTGGTCCGAATAGATATATCCGGTGTTCAGGTTTTTATAATCAAGTACCGAAACGTTGTCGGATACTATGAAACCGTCAACGATAAACTCATTGGTGTGTCCCCTTGTATAGGGCTCATTGCAGTCTCTGCAGGTCATTTGAAGCTTGTTCTTGTTTTCCTCGCCCAAAAGATCCATGGCAAGCGAAAAATGCTCGGGGATCACGCTTCTGGGGAACGGACAGGCCCATGTTGAATAGCCTTCCGAGCCTTCTGGTGAGATCAGATCGTGATTGAAATCACCGCCGCAGATGACATAATTACCCGCCTCATATTCGGCCTGCATTTCTCCGAAAAGCATGGTCGTCTGTCCTTCTCTGACGGATTCATCGGAACCGTAGGCGGAAAGATGTACGTTGAAAAGTACAAGCTCTTTCCCGTTGTTTACGGGGATCCTTGATACCGAATAGCATCTGTCAAGATCGATGACCTTGGTAAAACTGTCACTGATGGGCAGGCTTCTCCTGTGAGCCTCCGTAATGCCGTATTTGGAGTAGGTTGCAAGACCTGAAGTTATTGTGCCGTGAGGCTCCTCAAAGGGATAAATGATAAACGGAGATTTGTAATAATTATATGCATAGGTATAATCATAATCCTCAAGGATCAGATTGATAAATTCCAATTCATTGATGTAATAGCTTCTCGTGGAGTGTTCATCAACCTCCTGAAGAAATACAAACTCCGGAGTTCTTACCTTTATCTTGTTCAGCGCTCCGTTAAGGTTCTTATATACGGTATTTTCGGAATCGGCCCAGGACTGAGTTCCTCCGTCCATAAAGAAATCAAAGGTGTTGGAGTAAGCTCCGAAGCCAAGATTGTAGCTCATTACAGAATACTCTTTATCCGTCTCGCAGACCGCCGATGCATCAAACTTCGCGTTTACATTTGTCTCAAGCGTCTGCCTGTCCTCTATGCGGTCGAACTTGATAAAGAAATACATGACATAGCCCACGACCAACAGTAAAAAGCATCCGACAACAGAGCCCAATATCACCAAAAAACGTTTTAAAGGACTCATCCTGCGTCTTCTTTTGATCTTTGCTTTCATCTTTGCCTTCATAATACCGTCCTCCCAAGTTTTCCCAATGAATACACCCTTCAATCGCATTCCTACCAGGACAGATTGTCATACTCGGCCTTCTTGTCTCTGGTAAAGAGATCATGAACCGCTTTTGCGGGTGATTTATCTTCAAAAAGAACCTTGCATACCTGTTCTACTATCGGCATGCATATATTGTATTTTTTGGAAAGTGCAAGAGCTGCCTTAGCACAGTAAACGCCTTCCACGGTCTGTCCGATAAGTCCCATTGCAGCTTCACAGGACTTCCCTTGCCCCATGAGATAGCCGGCGTTTCTGTTTCTGGAATGATTACTTGTACAGGTAACCATAAGATCACCCATTCCCGAAAGACCCGAGAAAGTCTCCGGACACCCGCCCATTTCAACGCCGAGCCTGGAGATCTCAGCTATTCCGCGAGTCATGAGCGCCGCCTTGGTATTGTCTCCAAATCCCAAGCCATCGGAAATTCCTGCCGCCAGCGCGATGACGTTTTTTAAAGAGCCGCCAAGTTCTATGCCAAGTACATCTGAACTGGTGTACACCCTGAAATAATCCGTCATGAAAGCATCCTGGATCTTTTCTGCGGCATCCTTGCGATGAGAGCCGACTACAATGGTAGAAGGTATATGCACCGATACTTCTTCCGCATGCGTGGGTCCCGAAAGAACGCATATCTCTCCGTTCGGTATCTCATCTAAGATCACTTCGGTCAAAGTCTTTAAGGTTTTCTCTTCTATGCCTTTTGCGACATTCACAATGATCTGACCGTCTTTGATACGGGGAGCGATGCTCCTTGCGGTTTCCCTGATAAAGATGGATGCGGTAGCCATTACTATGATATCGATATCTCCCGAAAGCGCTTCGTCAAGATCCGTGGTGAGCTTAACGCTGTCAGGCATTACCGCGCCCGGAAGATTTCTGATCTTTGTTCTGTCTTCCTTCATGGATAAGATCTCTTTTTCGATCTTGCTCCAAAGAGTAACTTCATGCTGATTGGAAGCCAAAAGGATTGACAACGCTGTACCCCATGTACCGGCACCGATAACTGTGATCCTCATTCCGTTCTCTCCTTTTTCTTTACGGTGATCTTGTTTTCGTTGTGATGAATAAGTCTTACAATGTTTTGTCTATGATTGTAGAACGCTGATATTGTGAATAAAAACGTAACTATGATCATGTGAAGATTTCCGTGGGAAGTGATCCCGACAAATATCGGGAAAAGGACCGAAGCAGTAAGCGATGCAAGGGACATATATCTGGTAAAGACAATGATCGAAAGAAAGATCACAAGTCCTATGGCCGCCAGTCTCCAGTCATATATCAGCATACAGGCGCCCATGCAGGCAATGCCCTTGCCGCCTCTGAATTTCAGATAAAAAGGGAAAAGATGACCGCAAACCGCTCCCAGTGCCGTATAAAGAACAAGCAGCTGGCTGTCGTTTGAAAAGGGTTCGTATTGCGAGAAAAGCAAATATCTTGTAAGCAACATCGGGATCAAAGTCTTTGAAAGATCGATGACCAAAGTGATGATGCCCGCTTTAAGCCCTACAACTCTCAAAACATTGGTTGTTCCGAGATTACCGCTTCCCTGCGATTTTACATCCACATGATAGAGCTTTCCGATAAAGTAACCTGATGAAAAGATACCGAAAAAGTATCCCATGATAATACAAAAAACGATCTGCATAACAAAAAACTTGTCAAACATTTCCCTTACCTCTTTATACGGTTTTTTCTTCATTTCTTTCCCTGATGATGAACTTCAGGGATGTGCCCGCAAACCCAAAGGCTTCACGGATCTTGTTTTCTATATATCTTGTATACGAAAAATGCATGAGTTTTTTATCGTTTACAAAGATAACGAACGTCGGAGGCTTTACCGCAACCTGCGTAATATAGAAGAGTTTCAGCCTTCTACCCTTGTCGGACGGAGGCTGCTGCAGAGAAACTGCCTGCATCATGATCTCATTGAGAACACCGGTTCCGATCCTGAGTGTTCTGTTCTGGATTATCACATCTATACGTTCAAAAAGCTTGTTTAATCTCTGACCAGTCTTTGCTGAAATGAACAAAATGTCGGCATATGGAATGAACGAAAGCACCTGCTTGATCTTCTCCGTCATCTTGTACATTGTCTTGTCGTCTTTATCTTCAAGTGCATCCCACTTGTTGACAGCGATCAATATGCCCTTTCCGGCTTCATGAGCTATGCCTGCGATCTTTGCGTCCTGCTCGGTAACACCTTCCACCGCATTAATGACAACAACGACCACATCGGCTCTTTCAACCGCAGCAACGGTTCTCACCATCATGAACTGCTCAATGTCTTCCTTGATCTTGGCATGTCTTCTGAGACCAGCCGTATCAATAAAAACATATTCCTCGTCATTGTGCTTTATTGCAGTATCTATGGCATCTCTGGTGGTTCCGGCTATGTCAGAAACAATTACTCTTTCCTCACCGAGAAGCTTGTTGATTATGGAACTCTTGCCCACATTGGGCTTTCCGACTATGGCAACTCTGGGGCGTTCATCTTCGATCTCTTCGTTCGTTCTTTCTCCCACCGCTTTGCAAACGGCATCAAGAAGTTCTCCGAAACCGAGACGGTTAACCGATGAGACCGGGATCGGATCGCCGATTCCAAGGTTATAAAACTCATAGGTATCATTCATGAATTTATTAAAGTCATCAACCTTGTTAACGCAAAGGATCACGGATTTCCCGGATTTCCTCAAGATGTCCGCAACATTGTAATCCGCATCCACAAGTCCGGTCTTTACATCTACAACGAAAATAACAGCGTCAGCAGTTTCTATAGCCACCTGAGCCTGCTCACGCATATAACTTAGCATCATATCGCCGTTTTCCGGCTCAATTCCGCCCGTATCTATTAATGTAAACTGTCTGTCAAGCCAGGTTATGTCAGCATATATCCTGTCTCTCGTAACGCCCGGAGTGTCTTTGACGATCGATATCCTTTCACCTGCCAGAGCATTGAAAAGTGTGGATTTTCCGACATTCGGGCGTCCTATTACAGCTATTATGGGTTTAGACATTTATTATTTCCTCCACTAAAGAGCTACCTTCAGATTTTACTATACTAACCTTTATTTGTAAAGATTTTTCGATGTCCGGAACCCTCATGTCATCAAGCAAAACATCCTCTCCGGTCTTTAAAAGAACGCAGGGAAGAAGCAGTTTTTCGCCAAGTTCTTTGTCCTTAAGCTGAGCAATGATGTCCTGACCCGTGAGCAGTCCCGCCACTGTAATGGTATCACCGAAAAAGTTGTTGATCACCGGATAAACGTTCACTTTGATGTTGGGGAATTTTGCGTTTATCTTGGTCACCTGATCGCAGATTATGGGATAAGCAAGAGTTCCCGTTGCAAGTGACAAGGTGTGAGCCCTGTCGTCCCCCTCCATTTCCTCAAGGCATTCATCAACCTCGTAGTTTAAGAGCCTCACCATTCCGACGCCGTTACCGATCTGAGGATATTCCTCGTAGCTTTCCGCTTCGGGGATCGGAAGTTCGGCTTTCAGATACCATTCGTCACTGGCATAAACAAATCTTGTTCCAAAGGCAGCCAAAAACTTTTTCTGCCACTTTTCTATCTGTCGTACTACATCAATAGAATCTTGTTTGCCAAAGGGTTCGAGCTTTGTGAGCTTGTTTCTGTATTTGGTCAGCCCGACGGGAACAACGGAGAGACTTTTCATGTGTCCGATGTACATTGAAAGATCGTTTATGGTCCTGTCCAGCTCTTCTTTATCATTCCATCCCTTGCAAAGGACTATCTGGCCGTTCATGTCTATGCCTGCCCGGTAAAGCTTGGTCATATGATCCAAAACCGTTCCCGCAAAGCGGTTGAGCAGCATTTTGCAGCGCAGCTCGGGATTTGTGGTATGCACGGATATATTGATAGGTGAAAGATTGTAAGAGATCAGCCTGTCTATGTCTGCATCCGTCATATTGGTGAGTGTCACATAGCTGCCTGAAAGAAACGAAAGTCTTGTGTCATCGTCTTTAAAATATATTGTTTTACGCATTCCGGGCGGATTTTGATCGATGAAACAGAACACGCACTTGTTTCTGCAGGAGGTGTAATCATCCATTATACCGTCTTCAAACTCAAGTCCAAGTTCCTCGTCCGCATCCTTTTCGATATCAAGCTCCCATTCCTCGCCGTCGGGTTTTTTGACGATGACCGTCAATTCCTCGTTTGCGCACAAAAACTCAAAGTCGAAAATATCGATAACTTCACGACCGTTGATGGAGATCAGCTCATCACCCGCCTCGATTTCCATTTCCTCGGCTATGGAGCCTTCCTTTATGCTTTTAATGATCTGTTTTTTACGCTGTGAATGCATTTTTGATCCATTTAACCTCATCCCCGAGAACAGCGATCACATCAAACCTGATCGGAGTCAGATCTGCGGGGATCTTTCTGTAATTCATATAGGCCAAAGCGCCTTTGATTATCTTCTTCTGTTTGGCAAGAGTCACTGCCTCCTCGGGATAACCCGCCTCCGTGTTGTCCCGCATTTTGACTTCCACAAAGCACAGATAGTCCTCGCCCAGCCATTTTTCCTTTGCCACAAGATCGATCTCTCCGCCTTTAAAATAAAAGTTGGAATCTATCACCCTGCCACCGTGGCTGTTTACATATTCGGCAGCAATTTCTTCGCCCCTTTTACCCTTTTCCCTCGTATTCATCTAAGCCTTCTTTCGCTGAACCTTGTTTTCCGCCCTGTCTACCATGACCAGCACCTCCGCTACGACTCCGTAGAGTTCTTCGGGGATGTAATCGCCGATCTCCAGCTTTGAAAGCGTTCCTGCCAGTTTTTCATCCTTATGGACAGGCACGTTGGTTTCCTTAGCCGTTTCTATGATCTTGTCAGCCACATAGCCTTTGCCCGTGGCAATGATCTGAGGCGCGGTTTCTCCCGCCGTATATTCCAGTGCTACCGCAGTCTTCTGTTTTTTTTCGGTTTCTTTAGCCATAGATCCGCCCTTATGCCTTAAGGCATATGTTCACTAAAACTCTAAACAAAATTTCCTATAAAACTGCGTCTGTGTATCTCGCAGGGACCGTATTTCTTTAACGCTTCGATATGCGCTGCGCTTCCGTAGCCCTTGTTGGAAGCAAAATCATATTCCGGATACTTGTCCGAAACGAATTCCATGTACCTGTCTCTGGTAACCTTAGCTATAATGCTTGCGGAGGCAATAGAAAGACTCTTTGCGTCTCCCTTGATTATCGGCACCTGACGCATGGTAAGCCCGGGTATCCTGACCGCATCGTTAAGGAGAAGGTCGGGAGCGGGCTCGAGCTTTGAAACCGCGGCTCTCATAGCCTCGTAGGTTGCCTGAAGGATGTTGATCTCATCTATGCGTTCGGGGGATACAACGCCTATGCCATAGGAAACCGCTTTATCCATGATCTCTTCGCTCAGTTCATCCCGCTGTTTTGCGGTGAGTTTCTTGGAATCGTTAACATAGAGTATCTTGCATCCCTTCGGAAGGATCACCGCTCCCGCAACCACCGGTCCCGCGAGCGGTCCGCGGCCAACCTCATCTATTCCGCATATGTTTGCAAAGTCAAAGTACCTGTTCTCGTAGATCAGCATATTGTCGATCCTTTCGAGCTCTTTAAAGTACTTTTCCTTTCGTTTTTTGCAATCCTCAAAGATCTTGAGCGCGCCTGCTCTTTCATCTGCTCCGTACTCGTTCAAAAAACCGTCGATCTCTGAGATATCGAGCGCCTTGGCTTTAGCTTTTAGTTCCGTTAATCCGATCATATCTGCCGCCTTATTTTGTGTAATCTGCCGGTCTTTCAAGGCTTACCCGGCCGAATCTTCCGCCTCTGAAATCATCCGCCACCGTAAAGGACATCCTGTCCGTGTCAGGCTCTCCGCCCTTTTTTAGACAAGCCTTTTTTGAGCATATGTCATAGAGAAGCTCAAGGCTGTCTTCCTTTTCTTCAACACCGTAGCGCGCATTTACCGCTCCCGGATAATTCTTTGTAAGATAGCTGAGGAGCTTCAGCGCAAGCTCGTGAGAATCCAGAATGTTCTCATTTATCGAACCTATGAGCGCTATATTTAGTCCAACCTTCGCATCCTCGAACTTGGGCCACAGTATGCCCGGAGTGTCCAAAAGCTCGAGCTCCTTTGAAAGCCTGATCCACTGCTTGCCTGTAGTCACTCCCGGCTTATCGCCCGTTTTTGTGCAGGCTTTCTTTGCATATGAATTGATGAAGGTGGATTTACCGACATTGGGAATACCGAGGATCATGGCACGTATGGGCCTGTTGATCATTCCTCTGGCTTTGTCGCGTTCGATCTTTTCCTTGCAGGCATCTCTCACCACATTCATAACAGGCTTAAGATTACCGTTTTTGGCATTTGTCACGATAACAAAATAGCCTTTTTCCTCATAGAAGCTCTTGAATTCCGCCGTAACCCGGTCATCGGCAAGATCCGCCTTGTTGATCAGAAGGACTCTGGGTTTGTTCCCCGCAAGTTCGTCAATGTCCGGATTCTTTGAAGAGTATGGGATACGGGCGTCTATAAGTTCGATAATAACATCAACCAGTTTTAAACTCTCTTTTATATCTTTTTTTGCCTTGGCCATATGGCCGGGATACCATTGATATTCCATGCAAACCTCATTTTTTGTACTTTTTTCTGAACAGTAACATTTTAATTGATTCCTTGTTTTTTGTAAAGCATCGTAAGAGTATCAAAAAAAGGAACAGGCATTAGCCTGTCCCGTAAATTTCGGTCTGATGTTATTTAATAACTTCCTTAACCTTTGCGCTCTTACCTTTTCTGTCACGAAGGTAATTGAGCTTAGCACGGCGAGCTTTACCGCTTCTGATAACTTCAACCTTCTCTACGCTGGGAGCATTGAGGGGCCAAGTCTTTTCAACACCGATGCCGTTAGAGCTCTTTCTTACAGTGAAAGTCTCTCTTACGCCTGCGTGCTGCTTCTTTAATACTGTTCCTTCGAAAACCTGTGTTCTTTCACGGTTTCCTTCCTTAACTTTTGCATATACCTTAACGGTATCGCCTACATTGAAGCTGGGCTTTTCTGCTTTTACTTCGCCTGCTTCGATCTCTCTGATAATGTCGTTCATTTTACGACCTCCTTTTATAATAAGCCGTTCTTACTCAAATGTAATTGACAGCGGACCGACTTTCATGCCGAGATATTATACTATGTAATTGTTTGAATTGCAAGTATAAAATTAAATATTTATTTCAACAGATCGGGTCTGTATTTTAAAGTCCTTTCGAGCGATCGTTCTTTCTTCCATTTTTCAACATTGGCATGATGCCCAGACAAAAGCACTTCCGGGACTTTCATTCCTCTGTATTCTTCCGGCCTTGTGTATTGCGGATGCTCAAGAAGGTTTTCGTTGAAGCTCTCGTATACGGCCGAATCGTCGTTGTTAAGGACGCCCGGGATCAGACGCGATATTGTATCCATCATGACCATTGCAGGCAATTCTCCGCCCGTTAAAACGTAATCTCCGATGGAATAAAAATCAGGTTTCAGGATCTCAAGAGCTCTTTCATCGATCCCTTCGTAATGACCGCACAAAAGGACCAGATCCTCTTCCTTTGCCAGTCCCCTGGCTGCGCTCTGATCGAATCTTTTGCCCCAGGGAGTCAGGTAGACCACCTTGGGCTTCTTTTCGGCTGACTCTTCCTTACGGTTTCCGGCGATCTCTTCGCATATGTGTTCCCATGTACGGACAACGGGGTCTGCCGCCATCAGCATACCTGCGCCTCCTCCGTAGGGATAATCGTCCACCTTGCGATGCTTGTCAAGCGTATAATCCCTGATATTGATCGCTTTAATGCTCAATATTCCTTTTTCAACCGCTCTTCCTATGATGCTTTCATTCATGCACGAATCGATCATGTCCGGGAACAGCGTCATTACATAAAAATTCATATTCTTCCTCAATCTATGAGACCGGGCAGCAGGTGAACGATGACTCTTTTCTCTTCCAAAGAAATGTCTATCTTGCAATCCTTGATCGAAGGGATCAGGATCTCTTTATTGTCTTTTTTCCTCTTAACGACATATACATCGTTTGCTCCGGTCTGAAGCACTTCCGTAAGTGTTCCCAGAGGTTCATCCGTATCCTCATCACTGTAAACCTGAAGTCCTATGATGTCATATATATAGAATTCCCCTTCTTCAAGGGGGATCGCATTTTCTCTTGTCACAAGAAGATCGAACTGCTTCCAGCGTTCAACGTCATTAATTGAATCAATTCCTTTAAACTTCAGAATTGCCATTCCTTTAAAGTACTTAACGCCTTCCACTTCAAGTTCCCTGAGTTCCTTGCCGTTATCCAAAAAAACCTGTTTCAGATAATCAAACCTGTTCAGATCTTCAGTCGTGGGATAAACCTTAACCTCGCCGCGGATCCCGTGTGTATTGGAGATCACGCCGACTCTTAGCATATTATTCCTGTCCAATCTTCCTGCCACTCCTTAAACCGGGCATATATGCCCTTTGTAAGAAAGGCGCATGCTTAGTTCAGTAAACATGCGCCGTTTGTCTTATTGAAGTATTTCTACTATCACCTTTTTTTCATCCTTCGCAGAGGCTGCCTTAACAACCGTGCGAATGGACTTTGCGATGCGTCCCTGTTTGCCGATGACCTTACCCATGTCAGATTCGGCAACTTTCAGCGAAACTACCAGCGCTTTATCGGTGTCCTCTTCGGTCACAACAACCTCAGAGGGATTGTCAACCAACGCTTTTGCGATGGTTTCAACAAGTTCTCTCATCATGATGCCAACCCTCCCGCTGATTGAAAATAATTACTTATTGATGCCTGCCTTCTTGAAAAGGTTGGCAACTGTCTGTGTAGGCTGAGCTCCGTTGGAGATCCACTGCTTTGCAGCATCTGCATCTACATTGAATGCAGCGGGATCTTTTGTGGGATCGTAGGTACCGATCTCAGCGATGAAACGTCCGTTACGAGGTGCTCTTTCGTCTGCTACTACGATTCTGTAGAAAGGATTCTTCTTTTCTCCGACTCTCCTAAGTCTGATCTTAACCATTGTGATTTCCTCCGTAAAATATATTAATTAATAAATTTATTTATGAATATCCTTATTGATATTACATACTGTTTGATTTAGAACGGAAAACCGCCCTTTTTGCCGAAGCCTCCGGGCATCATAGGCATCTTACCGCGTTTGTTGCCCATCATTCCCTTAAACTGCTTCATCATCTGTTTCTGGCTCTCAACCTGTTTGACAAGTCGATTGACCTCCGCGATGTCAACACCCGCGCCCTTAGCGATCCTTCTCTTTCTTGAAGGATTCATGAGCTTCGGATTTCCTCTCTCTTCGGGAGTCATGGAACTGATGATCGCCACAACAGGCTTGAACATGTCTTCATCGATCTCAAGTCCTTTTAAAGCACCCATGCCCGGAAGCATTCCGAGGATGTTTTTGATACCGCCCATTTTCTTCATCTGACCGATCTGTTCAAGATAATCATTGTAATCAAACTCGGCTCTCTTGAACTTTCTCGCCATTTCCTTGGCTTTTTCTTCGTCTACGGCAGCCTGTGCCTTTTCGATCAGCGAAAGCACGTCGCCCATTCCGAGGATACGGTTTGCCATTCTGTCGGGATGGAAAGGCTCAAGGTCTTCAACCTTTTCTCCCATACCCGCATATAAAACGGGAAGCCCCGTAACAGCCTTTACGGAAAGAGCCGCACCGCCTCTGGTGTCACCGTCCAGCTTGGTAAGGATGACGCCTGTGAGAGGAAGCTTTTCATTAAAGGTTTCCGCCACGTTGACCGCATCCTGACCGGTCATGGCATCCACCGTCAAGATCGAATTTGTAATAGGGAATTTCTCGGTTATCTCTATCAATTCATTCATCATCGCTTCATCAACCTGCAGACGACCCGCGGTATCGATGATGATTGTATTAAGCTTGTTCTCGGAGGCATATTTAAAAGCTGCCTCAACTATCTCGATGGGTTTCTTCTCTGTTCCCATCTCAAATACGGGAACGCCCACCTTTTCACCGTTGACCTTCAACTGCTCGATCGCTGCGGGACGATAGACATCGCAGGCAACGAGCAGAGGCTTCTTGCCTTTGTTCTTAAAGATCGCGGCAAGCTTTGCGGCTGTGGTTGTTTTACCGGCACCCTGAAGACCGCACATCATAACGGTAGTGATCTCATTTGCCGGAAGGAACGTGAGTTCGTTGGTTTCCGATCCCATCAGATTGATGAGTTCTTCATTTACGATCTTAACAACCATCTGCCCGGGAGTAAGGGAATTCAATACATCTTCTCCCACAGCCTTTTCGGTAACTCCGGAAATAAAGCTCTTAACGACTTTAAAGTTAACATCCGCCTCGAGAAGAGCCATTTTGATCTCTTTCATCGCAAGCTTAACATCGTTTTCCGAAAGACGTCCTTTACCTCTAAGTCCTTTAAATACATTTTGTAATTTTTCGGTTAATGATTCAAATGCCATTTTTTCTAATCTCTTTGATCAATTCCGCTATTCTTTGCCCTTTCGGATCATCTATGCTTTCTGCGAGTTCCGTGATCTCGTCGCAAAGAGCGGAAGCTGTTTTATACTTTTCTGCAAGGTGCAAAACTTTTTCGTAATTCTCCAGAGTCTTTTCACAGTTTTTGATCGCATCATGTACACCCTGCCTGGAGATACCCTCATTCTCAGCCACTTCCGACAAAGACAGATCGTTGAGAATGTAATCATTGAATATTTGTTTTTTTCTGTCGCTCAACAGATCCTTGTAAAAGTCGAACAGGATCGAGAGTTCATATGCTTTCTCAAGTTGTTCCATACTTTTGACCATTGTAAAGTAAAATACTTGTCACCTTTACAGCCGTGTAATATTAACATACAAAAACAGGTCTGTCAAGTATTTTTCTTAACAGACCGAAACATTTTATTTTCCAAGCATTGCGCCTGCTTTGTCATAGTTTTTGTTTCTTATCTCATCTCGTATTCTGGTACTGGAAACCGGTTGACCTTCAAACTCTTCCCTTTTTATTACGATCAGCCTGAAACCGTATTTTTCTGAAAGTTTTTTAAGCAAAGCCGTATCTCCCTGCCTGTCTTTTCCGAATCGAAAATTGTCTCCGACAACAAGCAAACGGCAGTTGAGCTTTCGGATCAATATGTTTTCGGCAAATTCCTCCGCGGAAACGGCAGCAGTTTTCCTGTCAAACGGATAAAGGATCATAACATCGATCCCGAGTCCTTCAAGGATATTTTCTTTTTCCTTTTCCGTACATATCCGGTTTTTCGGATCCATGATATCCGTATCTTTTTTTATATCAAAGGTGAAGATACAGCTTTCAAGGTCATGCTTTTCCTTAAGCATTACTTCGATCAGCTTTCTGTGACCTATATGCACTCCGTCAAATTTGCCGATCGTAACGGCGGTTCCGGTACTTTTGAAATTGTCAAGATCTTTGTAAATTCTCAATATATTCTCTCCCACGGAACGTTAATTACATTGCCAAAAACATTTTTTCGGGTCTCAATTTTCCGTCCGATGCGGATCTTCGATAGACTCCGCAAAAAGCTCCTGTCGAATCGTAAACCCTGCAAAGCTCGTCTTCTACTTCTGTCGTAATCTCACTTTTTCTTAAAGGATTTCCGTTTCTCACCAATTTGTCAAACTCAGGCTTAGTGAAGGTTTTCGGATAGTCTCCGAAGTATTCGTCGATCGGAAGAATGTAGTCTTCGGCTCTGCCTTCGGCAGCTGCTTTTGCAACATCGGAAAGCTTTACAGCCTCACCTATCTCAAATCTTCCGGTCTTCAGTCTTGTCAGTTCTTTCATGCAGGCACAGCTTCCCACAGCTTCCCCTAAATCTCTGCAAAGGCTTCTGATGTATGTTCCTTTACCGCAGGTTACCTGTATCCTTGCCTCCTTCAAATGACCTTCTCCGTCCTTTTCAAAGGAAAGAAGCCGTATCGACCGGATCGTGACGGGACGTTTTGCCACATCCGCCGTCTTTCCCGCTCGGGCTATCTCATAAAGTTTCTTTCCGTCCAGCTTTATTGCGGAATACATGGGTGGCATCTGCATTATATCTCCGGTGAAAAGCTCAAAGCTTTCAACCAGTCTGTTTTCATCACAAGTAACGGGAAGGGTCTTAACAACCTTTCCCGTTACATCTTCCGTATCGGTGGCGGTTCCGAAGAGAACCACCGCCTCATAGATCTTTGTTTTTGCCGTTTCCATATCGCACAGTTTGGTCGCTGAGCCTATGCAAACGGGCAGAACTCCCGTAGCCATGGGATCGAGGGTTCCTGTATGCCCGATGTGCTTATAGTGTAATATACCTCTAAGCTTGGCTACCACATCATGGGAAGTGAACCCCTGTTCTTTGTAAATGTTTATAATTCCGTTAATCATCGTCTCTCTTAGGCATTGCGGCCATAACATCATCAATTTTTTTTGACATATTTACGCCGTATTCTATGGTCTGATCGACCACGAAGGTAAGTTCGGGAGTGTTTCTCATGTTCATGGTATGAGCAAGTTTTCCGCGGATAAATCCCGCAGCGGAATTCAAACCCTTGAGAGTGTTCTTTTTCGACTCTTCATCTCCGAGAACGCTCACCCAAACCTTACAGGTCTTGAGATCGGGAGCAACATAAACATCCACAACGCTTGTAAAAGGATCGATCCTGGGATCGTGCACTTCATCGCGGATGATAGTTGAAAGCTCCCTGAGAACCTCTTGACTTACGCGAATGTTTTTAATGCTGTTTTTTTTCATTTTCTGGGTACCTCTACCATCTGATAAAGTTCAATAGCATCACCCTCGAGGAGGTCGCTGAACTTCTCAAATACAAGACCGCATTCATAGCCTGCGTTAACTTCCTTGACATCATCCTTGAAACGCTTGAGCGAAGCAAGATTACCGTCGAAGATAAGTTCCTTGTCACGGGTGATACGTGCCTTACAGCCACGAACGATCTTACCGTCAAGAACAAAGGAGCCCGCGATCGTTCCGACACCGGAAGCCTTGAAGGTCTGACGGACCTCCGCATGAGCAATGATCTGTTCCTCGAATATGGGATCCAGCATACCCTTCATAGCGGATTCTACATCATCGATCGCATCATAGATGACACTGTAATTTCTGAGGTCGATCTTTTCACGTTCGCAGATGTCCTTCGCGGTATTATCTGCTTTAACATTGAATGCGATGATGATGGCATTGGATGCACCCGCAAGCGTTGCATCGGACTCATTTACAGCACCTACGCCGCTGTGAATGATGCGAACGGCAACTTCCTCATTGGAAAGCTTGATGAGGGACTGCTTGATCGCTTCCACAGAGCCCTGAACATCGGCTTTGACGATAACATTGAGTTCCTTGATGTTACCCGCCTGGATCTGTGAGAACAGTCCGTCAAGTGAAAGCTTTGCTTTTGTCTCTGCAATGAGCTTCTCTTTATTCTGAGCAATGTATGCATTGGCAATTGCCTTTGCTTCTTTTTCACTTTCTGTGGCAACAACGATCTCGCCCGCATCGGGAACCGAATTGAGACCAAGGATCTCAACCGGCATGGAAGGAGTTGCCTGCTTTACTTTTTCATGCTTATCATTGATGAGTGCACGAACCTTACCCATGGAAGAACCGATAACCACATTGTCACCGATCTTGAGAGTTCCCTTCTGCACAAGGATGGTTGCAACGGGACCTCTGCCCTTATCCAGCTGTGCTTCAACAACAAGACCACGTGCCTTACGGTTGGGATTTGCCTTGAGTTCCAATACATCCGCGGTAAGGATGATCATTTCCAGGAGGTTTTCTATGCCTTCATGTGTACGTGCCGAAACCGGAACAAATGTTGTGCTTCCGCCCCATTCTTCCGAAAGCAGACCATACTCGGAAAGCTCACGTTTAACTCTTTCAATGTTGGCGGTGGGCTTATCGATCTTGTTTATTGCAACGATGATCTCTACACCGGCTGCCTTTGCATGGTTGATGGCTTCTATTGTCTGAGGCATTACACCGTCATCCGCAGCTACAACAAGAACCGCGATATCCGTGGAATTAGCGCCACGCATACGCATAGCGGTAAACGCTTCGTGACCGGGTGTATCAAGGAAGGTTATCTTCTGTCCGTTGATCTCAACCATATAAGCACCGATATGCTGGGTAATACCGCCTGCTTCCCTTGAGGTTACGTTTGTTGTTCTGATCGCATCAAGAAGTGAAGTCTTACCGTGGTCAACGTGACCCATTACGCATACAACGGGCGGACGCTTAACCATATCTTCTTCCTTCTCTTCGTCTTCTTTGAGGAGTTCGGCAACCATATCAACCTTTTCCTCATGCTCTGCGATGATCTCAAACTCAAGAGCAATGTTTTCAGCCTCTTCAAATGTAACATCCGAGTTGAGCGAGCATATCTTTCCTGCAAGGAAAAGCTTCTTAACGATCTCACTGCCTTTGATCTTCATCTTATCGGCAAGTTCCTGAATGGTAAGTACATCAGGAAGAGAGATGGTCTTGATCGTATCCCCTTCGACCGTAGCCTTCACAGGTTCGGGCTTACGGAAAGCACCTGCGCGATTGGGATCCTTGGAGGACTTGCCCTTCTTGGAGCCCTGAAGCTCATCGTAATCCTCAAAGCGCTTGTTCGCCTTCTCCCTGTCCTTGCTTCTGTCGTTTCTGCGGTTGCTCTGCTGCTTCATCGACTCTGCGATCTCGGGAGTGGTATTTCTCTTCTTGGGATCTCTTGAATGAGATACGGGCCTTACATCATCTTCATCCTTATTGCCAAAGCCCTGAGGCCTTGTTGAAAAACCGCTGCTGCGGCTTCTGTTACCGCTATTGTCTCTCTGTCCCTGAACGCCGGCACTTGTACCGTAATTCCTCTGGTTCTTGTTTTCAAACAGATTGCTGTGACCGCGGTTATTGCCGTCATATCTGCTCTCAACCGTCTGGAAATGATTTTTGTCGGAAGGATTGCGACGGCCTGTATTGTTTCTTGCACCGCCCTGACCCTGCTGACGATCCTGATTTCTGTTGCCTTCATTTCTTCTGTCGGGACGATTCTCTCCGTTTAAGTTCTTTCTTTCACCGTTGTTGGAGCGATCGTTTCTTCTTTCGCCGTTATTGGGACGAATAACCGGGTTTGCTTCACTGGCTCTCTTAACGATATTGGGTCTTACGGGAGCTCCTACGGTTTTAAAGATCTTTTCGGGTTTAGCTTCGGGTTTGGCTTCGGCTTCCTTTTCTTTTTCAGCCGCTTTGGCTGCTTCAGCTTCTTTTGCCGCCTCTGCCGCTTTTGCAGCTTCTGCTGCTTTGGCCTTTGCTTTTTCTTCAGCCTGAGCCTTCTGCTCCTCTATATATTTCTCAATATCCGCTGCTTCTTTACGTGCTTTTGCGGCAAGTTCATTAGCTCTTGCTTCGTCCTCGGCAGCCTTCTTTTCAGCCTGAACCTTTTCGGCTTCTTTTCTTGCCTGATTTTCTTTCAGCTTTGCCTTCTTTAAAGCTTCCATTTCTTCAGCGGATACATAACCGCCGTGAATGAGACGATTGTCTCCCTCATCACTGGAGATAACAACCCCGTTAATGGTCCTGGGACCATTGTTTCTGGGGGCTGCAGGACGCTGAGGTCTCTGATTCTGCTGATAAGGCTTTCTGTCCTGAGGTCCGTTCAGCATCTGTCTTCTGGGTGCCTGACCCATCTGTCTTCTTTCTTCCGGACCGTCAAGCATTCTTCTGACCGGTTGATTTGCATTACGGGGTCCATCAGCCATCTGTCTTCTCTGAGCCTGCTGCAGACGCATTTTTTCTTCGGGACCGCTGAGCATTTTTCTGGGGGCTGAGTTTCCCTGTCCTTCGGCAGGTTTACGCATCATCCTCTGCGGTGCTGTTGCAGGACTCTTTTGCGCATTGGGTTTAGCCGCTTCGGCTTTTTTCTTTTTAATATGGTCGGTAACCATTTTAATCGCATCGTCATCAATCGTATTCATGTGAGATGTAACCTCCACATTATGCGCATTGAGAAAATCGATTATTTCTTTGTTTGAAACATTAAGTTCTCCGGATAATTCGGATATTCTTTTTTTTGCCATTAATTGGACTCCTTCGTACTGAATTCAACGTTTAAAATTTTCTTTTGAAAACTCTTTGCGAAACCCTCATCAACAATAGCAACCGATGAACGTTCCTCTTTACCTATAGCATGTCCGAGTCTGTCCTTTGTACAGAAAGTAACAATTGGCACATTGTAATACGAACATTTATCATGAAATAGTTTTTTTGTATTATCCGAGGCATTCTCCGCAACGATAACACAAAAGGCTTTTCCTGTTTTTATGGCATTCTCCGTTTGAAATTCTCCGCTTTGAAGTTTGCCTGCGAGCTGCATTACCGACAAAAGACGGAGTACATCGTTTTCACGTGCCTCATCCATTGTTTTTCAACTCCCGGGCCAGTGCCTCGTACACCTCTTCTTCGATGGAAACCGAAAGCGATCTCGCTATCGCTCCGGACTTTCTTGCTTTTTCAAAGCAAGCCTCCAAATCGCATATATACGCGCCTCTGCCATTGGCTCTTCCCGTCCTGTCGATCTTAATCTCCCCTTCGGGAGTCCTCAAAACCCTTATAAGCTCTTTCTTTGACTTGACGGCTCCGCAGCCGGTGCATTTTCTCATGGGGATCTTTTTTTCTGCCATATTATACTTCCTCTTCGGAAACTGCCTCTCCCTGAACCTCTTCATCGGTATAATCTATTCCCGCTTCCTGAGATTCGGATTTAATATCGATCTTGTATCCTGTAAGCTTTGCAGCAAGTCTTGCGTTCTGACCCTCTCGTCCGATGGCAAGTGAAAGCTGATAGTCGGGAACAATGACTCTCGCTTTTTTCTCATCGGGATCGACGGTAACGGAAACAACCTTTGCGGGGCTTAAGGAATTTTCAATAAGTATTGCGGGATCCTCGCTCCAGACAATGATGTCGATCTTTTCACCATGAAGTTCATCAACGATCGCATTAACTCTTGTTCCGTTAACACCTACGCATGCTCCGACGGGATCGACATTGGGATCATTGGAATAAACGGAGATCTTTGTTCTCTGTCCTGCCTCACGGGATATGCCCTTGATCTCAACTATGCCGTCAGCGATCTCTGTAACTTCTTCTTCAAAAAGTCTCTTGACGAGATCCGGATGTGTTCTTGAAACAGAAACTCTGGGACCTTTGGATGTATCTTCAACCTTGGTCACATAGAGCTTTACTCTTTCGTTCTTGTAGAACTCTTCACCCTTGATCTGCTCGGTAACGGGAAGGATCGTTTCGATCTTTCCGAGGCTTACGATGATGTTGTAGTTACCTCTGTCAGGATCCTGGAAGCACTGGATAACACCTGTAACGATGTCCTTTTCCTTCATGGAATAACTTGAGAAAAGTGCCTTTCTTTCTTCCTCGCGGATCTTCTGAACAATGACCTGCTTCGCCTTCTGAGCGGCTTTTCTTCCGAAGTCCTTGGGAGTAACCTCAATGCTCACAACATCGCCCACTTCGTAAGGAGCATTGAAACGAAATCTCGCCTGTTCCTTGGTGATCTGAAGATTGGCATCTTCAACCTCATCAACAACTGTCTTTTCTTCAAACACCTTAAAGCTTGAAGTGATGGGATCAAAGCTTATCTTTATGTTCTCTACCTGTTTAAATTCATCTTTGCAAGCTGTAAGAAGTGATGCTTCAATAGTCTCAAGCATAACCTCCTTTGAAATGTTCTTCTCCTTTTCTATTGCATCCAATGCGAGAATAAGTTCATTGTTTTCTGCCGGCGCTGCCTTTGCTGTGGTTTTTTTCCTGGCTGCCATTTTAATTGTCCTCCTGTTCAAATAAATGATTTAAGAATGTGCCCTTTATGACACCTCTGTTTACTAAAAATGTACCGCAAGATTGATCTTTGCAATATCTGCTCTGTCAATGACAAGAATGACGTTTTCATCGTCAGCCTTCTGCAGGGTAAGAGTTTTTTGGTCAAAAGCTTTGAGAAAGGCATTGAATTCCTTTACTCCGTCCTTAGCCTTAAAAAGCTTTACTTCAACCTCTTCATCAAGGCTTCTCTTAAAATCCTTGTCCTTTTTCAACACTCTTCCGAGTCCCGGGGAACTAACCTCAAAGATGTAGGATTCTTCTATAAAATCCTGCTCATCAAGAATATCGTTCATTCTTCTGCTTACGATCTCACATTCGTCAACGGTGATACCGCCCGGTTTGTCAATGAATACTCTTAGATAATCATTTCCGGCTTCTTTGACAAATTCCACATCCACAAGTTCAAAATTCAGCTCTTCGCATATGGGCGCGGCAATCTTTTCTGTTTTTAAAACGTAATCGTCCTTCTTTGACATCTGCCTCTCCTGTCTTTAATTCTTTTGCAAAAGTAAAGAGTGGATTCGCATCCACTCTTAACTAGTCATATATCGTATAAATTTATAGCATCAAACCCTGTAATTGTCAAGGCTTTGAGCCAAAAAACTTGATAAAACCCGTTTTTCGCTGTGTTTTTTCGTTAAGCTATCTGAGATCTCATGATCTCCTTTGCTTTTTCAACGGCTTTTTCTATGCCGGAAGGATCTTTTCCTCCCGCCTGTGCCATGTTGGGTCTGCCACCGCCGCCGCCTTGTACGAGAGGTGCAACAGCCTTGATCAGATTACCCGAATGTGCGCCCTTGGCAACAGCTGCGTCGGAGGCCATGGAAACAAGATTTACCTTTCCGTCCGTCTCCGAGATCACGAGTACAAACAGATCCTTAAACTTTTCTTTGAGGCTGTCGCAAAGAGTTCTGAGTCCGTTGGCATCGATCCCCTTAACCTCGGAAACAACAGCCTTGACTCCGGCGATCTCGAACATGTTCTTTTCAATATCGCCCAATGAATCATTTGCCGCCTTGCTCTTTAAGGATTCATTTTCCTGAGAAAGTGCTTTGATCTGAGCAAAAAGCTGTTCGATCTTATCGCTCAGTCTGTCGGGAGTGGTCTTGGCTATAGCCGCTGCTGAATTAAGCATATTCTCAACGTTGTTAAAGTAAGCCATTACATTGGAGCCCGTTACGCCCTCGATCCTTCTTACTCCGGCCGCAATACCGCTTTCCGAAAGGATCTTGAAGCATCCGATCTCGCCTGTATATGAGACATGAGTACCGCCGCAAAGTTCCTTCGAGAAATCACCTACGGAAACAACTCTTACCTCTTTTCCGTATTTCTCTCCGAACAATGCCATTGCGCCGGTCTTTTTCGCTTCTTCTATGCCCATGATGGCAGTAGTAACTTTAATATTGTCTTCAATAGCGCGATTAACGATCTCTTCCGCTCTTAAAAGTTCTTCCTTCGTCACCGCACGTGAGCAGCTGAAGTCAAATCTTGTTCTTTCGCTGTCCTGATAAGAGCCCTGCTGAGCAACCTGATCTCCGAGAACTATCTGAAGTGCCTTCTGTAAAAGGTGTGTTGCGGTATGATTTCTGCAGGTCTTTGCTCTTCTTTCGCCGTCAACCTTAAGAATTGCCTTTGCGCCCTTCTTGATAACTCCGCTCTCAACATAACCGAAATGAGCGATCCTGTTTCCGGGGATCCTTGTAACTTCGGTAACCTTGAATCTGCCCTCGGAAGTTTCGATCACGCCTGTATCATGAAGCTGTCCGCCCATTGTTGCGTAAAAAGGAGTTTTTGTAAACACCAGACTGCCCTTTTCGCCTGCTTTAAGGCTGTCTGTAAGCTTTTCTTCATCGGCTGCCGCAACAATGTTTTCCTCAAATGAAAGAGTGTCATAGCCCGCAAAAACAGAAACAACGTTATCTCCGAGTCCGTCAAAGATCGAAGTGACATTCTTCTGAGCAAAGCTCTTTCCCTCTCTTGCCTTTGTCTTCTGTTCTTCCATTGCTTCATCGAAGCCGTTTGCATCAACAGTGATGCCTTCTTCCGCCGCCATCTCGGTGGTGAGTTCAAGAGGAAAACCGAAGGTATCGTAAAGATAGAATGCTGTCTTTCCGTCGATGGAAGTGATCTTGTCTTCCTTTGCCTTATCAAGAAGCTTTCTGAATTCCTTCATACCGTTTTCAAGTGTGCTCTCAAAACGGCTGATCTCCTTTTCAAGTTCATCAAGGATGAAGCCCCTGTTCTTTTTAAGAAGAGGATAACTTTCGGAATAAACCTCATCGATGAATACAGCTGCAATATTCAGGATATCGCTCTTAACAAGTCCAAGTTTTCTTCCGTGTCTTACCGCACGACGGATAAGTCTTCTCAGAACATATCCCGCACCCGCATTGGACGGTGTAAGCTTAGCTTCATCACCGATAAGCATTACGCTTGTTCTTGTGTGATCGGCGAGAATTCTCATGGATTTTGAAGACTCATCGTCCGCATCGTATTTCTTGCCGGACTTTTTCTCAATATAGGAAACAGCGCCTGCAAAAAGATCTGTCTTATATACATCCTTTGTACCGTTGAGGAAAGCAAGGTTTCTCTCAAGTCCCCAACCTGTGTCCACATTCTTCTTTGCAAGAGGAGTAAGATGTCCGTCCTTATGCTTTTCATACTGCATAAATACATCATTTCCGAGTTCCGTATATTTTCCGCAATGGCATCCGGGGCCGCAATCGGGGCCGCAATCCGGAACATCCGCCACATAGAACATCTCGCTGTCGGGACCGCAGGGACCGAATTCAAGTCCCCACCAGTTATCCTCTGCGGGAAGATAATAAATGTTTTCTTTCTTAAAACCGGAAGCGATTCTGCACTGTGCACCTTCTTCATCTCTCGGTGCATTTTCATCGCCGGCAAAGACCGTTGCAGCAAGATGATCTGCATCAAACCCAAAGACCTGAGTAAGAAGTTCATAACTCCACTTGCATCTGTCCTCTTTAAAATAATCGCCGAGGCTCCAGCTTCCCATCATCTCAAAGAAGGTAACATGGCTCTTGTCTCCGACCGAATCGATATCATTGGTACGGACACATCCCTGAACGTTGCAAAGTCTGGTTCCCAACGGATGCTTCTGACCAAGCAGATAAGGCATGAGAGGCTGCATTCCTGCAACGTTGAAAAGAACTCCCGTTGAACCGTCGGATACGAGTGAAACCGCTCCGCAATTAACGTGTCCTCTTTCTTCGTAAAACTTGATCCATGCTTTTCTCAATTCATTTGAATTAAACTGTTTCATATATGATTCTCCTAAAATTGTTGACTGCAAAAAACTTTTTAGATTATAGACCAAAAAAGCTTACTTTTCAACCGAATATTCTCTATTGAAGATAAAAAAAACAAAGAAGCCATAAATGGTTCTTTGTCGTTTGGGTTGGGCTGTTTAAAAAACAGTAAGTAGCTCGTATCGGAATCGAACCGGTGTTTTCGCCGTGAGAGGGCGACGTCTTAGCCTCTTGACCAACGAGCCGTGTGCCACTAATATACACTAGCAACACAAAAAAATCAAGTACAACTTTAATCTTTTTTTAAATCATTTTTCAGAATATTCACCCCATATCAAACAAATCCATAAGACTAATCTGATCGGATTCGGGAATATCTCCGAGTAATCCCAGTCTGGACATGGTATCGATCGCACTTTGAGGAGCTTTTGTTCTCTCCTTAAAGTTCTCTTTTGATGTAAAAGGGCCGCCTTTGCAGCCTTCAAACATCAGATCGCTTGCCTTTTCTCCCAGTCCCTGGATCGAGTCAAAGGAAGGCATTACTTTTCCGTCAATGACCTGGAATGCATGAGCTTTTGCCTTAAATATATCAATAGGCATGAACTCATATCCTCTTGCATACATTTCAAGTACGCTCTTCATGTTCATATAAGTGGTTTCATCCTTAGCCTTTGCGGTACGATTGTCAATGGCGGCTTTGATCTCGTTCATGTTCTTCAAAAGCTTTTCTTTTCCGAGACACATGAGTTCATAGTCAAAGGCTGCCGCACGTATGCCAAAATATGCCGCATAATAGGCCTGAGGATAATACACCTTGAACCATGCCACACGGAAAGCCATCATGATATAGGCAGCAGCATGAGCCTTAGGGAACATGTATTTGATCTTTTTACAGGATCCGATGTACCAATCCGGCACATCATGCTCTCTCATCTCCGCTTCCCATTCTTCCGTAAGTCCGCGGCCTTTACGAACGCTTTCCATGATCTTAAAAGCATGTCCGGGCTCAATATGCTTGTTTATCAGATAAAGCATAATGTCATCTCGGGTGCATATGGCCTGTTTGAGGTTACATATGCCGCTCTTGATCAGGTCCTGGGCGTTGTTTGCGTATACATCCGTACCGTGGGAAAGTCCCGAAATGCGCACCATGTCGGAGAAGCAGTCCGGCTTTGTTTCACGAAGCATGTTCATTGCGTTATCGGTACCCAGCTCGGGAAGTCCGAGTGAACCCATATCTATGCCGTTAAGCTCTTCGGGTGTGATGCCCAGTGCTTCCGTTCCGTGAAAAAGCGAGATGACCTTCTTGTCGTCCATGGGAATAGTCTTGGCATCTATGCCCGTAAGTTCTTCAAGACGTTTTATCATGGTCGGATCATCGTGTCCCAGAATATCAAGCTTCAACAGGTTGTGGTCGATGGAGTGATATTCAAAATGAGTGGTTATGATGTTTGAAGTCATATCATTTGCAGGATGCTGTACCGGAGTGAAGGTATCGATATCCTCGCCCACGGGCAGGACCACAATGCCGCCGGGATGCTGACCGGTAGCTCGTCTTACACCTACACAGCCCGCGGAAATTCTTTCCAATTCAGCTTTTCTGTGAGTGATGCCGTGATCTTCATCATATTTTAGCGCAAAGCCATAGGCAGTCTTTTCGGCCACGGTACCGACCGTTCCCGCCTTGAAGGTCTGACCCTTTCCGAAGATTACTTCGGTGTAATCATGGGCTTTCGATTGATATTCACCCGAAAAGTTAAGGTCTATATCCGGTTCCTTGTCGCAATTAAAGCCGAGGAAGGTTTCAAAGGGGATGTCGCAGCCGTCCTTTATAAGCGGTTCTCCGCATACCGGACATACTCTGTCGGGCATATCAAAGCCGCAGATCGCATTTTCCTGATAGGGCCTTACAAATTCCGAATCAAAATCCGAGAAATGACATTTTTTGCAATAGTAATGAGCAGGCAAAGGGTTGATCTCGGATATGCCCGCCATCGTAGCAACAAAGGAGGATCCGACGGAGCCTCTGGAGCCCACGAGATAGCCGTCCTCATTGGACTTCCATACAAGCTTCTGCGCGATGATATACATGACCGAGTAACCGTTCTTGATTATGGATGTAAGTTCCTTCTCAAGTCTGGTCTCAACTTGAACGGGCAATTTTTCTCCGTACATGGAATGGGCCTTGTCGTGGCAGATCTTTGTAAGCATTTCTTCCGAATTTTCAATGACGGGAGGACATTTGTCGGGACGTACCGGCTCGATCTTTTCTATCATGTCATATATCTTCATGGGATTATCGATGACAACCTCATGACATTTTTTCAAACCCAGATAATCAAATTCCGCCAGCATCTCCTCAGTAGTCCTGAAATAAAGGGGCGGCTGGTTGTCCGCTTCCTTGAAGCCCTTTGAATTCATAATGAGTCTTCTGTATACTTCATCCTCGGGATTAAGGAAATGGCAGTCACAAGTAGCGCAAACAGGCTTGCCGTACATCTCGCCAAGCTTCACGATCTCCTTGTTTATCTCCATAAGGTCCGCGTCCGAAGTAATGTAAGGATGCTTTTCGTCTTCAATAAGGAATCTGTTGTTTCCGAGAGGCTGGATCTCAAAATAGTCGTAAAAATCGCAAAGTCCCGCAATAACATCCTTCGAGGAATCTTCCAGCAATGTGCTGTACAATTCACCCTTTTCGCAGGCAGAACCTATGATAAGCCCCTCTCTGTGTGCAGCCAGCATACTTTTCGGGATCTTGGGATAACGGTTAAAATAGGTCAGATGACTTTGGGATATCATCTTATACAGATTGACGCGTCCGGTTTCATTCTTTATAAGTACGATGCAGTGAAAAGGATGCAGCTTTCTGACGGAATCCACGGAAGGCTTGAGTTTTTCTTTTGCTTCCGCCAGTTTGTTGATGCCTTTTTTCTTAAGAATCTCACAAAGCTTTTGATAAATGAGTGCGGTACATTCCGCATCATCCACGGCTCTGTGATGGTTTTCGAGGGATACGCAGAGTTCATCGGCAACAGTATCCAGTTTGTAATTCTTAAGATCCGGCAAAACGCTCTTGGCGATCTCTACCGTATCAACTATGGTGGGCTTCCATTCTATGTTCTGTTCCAATGCGAATCTCTTAATGAAACCCGTATCAAATGCCGCATTGTGGGCAACGATGACTGCATCGCCGCAGAATTCCAAAAATCTCTTCAATTCATTTTCGATCACGTCCGCATCCGTAAGCATATCATCCGTAATATGCGTGAGGTTGATGATCTCTGCCGGAAGCGGGATCTCTGGATTCACAAACACTGAATAGCGATCCACGATCTCGTTGTCTCTAAGCTTTACGGCTCCGATCTCAATGATCTTGTCCTTATGCTTGGCAACACCTGTGGTCTCTATATCGAATACAACGGTTTCCGCGTCAAGCTCCTGACCTTTATCGTCCTTCACCGTATCCTTAATATCATTTACAAGATAGATTTCACAGCCATAGAGGATCTTGAAGTTTTTGGCTCTCTCCGCTTTCTCCGGATCCTTGTTCTTAAGAAGTTTGTCACGATAATAATGAAAGGCTCCGGTAAATCCCTGTACAACTCCGTGATCCGTGATCGCAACGCCCGGATGCCCGAAATCAAAGGCAGTCTGAACCAAAACTTCGGGCGCGATGACCGCATCCATGTCGCTGAACGTGGTATGAGCATGCAGTTCAACACGTTTTTCCTGACTGTCGTCTTTTCTCTTCTTAATAAAATCGGGAATGGTTTTGATGCCGACGATATCCGCCATTTCAACTTCTCTGTCAAAGGTATCGTATCTGGGACATGCTTTCATCTTGATGCAATTACCCTTGGCTATGTATTTAAGCAATTCATCCTTTGTGTCCGCCAAAGGGAAAAGCTTTGCATATACGGAGTCGGTCATGTCCGTAAAAGAGAATTTAACGATGTAACGATCCTTTTTCTTAGTAAGTATGGGCTCTTCCACATTGATGATCTTACCGTAAACTATGACTTCGGAATGATCGTCCTGTATTTCGGACAACGGTGTGATAACGGCTTCGTCCGAATCAAACAGCTTCCCGTAAAACAGGTCGGGATCTTCTTCCGGTTTCGTTCTGAGGAATTGTGATCTGCCCTTAAATTCGGGAGTTTTGGGTTTGAACTTCTCTTTGTCGCCTTTATCGTTAGTGTAACCCTTTTTGTTTTCACCTGCCGGCTTTTCGTTGGCATTTGATTTTTCGCTGTTTTCCGCTTTTTCCTCAGTCTTTTCTTTTTCGGCTGCGGGATCTACTATGCCCTGTTCAGTGATCCTTCTGACAGGTTTCTGTTCGACTTTTTCGGCATAATAATAGACCTCTTCATCGTGGGCAGTCTCAATCTTGGAAGGTTCTGTCCACTTGAAATTCATATTGAGATCAAAGCCGTAACGATTAACAAAAACCTCACTTAAAAAGGTTCTTACATTTTCCGCGGACATACGATTGAGGAACGTATCCTCGGCAGTGATCCGCATAACATAGCTGTCATCTTCCTCTTTTTCAAACCTGATGTCAGCATTATCCAAAAAGATATTGTTCATTTTGGAAATGGCGGAAAGCTCATCCATAAGGGCAGGCTTAGCCATATTCCACAGACTTTCCGGATTATATTGAGAGGAAAGCCTGTAATTTACATTCAAAGAAACGCTGTTTCCCATGCGTTTAAAAAACTGCATATCCAGCGCCTCTTCCATATTTTTAATGTCCTTGTATTCAATTAAGTGAACTGAGTCAAGACAGATCGTAACCTTCTTTTTTCCTTTGCAGGCTTGTACCTTTGCCACTTCAACATCGGAAAATGCCCGCTCGGTATTTTTCTTGACATCAAGTCCGGTGAAAACCTCAAATAAGTTCATCCAGTTCCTTAAGGAGCTCCGATAAAAGCTCCTCCTCCTTGCATTTCCTGAGCACTTCGCCTTTTTTAAAGATAATTCCGGTACCGACACCGCCGGCGATCCCAAGATCGGCTTCTTTGGCTTCTCCCGGACCGTTGACCACGCATCCCATAACTGCGATCTTAAGGTCAAGAGGATAATCTTTAACGGCGGCATTAACCTTCTCGGCAAGAGATATGAGATCGATATTGGTTCTTCCGCAGGTCGGACATGACACAACCTCGATCCCGCCCTTTCTTAAGCCGAGAGTTTTAAGGATTTCCTTTGCTGCATATATTTCCTCAACAGGATCCGCGGTCAAAGATACTCTGATCGTATCTCCTATGCCCTGATCAAGGATCAAAGCAAGTCCCGCAGAGGATTTGATGAGTCCGTGTTTCAGTGTTCCCGCTTCGGTGATCCCCACATGAAGCGGATGCATAGTCTTGTCCTTGATCATTTCGTGAGCTTTTACACACATCATTACATCCGAAGACTTTATACTGATCACCAGATTGTCATAGCCCATGTCTTCAATGATCGCCGCTTCTCTTAAGGCACTCTCCGTGAGACCTTCGGCGGTAACTCCGCCGTACTTTTCGAGGAACTCTTTCTCAAGAGAACCGGAATTTACTCCCACTCTTAAAGGAATGCTGCGTTCTCTTGCACATTTTACTACTTCTCTGACCCTGTCGAGAGAACCTATGTTCCCCGGATTGATCCTTACCTTGTCAGCGCCGTTTTCCATGGCCATGATTGCCAGTCTGTAATCAAAATGTATATCGGCCACAAGCGGAAGTGAGATCTGTTTTTTGATCTCTTTTAAAGCAAGAGCGGCTTCTTTGTTGGGAACCGCGCAACGGATGATCTCGCATCCCGCTTTTTGAAGCCCGACTATCTGTTTTACGGTTGCGTTTACATCCTCCGTTTTGGTGTTCGTCATAGACTGAACGGCAATCGGATTGTTGCCTCCGATAGTCACATTTCCGATCTTCACTTCATTTGTTTTCATTCTCATATTATCTACCTATAAGTCTTCTGATGTCATTATAAAATACAAATACCATAAGCAGCATCAGAAGGGCAAAGCCCACGAGATTTACTATGCCTTCCACTTTACGGTTTAATGGTCTTCTTGCAATTGCTTCAACCACAAGGAAGAAGAATTTGCCGCCGTCAAGAGCCGGAATGGGTAACAGATTCATTACACCGAGGTTTGCGGAAAGAAGGATTGAAATATACATCATCTGAAGCACGACATCCAACGTATTACCGTTTTCCCTGGTCTCTTCATAGCTTTCTCCGATCATGTCAACGATGGCTATGGCACCGCCCACATCATCCTTTGAAAGTTGACCGGTAAGCAGCATTCCAAGATTTTTAATCGTTGTCACGATCCAGTACTTGACCTCGATAACGCTGTATTTAATGACCTCGAAGGCATTGGCCTTTTCTCTGTAAAGGTTGTATTCAAAACCGGCCGTATAATTCTCGGATGCAAATCGAGGGGTTACCTTCACGGCTATCTGTTCTCCGTCCCTGCCGAGAAGGACGTTTACTTCGGAGCCGTCCAGAGGATAGGTGTTAAAATATTGATTCAGTTCCATGCCGCTCGCGATCTTACGGCCGTTGATCTCCAGGATGACATCTCCCGCCATTACGCCGGCCTTATCCATGGGATAGCCCTCAGACACTTTCTCAATTGACGCAGCTGTTTCCGAACGGTTGTAGGTAAAGCCCAGAAGATACTTTTTGATCTTTACCGGCACCACAGTGGTCTTAAACTTTTCGCCGTCTCTCAGATAGGTGATCTCAAGAGGATCGGCATCAAATCCGTTATAAAGAAAATAGGAATCGATCTCTCTGCCAATGGAGATATTGCTCTTGTTGATCTTTTTAACGACATCACCCGCTCTGAGACCTGCTTCGTATGCGGGAGAACCATCGGCAACTTCCGTGATCTCTGCGGGATCGTATCCTACTATGCCCGTTACAAAAAGTGCCAGAACAAAAGCAAGGATGAAATTGAAAAACGGACCCGCAAGAATAACGGTCATTCTTTGCCATACGGATTTCGAATAGTAAGACCCCTCTCCCGGAGTGTCAGAATCCAGGTCATCTTCGCCCAGCATCTGGCAAGCGCCTCCGAAGGGAAGAAGCTTTAAGGAATATTTTGTTCCTCTGAATTCTTTGCCTATGAGTGTGGGACCAAGGCCTACAGAAAACTCGACAACCTTGATGCCGTTCTTCTTGGCCAGCAGCAAGTGGCCGAATTCATGGAAAATGATTATCAGTGAAAAGATTAAAAGCGCTACTACGATCTTCATTGTGTTATTGTCTCCTTCAGCGGGTGTTGAGGCCTGACAGGGCCTTTTTCAAGTTATGTTCAAGCTCGAGGATGTCCTCAAGCGAAGGATTGGAAATTACGGTATGCTTTGCCATTTGATCGGCGATCATATCGGCTATATCGAGATAACCGATAGCACCGTGCAAAAACAGATCCACCGCTATCTCATCAACGGCGTTGTAAACGGTTGGCATACTGCCGCCGGCCTTAATGGCATCATATGCAAGCCTGAGGGCAGGGAAATTTACGTCATCGGGTTTATCTATCACTATGCCCGAAAGTTCTCTGAAATCCAGCCTTTTCGCTGTTCTTCCCCTTCGCTCCGGATAATAGAGTGCATATTGGATGGGGAGCTTCATGTCCGGAACTCCCAGCTGTGCGATCACAGCGCCGTCACTGAACTCTATCATTGAATGTATTATACTCTGCGGCTGAAGTACAACTTCTATATTCTCTGCTTCCACGTCAAAAAGCCATTTGGCTTCCATGACCTCGAGCCCCTTATTTACCATTGTAGACGAATCTATGGTTATTTTTTTCCCCATAGACCAATTGGGATGCTTGAGCGCATCTTCCGGGCGAACAGCTTTCAGTTCACTTGCCTTTTTTCCGCGGAAAGGACCGCCGGAAGCGGTGAGAAGGATCTTCTCGGGTCTGTTGCCCTGCGCTCCCTGAAGACATTGAAAGATGGCAGAATGCTCCGAATCCACCGGAAGGATCTTTACATTCATCTTTTTTGCAAGCGGCATGATGATATGTCCTGCGGTAACGAGTGTTTCCTTATTGGCAAGGGCAATATCCTTTCCCGCTTTGATGGCTTCTATGGTAGGTCTTATGCCTATCATCCCGACAAAGGAAGTCACCACGACATCAACCGCCGGATGACATGCACATGCTATGAGTCCGTCCATCCCGGTCATGACAACGCATTTCAGCCCTTCGTCCTTCAACCGTCTTGAAAGTTCACCCGCGCTCTTCTCGTCATATACGCAGACCAGCTCGGGAGAAAATTCCCTTATCTGCTCAAAAAGCAATCCAATATTGGAATTAACGGCCAAAGCCACAACCTTAATATCACCGTTCTGCCTGATAACTTCAAGCGTCTGTGTGCCTATGGACCCCGATGAGCCCAACACCGAAACCTGTTTCATTAAATTTCCTTTCAGAAAAAATCGCCAAGGCGGTTCATCCCATCCAAGTATCATGAATGTACACGAACCGCCGTTATGACTGAATTTCAATAGATTATGTTACGATCGCATATATATGAACTCATACATCAAATAAAAAGATTTGCAAGATAATAAACCAGAGGTGCCACAAATATCAGGCTGTCGAACCTGTCCATTATACCGCCGTGACCGGGTATCAAATGGCCGTAATCTTTGATGTTAAAGTTTCTTTTTATTGCCGATGCCGCAAGATCGCCCGCCTGGGAAATGATCGCGCCAACACCGCAGATAACAATGAGTCCGGGATAATTGATCAAATGTATATCAAAGCCCTGTTCAAGAACCGTCTTGTAAGCCACGCCTATCAATATGCTTGATGCTATTCCGCCTATACAGCCTTCCACGGATTTCTTCGGAGAAAGCCTGGGAAAGGCTTTATGCTTTCCTATGGCTATGCCTACCAGATAGGCTCCCGAATCCGAGATCCATGAGCAGATGAATATGAGCCAAACGATGAAGGCTCCGTTTGCGGTCTGCATTCTTGTCTGGTAAAGGTAGGAAAGTCCGAGTCCAGCATAGATCACGCCCACAAATGCCATAAACACCTGATCCGTATTGAACCGCGGATAAAAGATCACCATAAATGCAAACAACAATATAAGGTAAAGCATGAACAGCGGAACCATATATTCTTTTTTATCAAGAAAAATAAGTGCATACTCAGCGCCTATGCCGATGACAGATGCTCCGAAAAGAACGGTCCTCTGAGCATTTACAACGCGCATGAGCTCATACATCCCGATAAACGAGATCAAAGCATTAAAAACAAGAAGAGGCCAACTGCCGGGAATGATGGTGGCAAGCGCGATAACAGTCAATACTGCTCCGCTCAGCACTCTGATAAGCAGATTTTTCCTCTTTTCTTTTTTGTCATCAATAATCGGATCCGACATTATTGTTTAACCCCTCCGTATCTTCTGTCTCTTGTATTATAGTACTTTATAGCCTCATAAAGATCTTTCTTGCTGAAATCAGGCCAAAGTGTATCCGGAAAATAGAATTCCGTATATGCCAGCTGCCAAAGAAGAAAATTTGAAAGCCGCTGTTCTCCGCTTGTCCTTATCAAGAGATCGGGAGCAGGCAGACCTGCGGTATCAAGATTGTTTTCAAACAATTCCTCGTCGATCTTTGAAGGCTCCAATTTACCCGCCTTAATCTCGTCGGCTATCTTACGGGCGGCTCTCACGATCTCGTCTCTCCCGCCGTAATTAATGGCGATCTGAAGTTTAAGCCCTGTATAGTCCTTGGAAGCCTCTTCCGTGATCTTTATCTTTTCGATAATGTCAGGAGCGAGGACACTTCTGTCTCCTATCACTCTGACCTTCATGTTGTTCTTTTTTGCATTTGCGAGACTGTCGCTTAAGTAGTCTCTCAATATGTTCATTAAAGTATTTACTTCATCTTTGGGCCTTGACCAGTTTTCGGTGGAAAAAGCATAAAGAGTAACATATTCGACACCTGCCTTATATGCCTCTTCGCATATCCTTTCAACCGCCTTTGCACCGGCCTTATGCCCGGCATTTCTCGGCAATCCCCGTTTCTTTGCCCACCTGCCGTTGCCGTCAAGTATGATGGCAATGTGCTTGGGGATCATCATATTTTCAAGCTCTTGAGCCATATTATCCATTCCTTACCATCTGATTTTTGTACAAGAAAAACCCACTTGTTCATTATAGGACAAGTGGGGTTCTTTTACAACAAAAGAAATTTTAATTTTAAACCGTCATGATCTCTTTTTCTTTAGCTTCAGCCATCTTGTCGATCTCTGCGATACGCTTGTCTGTAGCCTTCTGGATCTCATCTTCGATGGTCTTTTCCTCATCCTCGGAGATCTCGGAATTCTTTCCCATCTTCTTGATCGCATCCATAGCATCACGACGTATGTTTCTTACAGCAACCTTAGAGTTCTCGGCATTTTTCTTAATGTCTTTGGCAAGCATCTTTCTGCGTTCCTCTGTAAGCTCGGGGAATACAAGTCTGATCACTTTACCGTCGTTGTTGGGAGTAATACCCAACTCAGAAGCCATGATAGCTTTTTCGATCTCCTTGATCATCTTTGACTCCCAAGGCTGGATCTGGATGATCCTTGCTTCGGGAACGGAAACATTGGCAACACCCTGAATGGCTGTAGGTGTTCCGTAGTAATCAACCTTGATCTTGTCAAGAAGGTGAGGATTCGCGCGTCCCGCTCTGATGGAAGCGAAATCTTCTGCAAGCACCGAGATGGTTTTTTCCATTTTTTCATCATAGGGTTTGATCTTATCGTTCATAATATTCTCCATTCATTAATCTGATGCTCTTGCGGTCATAAGCCTCAGTCGGCAGTGATAACCGTTCCGCTTGCTTTACCCGTGGCCGCATTTACAATGCCATCCTTTTCAAGAAGAGAAAAGATAAAAAGCGGCATTTTGTTTTCCTTGCACAATACGGCAGCAGTCATATCAATAACTCCCAATTTGTTGTCAATGATCGTTCCGATCTCCATCCTGTCATATTTTTTTGCATTGGAGTTGACATTGGGATCGCTGTCATATACTCCGTCGACAGCTTTAGCCATCAGGATCATATCACAGTTGAGTTCTATCGCTCTGAGTGCTGTTGCGGAATCCGTAGAAAAATACGGATGTCCGGTTCCACCTGCAAGGAATATCACTTTGCCGTTTTCAAGATCCTCTGTTGCGCAGTCCTTAGAGAACAGAGAAGTCATGCTTCCGCAGGAAAACGGTGTGTAAATGTTGGTCTTTAATCCCAGGTAGCGGAAAATATCGCTGACATATATGCAATTCATAACCGTAGCCAGCATACCTATCTGATCGGCTTTAACCCTGTCGATGGTTTCGCTTTTTCTTCCGCGCCAGAAATTGCCGCCTCCGATAACTATAGCTACCTGTATGCCTTCTTCGATAAGCTTTTTAACCTGATTTCCGACCATTATACAGGTTTCCTCGTCAAAACCTGTTTTTTTATTACCCGCGAGTGCTTCACCGCTTAGTTTTAAAAGTATTCTTTTGTACTTAGCCATTTATATTTCCTGTCTTATTCAAAAATAGAATCAACATCAAGCTCTGCATAAGAAAGTGAGCAGAAACCGTCAAGTATAGCTCCGTTGTTCATCTGAACGGATTTAGCCTTGATGTTGCCTTTGATGATCGCTGTCGAATCAAGAACAACAGGTCCGTTAACATCGATCTCACCCTTTACTGCGCCTGCAAAAACGGCAGAAGTAGCGGTAACATCTCCGACAACGATCGTGCCCTGACTGATCTTTACGCAACCTTCGCAATTAATGGAGCCGTCAAGTCTGTCAGTATTGACAAATACTTCCGAAGCCACGGAATTACCGGTAACCTTTCCGGAAATTGTAAGCTTACCGAGACATTCAATATCTCCGTTAATGGTACCCATTACATCAAGTGAGCAATCGGAAATGATAGAACCGTTGATAGTTGTACCCTTTGTGATAAGTGTAGTCTGAGTCTCATCGGTAGTACCCGAATTTCTGGCTTCTCTTGCTCTTCTTTCAGCCACATCCGGAACAGGTCTTGAAGCCTCAACCTTTTCTGCTTTCTTCTTCTTGGGATCTTCGGCTGCTTCAGCGGGTGAATCCTCCAAAATAGACTCGAGAAGTTCTGCATCTACATCTCCTGCATCAACTTCTTCGCCCTGAACATCAAAAAGATTGTTTTCGGTAACTTCCTTGTTCTCATTTCCAAGTTGGTTCTTTGCATCATTAAATAAACCCATAGATACCTCCCATATTGAATTATTGTATGATGTTTTAACAAAAAAGGACCTATCGACGAATTAACTTTTTGTCATCCGGTTCTTTAATGAGTTTCATCACCGTTAAAACCTATAATAGCACATTTGATGCCATTTGCAAACATAAAAATATAACGGGCGGAACTTTATCCACCCGTTATTAATTCATGATTTAATTTTTATTTAAACGCATCTGCAGCCACAGTTACGTTTAAAACTCTGTCATTTCCTTCAGGTGCTTTCTCAACCTTATCAAAGTCGGGATTCTCCTGTTTAGCCTTACGATACTTGAAGAAATCGATGGCTACCTGAGGGAACAATGCATAGGAAAGAACATCCTCTTCCTGCTGGATCCATTCCTTGCACTCCTCACGGAACTTGTCAAGCTGAGGAGGAATGAGATCGGCGGGTCTGCAGGTTATAGGCTCCGCATCACCGATCGCCTTCTTTTGAACTTCTTTGTTAAAAGGCTTAACGGTCTTACCGAATTCACCGGACAGGATCTTCTTGGATTCCTTTGTGATCATCTTGTAGCGTTCTCCCGAAAGAACATTGAGAACAGCCTGAGTTCCGACGATCTGTGAAGAAGGAGTAACAAGCGGAGGTTCACCGAAATCCTTTCTTACGTTGGGGATCTCCTTGAGTACTGCTTCGTACTTGTCTTCCGCATGAGCTTCCTTAAGCTGGGAAACAAGGTTTGAAAGCATACCGCCGGGTACCTGATAAAGAAGTGTCTTAATATTTACTCCGAGAACCTTGGGATTAAGAAGTCCGTTCTTAAGAACTTCCTCTCTGTAGGGTCTGAAGTAATCTGCGATCTCTGCAAGAAGATTCTGATCCAAACCCGTGTCATAAGGAGTTCCTTTGAAGGTTTCAACCATTACTTCGGTTGCGGGCTGAGCCGTTCCCATTGAAAGAGGGCTCATGGCGCAGTCGATAACATCCGCTCCGGCTTCAACAGCCTTAAGGTAAGTCATTGATGCCACACCTGATGTGTAATGAGTATGCATCTGTAACGGGATCTTGGAACCGGTCTTTAAAGCGGTAACAAGTTCTGTTGCAGCATAAGGAACAAGAAGTCCGGCCATATCCTTGATACAGATGGAATCTGCTCCCAGTTCTTCAACCGCCTTTGCCATCTTCTCCCAATACTCGAGAGTATAAGCCTCACCGAGCGTATAGGAAAGAGCGATCTGAGCATGTGCTCCTTCCTTCTTTGCGGCTTTTACGGCCGTTTCAAGGTTACGAAGATCGTTAAAGCAGTCAAATATCCTGATGATATCAATACCGTTTGCAACAGACTTCTGAACAAAATATTCAACAACATCGTCCGAGTAGTGATTGTATCCGAGAATGTTCTGTCCCCGGAAAAGCATCTGTAACTTTGAATGAGGGAGACCCTTTCTGAGAGCTCTGAGTCTCTCCCATGGATCTTCCTTGAGGAATCTGAGACAGGCATCAAATGTTGCACCGCCCCAGCATTCTATGGAATGATAACCCACTTTGTCCATTTTGTCCAAAATGGGGAGCATTTCCGATGTGGGCATTCTGGTAGCGATCAAGGACTGATGAGCGTCACGAAGTATTGTTTCGGTAATACCGATAGGTTTCTTTTTAATATCAGCCATATTTTTATACCCTTTCTATTCATCAAACTCCGAAAATAGCCATGAATACACCTGCTGCTACAGCTGTTCCGATAACACCTGCAACGTTGGGTCCCATAGCGTGCATGAGAAGGAAGTTTGAAGGATCTTCCTGTGCTCCGACCTTCTGTGATACACGAGCTGCCATAGGAACTGCGGAAACACCTGCGGAACCGATCAAAGGATTGATCTTGCCGTGAGTAAGCACGCACATAAGTTTTCCGAGAAGAACGCCACCCATTGTACCGAAAGCAAAAGCAATAAGTCCGAGGACAACGATCTTGATCGTTGTCAGCTGAAGGAAGTTCTCGGCACTTGTGGATGCGCCGACAGATGTACCGAGCATGATAACAACGATGTACATAAGAGCATTCTGTGCTGTTTCCGAAAGCTGCTTTGTAACTCCGCATTCTTTGAAAAGGTTACCAAGCATAAGCATACCGATAAGAGGTGCTGTGGAAGGAAGCAGGAAACATACAACAACTGTTACAATGATAGGGAAAAGGATCTTTTCAAGCTTGGAAACGGGACGAAGCTGTTCCATCTTGATGGATCTTTCTTTCTTGGTTGTAAGAGCCTTCATTATCGGAGGCTGAATAATGGGAACAAGTGACATGTAGCTGTATGCCGCTACCGCTATAGGTCCCATGAGATTTGTCTGTCCGAGCTTACCTGCAAGGAAAATGGATGTAGGGCCGTCTGCTCCGCCGATAATTGAAATGGCTGCAGCTGCTTCTCCGTTAAATCCGACAAGGATCGCAAGAAGATAAGCAACAAAGATACCGAGCTGAGCTGCGGCTCCGAGAAGGAAGCTTCTGGGATTTGCGATCAGCGGTCCAAAGTCTGTGGAAGCACCTACTCCGAGGAAGATCAGAGAAGGGAAGATCGACCACTCATCAAGTTTGAAGAAATAATAAAGCAATCCGCCCGCGGATTCTATGCCCGTAACGGGGTCTACCGAAGGAGCCGCCATAATGGACGGATAAATATTAACCAATAACATACCGAAAGCGATCGGTACAAGAAGTAAGGGCTCAAACTTCCACTTAATACCGAGATAAAGGAAAAGGAGAGCCACGGCGATCATGACATAATTGCCCCAGTAAAGATTGGCAAATCCTGTCTGCTCCCATAAGTTCACTAAGGTTTCAACTATATCCATAAAGATTACCCCTTTTCTTAATTAAGTGTAAGAATAACAGCACCTGACTCGTACTGAGCATTAACCTGGCAATTAACGGAAGCTACCGTTCCGTCCTGAGGAGCAACGATCTCGTTCTCCATCTTCATTGCTTCGAATGCTACAAGAACCTGACCTTTCTTTACGCTTGCGCCGACCTGCGCATTGATGGAAGTGATCTTTCCGGACATGGGCATAGAAATTGCAACTCCGCCCTGTGTGCCTGATGCAACGGGTGCTGCGGGAGCTGCTGCAGGAGCTGCTGCCTTTGCAACATTGCTGCCGTTTCCTTCTTCAACAGTTACGGCATATTTATTTCCGTTAATGGTAATAGTATAATTTTTCATTTTAAATAACCTCCGTGTGTGGTATTTGATAATGCTTGTGTCTTTTGACTCCATGACTTCACAAGTCTGATGTCTTTTAAAGTCGTTAATACTAAGAGATCTTCTTTACGGAACGAACTACAATGCCGTCTTTAAAGAAATTGCCACGTGCTTCCTCGTATTCACTGATCGCTGCAGTGATTACGGCTACAAGCTCAAAATTGTCAATGTTGAGCTCAGCACTTGTTGCCTGCGCAGTTGCTGCCGGTGCGATGCCTGCTTCATTTTTCCGACTGCTCTTGTCCAACTTTCCGATATACTTGAAAAGAGAGATGACAAAGCTGATCAGAACAAGAGAAGCAAATACAATGCATAAGCCGACAATTGTGTTGACACCGGCATCAGCAAGAGGGCCTTTAACACTCTCCCACCATGTCGAAGCTGCAAATACTCCTGTCATATCTACGTGCCTCCTTATATTTTTTACGGATCTTCAACAAAAACAGTAATAGATTAATTGAAAACCCGATTTTCTCGCGATTATAATATTACCACAATGGCCTACCAAATACAATAAATAAATAAATCGAGTAGGGGAAATTCAAAATTTCCCCTCTCACACCACCGTACGTGCCGTTCGGCATACGGCGGTTCAACATAACTTCAAAGCATGATGCTCATTATAGTAGTCCAAGCAGCTCAAGAGTTTAGCC
>JAEEYF010000093.1 GCA_016291655.1 Lachnospiraceae bacterium | reverse complement strand
CTTCTTCTCAACCCACGTGCTGGATGTTGCGGAGAAGCTGTGCAATAAGGTTGCTATCATTAAGAACGGAAGGATAGTCGAAGCAGGCACTATGGAAGAACTGGTGGGCAGCCATTCTCTCGAAGAAGTTTTCCTGGAGGTACATGATGAAGAAAAGTAGTTTTGAACTCCTTAAGATCCTTGCGCTGTCAACAAGTTGGAGAAACCGGCTGAAGTATTGCAAGGACAGCAAGAAGAAAAACAGAATAATAGGAGAGATCACTGCATATGTGCTCTTGGGAGGCTTATTGCTGGCCTACTGTGCGGCGATCGGCATTTTTTACGGTCAGAGTGGCTTCGGTGAGTATCTGCCCGCGGTCAGTGCATTGATAGTGAGCATCTTCACGTTTATATTTACTTTGATCAAAACCAACGGCTATCTGTTTAAATTCAAGGAATATGATACGCTGATGTCCTTGCCTTTTGAGGCGAGGGAAGTTGCGGGCTGTAAATTCCTCTATATGTATATGAAAAGTGCATTGATGGACGTTGGGATCTCGGTAGCTATGCTTTTGGGATACGGCATATATGTCCGCCCGGCCTTTTGGGTCTATCCCGTTTGGATCGTTCTTGCGCTGTTCGTGCCGATCATACCCATGCTTATAGCGGCATTTTTGGGCTTTTTGGTCGCAGCGGTAAGCTCAGGCTTCAAGAAGAAAAACGCCGTGCAGATCGTTTTCACGTTCGTGCTCGTGTTGTTGGTTTTTGTGTTCCGATACGGCATTGAATATGTAATGAAGAATGACTCGACGGATGAGATCATCACGAGCCTTTCGGATTACATCGGTAAGATCGGGCGTTTCTATTTTCCGATGAAATGGTTTGAAGATGCGATCGTAAGAGGCAAAATATCGGGGATCCTTTTGCTGATCGGTGTTTCGATCGCGCTGTTCGAGGTCATATTCCTTATCGTGGGCAAGTCGTACCGTGAGATCAACTCCAAGCTTAAATCCCACTCGGCGAGCAAGAAGTTCAAGCTTAAGGAACAGAAGGTCAAAAGCATTTTGAACACCATAGCGTTCAAGGAATTCAAGCGTATGACCGGTTCAGTCATATATTTCGTAAACTCGGCGATGGGTGAAGTAATAGTGCTCATAGCATCGATAGCCGTATGTTTTGTAAACTTAAAGGGTGTCCTGGGTGAAATGTTTGGAGGCGATCCGGCCGATCTCGAACGGTATTACCCCCTCGTCCCGATAATTATTTACCTTATGGTGGGCATGGTGGCCACCACTGTAATGTCGCCCTCCCTGGAAGGCAAAAACTTCTGGATCATGCAAAGTCTGCCGATCACCAAAAAGGACATTTACAAGGGAAAGATGCTTTTCAATCTTTACCTGACGGTTCCCGCGATGGCCATCGGAACGATCTGCGTGAGCATATCTGCAGGCTTGCAGCCGCTTTACATCCTGCTTTCGCTGATCCTTGGCTTCATATTGCTGCTCTTTTCGACAGCCTGGGGCTGCGTATGCGGTATCAAGCATATCAACCTTGAATGGGAAAACGAGATAGAGGTGGTCAAGCAGGGCACTGCATTAATGATCTATATGCTTCCCAACATGTTTGGCACCATGCTGCTGATCGGTCTGGAAGTAGCTCTGGCCAACGTCCTCAACCCCTATTTGATCCTGCTTGCGCTGATCGCAGTGGCAGCGGCTCTCGCCACCCTCTGCTACAGAAGAGTCCTCGCGCTGGCAAAATGAGCCCCGGGGACGGGGTTTTGGTGTCACTTTTTGATACCTTGGGGACGGGGTTAGTGGCTCATTTGAGGTAAAATTTTTACCTTTTTTTAAGACAGCTTTATTAAGAAGATGTTAAGGTAGCGACACAAATCTTTTCCCGAAAGGGACCATATGCTATAATCACTGACATTAACGGAGTCGGGAGGCTCCGTTTCATGAGAGGTGATCAAGATGGAAATTTCGGAAAAAACAGCGCTTCAAAGGCAGTTCTTTAAGAGTGGGAAAACCCTCGATCCGGCATATAGATTGTCGGCGCTTGACAGGCTTGAAAAAGCGATAAAGTCCCATGAACAGGAGGTTTTGGAGGCGTTAAACAAGGATCTTGGCAAAAGCGAGCAGGAGGCCTTCATGTGCGAATACGGCCTTTCGCTCAGCGAGCTGAACCATATGAAAAAGCATCTGAAAAAATATGCAAGACGGCGTCGGGTGAAGACCCCGCTGACCAACTTTCTTGCGACCAGCTATGTCTACAAGGTGCCTTACGGGAATGTCCTCGTGATGAGTCCCTGGAACTATCCCTTTTTGCTTACGATGGAGCCGCTGATCGACGCCATAGCGGCCGGAAACACAGTGGTTGTGAAGCCCAGCGCCTACTCGCCCAACACAAGCCTCGCCATAAAGCATATAATAGAAGAGGCTTTCGACGAGGCATATGTCTCGGTGACCCTTGGCGGCAGAGCGGAAAACTGCATGCTGCTGGATGAGAAATTCGACTATATTTTCTTTACGGGAAGTCAGAGAGTGGGAAGCGAGGTCATGCAGAAGGCAGCGGCCCGTCTCACGCCCGTGACGCTGGAACTGGGAGGAAAGAGCCCCTGCATTATCGACAGAGATGCGGACATAAAGCTGGCGGCGAAGAGAGTGGTGTTCGGGAAATACCTGAATCTGGGCCAGACCTGCGTTGCGCCCGACTATATTCTTTGCCATAAAGACGTAAAGACCGAGTTCGTGGAAGCTGTAAAAGCCGAGATCAAAAAGCAGTTTCCGGATGCTCTTTCGGAGAACTCAGGCTACGGAAAGATAATAAATGAGAAGCATTTTGAACGACTGCTGGGGCTGATCGACAGCTCCAAGGTCGTTTTGGGCGGCAGAAGTGACAGAAACACATTGAAGATCGAGCCCACGGTGCTTGACAATGTGACATATGAAGATGCGATCATGCAGGAAGAGATATTCGGTCCGCTGATGCCGATACTTGAATTTGACGATCTGGACAAGGTTTTGGCAGATATCGATGACAGACCGCATCCGCTTGCTTTTTACTACTTTACGAATGATCGCAAAAAGGCCGAGCGCGTGATCAAAAAATGCCGCTTCGGAGGCGGCTGTATCAACGATACCATAATTCATATCGCTACCTCCGACATGCCTTTCGGAGGCGTGGGAGCGAGCGGAATGGGGAATTACCACGGCAGGAGCGGGTTTGACACCTTCTCTCATTCCAAGAGCATCGTTGACAAAAAGAGGCTGATCGATGTGAATATGCGCTATCAGCCCTACGACAGCTTTAAATTGAAACTGATCAAAATTTTCCTGAAATGATACCATAACCCCGTCCCCGAGGTTCACTTTTTGATACCTTGGGGACGGGGTTTTGGTGTCATTTTATTCTTTTTTTGCTTGACACTGTTCTTTTTATCAAGGATAATTAAGGCTAGGCGAAACGCCGTAAAACCAACAACAACCAACAATCAACAACGTATTACGTAAGGAGGACTTGACATGAGCAAGTACGCAGGAACACAGACCGAGAAGAATCTCCAGGCTGCATTTGCCGGCGAATCACAGGCAAGAAACAAATATACTTATTTTGCATCGGTAGCAAAGAAGGAAGGATTCGAGCAGATGGCAGAGATCTTCCTTAAGACTGCTGACAACGAGAAGGAGCATGCTAAGCTCTGGTTCAAGGAGCTCGAAGGCATAGGCGATACGGCCGCAAACCTTCAGGCAGCAGCAGAAGGCGAGAACTATGAGTGGACAGACATGTACGAAGGCTTCGCAAAGACAGCTGAGGAAGAGGGCTTCAAGGCACTTGCCGCTAAGTTCCGCATGGTAGCCAAGATCGAGAAGAGACATGAGGAGAGATATCGTGCACTTCTCGCAAACATTGAGGCTCAGCAGGTATTCGAAAAGTCTGAGGTCAAGGTTTGGGAATGCCGTAACTGCGGTCATATCGTAGTAGGAACCAAGGCGCCCGAGGTTTGCCCCGTATGCGCTCATCCGAAGAGCTTTTTCGAGGTTTCCTCCGACAATTATTGATCTGCATAGATTTTCAGAAGCATCCCGGGAATTCATCGGGATGTTTTTTTGCGCATTAGGATACATTAATACGCCGAACTGTAGGTTTACTTAATTATCCGTGGTGGTATAATCTGATCATGAAATCGCGACGGAGGAGTCGCTGAGAGGGTAAATAAGCATATCCTGCGCGGACGACGCTTCAGGGGGAGGCGCTCCGCAGCAGGTGTGGGAGGACATCATTATGTTTTTGACATTTGTAGGTCCGTGCATCGGACTTGGCGCACTTTTGTTCATAGGCCTTTGCTTTTCGAAGTTATTGTTCGGAGTGGTTTTGTGGCTTTTGATCAAATTACCGCTTTCTTTGATATTTATGGTTCTCGGCGTCGTTCTTTGCTGCACGATCATTCTGATACCCATCGGGATCATGTGCTTCAAGGCGGCGGGCGGAATGCTTTTACCGTGTAGTTGACACGGTACTCAGATCAGTTAACAAGAGATACTCGTAATACATTTTCCTATCATGAGCCCGAGAGGGCAAAAAGCCAAGACCGTGCGGAGATTTTTCCGCACGGCTTTTTGTATAATAAAATCGTAAAAACAAGACAAGACAAACGGGTTGGAAATTGAAAGGAGACGAGTATGAAAGGATATGAAGTTGCGGGCGGATACATGGGATATGTTAACGGAAGATACAGACTCTTCGTTTCGGAGGAAGAGTATTATGAATTCATTACAGAGGACGAAGAAGAAGCTGCCTAACTCTCGGCAGCTTTTTTTACGATCCACATGATCAAACGATAGAAAATGTCCCGGACAACGTGCCGGATCAGGAAAACAAAACACACGCCCAAAAGCAGCGCACGGGGGTTTTTGAACACGAAAAATGTCACGATCGCACCCAACGGGATGAAGATAACGCCTGTCGGAAACGAGGTCGTCATGGTCAGGCACTGGAGGGCATATGAAAACAGCGCGATCCCGGCGCCTACGTAAAGAAGCATATACGCGCCCGTAAAGTAGCCCGCGATCCCGATCACCGCCAGCGTAATATAGAAAACATATGCAAGGTGGACCAGGATGGCATAGGTCCTGCCGATAGCCTCCTCACTGCGCTCCGCTGCGACGCCGTGTTCGGGATTACGGCTGTTTTTCGGTACAACGCTCCCGCACTCCGGACAGATCAGATCCTCTTTGGCCGTGATCGCGCGCGGAGGGAAATCTATATCCTTTTTGCAATTGGTACAGTATCTCAGCATTTTAACCTCTTTTAACAATGATCTGAACCCTATTCTACTATTACTCCCGGAAAGTTTCAACAAAAAACATCGCACCCGCCGAACAATACCCCGTTAGTGCTTATCTCTTGCATTTCAGAGTATAGTTTGTTATAATTTCTCTGTGCGACTTTTTAGGTCGCGAGATAGGAAGATGAGATAATGGTTAATGAGATAAAGAAAGTTATGGACAAGGCAGTCGCAAACGGCGAGGTTGCGGGCTGCAATGCTCTTGTGGTATATGGCGGCAAAGAAGTCGCTTATGCTGAAAGCGGATATAAAAACATCGAGAAGAAGACACCCTTTGAAAGAGACACGATCATGAGGCTTTACTCCATGTCAAAGCCTGTTACGTCAGCAGCGGTCATATGGCTCGCTGACCAAGGGCTGATCGATATGGCCGACGCAGTCGAGAAGTTTATACCCTCTTTTGCAAATGCGAAGGTTGCGACTCCCACAGGAACCGTAAATGCCAACAGGCAGGTTACTTTAAGAGACATGATGAACATGGCGTCCGGAGCGGTTTATCCCGGAAATTCCACTCTTGCGGAGTGTGAATCCGCCGCACTTTTCGATGAGATCATCGCGAAGCTCGGGACCAAGGATGAACTGAGCACCATGGAGATCGCCTCACGAATAGGTGCAAACAGGTTCGATTTCCAGCCCGGAGAGAACTTCAAGTACGGTACAAGTGCCGATGTTTTGGGCGCTGTTGTCGAAGCTGTTTCCGGCATGCGTTTCGGCGATTTCCTTAAGAAGGAGTTTTTTGAGCCCCTGGAGATGAAGGACACTGACTTCTGGGTTCCGGAAGAGAAGAGAAGCAGACTTGCCGATGTATATGAAACGGTCGGCAGGGAAGCTAAGCTCTCCGTTACCGACAACTTAGGCATAGATTACAAGCTCGATCACAGACCGGCTTTTGAATCGGGCGGAGCCGGACTTTGCTCGACTCTCGACGACTATGCACATTTTGCCGAAATGCTCCTTAATATGGGCGAATACAAGGGTAAAAGACTGCTCTCCGAAAGAGCGGTTAAGTATATGACAAACGGAAGTCTTATGGATTGGCAGCAAAAAGGCCTTGACGGCTGGGACGGACTTACGGGTTACACCTACGGTAATCTTCTCAGAGTGCTCAAGGACACTTCGAAATGTGTGACCTTCGGCGAAGTGGGCGAATATGGCTGGGACGGCTGGCTCGGAGCGTATTTCTGCAACGATCCCGTGAACAGGCTCACCATACTCATCGGTATGCAGAAGATCAATGCGGGTACGTGGAATCTTACAAGGAAGATCAGAAATTTGATCTATAAAGAGGTCAAATAAATGGAAGATAAGCAGGTTCAACAGAAATACTGCGTGCCTAACGAAAAACCTATGGTCACGATAGTGTTGATTGTGATCAATGTGGTTTTGTTTGTTCTTGAGATAAATGTGCTTAAGGGAAACCTTTGGGAATTGTTTGGCGTTGGATGGGGACTTGACTGGAAAACAGAGTGGTACAAATTGATCACCGCCATGTTTACTCACGCCTCGGTCGCTCATCTCGGAAGCAACATGATCGCACTATACGGAGCGGGCATGTATCTCGAGGACAGGCTTGGCAGCAAGAGATTTCTTGTTTATTATTTGATAAGCGGCTTAGTTGGCGAATTTTTGGGATGTGCCTTCAATGCCCTTGTGTTACACAGACAAAATCTGTCCATCGGCGCATCGGGCGCTGTGTTTGGGCTTTTCGGTCTGTTGATCGTTTTGTCGGTCTGCGGCAAATTGTACCGGATCCCTTTTATCAGGATCATTTTGTTTATCGGATTGACCATAGCCGCCGCGCTCACTGAGTCAGGCATAGACATATTCGGTCATGCGGGCGGATTTTTGGTTGGTTTGGTGTTGGGAGCTGTTTATTGCTCCGTACACAGAGAAAAGAAGGTAGAGTTATGACCGATTCCTCCGAAGAGATGAAAATGACCTACAGTTCAGTGGTATCAAAGGACGGCAAACCTGTTGTGGCGGTGCGTTTTGAGCGTGACAGGGATTACGCCGAGGCACTTCTGCCGGACTGTGCCATCAGGACGAGTAAGGGCTTTTCGGAAGAGGAGATTGCGGCATTGGAGTTTTATTTGAAACGGAACAAAAAAGACATAGGTTCCAAGGCAAAGGCGATAACGGGGTTAAATAATTTCTTTGGTGATTGAAAAGTTGAGGAAAACATATGAATAGAGAATGGTGGCGCGACGCGATCGTTTATCAGATATATCCCAGATCCTTTATGGATTCGAACGGAGACGGAATAGGGGACATTCCCGGTATTATCTCGAAGCTTGACTACATTGAGAAACTGGGAGCTACTTGTATTTGGCTCAGCCCCGTATATGCAAGTCCTGATTACGACAACGGATACGACATTTCCGACTACAAGGCTATCCATCCGGACTTCGGTACGATGGAGGATTTCGACCGCTTGGTCAGGGAAGCGGGGGAAAGAGGGATCAAGATCATCATGGATCTTGTCATCAACCATACCTCCGATGAGCATGAGTGGTTTAAGCGTGCGCTGGCAGGAGAGAAGAAGTACAGGGACTATTACTACTTCAGGGAAAAGAGGAACAACTGGGGTTCTTTCTTCGGAGGAAGAGCCTGGGACAAGGTTCCGGGAGAGGACATGTATTACCTGCATCTGTTTTCGAAGAAGCAGCCCGACCTCAACTGGCACAATCCCGACGTTTACAATGAGATCTGTGATATCATGCGCTTCTGGCTGGACAAGGGAATCGCCGGCTTCAGATGCGACGTGATCAATGTTATATACAAGAACAGCCTTGACAAGGGCAAAAAGCACATCGCGCTTACGGGCATAGAGCATTACCTCGGAACCGAAGGAAATCACGAGATATTGCGCAGACTCAACAAGGATGTCCTGTCGAACTATGACTGCTTCACCGTCGGCGAGACGGTTTTCGTGGATCCCACGCAGGCGAATCTCCTTATGGGCGAGGACCGCAAGGAACTCAACATGGTCTTCGGCTTCGAGCATATGGAATGCGACTGCCGCAAACTCAAGTGGTTCAAGCGTGCATATGCACCGGAGAGACTCATTTCCGCTTTGGACAAGTGGCAGCGTGAGTGCGAATGGAACGCAAATTATCTGGAGAATCACGATCAGCCGAGATCGGTCAGCCGTTTCGGAGACGAGGAGAATTGCAGGAGAGAGAGCGCGCAGATGCTCTGTGCATTAAACCTGTGTCTTCGCGGAACACCCTTCATCTATGAGGGCGAAGAGATCGGAATGACAAACGGCGATTTTAAGAAAGCCGCAGAACTCAAGGATGTGGAGAGCAAGAACATCAACCGCATTTTGAGGCGTTTTCCGATCACCAGAGCAAAGAGACTGAAAATGCTGTTCAGGACCACGCGTGACAACGCAAGAACGCCCATGCAGTGGGACAACACCGCGGGCGGAGGCTTTACGGAGGGAGTTCCGTGGCTCAAGCTGAACGGAAATCACGAGTGGGTGAACGTAGAGAATGAAGAGACCTACCCCGATGGCATACTTTCTTTTTACAGGAAGCTGATCGCCTACCGCAAGAACAGTGAAGCGCTCAAGTTCGGCGATTACAACAGGCTGCCTTCGGAAAAGGGAGTATATGCTTTTGAGAGAAGCTGTAACGGCAATAAAGTCATAGCGGTGCTCAACATGAACGGATACGAGGAACGTATGCCGGCAGTAACGGGAAAACTTGTGATCTCCAATTGCGGACGTGTTTTGTCGAATGATGCAAAGACTGTCATGAAGCCTTACGAAGTGATGATCTTTGAAGCATGATGCTTGACGAATGCGCAGGGGATTGTTAGAGTAGTTTAGTCGCTTAAGACATTGAGCGGCCCGGCTTATCTTAAACAACGAGACTCGAGCAGATCCCAAAAATCTGCTCGGGTTTAATTTTTTGG
>JAEEYF010000092.1 GCA_016291655.1 Lachnospiraceae bacterium | reverse complement strand
AATATGAAGATTACAGACAAGATATTTGGTACACACTCTCAGAGAGAAATTAAAAGAATAAATGACAAGGTAGATGCCATCGAAGCTTTAGCGCCTCAGATGAAGGAATTAAGCGACGAACAGCTCCGTGCAAAGACCGACGAATTCAAAAAGCGTCTGGCAGACGGAGAGACACTGGATGATCTCCTCGTGGAGGCATTTGCGGTTGTAAGAGAAGCTGCTGTCAGAGCCATCGGATTATATCCATTCAGGGTTCAGCTTATCGGCGGTATTATTCTTCATCAGGGTCGTGTGGCCGAAATGAAAACAGGTGAAGGTAAAACACTCGTTGCAGTACTTCCTTCATATCTTAACGCACTCGAAGGAAAAGGTGTCAACATCATCACCGTCAACGATTACCTTGCAAAGCGTGACGCGACCTTAATGGGCCAGATACATGCATTCTTGGGTCTTACCACAGGATGTGTATTAAACAGCATGGAAAGCGACGAAAGACGTGAGCAGTACGCTTGCGATATCACATATGTTACGAACAACGAAATCGGTTTCGATTATCTTCGTGACAACATGGTTGTATATAAGGAACAGCTTGTTTTAAGAGATTTAAACTTTGCCATCATCGACGAGGCCGACTCGGTTCTTATAGATGAAGCAAGAACTCCTCTTATTATTTCAGGTCAGTCCGGCAAATCAACCAAACTTTACGAAGCGGCCGATTATCTTGCAAGACAGCTTAAAAGAGGCGCCGATCTTGAAGATCAGTCCAAGATGGATATGATTCTTGGTATTGAACAGGAAGAGACCGGTGATTTTATCGTTAACGAAAAAGACAAGGCAGTCAATCTTACCGCAGAAGGTGTTAAGAAGGTAGAGCAGTTCTTCAAGATTGAAAACCTGGCGGATCCCGAGAATATAGAGATTCAGCACAATGTAATCCTTGCACTTCGTGCGCACAACCTTATGTTCCGCGATCAGGACTACGTTGTAAAAGACGATCAGATTGTCATCGTCGACAGCTTCACCGGACGTTTAATGCCCGGACGTCGTTATTCCGACGGTCTGCATCAGGCTATTGAAGCAAAGGAACATGTAAAGGTTAAAAGAGAGTCAAAGACTCTGGCTACCATTACGTTCCAGAACTTCTTCAATAAATTTAAGAAGAAAGCCGGCATGACCGGTACCGCTTTAACCGAAGAAAAGGAATTCCGTGAGATCTACGGAATGGACGTTATCGAAATTCCCACAAACGTTCCCGTTATCAGAATCGATGAGAACGATGCGGTTTATAAAACCAAGAACGGTAAATTAAATGCCATCTGTCATGAAGTTGAGGAATGCCACAAGAAAGGCCAGCCCGTGCTCGTAGGTACGATTACCATCGATGCATCGGAAGAACTTTCCAGAAGACTTCAGAGACGTGGTATTCAGCATAAAGTATTAAATGCAAAGTTCCATGAAATGGAAGCTCAGATAGTTGCCGAAGCAGGCCAGAAGGGTGCGGTTACAATCGCAACCAACATGGCAGGCCGTGGTACCGATATTAAGTTAGGCGAAGGAGTACCCGAACTCGGAGGACTTAGAATCATCGGTACAGAGCGTCATGAATCGAGACGTATCGACAACCAGCTGCGTGGCCGTTCCGGACGTCAGGGTGACCCCGGTTCATCCAAATTCTTCATTTCACTTGAAGACGACCTAATGAGACTTTTCGCATCCGACAGACTGATGGGAATCTTTAACTCCCTCGGTGTATCCGAAGATCAGGAAATCTCACACAAGATGCTTTCACGTGCGGTTGAAAACGCACAGAAGAGAATAGAGAACAACAACTTCGGTATCAGAAAAGCACTTCTCGAATATGACCAGGTTAACAACGATCAGAGAGAAATCATCTATGCCGAAAGAAACCGTGTACTTAACGGCGACAGCATGAGAGACACCATTTACAAATGGGTTATCGATGTAGTCGAAAATGCAGTTGATTCTTCACTCGGTGAAGATTCCTCATGGGAAGACTGGGATCTTAACGAACTTAACATGGCACTTCGTGCGGTTGTTCCTCTTGAACCCCTTACTCCCGAAAAAGTTAAAGGTCTTAAGAAAAACGCACTTAAGCAGATGTTAAAGGAAGAAGCTGTAAAACTTTACGAGGAAAAGGAAGCACAGTTCCCCGATCCCGAGATTGCGCGTGAGACCGAACGTATTGTACTTTTAAAAGCTATCGACCAGAAATGGATGAATCATATCGATGATATGGAGCAGTTAAAGCAGGGTATCGGAATGGTTGCCTATGCACAAAAGGATCCTAAGGTCGAATACAGAATGACCGGTTTTGACATGTTCGATGCAATGACCGAAGCCATCAAGGAACAGACAGTATTCATGATGATGCATGTGGTTGTTGAAAAGAAGATTGAACGTGAACAGGTGGCTCAGGTAACGGGTACCAACAAGGATGACACAGTTGTCAAAGGACCCAAGAGAAGAACGGAAGACAAGATCTATCCCAACTCTCCATGCCCTTGCGGATCGGGTAAAAAGTACAAAAACTGCCACGGCAGAAATTTATAAAAATATTTTAATTGAGGGGGTACTCCATGAAACTTACTTATCAGGTTAATGACAAACCAAAATTCGGACAGGTATTAGTTTTCGCACTTCAGCAGTTACTTGCGATTCTTGCTGCGACAATTGCTGTTCCTGCCATTGTCGGAAACGGCATGTCATCATCTGCCGCACTCTTCGGAGCCGGTGTCGGAACAATAGTTTATCTTTTGTTCACCAGATTTAAGAGCCCTGTTTTCCTTGGATCTTCATTTGCTTTCATCGGATCGATGTTTGCAGCATTTGCAGGCGGCGTTTCAATGTCACTCGGATACTTAGGTCTTATCCTTGGTGCCGCATTTGCCGGACTTGTATATGTTGTTTTGGCAATTATCGTTAAACTTGCAGGTGTTGACTGGATCAACAAACTTATGCCCGCAGTTGTTATCGGACCTACGGTAGCAATCATCGGACTTTCACTTGCAGGAAATGCTGTAGGCGATTTATTCAAAGGCAAAGTCGGATACGTAGACGAAGCAGGCAACTTTGTATCTACAGCCAACATGTATGTCTGCCTTGTATGCGGTCTCGTAACACTGTTCGTAACAATGATCTGCTCGGTATACGGCAAGAAAATGATGAAGATGATTCCTTTTATCATTGGTATCGTTGCAGGTTATGCTATCGCAGCAATCTTTACAATCGTTGGTCTTTCACAGGGTGAGGTTGCTTTCCAGATTATTGATTTCACAGCATTCTCACGTATGCAGTGGTATCCTGATTTTACATTTGTAAAAGCGTTCTTCGGCGGTGCTTTCAATTACGGCGAAGTCGGCAACATGGGCGCTTATATAGTTAAGATTCTTATCGCATATGTT
>JAEEYF010000091.1 GCA_016291655.1 Lachnospiraceae bacterium | reverse complement strand
TCCGAGGCCACTCTGTTGACCGCCGCCACCATATACTCCCTGTCCGGGTCGTTTTCCGATATGCCTGACATCGCCTGCGAAATGATCCTGTTGGCGTCTTCCTTGCTTTTGGCGTGCTTGAGCTGATTTTCCACGGACTCGGCCATCTTCTGCACCCTGAGCGCATGCGCATACATGTCGCGATCCACGCACCTCAGGAACGCCAGTTCCTCCTCGCTCAGCCTTTTGCCCGATTTCAGCTTCGCAATGATCTTCGCAAGCCTTTCGTTTTTCTCCTCCTCAGACATCTTCGCCAACGGCCCCGTCTTCTTCTTTATGTCGTCGCAGAGCTCCCTGAGAGTGGCTGTCTTCTTTTCGTTAGCTGTTTCTATGACTGTATTCATCTTTACCTCCAAAAAAAGCACTTCTTTCATCTTCCGTGAAAAAAGTGCTTTCCATAGCTTCTATATTCTTATATCGGACGTTTGTGCCGAAAACTAAAGCCACAGTCGCATGTTTCTTTCTTTACCGTCCCTTAGTCTTTATATTGTTAACTCTTCATACAGTTGCTTTGACATTACTCCAGAAATGCATCATCATTGATTTCAATTACATTATCCGGTATTTCAATATTCTCCAGTTTCGAACACCCGAAAAATACTCCCCTCTCAATTGCCTTAATAGTCTTTGGAAGTTTGATTACGGACAAATTATCACAGCTGCTGAATGTATATTCCCTTAGAACTGTTACACCTTCAGGAATTGTTATTTCTTTTAAAGCTTTACAACTGCCGAATGCATGTTGGCCAATACATGTAACCTCATTCGGAATAACTATATCTTTTAGATTCTCAGCCCAAAAGAATGCCCATTTCCCTATACTTGTTACGCTATCCGGAATAATGATCTTTTCAAGCTTTCTGCACTCTTCAAACGCTCTGTCTCCAATACAATTCACTCCTTCAGGAATTATGCACTCCTTCACGTCAGAATTATACTGTGTTACCCATTCAGGTCCCTTATAAGCAGACAGGTTTTTACAATCTTCAAATATTCCTGCCACAAACGTTGTTAAGTTTCCTTTTATTTCCACATCTTGCAAATTTCGGCAGTTTTCAAAGCTGTCTTTTGCTATATATGTTACACTTTCAGGTATTATTATTTTTTTTAGATTCAGGCAATTGTAAAAAGCATAATCCTCTATGCTTGTCACTGAATTCGGGATCGTTACATCCGTTAGCTTTTCGCAATTATTGAAAGCTCTTCTGCCGATTTGGGTAATTCCCTCAGGGATTACACATTTCTCAACATCGGAATTATTTTTTCTTACCCAATCCGGACCGTTATATTTCTTCAAGCTGTCGCATCCTTGAAGTATGCCTGTATTAAAGGATGTTAATTCTCCCTTAATGTCAATTTCGATTAAACCATCGCAGTTCGCAAATGCATTAGTCCCTATGCTTGTCACGTTTTTGGGAATAACAATACTTCTAAGTCCTCTGCACCCTTGGAATGCATAATTTCCAATTTCTACCAGGCTTTCCGGAAGGATAACCTTCTCAATGTCTTGATTCCCTTCAAAAGTAAAAGCATTTATACCTACCACATTCATCCCGTCAATGGTATCCGGGATTACAATTTCCTTTTGTGACGCCCGGTAACGTTTGATCCTCACTTTCCTAAGCACTTTGTCAGCTTCATAGGTGAAATCTTCATAAACATAATCTCCCCCAAAATCAGGCACCGGGATTGGTGTGTTCGTCAGAACAGGGGACGGCGTATGCGTCGCCGTTGGGGTTGGCGTGTTCGTCGTGGCCGTTGTGGGTGTATTTTCATTCCCCGCCTCAGAATCAACACTCTCTTGTCCAGCTTTGATCCCTGTTGGTCCACATGCCTCAATAAATAGAATTCCAACTAATACAAATATCAATAAACTTTTTTTCATTCCGATTTTCCCTCTTTGACCTGCTTATTCTATAGCCCCTTTTATTTTGCTATAGTCATTTTCTAAACATAAACTTCCTCGCGATGTCTATCCCGATCTTGTAGGGTAGCGGGCGAAGCGCCTTGTCCGCTTCCTTCAGCTTGTCTATGATAGGGATGTTCTGCGGGCAGTGTCTTTCGCACTTGTGGCACGCCACGCATTGGCTCGCGAAGGACGGCTGCTTGGTGAGTCCCACCGTCTGGGCGAACTGGAAACGCCCCTCCGACTTGCCTTCGATGTACATGGCGTTGTAGCACCTGAATATGCCCGGAATGTCCACACCCTGCGGGCAGGGCATACAATACCTGCACCCCGTGCATCCCACCTTTTCCTTTTCTTTTATGGCCTCGGTCACTTTCGCCAGCGTCTCGAAATCCTTGTCCGTGAACTCGCCCACCCGCGCGGTTTCGCCCGTCTTGCAGTTTTCCCGCACCATTTCCGAGGTGTTCATGCCGGACAATATGACCGTGACCTCCGGCTGGTTAAGGAGCCAGCGGAAGCCCCATTCTGCGGGCGTCCAATCCCTTCCGCTCTCTTTCATGATCTTCTTTGCCTTGTCCGGAAGCATATTTACAAGCTTCCCGCCGCGCAGCGGCTCCATGATCACAACCGGTATGCCCTTCTCCGCCGCTGCCTTGAGGCCGATGACCCCCGCCTGGGAATTCTCGTCAAAGTAGTTGTACTGGATCTGGCACATGTCCCAGTCATAGTCATTCAGGATCTTCAGGAATCCGTCGGAATTCCCGTGATAGGAGAAGCCCACGTTTCGGATCGCGCCTGACTTTTTCTTCTCTTCCAGCCACTCCCGCGCGCCGACATTCTTGAGTTTTTCCCACATAGCCACATCCGTCAGATGGTGCATCAGGTAGTAGTCGACGTAGTCCGTCCGCAGCCTCGACAGCTCCTCTTTAAAGAACTTGTCCAGCGCCGCATTGCTCCCCACCAGGTACTGTGGCAGCTTCGTGGCGATCTTGATCTTTTCCCTCACATGGTTCTTCTCGAAGATCTCGCCTATGCAGGCCTCACTTCCCGAATAAACATAAGCGGTGTCGAAGTAATTCACGCCAAGCTCTATGGCTTCCATGATCTGCTGCTCCGCCTTCTCCATGTCTATGCCTGTTCCTTTTTTCTGAAATCTCATGCATCCGAAGCCCATCACCGAGAGGGCTTCGCCGTTTTTGTCGTTTCTGTATTGCATATGTTTGCTCCTGTCAATGATACCCGGGGACGGGGTTATGGTGTCATTTTTTGACACCATAACCCCGTCCCCATGGTTCATCCGCTGCCACCTCCTTCCCTCTATTATAAGTCTTTAAGGCACTGCGCGCAACATTTTCTGACAACTTACAGTTCACTGAAAAATGACACCAAAACCCCGTCCCCAAGGTGTCAAAAAATGAGCCACGGGGACGGGGTTTTGGTGTCATCTTGACCGCGATGGAGTAAAGGATTAAAATAGTGGTCGGAGGTAAGATTATGGATGACGAGAACAAAAAATCGAGAGAGATGGCCGCTGTCACCAATGGCATATCCGCCATGCGCGGGCTTTTGATCTCCAACCGCTTTTTGGCTCTGGTGCTGATCGTGGTGCAGCTGTTCTTCATTTTCAACGGGATCAGGCTGTTCAGCCCGCTGTACATCATTCTGCTGGATCTGGCCTTTCCCATGATAATGGAAGGGCTGATAAAAAACCGCACGATCCAAAAACCGGAGGATGACCTGCCGCTGCCTTTGCTCAGGAAAAAGTACCATTACTCCGGGCTTGCTTCAAAAGCGCTGTCTTTCGGCTTTTTGCTGAACGTGGTCATGCTGATCGCCTGGCACTACAATTACACTTCCAATCCGCCCGAGCAGGAAATGCTGCGGGGACTGCCCTCTCTGATCCTGATCGCCTATGTTGTGGTGCGCCTGTTCATATGGGCCTTCTACCTCCTGATGTTCAGGAAATTCCCACACAAACTCATGAAGTAAGATTTTATCCCGAAATAAGCAAAACCCGACGTCCTTTGACGCCGGGTTGATCTTTTTATACGGTTAGATGCTTTCGCGCTTACTTTACACCGCTTTCTTCGATGTACTTGGCGAAATCCTTCATAGGCATAGGCTTTGCGTAATAGTATCCCTGGATCATATCGCAATTTGCTTCCTGAAGGAAATTCTTCTGTGATTCGGTCTCAACACCCTCCGCAAGTACGGAGATCTGCAGATCCTTCGCAAGGGAGATCACATGAGAGATGACCTTCTTCTCACGCTGATTGTCATCGCTGCAATCGTCAAGGAAGCCCTTGTCAAGCTTGAGCACGTCGACGGGCATTTCGCGAAGCAGATGAAGGGATGAATAGCCCGATCCGAAGTCATCCATTGAAAGCCCGAAGCCAGCCTCTTTGATGAGATACATGATATCCAAAAGACGCTCCATCTCATCATAGACCGCACTCTCTGTAAGTTCGATCTCAAGGTATTTGGGCTCGATATCATTTTCCTTCGTCACGCGTATGAGCTTAGCGACGAAGTCATCATCTCCCAAATGAACGCGGGAGAAATTGACTGATATGGGAACGATCTCTTTTCCCTCTGCCTTCCACTGATTCAGCTGTTTGCATACGGCAGAGAAAACATAGAAGTCGATCTCTTTTACAAGGCCGATCTTTTCGGCGATGGGAATGAACACATTGGGTGAAAGAAGTCCCTTCGAGCTGTGATTCCAGCGTACAAGTGCTTCAGCTCCGATAACTTCTTCGTTTGTAATTCCATACTTTGGCTGAAGGAAAACCGCCAGTTCTTTATTATCGACCGCGTGCAGCAGATCCTCCTGCAGCTCGTGTATCTCAAGCTCGGTATTAAAATCCGCCTCATTGTAGAAGGCGATCTGGTTGGTAATGGACTTCTTAAGTCCCTTTCTTGCCACGTTTGCGCGAGCACGTATCCTGTTGATGTCCGATTCGTTCCCCACGAGGTAAACCCCGCAGGTGAACACTGCTCTGGGTTGACGCCCGTCATCCGTAACCGGCAGCACACTGGCCGTATCAAGGATATGCATCAGTCTGCTCGTCAGATCATCGGGGTCGTTATAGTGAAGGAGCATAGCAAAATGGTCACCGCTTGTACGGCTGACCGTCTCATCCTTAAGAAGTGCATCGCTCATTACATTTGCAATATATTTCAGCACAAGATTTCCGTAGTCGTAACCGAAGGTGCTGTTGAAATACTTGAATTCCGAAACATCACAGGCGGCATATGCATAGTTTCCCTTGGCCTTTTTGAGGATGCTCACCGCAATGTTCTTGTGATGAGGCTTGGTCGGCAGACCTGTCAGCTCATCGTAGTTCAAAACATCGTCAAATTCCGTTTTTCTCTTCTTAATAGTTGTAAAGAAGTAAACACTCTGAACTATCGTCACGGCCAAGATGATAAAGACGATCGCTATGACACCCCTTGTGGCAAGCGACAGGTTTTTGAAGATGGACATTCCGTCGATCACCGCTACAAGCACATAATCCGGGTAATCTTCAAGTGCCAGGGCATATACATAGAATCTCTTTCCGCCCCTTTCGAACCTCTTAAACTTTCCGCTGTCAAGATTGTCAAATATACTGCTGACCTCGCCGTCGGAAAGATCGTTTTGTGCGTTCGCAGAGTCCATATACAGAGAGAACTTGTCGGACGGGACGATCACATTTCCCTGTGAATCGGTCAGTAAACAATAACCTGCTCCGTTGTAAACCGATTCGGAAATTTTAGAGGCAAAGCCCTCAATACTAAAGAACCCGAAGGAAAGTCCGATCGCCTCATCGCTGTCGTTCTTTATCGGAACAAGAGTGCCAAGATCTCCGCTTTCCAAAAAGGAATTATCCTTAATGATCGTAACACTGTCCCTGCTGCAGGCATTCCTCATGATCGTTTTCAGATTCTCAAGATTTTCGCCGTAACTGATCGACTCACTTAATGACAGGTTGATCTCATCCTTTTCAAAATCATATACTCCGACGGCCAAGGCACGAAGCTGTTCCCGAACGAAGGCAAATTTCTTGTCATCGCCCCTAAAAAAACCGTCTTCGGTTTCATCTGCGCCAAGAAGACTCAAATAAGAAACTGCATTATTTAAGTCCTTTTCTATATCGGATCGTTTACTTCTTACAGCGATCGATATGTCTGAAAAGCTTGATCTCTCAATACTCCTCTTTAAACTGTTGGTCACCCCGAAGCCTAATGCCACAGCAACCAGCAGAACAAGCCACCAGAGCACTATTCTTAATCGCTCATCCACTTTTATTTTCATTTTCCCTCCATGATTGCCCCTAAAAAAATAGAACAGCATAGCTGTTCTATATTTTATCATATTTTCAGTTTTTCATCAACTTTTTTAAGTTAACACAGTAAACTTTTTATCAATGAAATTACTTTATACAAACATCGTTTTTCAGCTCAAGAAACCAAACTATTGCTGATTTCTGTGAACACCGGATGTTCGTGATAGTTGTCGTTCGGATAATGAAGCGTCAGCACGAGCGTCCCGTCGAATTTTCTGAACAGCATTCCGTGTCCGCCGTTCTCGGAATAAAGAGGTGCCTCAGCCTGGGTCCATTTGCCGGTCACATCGCCGTTATCCGAGAAAGCGACAGCTTCCACATAGCCATGATCTCCGAAACTTGACCACATCAGTACCAGTTTACCGTCCGAATTTCGCCATGCAAAAGGTCCGTCGGTAACATATATCTCCTTGCCGGGGTATCTTCTGTGAGTGATGGAACGCACCCATCCCTTGGCTTCCGATGCCGCAAACAAAGTGAAGGGTTCCCCCGCACGTCTCTTAAGATCGGGGGTAAGCTCCACTGCACAGATCTGTCCGTCGATCAGATCCTCCCATTCATGGCTGAAGATCATGTAAGGAACGCCTTTGGGATTCACGTAAAACGTACCGTCCAGGCAGTTCCATTCTTCGGGAGTGATCTTCCCTTCACTGTGCGGTCTGAAGGGTCCGAGAGGGCTTTCACTCTTAAGGATCATTGTGCCCTTCATGTTCTCCGCCACCGTGTTGAAGGTCGCAAACATATAATATGCGCCCTGATACTTGTGTACTTCCGGAGCCCAGTAATTCTTGTCATAGGGAAAATCCGCAGTCTTATGGAAGATCTCAACAGGACCTTCCCAATTCTCAAGATCCTCACTCACATATGCATCAAAACCGTCCGCCTCTCCCCAGCAGGTGAGGCTTCTTGTCCCGTAAAGATAGTATTTGCCGCCGTCCGCCAGGACGAAGGGATCTCTGATCACAATATCCGAAGTTTTCATAATCACAAAGTCGCTTTCATCATATCAACTACAAGTTCTCTGATCTGTTCCTTGCTCGCTCTGCCCTTCACAAGCGGATCCGTCTCAAATGCTTCGCACAGAAGATCCACGTCCTTGTTTCCGCCGAGAACCACCTTCATGATCCTCTCATGGTTATTGATGTGGGGCATTATCAGTTCCTTAACGTTCTCTCTGATGGGACCTGCATAGAGAGGGCGAACCTCATCTCTTTCAAAAAGTGCATTAGTCTCAACGATCGCATCCTCGGGAAGATTGGGTATCTGCTTACCCAGGTTGGGGATGTTGACATTCGTGATCTTTCTTCCGAGACCGCAAAGAGCCTTGATCATGCTGACTCCTTCTTCTCCTGTCTCTTCGTTAAGATTGATGTCTTCCTCACCCTTAACGAGTCTCTCGGATCTCTCAAGACGATGCTTGAGATCTTCCTTACGCCACTGAACCGTTGTGAGTCCGAACTTCCAGCCGGTAACCTGCTCGGGATCCTTCAAATAATCGGTTCCGGGCATAAATTCCGCCAGGTGTCTGTCTCCTGCAGCCGCGATGAGTCCAAAGCGTCTGAAGAGATCGAATTTTACTCTGTGAGCACATGCAAAGGTGGAATTCATCCAGTTGTCGTCGCCGAATTCTATGCCTTCTTCATAATGCTCGTCAATATACTTCTTATACACGGGTATAAGATCGACCGATCTGTAGGTCGCATAATCGAACCAAGTGAAATGATTGATGCCCTGTACGTTAATATTAATGTCATCCTTAGTTACATTCTTCTCGCCGAGTTCACGCTTAACGATCTCAGCAAGCACCTTCTGCGTGCCAAACACTTCATGGCAGCATCCAAAAGCTTTGATCTGAGGGAAGGCTGTGTAAAGTGCCTTTACGCAAAGTGACATGGGGTTGGTGTAATTGATGACCCACGCATCGGGGCAATACTTCTTGATCGCCTCCGCAAAGCCAAGGAACATAGGCAATGTACGAAGAGCTCTCATCATTCCGCCGGGTCCCGCCGTGTCACCTACAGACTGGTAAATACCAAGTCTTTCAGGCATATGCACATCTACTTCCATCTCTTCAAATGTTTTGGGAAGAATGGAAATGATAACAAAATCAACATCCTCAAGTGCTTCACCAATTGTCTTCTTTACTTCATATTTCCACTTTCCCACAGCTTCAGCTCTTGCACTGAGCCTGTTTCCGATGATCTCGTTCTTCTCAGCCGCCGGGATATCAATGTCGTAAAGTCTCATGGTTCCTGCAATTTCGCTTTCTCTGGCCAGGTCCGTCATAAGCGTCCAAGCCCATCCTCTGGAACCTCCGCCGATGTATGCTATTTTGAGGTTTTTTGCATCAACTTTCTTCATCTGAACTATTCACTCCTTATCTCTGCCACATGACTATCTTTGCATTCTTTCCCTGCAGATCGGTAATGACTCTGCCGTCACAGCCCGTTGAAAACAACAACGTACCGTCGGAGTAGCATTCAAAAATTCTGCCTGTGTGACATATCTTATATTCTACGTCATTCAAGACTTGAACGTATTCATAAGCAGGCCCTTGTCTAAGGCCCCAATATAATCTATTTCCCTCACGATGTAAGCCGTACATCCTCGATACATATTCAAGCACTGACAGGATCGCCGGTCCGTAGGTCGGCTGTCCTCCGCTGACTTCATTGAGCGAAGCTTTGCCTGTGAACGGATCGAACTGTTGTACAAAATTCATCCCGTCGCCCACGGCATTAAACAGTTTTTCGCCGATGATCGGTATCAAATGATCCCAGCCATAGTTTTCCAGTGCCCGTATTGCCCTTTGATAAATGAGCGATTCGCATTGACCGCTCCAATTGTTTTCGGGAATGTTTCTAAAGTCCGGATCATTTACCGCAACGGAAGGAAGAGGCATTTCTGTCCAGAACTCCTTCTCGTTGAGCAGATGTCTTTGCACGAAACAGTCCGCTTTTTCTTTCGATATACTCCCCCAATACATGGCTTTTAAAGTGGCATGTGTGAGAGTATTTTGCATTTTATGGTCTTTGTTTCTGTCAAATAACGCGGCTCTTTCTTCATTCCAGAGATAATTCTCCAGAGAAGTCCTGATCTGTTCAGCTTTTTTGTGCCATCTGTCACTCGCCGCACCCTTGCCCTTCACGGCATATATGCGTGCAAGCGTTTCTCTCGCGGAGTAGGACCAGCTCATGATGTCGGAGGATGCCATCGGAACCGAGGCATATTCCTTCGGAGCCTCGTCCTTTTCCCAATAATTGGGCGCATCACCGTATCTGACCGCTCCGTCTTCTCCGGTGTCATAAACACAAAAGCTTTCCAGACAGCCGTCCCCATCGCTGTCTCTTGTAGCATGTAACCAATTGTCAAACTTCTCCAATGTGGCTCCGAGGAGATTCAGGTAATCATTGTCCTCCCCCGTAAGCCAATACATGTTGAATGCAGGCTCCGGGAAGCAAAATCCCTGGAGCTTGTTGTATTCCGGCACTATCCGACCGTTATCGAGCTTAATGCTGCCCGGCAGTCTTCCGTCTTCTCTCTGCCCCTCCATAAATAACAGCTGATTGTTGAGAGAAGCGCCGGAGTTATCCCTTTTGTAGAACATTTCCCCGCCCATAGGCTGAGTCTCGAGCCAGATCTTTTCATATCCCGCACCTTCCACAAGGACGGGACGCCCCCAAAAATCCCTGCGATTTCCGACAAGCCTGCGCTCAGCTTCATCATAGAGCTTTTGAAGTTTTTCGTCATCGATTTTAAATGTAACTTTATTCATCCTTTTAATCCGCTCGTGCCGATACCCTGTACCAAATAACGGTTAAAGAACAGGAAGATCAGAAATACGGGAACCAATGACAATGAAGACATTGCAAACATCGGACCGTAATCTGTTATCGAGCCGGGATCGGCAAACTCCTTAATAGCTAACGAAACAGGTTTCAACTTGGGAGAATCGAGGTAGAGCAACGGTCCCATATAGTCGTCCCATCTCCAATAGAACTGAATTATTATCGTAGTGATGATCGAAGGCTTTAACAACGGCAGGATTATCCTGAAGAACAGGCCGTACTTACTGCAACCGTCGATCTTTGCAGCCTCGTCAAGTTCTCTCGGTATACCCTTCATGAACTGCATCATCTGATAGATGAAGAATGCCTGTCCGAAGAAGTAAGGAAGGATCAAGGGAACAAAGGTTCCTACGAGGTGGAGCTTATGCCAGATAAGGAATGAAGGTATCATTATTACCTGGCCCGGCAGCATCATCGTTGCAAGCATGCAGGAGAACCAGAAGCCTCTGCCCTTAAAGTGTATCCTTGAAAGTGCATAGGATACGAAAGCAGAGCTGATGAGCGTTCCCAGAGTTGCAATGGTTGTCAGGATAACGGAGTTTTTGAAAAACGTAGCAAAAGTAATTCCCGCAAAGCCTCTCCATCCTGTTGCAAAGTTGGTTTTAATGACATTCTTCGGTATAAGGCCCAATCCGTCATTCAGGATTCCCATGTTGTCTTTAAATGATCCGCTGATCATCCACAAGACAGGATATATCATGCAAAAACCAAACGCAAGTACGAAAACATGATATAAAACTTTTCTTAATATCTTTTTTGTCTTCATGTCCCGCCTCCTACGAATCCGCTTCCGAGAACACCCATTTTCTGGATGTCTTGAAAATGATCAGCGTGACAATACTCATGATAACAAGCATTACCCAGCTCATCGTGCAGGCATATGCCATCTCGCTGTATCCGAACGCGCTGTTGTAAACGTACAACGCATAAACCATCGTTGCGTTGTTCGGACCGCCGTTGGTAATGAGTTGTGCCTGAGTGAACACCATGAATGCGGAGATAGTCTGCATGATCAGATTGTACAGTATGATAGGGGAAAGGCAAGGTAAAGTGATCTTTGTAAATCTCTTAAACCCGCTTGCTCCGTCGATCATTGCAGCCTCATAATAGCTTACCGGTATTTCCTTAAGTCCTGCGGCGAAAATGATCATGGACGAACCGAACTGCCATACGCTCATAAGGATCAGAGGATAAAGCGCAAGTCTTTCGTCTCCGAACCAGTTAATGATAGCATCGGGTCCGAAGATCTCCTTCCATACGGTGTTAAAGAGACCTTTTCTTTTGAATATCTCTCTCCATACGATCGCTACCGCAACGCTTCCTCCTACAAGTGAAGGAATGTAGTAAAGCGAACGATAAAGTGTAACCATCCTGCTCTTTCTTGTCAAAAGGAAAGCCACAAAAAGAGCAAAGGTAAGCTTTAAAGGAACGGAAATGATAACATATTTAAAGGTTATCGCAAGCGATTTGCCAAAGATCGAGTCATGAAAAAGCCTTTTAAAATTTTCCAGGCCCACTAAGTTAAATTCTGTCTTTCCGAATTTGTAATCCGTAAACGAATAACCCAATGATGTCAGCATCGGAATAAGCGAAAAACATAAAAAGCCCAATATGAAAGGCATGGCGAAAACATAACCAACCGTATTGTCATTATAGATAAAACGACGTACTTTTTCACCAAAGCTGCGCTGATTGGTCGCAGTTGCCACGCTTTTACCATTCTTATTCGCTTTGTCGATATTCTTAGTTTCTGTCATGGTTTATATCCTTTTTGCTAATAAGGGCGCGTCCACGTTGCCCATGGACGCGCCCCGTTGGCTGATTATTGTTGATAGTGATTATTTAAATAAGTCTTCAGCTGCCTTGTATGTAAGGTCTGCTGCTTCTGCCGCAGTGATCTCACCACTTACAACCTGCTGGATGTAGTTTCTGTAAAGGTCTACAACCTTGTCCTGTCCGTCAGGGCTGAGAACGTTAACCTTTTCAGGTGACTCGAATGTACCAACAAGTGATACATAATCGAATGCCATCTTGTTTCCGATACCTTCAGCATCATTTGTCATGTTAGCCTGAACGATCTTACGGCAATCTTCATTGATCGGGATACCGCGCTCACCGTTAAGGATCTTGTTGCAATCTGTGCTGTTCTGGAACCAGCTGATGAACTTAGCAGCTTCCTTCTGGTTCTTGGAATCCTTGGATACGCAAAGCATCTGTGAAGACTGGATAGCCATACCTGAAGGTCCACCCGCCTTTACCTTGGGAACTGTAGCCATTTTAATGGTTCTTCCCTGTGCAGCGCAAACCTTGTTGAGTGTAGCGATCTGGTTTGTAGCAACCCATGTCATAGCTGCTTCACCTGTTGCAAGGAAGTCGTTCTCGATGTTTGTGATCTCGAGTTCAGCACCGGCATCGGGATAAGCACCTTCTTTAATGAGGTCTGCTCTCATCTGGATGTAAGGTGTAAGCATCTGAGCATCCTTGAAGCCCATGCCTGTAAGGTCAATGTTGAAGAAGCTGTATTCGCCAACCTTGCCGTACTGACCGATGTAACTTGAGCAGCCTGCTATGAATTCAGAGCTTGTGAAGCTTGATGAACCGTAATGTCCTGTTGCTTTCTTGATCTTTCTTGCTGCATCTGCGTAGTCATCCCAAGTCCACTCACTTGTGGGTTCGGGAACGCCTGCTGCCTTGAACATATCAACATCATAAGCGATACCATAGGTGTTGATACCGTTGGAAAGACCGATCTGGTTTCCTTCAAAGTCCTGAGTAATTGTCAAATAAGCATCAGATATCTTGGAAGTATCAATTGTTCCGTCTTTGATGTAGTCATTCAAGTATGCGATCTTGTTTACATACTCGGGGAAGTTTCCACCAAGCTGGAATATATCCCATACGTTGTCGGATGCAACGAGTGTCTTAAGCTTTGTGAAATAATCAGAAAAAGAAAAGAATTCATATTCGATCTTCACATTGGGATTCTCTACCATATACAGATTGATAACAGCCACTGTCTTGTCATGTCTGTTCTGAGAGCCCCACCACGCCATTCTGAGTGTAACCTTCTCAGAAGCTGCATCATCTGTCTTTCCTCCGCAAGCAGCAAGAGAAAGAACAAGCGTAGCAGCCATTAAAAGAGCTACAAGTTTTTTCTTCATAAGTTTCCCTTTTCTCCTTTACTATACAATTATAGTTTAAAAGCACAAGTTATTTTCACGGCCGTGTAAAAATCACTTTGTAATCACTATTTTATCTCTTATGCTTCAAAAATAATACCACATATATATGTATTTTAAACCTAAAATAACTCATTTTTTGTGCTTTGTTACCAAAAAAACAAGCCAAACGCCAAAAAAAATGTCTAATTTCAACAAACTGCATATATTTTGACAAACCCCAAAACTTGTGATATTATAGGAAACAGCGAGCGTGTGGAAGATTTTTCCATGCATGCATAATAATTTTCAGAAAGAGTGAAACAGACATGACAGCCGACAGAAATAATGCGGGAATATTCATCGAAAGAGCGGTGCGTGTTCCCTCCTTCCGAATGAATTACGAACATCTGCATTCCTATGTGGAATTCTTCTGCCTTAAAACAGGAAGCTGTATATACTTTGTCAACGGCAAAGAATTTCATCTTTCTCCCGGAGACATCTTTGTAGCCGCTCCCGGTGAAAGCCACTGCACAAAATATGAAGGTGAAGTTCTCTGCGAAAGAACCGTCATTTACTGCGATCTTCCCGTTCTCGGAGAAGAGTATCTCGCATCCCACAAAGATCTTATTGAAAAGTTTTCTGTATCGGGAAAGATCCTGGTGGTCAAGAAAGGGCTTGAGCAGATCGATTCCCTTTTGGAAAATATGCTTACCGAAAAGAACATTCCCGATGACTACTCGGTTGAAAACATGATCCTTCTTTTCAAGCAGATCCTCCTTTGGATCCAGCGTTACGGCATATTCATCTACGAACAGGTGGACACCAGCACCGGAGTCGATGAGGACATAGAATCAATTATGAGAATGGTCGCGCAGGAATATGCCTCCAACATCAGTCTCGAGGATGCCGCTGCCAGAATAAACCTGAGTCCCACCTATCTTTCCAAGAAGTTTCGCCATGTAACCGGCAAAACCTTCAGCGAATACGTTAATTACATCCGTCTTCGTCAGGCTACGCAGATGCTGCTCACTACCGACGATTCGGTCACACAGATCGCCACCTCCTGTGGTTTCAACTCCAGCAACTACTTTAAAGACTGCTTCAAAAAGCGTTTCGGAGTTTCCCCCAGAACCTACAGGACCCAAGGCCGCAATCACATCTTCGAATAAAAAAACACTCCGCCCGTACAAAACGAGCGGAGTGTTTTATGATCTTTTTGTAACCGTTAACCCTGCATAAGATTGTAAGGTCTGATATCTGATATGTCTACAAGCTTGCCTGATGCCTTAAGCATATCCAGATCATACCGGTTTTGAATGTTCAACCAGAACTGCGGTGTCGTTCCAAAATATATTGCAAATCTCATTGCTGTATCTGCAGTAATTCCTCTCTTACCGCTTATGATATCACTAATTCTGGACTGAGGAATATGTACCTCCTTGGCAAGTCTATATGCTGTTACATTCATTGGTCCCAGAAACTCTTCCTGCAAAATCTCCCCCGGTGATGTAGGTTCCAGATCCATCATATAAGTCACCTCCTCAGTGATAATCTCCGATTCCTTCGATTTTGTCAATAACATAACTCCACTAAATCATGTATTCATCTGTCGTATTCTTCTGTCGTCAAATAGTTTTACGTTATTTTCAAGTATTCCTATGTATGTCGTGTTATACCACACAAGCACTAATGAGAGAAATTACATAAAAAACTTAATCAATATAAGAGTTGCCATAGACTCACCAAACATTGCAGTAACTCCATACAATATAAAGTCAAGTTCCTCATAAACTTTCCTGAGTTTACTTTTTTCTATTCCTTTGTAATCCTTTACACGGTTCACTGTTTTAACAATAAAGAGCCATATCGTGCAGGGCGGCCCGAAAAGCCTTCCAAAATGAATCCCCAACACAACCAAAAACACGAAGAAAACCCAATCCCCGACAATCCCGAGGATCAAACTCTTTTTGTTCGCCACTTTACTTTCCATTACCCTTTACCCCTTTCTTTATTTAAGCGGACATTTGTAATCCGCTTTGCTACTTTCTCATGAATGAAAGAACACTTTGTATGCCTGCATTCATTTACGGATCCAGATCCTTCAACACGCAGGAGGAGTGCGGTTTCATATGGATCGAGAATTTTCTGTCGTACACGCGGCAGAAACGAGCCTCTCTCCTGAAACCGTCCTCGTCGGTCAGCATGATGGTGACCATGGCAGACATGTCTATGTCTATGCTTTCCAGCGAGATCGTCAGATCTTTTTCGTAATCATTGTTATTAAGTACCGTTACCACGATGTTTTCGCGGTCGAAACGCGCATATGCAAACACTCCGCGCTCCGTATAGAGCGGTGTTACAGACCCAAGTTTAAGAACACTTAAGCGCTTTCTGACCGCGATCATGTCCTTGTGCAGGCGGATCAGTTCATGATCCTCACGCCCCCAGGGATAAGTTCTGCGGGAGTCAGGATCCGTGAAACCGCATAGTCCCGCTTCGTCCCCGTAATAAATGGTGGGACATCCGGGCCAGGTCATCTGGAAAACCACCGCTTCCGCAAATATCTCGCGGGATATGTCCCTTGATGCGGCCTCAGCCCCAAGCTGCTGAACTCTTCCCACGTAGTGGTTGGTTCTGGTCAAAAATCTCGAATGGTCATGGTTGGACAATTCGTTCATTGCCGCATACATGGTCGCCGTGGAAAATGCCTTTGCGCGATTGAACAGGCCGTCGACCAGGGCATCGGTATTGTTAAGCATATATTCCCTGTACTCGTCACTGTGCTTCTCCATTCCCGTCAGGAACCAGGTGATGGGCTCCATAAACGCATCATAATTCATGAGTGTGTCCCACTCATCACCCTTTAGCCAGTTTTCCGCATTCCCGTAATGCTCCGCGAGGATCAGACTGTCGGGATTCGCCTCCTTGACCGCTTTACGGAATCTCTTCCAAAACTTGTGATTAAACTCCTCGGAATGCCCGAGGTCCGCAGCCACATCCAGTCTCCAGCCGTCACAATTGTAAGGCGGTGAAACCCATTTGGCTCCGATGTTGCATATATATTCACAGAGTTCTTCGGACTCTTCATAATTCAATTTGGGCAGGGTATCAAAGCCCCACCATCCTTCGTACGAATTCGGATCGTCGGGATCCGAAAACTTAAAATACTTTCTGTACTTGCTTTCCTTGCTGCGATACGCCCCTGCCTCGCTCTCGTCGTAAGCGGAGTAGTAGCCTTCCCTGTCCATCCACTTGTTGAAAGAGCCACAGTGATTGAACACTCCGTCCAGAATGACCTTCATTCCACGAGCGTGCACCTGCGATACGAATTCCGCAAACCACTTGTTGCTCGCCTCAAGGTTATCCTTATCGGTCGTTCTGATAACATATCTGTTGTTACCGTAAACGCCGGGAGCACCGATGTCCTTGCTTATCACCGTAAGATGCGGATCGATGTGATCGTAGTCCTGGCAATCATACTTATGATTTGAGGGTGACACAAAGATCGGGTTCAAGTAGATCACTTCTACTCCGAGATCGGACAGATAGTCCAGTTTCTTAAGAACTCCGGCCAGATCTCCGCCATAGAACCTTGCGACATCCAAATCCGCCACGGGACTGTTCCAGTCATATACTTTCTCTACCGGACGGTCTGCATAATAGTACTCACCATTTTCAACATCATTGTTCTTGTTCCCGTTGCAAAAACGATCGGGATATATCTGGTACATCACCGCCCCCGTAGCCCATTTGGGCACTCTGAATCCCGGAAGCAGGCGAAGCGAATCCTGCCATTCGTAGTAATCCTTCAGACCGTTTTTTGTATAGTAATAGATCCTATCATTGTATACTATCTTAAAAGCATAGCTGAGCCTTTCGTTAGGCATTATGATTTCACAGGAATAATAATCAAAAAAAGGCCCGGAATCGCAGAGCTCCATTTCTATGTTCGTATAATCGCACATAAACTGAGGCTTCACCTGCATTTTTTTCGGGGTTCTAAGCCTAATCTCAACATTTTCACTTGCTCCGACCGCGAAAGTACGACAATACTCCTCCGTTCCGTCGGAATAAAAAGCTTTTAAAGGATCCATTAACCGTTCACATCTCTATTCGTCTGTACATTTTGGCATGTCTCGCATGTCGTTTGACATATGCATTATAACATAATTAACCCAACGTGAAAAGAGCGGCCTGGGAAAGCCGCTCTTTTCTGGAGAAGGTATTTTTGTTACTTATGGGGTGTAGCAAAAACTATATATAATGTATTGGGGTTTACGCGTTTTATTATACATAATTTTTCAAAACAGTGTGCACAAACATTCCAAAATTTTAAAAAAAGTTTTGTGCATGTTTTACAAAAGTCTCGATCACGCCTCGAAAAGCGCCTCGAATTCCTCTCTGTTGATCCTCTCCTTCTCCAAAAGAAGGTTTGAACACTTGTGAAGAACCGCCTCGTTTTCTTTAAGCATATTCTTGGCTTTCTCGTAGCATTCCTCGATTATGCGGCGAACCTCATCATCGATAACATTGGCTGTATGGTCACTGTATGCCTTGGTGTGACCGTAATCGCGTCCGATGAACACTTCATCGTCATCATTGTCATATGAAATGAGTCCCACGCTGTCCGAAAAACCGTATTTGATGACCATGTCTCTTGCGGTTCTTGTTGCCTGCTTGATATCCTGGGAAGCTCCCGTGGTAATGTCGTCAAAGATCAATTCTTCAGCCGCACGACCGCCGAGACTCACTATGATATCCTGTATAAGCTTGCCCTTTGTGATATACATCTCGTCACGCTCGGGGAGAGGCATTGTGTAACCGCCCGCAGAGCCTGTGGGGATGATGGAGACCGTATAAACAGGTCCCACATCCGGCAGAAGGTGGAAAAGAATGGCATGTCCCGACTCATGGTAAGCCGTGATCTTCTTTTCCTTATCGGAAACCACTCTGGATTTCTTCTCTACGCCTATGCCCAGCTTAATGAAGGCTTTTTTGATATCTTCCTTGCGAACGAACTTTATGTCGTTCTTTGCGGCAACTATGGCCGCTTCGTTCAAGAGGTTTTCAAGATCTGCTCCTGTAAAGCCCGAAGTGGTCTGCGCTATCTCATGAAGATCAACATCATCCGAAAGAGGCTTGTTTTTCGCATGCACTTTCAGGATGTTCTCTCTGCCCTTGATGTCGGGGCGATTTACAAACACCTTGCGATCGAAACGACCGGGTCTCATGATGGCGGGATCAAGGATGTCAACACGGTTGGTTGCAGCCATTACGATGATGCCCTCGTTTACGGAGAAACCGTCCATCTCAACCAGCAGCTGGTTCAATGTCTGCTCTCTTTCATCATGTCCGCCGCCCATTCCTGCGCCTCTGCGTCTTGCAACAGCGTCGATCTCGTCGATGAAAACTATGCAGGGTGCATTTTTCTTTGCTTCAAGGAACATGTCTCTAACACGGGAAGCACCGACACCGACAAACATTTCCACGAAATCGGAGCCCGATACGGAGAAGAAGGGAACGCCCGCTTCACCCGCAACAGCCTTGGCAAGCAGGGTTTTACCGGTTCCGGGAGGTCCTACGAGGATCACGCCCTTGGGTATTCTTGCGCCCACTTCAATATATTTCTTGGGATTCTTAAGGAAATCAACAATCTCTTCGAGCTGCTCTTTTTCCTCTTCAACTCCCGCCACATCTTTAAAGGTTACAGTCTTTCCGCCATCCGGTCCAACCATCCTCGCACGGCTTCTTCCGAAGTTAAGCATCTTGGAATTTCCGCCGCCGCTCTGAATGGACAGGGATGACATGAACACGAACAGCACCACTATGATCAGCAGATAGGGCAGAACCCCGGTCAGGAACACGCTTTGCGTCTTTACATCCCTAACCTGAGGCGAAATGCCGTTTGCCATTGCATCATTGAACACCGCCAGAGTATCTATGACATAAAAGGATCTTGTAGACCCGTCCTTCATCACAAGTCTTACCTGACCGGTAGGCACCTGTTCGTTTTGAATGATCACCATTGCTTCGATATCATTCTTCACCAGATCCGTTTTGAAATCTTCATATGTATAGTCATTATTTGCAGCACTGAAACGCATCGCTATCCATATGATTATTGCTCCCAGGATCAGGATTGCAAGATAAACACCGAGGTTTCTGTAAAGTCTTTTACCGTTATTTTCCATTTGTATCCTCTCCAAGTTCCAACACGCCGACATAAGGCAGATTTCTGTACATCTGCTTGTAGTCAAGACCGTAGCCAACTACAAATGCATCGGGTATAGTGAAGCCCACGTAATCCACATTAACCTCCACTTCACGTCTGTCAGGCTTGTCAAGCAGTGTGCAGAGCTTAATGCTCTTGGGTTCCCTAACCTTTAATACAGCCAAAAGATGAGCAAGTGTTCTTCCCGAATCGATGATATCCTCAACAACTATGACATTCTTACCCGTAATGGAATCATCCAGATCCTTGATGATCTTGACTCTTCCCGAGGAAACCGTATCGTCACCGTAGCTGGATACAGACATGAAGTCGAGCTTTACGGGAACACTCAGCCTTTTTGCAAGCTCACAAGTGTAAAAAACGCTGCCCTTCAAAATACAGATAAGGAGAACGTCCTCACCCTTGTAATCCCCGCTGATCTGATCCGCAAGCTCGCGGACCCTCTTTTCTATCTTCTCTTCGGGGATCAAAACCGAAATCTTATCAGCCATTATTCTGCCTCCGCAATGTATAGATATAAAATATTTTTTGTTTTTTCATCCACCCTGCAGGTTTCAGAAGTCCGAAGCCCGGGTATCAGGAGCACCTCGTTGCCCATCGCGACAACCGGCGTTTTGCCCCGTCTCTCAGCCCCCACCTTACAGTCTTTCAGGATATCAAAAACTTTTTTTCGTCTTCCGTCACGATAAACCGTCATCACGTCCTCGCCCGTTGCAGGCCGCAATTCTATGCTTTCCGCTTTTTGACCGTCACAGTGTCGGGAAAGCAGTTTATCATAGTCAAAGTATTTTTTCAAATTATCTTTCGGTAAACCGCCTCGTTTTTCGATCACCTCGGCGGCTGTTCCTTTTTCAACGGTCAACAACTCCGTATAAAGTTTATTATTACAGTTTCCATCACCCGTGTCAACGGCATTTTCCGAAGAAGCCTTTGTTAATACCACTGTTTCGTATATTTTTTTAGCCACGATCCCGTATTTAATGTCCACAGACCGTCCGGACTGTTTGTCCACAAGTTCCATGACCATTTTGACAAACGTTTCGGTGATATCCTTCTTCCGTCCCGCCAGCTTGCATATGCCTTTATACACCGCCGCCTCCGCGATCAGGCTGTGGGCCTGTTCGAGAGCGGAAATATCAAAAATGATTTCCGAAGGTCCGTCTGCGCCCTGTTTTTCCTTTGCGCATGCCTCGTAGAGTGCATCCGTTTCCGCCTGCATATAGTCCGCGACCCGTCCCACATAATCCGCTGTCTCCGCGATGTGCCGGGCAGCTTGGGGACGAAGGCTTTCAAGTGCGGGAAGGATCTCGTTTCTCAGATAATTCCTTGTGTAATCCGTATCCGCGTTCGTGCTGTCGGTCACAAAATCAAGCCCCTCTTCTTTTAAGGAGGACTCGATCTCCTCTCTGGTAACGCAGAGCAAGGGTCTGACGATCCGCCCGTTTTTCTCTCTGATTCCCGCAAGACCGTTCAGCTTACTGCCTCTGATCATCTGGAAAAGTACGGTTTCCGCTCTGTCATTCATATGATGAGCCACCGCGATCCTGTTGCAGCCCAGTTCATCCGCTTTTCTTTCAAACGCTTCGTAGCGGAACTTTCTGCCCGCCTCCTCGAGACCTATGCCCTCCTTTTCCGCCATAGCGGGGATGTCGGCTCTGACGGCATAAAAAGGGATGTTTAGCTTTTCACACAAAGTCCTGCAAAATGCCTCATCCCTGTCCGCTTCCGCACCCCTGATCCCATGGTTCACATGAAGGGCTGAGATGGTCAGATCGAATTCCTCCTTCATCGAGAAAAGCATAAAAAGAAGACATACGGAATCCGCCCCGCCCGAAAGACCGACGAGAACCTTGTCTCCGCTGTCCAAAAGATCCTTTTCTCTGCAAAATTCAATTATCCTGTTTAGAATCCTCATCTTCTTCCCTAAAAATAACCTCGTTTTTAAATACAAGGCCGAGTTTTTCTCTTGCAATCTCTTCTATATAATCGATCGTGGACATGTAAGCTCTCTTTTCTTCCAGTTCCGCGGTCCTTTCGGTTTCCGTTTCATACTCAGCCTCAAGGTCCGCAAGCTTCCTTTGAAGCTCTGCTCTCTCCTCCCTCAAAGCCAGGCTGCGTGTAAAGAGCACGGCAAACAAAGCAAGCACTGCCAGCATTATAACGATTATTCCGTTTTGCCTTTTCTTCAATGATCTTCTCATTTACAGATACCTGAAAAGCTCCTTGGCGTCATCCTTACCGACGGTTTCCTGTATCTTCAGCACCTCGGCTTTCACCGTACTGTTTCCGAAGCCTATCTCAATGATGTCTCCGGGCTTCACTTCCGCGGATGCCCTGGCAACCTTGCCGTTCAGCGTGACTCTGCCGGCATCGCAGGCTTCATTCGCCACCGTACGTCTCTTTATGATCCTCGACACCTTTAAATACTTGTCCAAACGCATGAAAACACCTCACACACCTATAGTTATCTTGATTATATATATTCTGCCTGTATAAATCAATACCAAAAATGATACCCGGGGATACCCGGGGACGGGGTTATGGTGTCATTTTGCGCTGTGAGAATGATACCATGGGGACGGGGTTATGGTGTCATTTTGCGATGTGAGGACAGATATTTACCTGTGATGACACCATAACCCCGTCCCCATGGCTCACCCTGCGATGACACCATAACCCCGTCCCCATGGCTCAAAAAGAAAAGAGAGAGACCTGCATCTCTCTCTTAAATCCTAATTATTTGGTTTTAAACAACGCAACTTACTTGTTGTTGACAGCGTCCTTTAATCCCTTACCGGCTCTGAACTTAGGAGCCTTGGATGCAGGAATCTGGATAGCCTTCTTTGTCTGAGGATTTCTACCTGTACGAGCAGGTCTCTTAACAACTTCGAATGTACCGAAGCCAACAAGAGCAATCTTGTCACCTTTCTTGAGAGCGCCTGTTGTTACATCGATGAATGCCTTTAAAGCCTTGTCAGCATCCTTCTTGGTAAGTCCTGCGTTTTCAGCAATTGCTGCAACTAATTCTGTCTTGTTCATTTAAATTTCCTCCTATAGGATAATTTTCTCAGGTCCATTGACCTTTAAGCCTACGATGTCCCGCTTATGCGGTCAACGCTTATATCCTTTATACCCTTGTTTAGGCATTTTGTCAAGGAAAATATGCTCAAAAGTGGCATAATATAGCCTTTTGGGAGATATTTTTATAGAAATTTAATTAAATATCAGTCACTTATACTATTTATAAAGGATTTCAACTCTTCCGCCATTTTCACAGCCTCGGGCTTTCTGATGTGTCCGGGCGTTCCGCAGCCGTTTTCGCTGTACAGGAAATGGTGGATCTTTTTGTCCTTTTCCCTGAGATGCTCGCAAACCTCATCGATTGCTCTGTCCCAGGCCGCATCATGCCCCAGAATGGTCGTGGCGAGGATGATGTGCGCATCGGGTCTTCTGGTCCTGATCAGGGAAATGAAATAGGCATAGGATCTTCTCCACAGCTCAGCCATCTCCCCGTCGTAATCCTCCGCCATGAAATTCACAGGATTCGCATCATTCTGTCCGATGGCGATCACGACAACGTCAGGCATATAGGAACTGAAGTCAAACCTCTTCGTAACTCCGAGGTAGGGATTGTACTCGATACGGTCATACATATTGAAGATGCCCTTGAAATTCGGTCCCGCATACCAGCCCGTGTCGTCAAGCAGTGAAATGCCGCCCTGCGCTATGTCATGTATCTCGGCATCAAGCATACGCGCCGTTATCCAGGCATAGGACCAATAGGAGTTGGAGTACTCGCCTTTGTTCTCGGGATCCTGCTTTTTGCAGTACTCGATCGCCTCGCTGACTTCCCCCGCAGTAACGGAATCCCCGTAGAATTCCAGCTTTTTCTTATATTCCGTAACGGATTTGGTGAGCACTGCTCCGTCGTCCGCAAAGAAATCCAGCAATTGAACCGTATGACAGGAATCCATACGCTTAAAAAGCATTATCTCATGTGTTTTTGAAGGGTCAAGCCCTTTCGCCACCGTAAAGGTGTCTCCGAGCTCCTTTTCTTCGTCAAAAATGCATATGCACCGCTGATCGCCGTCAACAATGGCTCCCAGATAGTTGTTGTTGTGGGAACGGTGGTTCAGGACACGTACTTTGACCTCTTTTGTTCCCGATATCTTCATTTTAACATTGGTGCATGGATAGACCAATGTGGGACCGCCAACGGAATCAAAATCCACACGTCCCGAATACTCAAGTCTTTCATCTTTAGGATCTATTCTCATATTATTCTCCCGCAACTATTAAGGATACAAGGTCAAAAGGAACCGCCGTTTCGTCGCCCTCGATCACTTCGATGCGTACCGTATGCTCGCCTTTTACGCCATGGTAGGTAAGGATCTTTATGTCAAGCTTGTCGCCCCAGGTTTCGTCAAAGTTTCCGTCAAGGATGATCGCATTTTTCTCATCGCCGTCTATCACGGCTTTTGCCACACAGGCAGGGTGCTTCACAAAGCGAACAAATTGAGCGGCTATTTCGGAGCCCTTCACCCGGAATTCCGCAAAGTCTCCCTTTTTGATCCCCGCAAAGGCAGGTTCCACACCGTAGGGTTTGGAAACCGTATCCGAGGCAACCTTGGGAACAAAAGCTTCTCCGCTTGTTTTCATGTTCTCCGGCTTTGTAACTCTGACAGCATTCTCATAGCAGTTCTCTGTGATGGGTCCGGGGATCCTTCCCTTTTCCGTCTCACAGGCACTGTCTATCTCACCATTTGCAACAGCATCTATAAAATCCAACAGTAAACGTGAAACCATCTCATGCCCTTTATCATTGGGATGAAGATCGTCGGGCGTGATCGACCTCACGGGGATCAGTCCGCAGACCACGTCTCTGTATATGCTCGTCTTTACCGATATGCAGGGGATTCCGTAATTGTAGCCCACAAGCTCATGCTGATCCTGAGCGTTTGTCCCTTTGTCATACATTACATTATGAAGGATCAGCACCGCAGGATGCGAAGGAGCCGTTAAAATTCTTCTGATCAGCCCCTCGAAGGTCTCGCGATAGAAGGGTGTGTTCTCGTCATTTACGGAGAACTCGGCTACAACAAGATCGGGTCCGAATCTAAGCAGATCGTCCTCACATCTTGCCACTCCAAAGTGAGAGGTGGTTCCGCCTATTCCCGCATTAATATATTTAAAATCCGCATCGGGATACCTTTTTCTAAGTCCTTCGACAGTTTTGGCCGCGTAACAGTTTTCGTGTACGGTCGCAAGCGAACCGTTTGTAATGGAGCCGCCTATAAAGCCTACCGTAAGGCTTTCGCCCTGCTCCGCTCGGTTAAGGAATTGAATTAAAGGTGTCGTATCGCCCTTGTAAGCAATAGAATCGTAATTGATCATTTTTACCCCCGGTAACAAGTGTCCTTGAACACTGTTTTTAATGATTGCTTAAAAATAAGTCAGGGGGACGAAGCCCCCCGACTCAAGGAATTATCTTCTTCCGATGTCTGTGTCATCCCAGCGTGTTACGGAATGCTCTTTAATATATGCGACGATCTCGTCAAACTTGCAGAATGCAAGGCCGACATAGCTGTCAGCACAACCATAGTAAATAGCGATCTTTCCGCTCTCGGGATCGTGAAGTGTAGCGCAAGGGAAGCATACATTCGGCACGAAACCTCTCTCCTCATACCACTCAGTAGGGGTAAGAAGGAAATTCTCACATCTGTAAAGAACCTTTGAAGGATTTTCAAGATCGAGAATAGCTCCGCCGATCGAATAAACGTAACCGTTGCAGGTTCCGGAAACCCCATGATAAAACATAAGCCAGCCCTCACTTGTCTCAATGGGTGCTGCGCCTCCGCCGATCTTGAGGGACTCCCACCATTCGGAGGATCTTCCCATAACATGGCGATGCTTGCCCCAGTAAACGAGATCGGGACTTTCGGAAACGAATATATCTCCGAAAGGTGTGTGTCCCGAGTCCGAAGGACGAGAGAGCATTACATAATTGCCATTGATCTTTCTCGGGAAAAGAACCGCATTTCTGTTGAAAGGAAGGAAAGGATTTTCAAGTCTTGTGAAAGTCTTGAAATCTTTTGTCTTTGCCAGTCCGATTGCAGCGCCGTACATATCCTGACACCACATAATGTAGTAAGTATCCTCGATCTTAACAAGTCTGGGATCATATGCATAGATGGGCTGGAAATCATTTCCGTCTTCATCCACAAAATGGATCTTTTCCTCCTGGAATGTCCAATGGATCGCATCCTTGGAATGTCCCAGATAGATCATGGAAACACCGTTTGTCTGCTCTCCCCTGAATACTCCGATGAATTCACCGTTATAAGGCATAACCGCGGAGTTAAAAATTCTTGCTACCTCTTTTGTGGGATAGCGGTTGATGATTGGATTCTCCGTGTACCTCCACACCGGTGCGTGGTTGAACTCTTCCCCGGCAGGTTTTTCCTGCCAGGGAATGTTCGGTAATGCCGGAGCGATCATTTTAATATCACTCATAAAAATCTCCTAAATATTATTTGAAGTAAGCGTCAAGATAAGCCTGAACTTCGTTCTTGTATGTTGCTGCGAACTGAGCGGCTGTTACTTCGCCTCTGATAAGTGCGTACATATCGTACTCAACTCCGGAATCGCTCCAAAGATCAAATGTTGTATGAAGACCGCATTCATTCATGATCTCAAAGTTGTGATTCTGAAGCTCTTCGTCTCTGGATGTTACACCATACCACCAGTTGAGGATCTTCTTATCATCACGCATGGATGTGTCGCCGTCAAACCAGTTCCAGTAATCATACAGGAAGTTGTAAACCTTCTCGGGTTCTGCAACGCCCTGAGGGATGATGTAGTACTCACCGCCCGTAGCATTCTTACCTGCATTTGTATCCTTGTCACCGTGAGGTCCTACAGGCCAACGAACATAGATCGTATCCCAATCGAGATATGTTCCGATAGTATCACCATAGTCATAGTCCTTGTTTCCGTCTGCGATCCAAGCTGCGATGGGGAAGAAAGCTATGTTACCCTGTGTATACTGATTTCTCATACTGTCTGAAGGAGTGCCATCGAAATCGTAAGGATAGCATACGTTGTATTCATTGTACATCTTGATCATCATATCGATCGCTTCGATTGTTTCAGCGGAATCAAGAGTCTGAGTTGTACCGTTTGCAATGTTGGCACCGTTAGACATCATGAGCTGCTCAAAGGTTTCAACCTGATAGCCGCAATAGCCCCACTGATCGATCTGTCCGTCGCCGTCTGTATCCTTTGTAAGTTCTTCACAATAGTCGATGAACTTGTCCCAGGTCCATTCACCCTTTTCCCAAAGATCTCTGGGATCCTCAAGACCTGCATCATCAATGAGCTTCTTGTTGAAGCCGAGAGGATAGGTTGCCTCTACCTGCTTTTCAGCTGATACACGAGCAATGATACAAACCTTACCGTCACCGAGATCGAGATACTTCATAACTGTCTGGTTTGTTAAGATATCTGCATCTGCAGGAAGTATTTTTCTTAAATCTACTGCCATATTTCCGAGCTGAGCGGGAATACCCATACCTGTATCTACAAGATAGAGCTCACAGTCAGGAGTTCCGGCAAGGATAGAAGTATTAATGGAGTCTTTTGTTCCATTGTAGGTAAGGTTCTGCCAATAGAACTTGATGCCGTACTTGTCTTCAATCTTCTTGACATTGTCCCACTTAGCCTGAAGGACTTTACGGTTGAATGCCTTTGTTTCAAGCTTTGAAGCATCATCGCCTTCTTTATCCTGGTTTGTTACCCAGTCTGACGCATCATCCATATGGTCATCGGAATCGTAGGCCTGAACCCACCAAGAGCCTATGGTTATGGTGGAAAGCTTCTTTTTAGCTGCTGCATCACCGTTATCTACGTTTTTTGTTTTTTGAGCGCCGGCAACATCGCCATTCGCTACAACCTGAGGCTCTGCAGTCTCACCTCCGCATGCCGCGAGAGACAAAACCATAGCTGCGCTTAAAACTGCAGCGAGTAACTTTTTGGTTTTAAACATTTTTGTATCCTCCCTATTATTCTGCCTTGCTGATCACATCAACCGCATAAACTTCCCATGCAGTCTGTGCCTCGCACTGAAGCATTGCGCCCCATTTTGTCTTATCTTCTCCATATACTGCTACAAGCTGGTCATAAGAAATGTATGCATAGCCATTATCGATAATAGCTTCACCCTGTGCACATCTTCTCCAGCCGCCGTCTGCCCAAGGGAAGAGGATCCAAAGAGAGTTGTCTTCACTTGAGAATTTAACCCTAATGTAAGATCCGGGAACGATCGCATCGAAGATATCGGATGTGATCTCAAAACCATTCTGTCCCCATGCCGATCCGCTTGTTACGAAGTCAGGGATATTAACGATATTGTTTGCTGCAGGGATAGAGCCGAGTTTTCCGACCTTAATGCCGTAAACTTCCCATGCAGTCTGTGCTTCACACTGAAGCATTGCGCCCCACTTGGTCTTGTCTTCGCCGTAAACCGCTACAAGCTGATCGTATGTGATGTATGCCTTATCGCCTGTGATAAGAGCCTCACCCTGTGCACATCTTCTCCAGCCGCCGTCTGCCCAAGGGAAGAGGATCCAAAGAGAGTTGTCTTCTGAACTGAAGGTTACTTCGAGTGCAGTTCCGGGAACGATCGCATCAAAGATATCGGCTGTGATCTCAAAACCATTCTGGCCCCATGCCGATCCGCTTGTTACGAAATCAGGGATTGAAACAGCGTTGGTAAGAGTAGGTCTCTCTGCCTTCTGTCCAACCTTTACGCTGTAAACTTCCCAAGCTGAATCAGATTCACACTGGAACATCTTGCCCCATTTTGTCTTGTCTTCGCCGTAAACGGCAACAAGCTGTTCATATGTAACCTGTGCAACATTCTTTGAGCCATTCTTGTACGCAGCGTTCTGTGCGCATCTTCTCCAGCCGCCGTCTGCCCAAGGGAACAATACCCAAATGTCTCCGCTTTCGGAGCTGTAACTGATCTCGATAGCAGAGCCGGGAACAAGTGCTGCATCAAACTCGTCTGTAACCTCAATACCGTTCTGGCTCCATGCTCCGCCGCTTGTTACAAAGCCTTCAAAGTTAACCGGATTCTTAACAAGATACAGGCCTGAGAAATCGGGTGCATCTTCTACCGTAGGTCCTACAAAAGCTACAGTAGTGTCAGCTACAGGAATAGTGTTTCCTGCCTTGTCAAGGAATGTAAGATCATCGATCAAGAGAACAGCATTTCTTTCTACGCCGCCCTTTTTGTCCTTTGCAGCTGCATTCTCATTAAGAAGTACAATGAAAATGTCTTCATTGGAATCAAAGGTCTTTCCTTCGGGCACTTCATAAGAAAATACTCTTGATCCTGCTCTGTCAAGGAAAGGAGACCAATGCCATTCTTCCTTTTCATCAACAACTTCTGTTTTACCGTCTTCGTCCGTAACACTGAATTTTCCGATGAGATTACCTGCTGAAGCATTGGGCAAGCCGTCTTCATCATTTCCCCAAAGTGTTACTTCAATTGTTGCAACATCTGCTGCTTTCTCGCCGAGAAGGGCATAAACATCAAATGCCACATAGGTTTCAAGATTAGCTTTTACATTGCTTACCTTTACAACCTTGCTGCCATCAGCCTCTGCCAATTCCATTTTGGATTCGTCAGCTTTTCCCGATCCCTTGAAAACAGATGCAAAACCGTAATTTCCGTCCTCGAAGTCAATGCTGGGTGTCTTCTTAACAAAGACAGGAGCTGCTGTCGGAACAGGTGTGGGGGTAGGTGTGTTTGTAACAACAATTTCTGCTGCCGGTGTAGGTGTAGCCGTTATCGTTGCCGGCCCCTGATTTCCGCTTCCACCGCAAGCCGCAAGTGATACGACCATTGCGAGTGATAAAGCAAGTGCTAAGACTTTTTTCTTCACAATTAATTCCTCCCTTATTTTTTTAGGTTTTAACCCACTATACCGCTTCTTTCTACGCCTTCTATGAACCGTTTCTGCAATATCAGATAGATCACTACCATCGGAACAATGATAAGGATAGTTCCCGCAGAAACATAAAGCTTCTGAAGCGGAGGTTCCAATATCCTGTCCTGATTGGCGATCACGCCTGCAAGAGACGAGATCCTTTTACTGATCACAATGTTATCGCTGATGTTGAACAAGTTGGCGAAAAATGTGTCATTAAACTGCCATACGACTGAAAAGACCGTAACAGTAATGACGGATGGCATTGCATTTACGAGCATGATCCTGAAATAGGTATACCACAGTCCCGCACCGTCTACGAGCGCCGCCTCTTCTATTTCTTTGGGCAGTCCTCTGAAGAACTGATTGAAAATGTAGATATACAGACCGGATCTCAACCCGCATCCGAGAAGGGACATGACGATCATGGGGAGCGGTGTACCCATGATTGACACTCCTCCTTTAAATAGCAGGGTGAAGAGTCCGAAAGGATCAATCTCTTTAAAAGTTATATACAGCGGAAGCATTATTGCATGATTCGGAATAACAATCATGACAACAACGAATCCGAACAGTATCTTTTTAAACGGAAAATTGAATCTGGCAAAGCCATATCCGACCATTGAGCATACAAGCAGCTGGATCAGTGTGCAAATTGCTACCAGACCCATGTTTCTGCCAATGGTTTTCCAATAATCCATACGTTTGATAACGAGTTGATATTTCTCAAGTGTAGGATAATTGGGAAATATAAACATTATAGGATCGTAAGCATCCTTGTCCGAGGAGATAGAGTTAACAAACATTCCGATAACCGGTGCTATGATCACATAGGCAACTCCCAATATGACCAGAAAACTCAGAAGACTCACGAGGAATTTTTTCAACTTTTTGAAATAAGCATTGCGACGATAGGGATCAGCCAGTTCATGCTTTGCTTCGGTAAAAAATTTCTTTACTTCCGCTGTTTTAATACTTAGCATTTCAATTCCTCTCCTTCCTTAGTTATAGTAGAACGTTCGTTTTTGTATCAACCCGACGATAATAACAAGAATTCCGCAGGTGATTATCGTGCTCACCAGAGTCATTACCGAACCAAGTCCGAAGTTTTTCTCGGAAAACATAACGTCGTACGCCAGATCAACGATCTCACTCTTGGAAAATGCATCGACAATGGTATATACGATGTTGGTGATGATGTGAGGCATTACCATCGGGAAGGTTACCTTCCAGAAGGTCTCATAGGCTGTTGCTCCCTCGATCCTGGAAACCTCATACAAAGATCCCGGAATTGACTGCAGCGCTGCGATGAAGATGATGATCTGAACACCCGATGCCGAAATAATAGTGTTTATCCTGTCAACCGCCTGAGCGATGTAATCCAAAAGCTTGACCGGAATACCCAGGTTCATAAAGGTGGATATCAGGTAATCAATGTCAAAGGCAAGCATACCCGAGGAAGACGCGGTGATCTCCGCTGCCTGAGTCGCCACACCGCCGTTCATCATTTTTTCTGCCAGCTGAATGGCTTCTGTGATGGCATCTCCGTTAAGTATGATCGGAAGGAAGAATATAGCACGTACCAGGCCTCTTCCCTTGAACTTTCTGTTAAGCAGCATCGCCATGAACAAACTGAAAAACGTGATAAGCGGAACATCGACCAGCATGTTCATTACAGAGGTCGTCAAAACCTGCTTGAATGATCCGTGAACTCTGAAAGCATAGATCAGATTCTCCAGTCCGGTATATTCCAGTGTATATCCCACCGCTCCCATTTCCATTTTGGAAAGCGAGAAGGTGACTGCCATAACAAGCGACCGCACATAGAAGATCAGGAATCCGATGAACCAGGGACTGATGAACAGCAGACCCGCTATAGCTCTTTTTCTTGTGAGGGACAGTTTTCTTTTTTTCTTCATTTTGTTCCCTCCACTCTGTAGCTTAAGCCGTTTACCGTAAGTCCGTCGATGGTTCCTGCGCTCTTTCCGTAGTTCACATAGATCGTAACTCCGTTATCATATACGATCTTTCTGAGATCTCCGTTGATCGCGTGATCCACAATGCATGCGCCGGAAACATGTTTTAAAGCATCATTTACATATGCATATGCATCTGCAGCTTCGTTCTTCCATGTCTCATAAGTAGTTGCATAGTATCTGTTCATTGCCGTATTCTTCATCTCACTCGAATTCTTTTCGGTGAACACGTAGTGAGGAGCCGCACCGTTCTCAACGAGTTTAAGAAGAGTAGGTGTGAGATCCGGCGAATCGTCAAAGTTCAACAGGTTGGATGAGTAGTCAATGCAGCCGTGAACTATCATTTCGTATAAAGGTATCCTTGCATCGATGATCGGATAATCGTTATCTTCCATCGGTGCGTTCAGGATGTTCTCTGCATATCCGAAGGCGTAATCATTTGCTTCATTGATCAGAAGCGACTTACCTGTTTCCTCCAGCTTGTTCAGGTTTGCACAGACGATCTCAAGCGCCTGCTCACGATCGATGACTTCGTTACGCTTTTTGTCGGAAGAAAGGTAGCTTCCCAGATCCCTTAAGGAAATACCGTCCACATCATATCTGCCTATCTTTTTGGCAAATTTCTCAACATAGTGGCTCAGGTACTTGGGGCTCATAATGTCATAAAGATTTTCGGAATAGCCCAAACCATAGATGTTTCTGAGGGTTGTGGGATTGGTAAGTCCGAAGGATGCCGCATATCCGGCGCCATAGTAACGTGCGCCTTCAATGTTATAATCAAAATTCGCTCCGAAGGAAACCTTTTGGAATGCAACATCCGCATAGAGCTTTCCGTTCACGCCCTTCAGGGTTTCGTTCAATTCCTCAAGTCCGTGTTTTCCTCCAAGTTTGCCTGTTACGTTTATCCTGTCGGGCATATTGTGATTAACGCCCTTGTTAAACCAGCCCTGAAGGTTCATGATCTGCTTTTTGATCCCCAGACTCTGAAGATCCTCAGCGATCTCACCCGCTTCATCAAAGGAAGTCATGGATTGTATCCTGTAGGTGAGCTTTCCGAGAACGTGGTTGGTTGCCCTGATTCCGGAAATAATGTCATAGTAGAACGGAATGTCTCCGTCTTCCGTCTTTGGTGCAAGAACACCCTCCGAAACGAGTTTGTTCCTCATGTAATTTGCAAGCCCTGCATATCCCTTGTTTTCTTCGGTAAGGAAGGTGTAACGGACCTGAATGTTCATGTCGTAAAGTTCCTTTTCCATAACGAAAACATCCGTGGTGGAATTACCGAAGTTCTTAAGGTTATCCGCGTTTCTCAGATAAAAGGTTGCATAGGCCGAGTTGTAACTGTTAAGTCGTCCCGAAATGTCTGCAACGAGAGCTGCAATTGTCGCTCCCTTTTCCACATTTACAAGCAAAGAACGGTCTTCTCTGCATATGCCCCAGAAAGAGAGTTTCACGGGATCAACGTTTTCCAGTGAAGTGTAGCTTTCCACCAGGGGATCTATGCTGTAAAAATACTGACTGTATCTCACCTGATCCTTCTTGCCGTTGTTGAATTCGATCAGAGAGCCGGAGCCGTTGGGGACCACCGTATAGCCGGTTTCTTCTGTGCTTGCCGCTCCGAAGTACTGCAGGAGCTTGATGTTGTAAACAAATCCCGCACCATCTTCCTTTATATGTCCGGTGGGAATGTTTACCACTACCGAGTCTCCGTCAAGCCTGTAATCCAACGGAATCTCAAAATAAATGGCAGATGCGCTCTCAGGCTTGTAATCACCTATGGTATAAATGTATCTGACACCGTTTTGAATGGATTCATAGGTCATTTGGTTTTTGGCAACAGAATGATCATAAGCGGAATATGTACCGATTTTGGCAACTGCATTGTAATAGTCCAAAGTGAAAGCGGATTTCATATATCCTTTTAATGATTTGTTCTTAGCCAGCGGATCCGTATCCGCATCCAGGGGGTTCGAATAGGTCACACTGCCGTTTCTCTTGTCATACACGGCAACATAACCTGTCTTTGTGTCCGTATAAAGCTTTAAGATCTCATTTTCCGCAACAAGATCGTAGCCGGGAACTTTCACATCCTTATCAGACAGCGGAGTATAACTCGTTCCCACTTCGTATTCATAGTCTGTGAGATACTTCTTATATCCTTTGTTTAACACAACATGGAAAAGATAGTAAATCAGGTAGATGACAATCACCAGAGCAACGATCGAGATCACCGCAAGTAATGCGATCTTGCCTTTAGACATAGGTTGTTTGATCTTTTCTTTCATGCCCGCCTCCTATGCCTTGAATATAAGCTCTCTGTATACGCTTACGAAGAAGTTTACCACCGATCCCAAAAGGTTGCTGAGCAACAGGATCAGGAAAACTATGATCAGAAAAGCAACAAATGTAAGCAATACAGTGATCAATGTTTTACCGAGTGAATAATTGTGCACCTGCATAATGCCCATCATCATCAAAAGAAGTCCGTAGGCTATGCAAACGCCCAAGATCAAAGTGTAGAAAACCTGTTCACCTTCGGCAAGGAAATGACTCACGATCGTGGTCAGGAACATTCCGAAGGTAATTGGGAAGGTTCCGTAGCCGAGGGCAATGGCAATATCTTTTAAACGGCCCTCACCGTTCATGAGACAGGTAATGGACCAGTTGCTGACACACAGTATCAGATAGAACGCCAGGATTCCGATCAATTCATACAATGAATCAACTCCTCTGCTGTCGATCGTGTTTACCACGAAGCCGGAACTCAGTCTGTTGGTGGTGAAACTGATCGAGAAAAGGATGACCAGTACGATCGCAAGAAGAACACTTCCTCTTTCCTTGTGTCTTATCCAGTAAAAACCGTCCATGGGATGCGACATTGTATAAAAGAAATATTTGATTTTATTCCTTAAGGAATTCTCATTCATTCTCTGTCGCTCCCTTCCGTTTCTTGTAAAATTTCTTGTAAACTATCAGCGCAATGACAAGGATCGCAACACCCGTAAGTACATAACCGATGTAATCGACCAGTATCTGATTCCTGTATCTCTTAAACGCTATTGAATAATAATCTTTGTTTTCACCGATCTTCAGATACTTCATGGCATTTTCGTAATCGCCGGAGGAAAGGTAGGCCTTTCCTATGCCTACGTTGGCCAATTCATTGTCCTCATCGAGCTGAAGAACTCTGTTCCAAAGGGCAACCGCCTGAGACTCATCTCCGTCGTATCTTAAAGCTACGGCTTTGTTGATGAGATCTCCGTATTCCGTAACATCGAAGATCGTGATGTCTCCCTTTGTATCGTCAAGTACGACTATCTTGTCGCCTATGGCTTCGATCGCAGAAGGAAGCTTAAAGGTACCCTTTTGGGTGCCGAGGCCTCCGAATATGTACAGAAGATTGCCTTCGTGATCGTAGGTGAAGATCCTGCCTCTCTTACTGTCAAGACAGGAGTAGATACCATTGTCTCTGTAAACCACATCGATAAACTTCGATGCTCCGGAGTAATCCGTGTTTCCGTCGATCAGGAGGTCACCTCCGAGGTTCTCGTTCTCGCCCTTCTTGATAACGTCCTGCCCCGAAGGGTTCAGCCGGCGCACTCCCTGTATGCCCGTGGCATCAACATTGGTGGCATATACAAAGCCGTCCGGATCGATGTCAAGCCCCGTAAATTCGGTTGCAATGAACAGCTTCTGGTTCGATCTTTCTTCCTTGGTCGCTATTCTTCTCCAGAACTTCTCCCAAAGAGAAATGTTTACCCTGATCGTTCCGAAGAAAGTGGAGAACTGACCGTCGGTTTCAAAAACCATGATGCCTTCAAACATATTCTTGGCTATGCAATACACTCTGTCCGCATAGTCTACGGTAACCTTCAAAGGACTGAAGGAAAATGCCTCATCAAAGCTTTCGGATTGAGGATCCTTGATGATCTGATACAGCTCTTCGGTCTCATTGTCCAGAACAACGATCCTTTTGTTTCCGGTATCCGAAATGTAAAGTCTGTTATTGCTTGAAACGCAGACACCCTCGGGCTTTTTGAACTTGTCCGCGGTACCTTCGTTATCGAAGTCTGTGATCACTCTCAGCACTTCGGTAAGGTCGGAATTCAGCACGACTATCCTGCTGTTTCCGGTATCTGCGATGTATATGTTTCCCGCTGCATCCTTACAGAAATCCTTGGGGTTTGAAAATGCTCCCAGAGGCTGTTCCTCAAAGGTGAAATCGTTTCCTTTGATGATCCTCGTAACCGTGTAAGGCGCAGGTGTGTAATGAATGTATTTCCAATAATCGTAATTGTATGAGTCGTAAGGTTCTCCGGAGTTTGAGGCAAAAGCCTTTATTCCCGCCGATGAAACAAGGATCACAGCAAAGGCAAGAATGGCCGAAGCAACCTTAAAAACTATTCTATTGCTTTTCTTTTTCATCTTGTCCGCCTTTCGTCAATCCTTCATACCGGAGGTCGTCATGGTCTCCAGGATGTTACGCTGGCAAATCAGGAAGAAAATAATGGGAATTGCCGCAATGATAAAGGTTACTGCCGCAGCAGCTCCCGCTCTTGCCGCACCGCCGGCTCCGATCTGGAACAGTGCGTACTGCAAAGGCTTCAACTGCTCATCTCTTAAGAACGTGCTTCCCGTGTTAGCCCACATCTGCTGGAACTGGAAGATCGCAAGTGTCAGCCATGCGGGTTTAACGTTCGGCATTACTATGCTCCAGAATATTCTGTACTCACTCGCTCCATCAAGTCTTGCCGATTCCATCAGGGAATCCGGAAGCTGTTCCATGAACTGCTTCATGAGATAAAGTCCCATACCGAAGGAACAAGCCGGCAGAACAAGTGCCCAGTAACTGTTGTTAATGTGCAGCCATGAAATGATCATGTACTGAGGTGTCTGAGTAACCGTCCATGAGAACATCATGGAAAGCACTACCATCGAGAACAGGATGTTCTTTCCGGGGAAATTGTGCTTTGAAAGCGGATAGGCAGCCAGCGAAGCAATGATAACGTGGCCGATCATACCGCCGCCCGTGATGATGACCGTGTTCAGGATGTATCTTGAAAAAGGTACCCATGAATCATTCATCAGAACGAAGAGGTCCGAGAAGTTCTCGAGTCCGGGATTCCTTACGAAGATCTTCGGAGGGAACTGGAACAATTCGTCCAGGGGCTTCAAAGCATTGTTTATAACCATTACAAGAGGCATTGCCATAGCCACGCCGCATATGCCCATGAGAACGAACAACAGCGTATTTCCCGCAGCGGAACGGTTAAGTCTCTTTTCGGGTCTCGGGATGAATCCGAGGATCTTTCCCGTTTTATGTTTTTTGATCTTATAGTGTTTGCCCATCATTCACCAACCCTTCTCAGAAGCTTCTGAACAAGCTTGTTGGTTCCTATCATGAGAAGGAACAGTACAGTGGCGATGGCTGAAGCGTAACCCATTTCAAAACGTACATTACCGTAGTCGAGAAGGTGTGTGACAACAGTTGCTCCCGCGTAGTTGACCGACGGGTTACCCAACAACTGAATGGAAACATCACAGATCGCGAAGGAGGAAGTGATCTGCATTACCGCGCCGAACATGAGCTGAGGCTTCATGCTGGGAAGGGTAACGTACCAGAGTTCCTGCCAGCGGTTTTTGATGCCGTCCAGGGCGGCTGCTTCATAAAGGCTCTTATCTATGGTCTGAAGACCTGCTATGAATGCAAGGAAACCTGTTCCGAGGGACAACCACAGCTGAACGATGATGAGCACCGGTAAAACGTATTTTTCTGTCTTGGTCCACTGGACAGCCTCATCAAGGATACCGAGTCTCAACAAAAAACCGTTCAGATAACCGTATCGGTCGCCGGAAAGAATGAGGGTCCAGATCGTATATGCATTTCCGCAGATAGACGGTGCATAGAAGATCAAGGTGAGGAAGGCTCTGAGCCAGCCTCTGAACTCGTTGATGATCCATGCGAACAGCAGGCAAAGCAGGTAAGATACGGGACCTGTGATGACTGCAAGGATCAGAGTGTTCTTTAAGGAGATCATGAAGATATCATCCTCAAGGAACAGCTTGATGTAATTCTTCCATCCCACAAAAGACGGCATCTGCAGCATGTCATAGTAGGTGAAACTCAAGCCTATGGACATGGCTACGGGAAGTACCGTGAAAAAGAAGAATAGAATGAAGTAAGGCGCAAGCATAACATAACTTGCACGATTCTTTTTTATTCTGTAGGAAAGCTTATTTTCCTGAGAAGCTATAACATATGCGCGTTCTTGAATGTCAGCAGCTTCCCTTTCTTTTTTTATCTCTGTCATGAGCGTTTCCTTCCTTTATTCTTCCACTATCTCTATGCCAAGTTCTTCCATCTTGTACTTGATCTCGGCATTGATGTAAATAACCTTATCCATAAGTTCTTCTCTCGGAGAGGATGTGTCCGGATTTGTAACAACCGAGTAGAACGCATTGTTCACGTTTCTCCAGGTGTAGTAACCGCCGGGAACCTGGGGAATACCGCGAACATTTTCCATTGAAGCCACAAGAGCTTCGAAATCATTTACCGGCCAGGACATATTGGTGAAGGCCTCATAGTTGGCTGTGGGAACTCTTGCGGAAGATCCCATGAGGGATTCCATTTCCCGTCCGTACCTTGTCTGAACCTCAGCACTTGTCCACCATTTTACGAAATCCCATGATTCTTCGGGATAGTCGGTGTTTGCCATTATCATTGAAGCAAGTCCCGTGCAGGCTACCGTCCTGTCAACCTGTCCGTTGCCCTTTACGGTTCCGGGGATCGTTGTAAACGACCAGAGGCCCGCGATGTCGGGTGCGGAAACCGAAAGGTTGTTGTAGGTAGTGTAATCGTCAATGATGATCGGGCACTCACCTGTACGGAAACGTTCCTGAACGGAAGTTTCACGATCCAGCTTGTAATCCGTGTAGTAATTGCAGAACAGTTTGAAAACATCCACAGCCGTATCGGAATCAAGATCCGACGCGGTACCGCTCTTGTTGTAGTAGGCACCGTTGTTCTGGAACAGCAGCGAAGCAAAAAGCTGTTCGTTCGGCATCATACCGAATTCCATCTGGTTCTTTGCAAGAACCGTCATTGCCACCTTTACATCATCCCATGTCTTGGGGATCCCGAGGCCGATCTCCGCCAGAATGTCCTTTCTGTAAAACATAACGGGGAAGGTGATGGTTTCGGGAATGGCATATAAGCTGTCACCGTATTTGAACTGTGTAGCCACCGCATCCGGGAATCTTTTAAGCACTTCGTCCGAATCCGGGAACTGTGAAAGATCAAGGACCGCATCACGAATACCGTAGTTAACCGGCGTGTCGTTACCCGTGTAAAGGACCGCACCCGCCGCTACGCCCGTGCTTGCCACCTGTATCGCCACATCGGGGCCTTGGCCCACGAGAGTCGCTTTCAACAGTGTGTTCATATCAACCAGCTGAACGTTTACACTCACTCCGAATTTCGGAGTAAAACTTTCATCGATGAGCTGTTTGATAACGTTTGCCTGGTCACGTCCGGAACCGATCCAGAGCGTGAGCACCTTTGTATCTTTCCCTTCCGCAACATTTCCGATCTGGTTGTAATCGATCACGAAGGAATAGAAAAGTCTTGCTATTTCATGTCCGAGTTTCTTGAAGAAACCGGATTTCTTGTATATCTTCTTTACATTGGGCGAGTAAACGCAAACCGAATCCACCGCCAGAGGCTGGGAGATAACACTTGTGATCCAGTTACCCAGTGCTCTGATGTTTACCTTGAAGGTGGTAAGGACTCTGACCACGTAATCATTGTCCGCAATAAGATCTTCCAGCTGATCGCTCATGGTGAGGAGCACCGTCTTCTTGTCCGAATTCTTTCCCGCAACAACATCAAGCTTTGCAAGGGCCGAATCGACCAGGGCTTTTGCTTCTATGAATTCAGACGTAAGTTTCGGTAAGGAAGCCTCTATCTGATAGTCTCTGTAAGCATCCGGTGCAACACCCGTGATCTTGATGATCTCACGGTATATTCCGTTCAGCTGCTGCAATGCTTCTTCAACCTCGCCGACGATGTCGGCAAATCCGCCGAGTACAACCTCCATGCGGATCGTATGCGTTCCTGCTTCTAAATAAAACTTGTAAGGATCTCCTTCTTCATCGGAAAGGGTGTCCACTCTCCAGTCCTGCTTGTAACCGAAGGCATATGCGGACAATTCCGCGAAAGGAACCTCGCCGTCGATGGTGATCCTTCGGGACACCTCTACGCCTCGCGAGAAATTCTGCTTATCCCTGAGCGCTATCTGATAATAGCCGTCCTCGGGAACCTTGAATTCCCATTCAACCCACTGTCCCACAAGTCTCCAGGAGTTGCCGCCTATCGTATTGTTCAGCAGCACCTTGGGTGAAGCGGGCGATACCTCGCACGATCCCTGATCCTGCTGAGGATAGAGCATCTGAGAGGAAGTCTTTGAGGCACTCTCACCTTCCACGGTGATGACACAGTCGCTCGTGTCCTTCGCCCCCGCCTTGTCCCAGGCTGCCTTTACCGTTTCATAATCCTGTAAAACAGCTTCATTGTTCAATATTACCGAATGGATGAGCATAGGCTCTCTGATCGATTTGATCGTGATCGTATGCTTACCCTTCGTTAAGAAAACCGACAATGCCGAAGAAATGTAGCCGTCGGAATCATATGCAAGTCTGGTCTGCCATTCGGGAGTTTCGACCATCCCGGGCTTGCTTTGATTGCCCTGATTGTCGCTTTTCCATGTCTTTACCGTATTTCCGTTTTCATCGATCTCGATGCCGTCGGAGGTAATGCTCCAGACTCTTGTGAAATTCACAAGCGCAAACTCCTTGAAGGGAAGCTTGCCGTCAATGAAAATGCTCCTCTGAATGTCCGAGTTCTTGCCGGCGATGGGGAAGTACTCAAGAGAAAGCTGATAAAGTCCCTGCTTGGTAACATTTATCTCGAATTCCACAAGGGAGTCTTCGGAAGTAACAACGGAATTACCGCTGACACCTTCGTAGTCCTTGAGGATCTTGGGATCTTTCTTCGATCCGCCCTCTTCGTACCGAACCACATCATCCGCCGTAGCTCTGATCTCTTCGGACGGCTTTTCGCTGTTTTGATAAGCGGCAATATAATCATTGTAGCTTAATGTGTTGTCTCCGATGTTGTACGTATCCAGGATCTGCTCGTAATCATCGTTTGTAAGATCCGTCTTTGCATTGATCCTCACGGTTTCTGTGCATCCGATGATCATTGCCGCAGCAAGAATGCAGGATATGATTTTTTTGCCAAGATTTTTTTTCATGATCTACTCCGCCGTATAAGCTTTTAAATCGGGTAACTTGTCTAAAGTGATAACGCTTTCATGATTGTATGCCTTGATCAGCATGCTCTTTTCGGTATATTGCTCGCTGAGCTTCAGGAAATTTCCCTGTTTTACGAATTCGCCCTGCCATACGCACCAGCAGCCCCACATTGCTCCGTCTCTGAGTGCCAGATCGGGGTCAAAGATGCAGCCGTTTTCGGAAAGCCATACGGGTTTTCCTTCCGATGAAACCTCTTTGAGGGCAAAGAACGAGGAACTCTGCGAAGTGTAAACGCGCTCGCCGGGATATATGTCCGTTCCCACGATGTCGCAATACTCATCTCCCACATACCAGTCGGGATCCTGTGCATTCCACAGCCAGATGAGATTGTTGAGCCCCCATTCGTTCTTCAGGCGTTCATACATGAGTTTGTACAGCTTCTTGTAGGACTCTCCGCCGGAATTTCCCCACCAGAACCATTTGCCCGCCGCCTCATGCAGGGGTCTGAAGATCACGGGGATGTCTGCCTCGGCCAGGGGCTTGAGTGCCGCACCGATGGCATCTATGTCTTTGATCAGCATATCATAACCGTAGCTGTCACTTCCGTTTAAAGCCTTGGTGAGATTGAAATTGGTGCTGTCGCTGTAGAAGCTGCGCCACCATTCCCTGGTGCAGTACTTCTCGTCCAGTGTCCAATGCCAGTGGAACTCGACGATTCCGCCCTTTTCCCACCATTGTTTTGCATATTCAACGGTCTTTCCTTCTCCCGCATTTGCAGGCCTTGAAGCGCCGTAGGCGTTCAGGTCCATTGAAAGGATCGCGGGATCTTTTCCCGTTGCGGTGCGAACGAGGTACATTTCCCCGCCGCCGTAGCCGTCGTCACAAACCTGTCCTGCCAGAAAATTCTTTCCGTATATGTCACAGATGTAATTGTATAATCTCTTTGTATTTTCACTTGCGTCGGGATTTGAAAGTTTTCCCGAAACCACGTACATTCCTTGGTTCACAGGTTCAGCCGTTACGATCTCCAGATAATCAAGATATATCCAGCCCCATGACTTGGAAACCTTGATATCGTGAGCTCCTTTTGTGAGATATATCCTCGTTAAGGGTGTTTCTTCGATGAATTTTTCTCCCACGGATATGGTTCCCACAAATTCATCGTCAACGCTTACGTTGTTGGTCTTATCTCCGCCTATGCCCTGTTCTTTAAAGATCAGATCGTAGAAGCCGTCCTCGGGGACCGTGACCTTAAAGGTGCAGGTATCGTTGTCGTTTTCAAAGCCTTTAACGTAGGCTTCTCCGGAAATCTGTCTGCTGCCCTTCATGGCCACAACCTTGACATTTCCCGTAAGTACGGCGTTTTCCGCTTCGTACCTGGCAAGCACTTCCGGAACGAAGGGCTCCGGCGTGGGTGTGGGTGTTGAAGTTGCAGTGGGTGTGGGCGTTGCGGTAACAACAGGCCGTTCCCCGCTTCCGCCGCATCCTGCCGTTGCAAGTATCAGGAACGCCGCCGCACTCAGTGTGATTTTAGAGAAAAGTCTATGCATTTTCCAATTCCTTTAAATTCTTTTCGATGAGGTCGATCCTCTGCTTTACGCAATCTGCCGAACGAAGAGGATCCGAAGGGGTATTGAAAACGTAATCCGTAAGTCTTTCAATGTCCGTTCCCGCCACATGAAGCCTCGTGTCGCTGGCTGCATAGTAGATCCAGATCTTTCCGTCATCATCCTTGATCGCACCGTTGGTGAAAGCCACGTTTGAAACGTCTCCCACTCTCTCCCAGCCTCTGGGTCCGATGAGGAACCCGCCGGGTTCTGCGATCACCTTAGAGGGATCTTTCAGGTCGGTAGCGAAGCAGTAGATAACGTATCTGAGGCCCGCTGCCGTGTTTCTTACGCCGTGAGCGATGTGTATCCAGCCCTTTTCGGTCTTGATGGGCACCGCACCGGCTCCGTTCTTGGATTCCGTAATGGTGTGATACTTCCTCAGGGAAGTCATCTTCTCTTCGTCGATCACCGCATGTGTGATGTCATCACAAAGCCCGAAGCCTATACCGCCGCCGCTTCCGGTCTCTATGAAATCGTCCATGGGTCTTGTATAGAAGGCATATTTTCCGTTGACAAACTCGGGATGGAGCACCACATTCCTCTGCTGAGGAGAGTGAAGCGTAACGAGATTCGGTAATCTCTCCCAGTTCTCAAGGTCCTTCGTTCTGACTATGCCCGCTGCCGCAACTGCCGCAGAGAGGTCATTGCTCTTTGTATCCTTGCTCTCGGAGCAGAAGACGCCGTAGATCCAGCCGTCCTCGTGAGCCGTGAGGCGCATATCGTAAACGTTTGTTTCATCCTTTGCCGTATCGGGAAGAAGGATGGGCTTGTCCCTGAACTTGAAGCCGTCCACCGGACTCTCACTCTCCGCTACCGCGAAGAAGGATTTTCGATCAGCACCCTCGACTCTCGCAACCAGGCAGTACTTGTTGCCCAGCTTGATCGCTCCCGAATTGAAGGTCGCGTTGATCCCCAGTCTTTCCTGGAAAAAGGGATTTGTTTCTTTGTTCAGGTCATATCTCCAGATGACCGGAGCCATTTTTCTTGTAAGCACCGGATTCTTGTATCTGTCATATATGCCGTTGTAGAAGTCCGTATTGATGCTGTTTTTTCTTTCGATAAGGTCACGGACCTTCTTTTCTTCTATATAATATCTTTCGTGTATCATTTTGTCCTCTTCATCATCTCTATGCAAAGCCTGCCGTTGTGATACGGGCATTTCCACGGCTCAACGATGGGCTTTTCCATATCGGGCCTGCCGTCCTTGTCCGTTCTCCAGAACCATTCGCCGCCGTCTCTGTTGTCGGTGAGCTTGGTCTTTATGAATTCCCAGATGTCCAAAGCAGCTTCCTTGTATCCGGTCTCTTCCGGATGCTTTTGCCATGCGTTGTAAAAACCGACCACAGCCTCAGCCTGTACCCACCATATCCTCCACTCGTTGACCTTGCCGTTCTCGCACTCGTTCGCAAGAGAGTGGTTATAGTAGGCGACGTTCAGTATCTCCGCTTCAAGGGTGTTGGTGATGGGCGTCATCAATTTCTTGTAATGCTCATCGCCGAGAATTTCAGTTCCTCTGTCCACCAGCCATGCGGTCTCGATGTCGTGTCCGTAGGAATGAAGGTCTATGAGGGAACTCATGTTATTGTCAAAGAAAACTTCCTGTCTGCGCTTTGTGGGATTGAATATCTTGAGTCCGATCATATCAAGGATCCACTTGAGTCTCTCTGCAACTTCATTTCTGTGGCTAACGCGGAAGAATTCGGTATAGGCTTCAAAAACATGGAGCAGTGTATTCATGGTCCTGTCGGCCATAACGCCGTTCTCGGAGAGCTTGTCGTTTTCTATGCCAAAGAACTCCTTGCTCTGTGCCTCCTTGTAGCCCACTTCGTCCTTGCACTTGATCTCTACCAGACGGAAGAGGTCCGATGCCGTCTTCAGCGCTTCGGGATTTCCGAACGCATCATAATAGGAAGAAAGTGCATATATCGCAAACGCCTGATTGTATGTATGCTTTGTGGTATCAAGCGGTTCTCCCTTGTAGTCGAGAGACCAGAACACTCCGCCGTTCTTCTTGTCCAGACATTTGTCCTCAAGGAATCTGTATGCGTGATCGGCATATTCCTTCAAGCTCTTATCCTTTAAAGCAAGATAAGCATTGGAGAAAAACCACAATATTCTGCTGTTTAAAATGCAACCTTTTTCAGCTTTTTTGTCGACCGCAAGGTCAGAATCCACGTAACCGTAAAAGCCACCGTTTTCCTCATCTTTAAGATTTTCCCAAAAGGGGATCAGCTTGTTGCAAAGATGAGCTCTGAATTCATCATAAAGTGCCATTTTTTCTCTCTCCCAAACCGTTAAGCGAATTTCTTCCCACTTTCTTTTTTAACCATTATATCCGCATAAAAAATTTAATCATCACGAAAAATTGATAAACATATTGTTTAATTGATTGATTTTAGAATTTAGTAAGTAATGCACAATTCAAAGCCCGATTTTTTGTGCATTTTGCATAAAAGCATTTATCTTAACCTCTTGTTTTCCACTTAAATCTACTTGAATTTAGCGAAATTTTACCTAAATATGCTTGCTAAAATTTAGCCTATATGCTAAAATATATATGATTATTGAAAGCATATATAATTCTTGTTTAAATATTTTGCACAAAAACTATTTAAAAGTCAGTTCAATTTGCCAAATCATTTTAGGAGGGGCTAAAAAACCATGTTTACCAGAACCCTTGTACATGCGATAACAGAAATGCCGAAGCTTCTCGGCGGAGCGGTAATTACCCAATATTTACCTAAAAGTTACTCTAAGGATCCTTCCGCTTCAAGCACCCTTTTCACACCTTTGGCTCTCGGTCACATCAGCCAGCCCGCGGGGATGCGTCTTTCCTTCGGTCCCGTACCGGCTTATTGCATTTTCTATGTAACAAAAAACAGCGGTGTGATCACCTCCGGTGCGCAAAGCTATGAGATGCCCCAAAGCTCTCTTTTGATCTTCGACTGCAGTGTTCCTTTCTCCTTCGTCACGGACAAAGGCTTTGAATATGACATTATTTACTATACCGGACCTCAGAGCACCTGGTTCTATGACCTCCTCACCGTAAATCTCAACAACACCTCGGTCTTTCACCTGCCTTCCTTCGCCTCCACGGGTCTGAGTTCCTCTCTCCGTCCGCTTCTGCCTTCCGGCGGACAGTCACACGAGATCGGGCTCCTGGCGTTCCACAGATATATGACCGACTTTTTTACGGAGGCGGCGGACTACTCCTCCCCCACCCACAAGGAATCCGAAGATGCCGTTCCCGATTACCTTCGTGTGGTAAAGGAGTACATAGACAACAACTTCTACAAAAACATCACGTTGGATGAGCTTGAAACCCTGTTCTTTGTCAACCGCTACAAGGTCTGCAAGGATTTCACCACCTACTACTTCATTTCCCCCATACAGTATCTTCACCGCACGCGCATCAAAAAAGCGCAGCTTCTATTAAAAGAAACCACGCTTAAGATCCATGAGATCGGTTATCAGGTGGGTTACGAATCATCCACCCAGTTTATAAATCATTTTAAGAAGCACACGGGCAAAACTCCCGCAGCCTACAGAGGCTGAGGTCACCTCTTCTTCAACGGTTATGCCTGTTTAACGTGTATCAATATGCTTTGGAAATCGCCCCAGGTCTCGCAGATCTGTATGCCCGCGTTCATCAGCGTCTTTCCGGTGAGAACCTTCGCGGAGCCTTCTTCGCCCATTCCGCTCGTATAATCCGTACCGTCTTCGTTCAGAAGGCGGTATTTTTTGTCAGGGTCCAGACCGAAGAGTTTTACGTTCCTGCTCTTCACGTTCGGGCGCTTCATCACGTTGACCGCGGTGACGAGAGCTTCCGTTTTGTCCTTTGCAACGCTCATCCATGAGTCAAAGCAGCCGTTTTCCGAGTAGGAAGCCAGCCTGTAGTAGTCGCCCGCTCTCACGATGTCGTTGAACTTGTGATACATCCTGACCTGCTCGGGGATCATGTTCCTGTCCTCTTCAGGTATCCTTGTAACGTCCAGCTCGTATCCGAAAGTACCGGCAAGTGCCACATGTCCGCGGGTCTTGAAGGGTGTGGTCCTTCCGACGCAATGGTTCGGGCAGTCGGAAATGTGCGCGCCCATGGCGGAAAGCGGGAACACCAGCTCATTTCCTTCCTGTATCCTGAGTCTTTCCACCGCATCCGTATCATCGGAAGCCCAGATCTGCGGGCTGTAATAAAGCATACCCGCGTCGAACCTTCCTCCGCCGGAGGCGCAGTTTTCCAAAAGCAACTTCGGGAAGTCGGTGATGAGCCTCTCCTGAAGCTTGTAGACGCCCAAAGTGTATCTGTGGTAAAACTCGCCCATACGCTCCGCAGGCAGCTCCGCGCTGCCTATGTCTGCCAGCGGGCGGTTCATGTCCCACTTAACGTACTCAATATTGGCGCTGTTCAAGACCGTTTTTACTTTATTATAAATGTAGTCCGTAACGTCTTCTCTTGTGAAATCCAGGACCATCTGGTTTCTCGCAAGTCCCGGCTTTCTGCCGTTCACCTGTATCGCCCAGTCGGGATGAGCCCTGTAAAGGTCGGAATCCGGGCATATCATTTCCGGCTCGAACCATATGCCGAACTTCATGCCTCTCTTGTTTACTTCATCCACCAGGTACTTGAGGCCGCCCTTCAGTTTTTCCTCGTTTACGTCCCAGTCCCCGAGAGCGCGGTTGTCGTCAAAGCGGTTTCCGAACCAGCCGTCGTCCATGACCAGCATCTCTATGCCCAGCTTCGATGCGCAATCCGCAATGTCGATCAGCTTCTTCTCGTTGAAGTTGAAATAGGTCGCCTCCCAGTTGTTGATGAGGATGGGCCTCTTTTTGTCGCGGTAGTAGCCGCGGATCAGATGCTCCCTGTAGAGGTCGTGGAATGCTCTGCTCATGCCTCCGAGGCCCTCTGCCGAGTAAACCAGTATCGCTTCCGGAGTATTGAATTCTTCATTATTATTAAGCGTCCAGGAAAAATCCTCGGGATTAATGCCTGTCATCATGCGCACGGAATCAAACTGACTCCTTTCGATGACGGTCTTGTAATTACCCGAATAAACAAGATCCTGTCCGTAAACCTCGCCCTTGTTGTAATCCGCATTCTTCTCAAGCAGGCATATGAACGGATGATGCTGCGCACTCGATACTCCCCTCTTGGAGCAGGTGCCCTGCACTCCGTAGCCCACTGCCGTGCGGTCGATGGCCTTTTCTCTAGCCCAGGATCCGAAAAGAGTGATCTTGTCGAAATCGCGGTTATCCATGTCCAGAGAGGTTGACATGGCTTTTGTAAGCTTCAGCGTCTTGCCGGACCTGTTGATCACCTTCGCGGATCTCGCGATGGCATCAATGCCTTCAAACACGGAATAAGAGAGGACAACTTCGATCTTTGCCTCTTTGTCTTCCATCGTGATCTCAAGAGTCATGGAATCTTTTTCGGTTCCGAAGGTTGCGGGAAGTCCCGGGAGCTTCTTTTTGCCGTTAATGATGCTGTGGCTCTTGTAGGTAAGCTTGTTGGCTCTGTGGCCGTTCTCATCCTCAAGGCGCAGGGCGGATTCCCTGAAATCTCCCACTCCGTGCGTGGGATACTCAAACGGGAAGCAGTCGTAGAAGCTTAGCCTGTCCCTCTCGTTCTTCTCCGGAGTGAACGGGGCTTCAAAGATGCGCATCAGGTAGGTTACGTCGTCATCGGAAATCTTTTTTCCGTAATAAGCATGCCCAAGAAAGCCTTCCTCGCTCACGATTCCCATAATGTAGGAGGTGCGGGGTGTATCAAGCTTAAAGATGCGGGCAGATCCGTCAAATGTGATATTCATAGAGTTTCTCCTCTTGATCTGTGCGGGTCTAAACAAGGGTTCAGCCCGATTTAGATACAGTATATCTTTGTGCTCGGGAAAAGGCAAGCGGAAAATGGCGGCTCTCTTGTCCTTCTGAAAGCATAAAATCTTTCTGAGAATTATTGACAGATGTATGCAAAATGCCCTACAATTTATATAAATTTCAGTAAAGAAGAAAGGCGCCGTTATGGAGAAAAAGATCAATCAAGTTGAACAGGATATGGAAGAACAGAATATAGATGAACCGAACATGAATGAACAGGATATGGATGAGCCGAACATGGATGAACAGGATATAGATGAACAGGACGCAGAAGAACAGGAAACCGAAAAAAAGGAAGTAACACTGCGGAGACCCCTCATCATTCTTGCGGCTCTGCTGTTGATCCTTTTGCTTCTTTTATTGATCCGATCCTGCGGCAAACGAGACAATGAAGTGCCGGTTACGCCCAAGGTCGAACTGTCCGACCTTACTCCACGTGATACCTTCTTTTTCGGTGTTTACGAGCAGGATAATGACCTCAGTAACGGTAAGGAACCCATAGAATGGATCGTTCTTTCCAAAGAAAACGGCGAAGTGTTCGCAACAAGCAAATATTTAATCGAAAATATGCCCTATAATGATGAGAATGTCGGAACGACCTGGGAGACCTGTACTTTGCGCAAATGGCTGAATGAGGATTTTCTTAACGAAGCTTTCACCGACGAAGAGAGAAGCCGCCTAAAAGCACAGTACCTTATAAACGGCGACAATGTTAAAAACGGTCTTGACGGTGGTAATGATACGGTAGACCGGATATTTCTTTTATCCTATGATGATGTGGTGAATCCCGCATATGGATTTTCCGGCGATTACACGGAGGACGATATTAACCGCCTTTCTTGGCTTTCTGCTTATGCCCTTTCGAAAAACCCATATCATACCGATCTCGATACAGTAACATCAGCTATCTGGTGGATCCGCATGCCGGGTATCGTTAATACGGAAGTCGGAGGGGTGAACGGCTACGGCAGGGTAGACCAGACTTTTTCCAATACTGCCCCTCTCGGAGTACGCCCGGCAATATGTCTGCATATGTCCGGAAACGCCCCGGAAATAACTCCGACACCTACTCCCGCACGAGAGACGCCTGATTTTTCCGAGCTAAACAAGGGCGATGTCTTTACCTTCGGAGAATATGACCGGGATAACAATCTTGGAAACGGCAAAGAACCGGTTGACTGGATAGTTCTCGGTGTTGACAGCGGTGAACTGCTGGCATTGGCTTTGCATCCGCTTGACGCCCGGAAATATAACGATGCATATGCCGAAATAACCTGGGCCGACTGCTCATTACGTGCGTGGTTGAATGATGAATTCTTACACGAAACATTCAGTGAAGACGAAATAAGTATCATTATAAACAAAGAACTTAAAAACAACGACAACCCGGTGTATGGAACTGCCGGCGGCAGTGACACTCAGGATAGGGTATTTTTGCTTTCCGTCGATGATGTCTTAAATCCCGAGTACGGATTCAGCAGCGATCCCGCCGAGCAAGACGCCGGCAGAACCTGTCAGGCTACTTACCACGCAAATATGGCCGCAAAATGGAGTCCGGCTGCAACAGACAGCTGGATACTTCGTTCCCCCGGCATCGACGGATTAACGATCGTATCCGTGACTGACATGGGAGATATTGCTTTTGACGGAATCACCGCAGCCGGCCATAAGGAATATATCCGCCCGGCGATATGGATTAAGATAGGGAAATAGAGGAAATTGTTGGGCCACGCGGACGCAGCGCGGTACGTGGGTACACGATGCAAGTGCGGACGCGGGCTGATTACGTGCAAATCCTCCATTTTGGAGGATTTGCACGTAGGAAATTTTGTTGGGAGTGACAAGAGGTGCGGGCGAAGCCCGCACCTCTTGAGATGGGCGGATCAAAGCATAGACGGTTTCCGTTTAAGCTGCACATTTTTACATTTAGCATGAAAAACAACAAAGTTGTTTTTCACAGACATAGGGACGGACCTCCACAAGCCCATTGCCGGCATGGGCTTGCGAGGTCCATTCCTATGTCCGTGAATACCAAGCTTCGCTTGGTATTTCAATGCTAAGCGAAAAAAAGGACAGTTTCTTTTGAAACTGTCCTCAGAGTGTCGACAAAGCCTTGATGTAATGTGCAAGGCTTTGTCTTTCTTTTTATGTTTTTATAAGTTCAACGTTCGAGGGGCCTTTCGTGATTTCCTTGCATTTTATAGTGACGCGGGATATAGCCTGAGCATTCCACACAGACATCCATAAAATGTTTTAAAATAGTTTCATTCGGTTTAATGCCAGCTTTTTGGCATTCAGCTAAGTATTGGTCTTCAAATACAGATATGCTATAAGTCTTTCCTTGCCATTCTATAGGATGCTTGATACGATCTTCTTTAGACATTTTAAAAAAACAATCTCGAATCTGTTCCATCTCCATTATGGAAGTTAAACTGTTTTGCTCAAGGGTTTTGTGTTGAGCACGTAATAAAGTTTGTTCTTTATCAGATATGAGCAAACATCTTTCCTTTATGCGCGCTAACGAATCCACTGCTTCTGTAAAAGACATTTTATCTTTGTCTTGAATAACATATACTCTCTGCATTTCATGAAAAACATTATGTAATTCCTTATTGGAATGCACATCTGATGTGAAGATTTGTAATTCTTTTAACGGCTTTTCAGCAAGGTCACTGCCGATCCTTAAACGTTCTTCTTCCCTCTTATATGATAAAGCATGAATGAAGTTATCATCATGAGAAAGAAGAGTTTGTACACGAGGCAATTTGAGCATTGCGGTCAAGTCGTATAGGTGTTTTGAAACATCAAAATATTCTTTTCTTTCAAAGTAGAACTCAGCAGCAAGAAGTTTATCAGCAAACATACGTTCAACGCTTATGTTCTGAATAGGAAAAACACCGAGATTAAAGTTGTTTTGCAATATGGCTTTTTCATTCTTGTCGGCGTACTGATATATAAGAGATGCAGTCTTATTGGTTTCGTATGGTTCACTGATCGTAAATGAAGTGGCTTCGATTTTTAGTTTTCCATATCGTTGCAAACGATCATTTATATCTATTTTATACAAGGGTTCGTAGCCGTATATGGTTGTTATCGATCCCTTTCTGTTTTCCTCCAAAGGATCACCCTTTAGACGGCTCATACATGTGTAATTCTGAGTTGATCTTTCAAGCATCCTTTTAGCCTGCGAATTTGAAAGCCCATCAATCTTGACCGTCAAATCTATATCTTCTGAAAAGCGTTTCATATCCAGATATATCTTATAGAGACAGGTTCCTCCTTTGAAAAAAGCAGGAACTTCATCTTGATGTTCTCCAATTTCCTGGAGCACCATAGAGACATAATAATCTTTTTCTATGATACTCGGATTTATACCTGTTCTGTCGGCTATACGCTGGATAATCGAGGCAAACGCTATGTTATCTTCATGTAATTTCATAATATCCCTCCAATATTTCATATAATTTTTCCTGCACAGGACGGCTATAATGTTTATGCCCTATCAGTAACAGTTTTGTGGTATTCAACTCAGTTTTACGTATGTGTTCATAGAACATACCATTGATATTTTTGCTGTCTGTAGCGTATTTTTGTAAGTCCGCAATACCATCAAGTAGTTGGAGATATCTTTTGTTATCTTCGGATATACGAACGCGAGATGCATCAATGTGAAATGACTTTAGCCCTATATCTTTCTTTGCATTATTCACTTTTAAATATGTTTTCTGAGGGAGCCAAGTCGAGACTCCTATCTGATTAAGAAAAGATGGTCCGGTTAAATATCCGTCACCCTTTTCTATATATACGTGCCTCGCAATGATATGTTCATTAGGAAAGGATGTACCAAAGCATGACTGCTGAGGAACAACGTAAATACCATGTGCCAACCTTTTTACTCCGCCCTTTTTTTCTATTCGGCTAAGTTCGGTATTAAACGTTGGCTTTTTGGTGTTCGGTATGGTTAAAAAGTTTTGGATTTCATCGATAAAAAAAACAGGATGAGTTGCCATATATTCATTGATCTGTTCTTGATACATTTGCTTGCCTCCTTGTTATTATTATACAATAAATCAAAGCAAAAGACAACATAGATAATAACAAATATTATGGCATAGATAAAGGTTTGTTACTGTTCAGACGTCACCTTGAACTTAAAGAGCCGATAGAATAGACTTTTTTTATCAAGTCGCTCTATCTTTAATGCGAATAAACAATGTAGTATTTATTTCCAACCTTCTGAGCGATGTTGTAACGAAGCCTTGTTTCTACTTGCTCCGAAAGGTTATTCATATATACTGGCTTTACATCCTCGTACTTTGTTTCATATCCCTCATCAT
>JAEEYF010000090.1 GCA_016291655.1 Lachnospiraceae bacterium | reverse complement strand
CTCATCGAGGGCATCCAGCCCATCTGCTTTGAAAATGCAAAGTGGGCATATACAGTCGGTGCAGCTATCGCTATCAAGAAGAACTGCCGTAAGGCTTCCGAAGCAGCAGCAGCTATCGGTGAAGGACTTCAGGCATTCTGCATTCCCGGTTCCGTAGCTGATACACGTAAGGTTGGTCTTGGCCATGGTAACCTTGGTAAGATGCTTCTTGAAGAAGAGACCGAGTGCTTCGCATTCCTTGCAGGACATGAGTCCTTTGCAGCAGCTGAAGGTGCTATCGGTATCGCAGAGAAGGCAAACAAGGTTCGTCAGAAGCCTCTCCGTGTTATCCTTAACGGTCTCGGCAAAGATGCTGCTCAGATCATTTCCCGTATTAACGGTTTTACATTTGTTGAGACACAGTATGATCCCTATACAAATACAGTTAAGGAAGTAAGCAGAAAGTGCTACTCCAAGGACGCTAACAGCCCTCGTGCAAAGGTTAACTGCTACGGCGCCAACGACGTTTGCGAAGGTGTTGCCATCATGTGGAAGGAGAACGTTGATGTTTCCATCACCGGTAACTCAACCAACCCTACCAGATTCCAGCATCCCGTTGCAGGTACCTACAAGAAGGAGCGCCTCGAGGCAGGCAAGAAGTACTTCTCAGTTGCATCCGGCGGCGGTACGGGACGTACACTTCATCCCGATAACATGGCAGCAGGTCCCGCTTCCTACGGTATGACAGATACCATGGGACGTATGCATAGCGATGCTCAGTTCGCAGGATCTTCCTCAGTTCCCGCTCACGTTGAGATGATGGGCCTCATCGGTGCAGGTAACAACCCGATGGTTGGTATGACTGTTTCCACAGCCGTTTCCATCGAGGAAGCTGCTAAGGCAGGCAAGTTCTAAATCTTAACACAGACATACAAAAACCACCTCGATGAGGTGGTTTTTTGATACATGGTTTCCGGGACTCATTTTTTTGAGCCCATAACCCCGTCCCCGGGGCTCATTTTGGGACAATTTTGAGAAAAGCCACATGCGGCACAATTTCCGCCGCATCCGCCGCTTTGTTTGTTTCTGATCGTTCCGATAACCGCAAGTATCACAGCGATCGCAAGGATGATCAAAACAACAATGTCTGATGTATTCATAATCTTCTCCGATCCGGTTTAAAATAACATAGTGATAAGGTGTACGATCACAGCACCCAGCCAAGCCACGAAGCATTGCCAGATCACAACTCCGATGGCCCAATTGTGGCCAAGTTCTCTTTTTATTGAGGCTATGGCTGCTACGCAAGGCGTATAAAGAAGCGAGAATACCAGGAAAGAAAGGGCTGTTTTTGTTGACAAGGCCGCCTGTATCCCTTGTTCAAACAGAACTTCCAAAGTGGAGACCACGCTTTCCTTTGCCATAAAACCGGTGAGAAGAGAAGTGCATATCCTCCAGTCGCCGAGCCCGGCAGGTTTCATGATGGGAACCAGCAAACCTGCGATGGAGGCGAGCATGCTGTCATGGGCATCGGAAACGGTGTTGAATCGGAAGTCGAAGCCCTGCAACAGCCATATCACGATGGTGGCCAGAAGTATTATGGTGAAGGCTCTTTGAAGGAAATCCTTAGCTTTTTCCCATAGGAGACGGCTCACGTTTCCTATGCCCGGAAGGCGATAATTCGGTAACTCCATGACAAAGGGTACGGCTTCGCCTTTAAAAAGGGTGCTTCGAAAGAGCAGCGCCACAAGGATGGAAACCAGAATACCGAGGGCATATAGGGATACGAAGATCAGCGCCTTGTATTCTTTAAAGAACGCCTCTACGAGGAAGGCATATATGGGCATTTTAGCCGCACAACTCATGAAAGGAGTAAGAAGGATGGTCATCTTTCTGTCACGTTCACTGGGAAGCGTGCGGGTGGACATTACTGCAGGTACCGTACAGCCAAATCCGATCAGCATGGGGACAATGCTTCTTCCGGAAAGCCCTACTTTTCTTAAAAGCTTGTCCATGAAGAAGGCCACTCTCGCGATGTAGCCACTGTCCTCCAGCAAAGAGAGAAAGAAAAACAGGGTTACGATCACGGGAAGGAAGCTCAGAACGCTTCCGACACCGGTGAATATGCCATTTACAATAAGACCGTGAAGCAAAGGGTTGACATTTCCGCGGGTAAGTGCACCGTCAACGGTTTCCGTCAGGGCATCTATGCCTGTTGCCAAAAGATCCTGCAGGGTGCCTCCGATCAGATTGAAGGTAAGGTAGGAGATAACAAGCATAATTATGGCGAAGAAGGGAAGAGCAGTCCATTTTCCGGTCAGAAGCTTGTCTATACGGCTGCTCCTTATGCTTTCTTTGCTCTTTTGGGGCTTTTTTACGCACCTGTCGCAAACCTTGAAAATGTAGGAATAGCGCATATCCGCTATTGCCGCGCTCCTGTCCAGCCCGCGCTCTTTTTCCATTTGCAGAATGATGTGTTCTATGGTTTCTTTTTCGTTAAGGTCCAGAGAAAGCTGGTCTGTTATAAGACTATCTCCTTCAATGATCTTGCTGACGGTAAATGATAAAGGAAGCCCGGCTGCTTGTACATGATCTTCTATCAGGTGGGCGATGGAATGGCGGCAGCGATGGATCGCACCTCCGTTGTCGTTCTCATCACAGAAATCCTGCTTGAGAGGAACTTCCCTGTAATGTGCCACATGGACGGCGTGCTCGATCAGTTCGCCTATGCCCTGGTTCTTTGCGGCGGAAATAGGAACAACGGGAACGCCCAGAGCGGCTTCCATTTCATTGACATCTATTGTGCCTCCGTTTCCGCGGACTTCGTCCATCATGTTGAGGGCGACAACCATCGGAATTCCCATCTGCAAGAGCTGCATTGTGAGATAAAGGTTTCGCTCGATGTTTGTAGCGTCAATGATGTTGATGATGGCGCAAGGCTTTTCATTGACCACGAAGTTTCTTGAAACGATCTCCTCACTGCTGTAGGGAGACATGGAATATATTCCGGGAAGGTCCGTAACCAGAGTATTGGGATGACCTTTTATCACACCGTCTTTGCGGTCTACCGTAACACCGGGAAAATTGCCCACGTGCTGATTTGACCCTGTGAGCTGATTAAAAAGTGTAGTCTTTCCGCTGTTTTGGTTTCCAACGAGAGCAAATGTCAGGACAGTATCATCGGGGAGGGGATTGCCGCTTCCCTTGGGATGAAATTTACCACCCTCTCCGAGACCCGGATGGATGGTTTTTTCTGCTGACCGGACGGAACTTGTCGAAGGCTTTTCTTCTGAGGCTGAGGGCACTATATCGATCTTGGCCATATCGTCAAGACGTAAAGTGAGTTCATAACCGTGCAGCGAAAGTTCAGCAGGATCGCCCAGCGGGGCATATTTTATCAATGTCACTTCACTTTCGGGGATCAGACCCATGTCAAGGAAGTGTTGTCGTAAGGCACCTTCACCGCCAACGTTTGTAATTGTGGCGGTTTCGCCAATCTGCAATTCTTTTAATGTCATTTTTCTACCTTTTCTATAATGGTTGCTCCTATATTGACTCCTAAGTCTTTGGTATAATACTCCATTTTGCAACTTTTAACAAGGGTTACCGATCGGGGCGTGTATAAAATGTTACCGCTCACCCTTGGTCCGTACTACCCCGTATATGGGAAACGAGTTTCCCCGGTGTTACTGTTCACAGATGTGCGGGTGATAAGCCGTTTTCGAAAATGCATTTTCGGAAAACGGCTTAATACCCGCATATTCTGCTTCGCAGAATACCATGTTCAAACCGCGGTTTGAACATGGCGTGAACAGTACCCCCCACCCTCTGTGCGAGAATTACCGTTCAACCCGAGTGCCGCCGGTAACCCTTGTTCACCCCCACCGCACGAGCAAGTAGCGAAGCGGATTGCGAGTGCAGGGGGAGGAACCCCATTGTACAGTGCAGGGAGGGCGCGTGAACAGTAACCCCCACCCCCTGTGCGAGAATTACCGTTCAACCCGAGTGTCGCCGGTAACCCTTGTTCACCCCCACCGCACGAGCAAGTAGCGAAGCGGATTGCGAGTGCAAGCGTGAACATTACATTGTTTTATAAAAATTATTATGTTATACTTTTTCGCTGACAAGAAGATTTTCATTCCACCACAAAACTAAGGCAGGGTAAAGACAATGAGAGCGGTTGTGACAAGAGTAAAACAGGCATCTGTGGAAATAGACGGCAAAGAATTCAGCAGCATAAACAAGGGATTTCTGGTCCTTTTGGGAGTACATACGGACGATACTGTGGAAGAAGCCGTGTGGACTGCTGACAGGATATGCGGACTCAGAGTGTTTGAAGATGATAATGGGAAGATGAACGTAAGCCCCAAGGATTCGGGAGCGGAGCTTTTGATCGTGAGCCAGTTCACACTCTATGCGGATGTTTCATCAAGAAGGCCGGGCTTTACGGATGCCGCAAGACCCGAAAAAGCAATTCCCTTGTATGAGCTTGTTATAAAAGAGTGCGAAAACCGCGGTTTTACGGTAAAAACCGGGCGGTTCGGGGCTGATATGCAGGTGAGGTCCGTGAATGACGGACCTGTGACAATAATCCTGGAAAAGCAGGCTTAGGATGAGAGGGTTTTTCGCTTATTTATCGGATCCGATATTCTATTTGAACTTTACGGCGGTTCCGAAGGCTATGACTTCAGCAGCGCCCTGCATCACAGCGGATGATCCGAAACGAACTCCGACGATGGCGTCTGCTCCGAGAGCCGTGGCTTCATCCACCATACGTTTGGTGGCGATCTGACGCGCTTCGTTCAGCATTTCAGTATAGCTCTTTATCTCGCCTCCAACGAGAGTTTTCATGCCTGCCATAAAGTCTCTTCCGAAATTCTTGGATTGAACAACGGTTCCTTTCACCAGACCAAGTGCTTCAAATTCAACTCCGGGAATTGTTTCAATACTTACGAGCTTCATTTTCTTCTCCTCCTTTAATTTCCTTTATTCTTTGATGTAATGCTATCAAACAGCCGATAACGAGAAACACTCCGGGAATCAGTACGATCAGCAACATTGGTGTCGGCATACCATCTGAAATCATACCAAATACGGCCAATCCGAAGAATAGTATTATCAGCAAACAAAACACAAAGGCGGCGATCATTGCACCGTTCTTGTTTTTCACATCTGTTTTTGATAAATCCATAAAAAACTGCCCTCCTTCTTCGAGCTTTTGGATCTTTTCGAGATAATCCGCGGCATTTAAAGAAGCGTAATCGAGACCTTCGGTTTTGGCGTTTTCACACATGTCGTGAGCGGCCTCCAGGGCTTTTACCTCTTGCGAAAGTCTTTCGGACTGCTCCTCAAAGCATATGCTTAGCGACTTGTTTCCTTTTTGAACCTGCCGGATATCTTCAATGGGAATTGAAAGCTTGCGAAGAAATTTGATCTTCATCAGCTCATCCACATCCTTGAGAGTGTATTCCCTGTACCCGTTTTCGGGATTTCTTTCCGGAGAAAGCAAACCCTGATCTTCGTAGAAGCGAATGTTTTTCTTTGTTATGCCGACAAGTTCTTCAACCTGATTGATCTTCATATAAATGCACCTTTGTACTCGATTGGCCTATCGATGACCTTAAATTACACCTTCCACAAGGGGGAAGGTCAATACTTTGATCGAAAAAATGTTAATTAATATTATCGGTCTGAAAAAAAACAGGTCGATCAAGTTTTAGAATAGTTGAAGGGAATGAGACTGTCAAGGTGAAATTCGTTTGAAACAGGGGGTGAACAGACAGTAACTCGAATGGAATTCAAAATGAAGTTCGTGTGGTAATTTGGGAAAAAAGTGATAAAGTTATATGTAGATGAAATTTTGATCGCGGCCGGAACGTTGCTTATGGTTCTGTAGAGCGACGCTACATATTTTTATTTGCAAGAAGGATATAGAATGATAATACATCCGATCCCGCCTTTATTTGATGATAATTCAAAAGTGTTGATCCTGGGAAGCTTTCCTTCGGTGAAATCCCGCGAAGCCATGTTTTTTTACGGGCATCCTCAAAACCGCTTCTGGAAGGTTGTAGCGCAGGTTTTTGATGAGCCGGTGCCTGTGACGATTCCGGAAAAGAAGGCTTTCGTCCTGCGAAACCATCTTGCCCTTTGGGATACGATCCACTCCTGCGATATAGAAGGGTCATCGGATGCCTCCATAAAAAACGTTGTTCCGAACGATCTGCATGTTATCCTCGACAATTCCGAGGTTTCAGGGGTATTTGTAAACGGCAGGACTTCGGAGAAATACTATAAAAAGTACATCGAACCCGATCTCGGCATAGAAGCCATATGCCTGCCGTCCACCAGCCCCGCGAATGCGGCCTGGAGCATTGAAAAACTGGTGGAGGCGTGGAAGCAGATCAAACAGTAAGGGCTCGGTTGCTGTTCAAGCCATGAATCCCGAGACGATTAAAAAATTGAATATTGGAAACCTACACGTAGAGGGAAAGCAAGACAGTAGGATGCAGCTCGTGAAATGTTGCAATAAAGCAAGTTGAATGATAAAATAAAGATTACACCATTAACTTATAAACATTACTGAAAATCAATATAAATTGTGACAAATGATGCTGATTAGAAAGGAAATTGTATGAAAGAAACAAGAGTTTTGGCAGTGGGAAAGCAAAAGGCTGTACTTGATGATCTGTTCAGGCATATCGGCGATGAGTTCACCTTAATGAGTTCTTCTCTCAGATTTGATGACCTTAAAAATCATCTTCAGATCTTCAAACCCGATGTTTTGATCATTAGCCTCGGTGATGAATTACCGGATGAGTATGCGGTCTATGAAAAAATAAAGGATCTGCTTGCCGAGAACGGAACCGCCGCTTTTATAGCAGGAGCTGCCGAGGATTGCGGTAAGTTTGTCGGCTCACTCCCGTTCATGGTGGAAGAAACCTTTATAAAGCCTTTCAATTACGGCCTTATAAAAGAAAACATAAACTGGTACCTTCAGGACAGGGAAAACAAGAGAGCGGAGGAAGAGAGTATAGCTGCGGCATCGGGAAACGGTGAAGCAAGCGGCTATGATGCTGAAACCGGTGGTGAGAACGCGGAAGGTGCAGACGAAGCGGTTGATGAGGTCGAGGTTCCCGGGATCATGCCCGCTCTGCACAGGAAAGAACAACCGAAGAAACACGTTCTTGTGATCGACGACGATCCGCTGATGCTGAGAGTCGTAAAGGAACAGCTCCGCGGACTGTACGATGTTGCGGCCGCGATCAACGGAAGAATAGCATACAAATTCCTTGAGTCAAAGCATACGGACATGATCCTTTTGGATTACGAAATGCCCATCGAAAACGGAAAGGTTGTGTTCGGAAACATCAGAAAGATCCCCGGTAACGAGAACACCCCCATAGTTTTCCTTACAGGCGTTAATGACGCGGACAGGATCAGGGAAGTTTTGGAATTAAATCCTCAGGGCTATCTCCTTAAGCCGATCGAAAGAGATGCATTGATCGCAGCGATAAGAAAATGCATCGGTAAGTAACACCGTGTGAGGTGCGTTGATTGTATTCTTTGGAGGCGTAAATGGCTGCATTGGAAGTGTTTTTTGGAATAATGGCCTTGATCTGCTTCGCGGCGCTCGTATCAAGCGCACGAAACAGGCACCTTAATATGGGCTACATCATGACTACGTTTCTTTTGATAGTTTCGGATGTGGTCTGTATTTTTATCATGCGTTGCGAAACCATAAAATCGGCCAAAAACCTGTTCATGATCTACTATATCATCAATGCATGGATGTTTTTCAGCGCAATGTGGACCATCACGCGAATGAGCTCCGGAAAATGGTTTGAACTCTCGTTGATCCCGATGTGCATCATCAGCTTTTTCCAAAGCATATTGATAGTCTATTGCTTCAACACTCCGCGAAAAATAAAGTTTTCGAGAGAGTACTTTTTGGGAGATATGTGGTGGTGCGTCGATAAATTGGAGGAAAGCGACGGATTGCTGACCTTTGACACCTACACTTACATTTGCTATCTGTCATGTTTTCTTGTCATAGTCCTGCTTGTCGGCTGTTTTCTGCGGACAGGCACCATCTTCAGGACCAAGTACGTTATCATGGGCATATGCCAAGCGATCCTTTTGGTAATGCTTGTTATCTACTTTACTTACAAATGGCCGATCTGGGTCATTACTCTTATAATGAATCCCGTATGTTATTTTACCTATTACTATGCTTTCCTGCAGGCGGACATAAAGCTCCGGGAATCAACTCTGCTTGCGTTCGCGAACGATATGACCGACGGATTGATCCTCTACAACAGGCACAACGATCTTGTGCACGTCAATGAACCGGTAAAAAGGATACCCGATCCCGAAATACAGGAAGACGTTAAAGACATCAACAAGGTAGAGGAGTGGCTGGACCACATAGAAAAGGTGGAGGGCATGGACGTCCTTTACTTTAAGCACAATGGGCACGAGGCATATTACATCGTGAAGAAGAGGATACTCGGAAGCAAGAGATCCTTTGCGGGAACGGTTTACACATTCAAGGATGTGACGGGTACGGTTGGGCAGCTGCAGGCGATGGAAAAGGCAAACTACGAACTGGAGAGGACCGCAAACATGAAGTCCGATTTCCTCGCAAACATGTCTCATGAGCTCAGAACGCCTATGAATGCAGTCATAGGAATGACGGAGATCGCGCTCAGAGAGAAGCTTCCCGCGAAGGTCAGGGACTGCCTCAACCAGATAAGCCGCTCAGGCAGCAATCTCCTCAACATCATTAACGATATTCTGGACTATTCGAAGATCGAAGCGGGAAAGATGGAGATCGTATCCGAGAGGTACGAGCCGCTTTCGGAAATAAATGATATATCCAACATCTTGCAGACAAGAATAGGCGAAAAACCCATTAACCTCTTCTTTATCGCGGATCATACGCTGCCCAGGGAACTGTTCGGCGACAGCATGCGTATTCGTCAGGTGCTGATCAACATCGCAAACAATGCCATTAAATTCACGGAAAAAGGCATGGTCAGGATCACTCTTGATATAGAGTGGAAGAGCGATGATGAGATCCTCCTTAAATTCAGGGTCAAGGACACGGGCATAGGCATAAAGAAGGCCGACCTGGAAAAACTCTTCGTCAGCTTCCAGCAGGTGGATTCTAAGCGTAACAGGAACGTGGAAGGAACGGGTCTGGGACTCACGATCTCGAAGAAGCTCTGCGAAGCCATGGGCGGAAGCATAGGCATAGAGAGCGAGTACGGGAAGGGAACCGAGGTGTGGTTCGATATACCCCAGAAGGTTACGAACAGGGAGAGGGCGCTGGTTGTTGAGGATGCCGAGAAGAAATATGCCTTCTGTTTAAACGAAAATGAGAAGATTACCGAAATGTTCGCGAAGGAAATGATCTCCTTCGGCGTTCAGGGACGCATCATTACGGATCTGGAGCAATATACGGAGACAGGCAAGCAGGAATTCATGTTCATAGAAAAAGAAGCCTACAACGACGAGTTCCTGAAGTTTATGGATGAGCATCCGGATATTACGTGTATAGTGCTGATGGAATCAGGTAATGAGCTTAAGACGGTGCGCAAGAATGTACGTGTGTTCAATAAGCCTATGAATACGCTGGGAGTGGTGCTTTTGCTGAACGGAAAGGCAATAGATTCCTATGTGAGCTCGCAAAAGGGCGGTGCAAATGCAAGCTTTACGGCACCCGACGCGTCGATCCTCATTGTTGACGACAATTCGGTCAACCTCACCATAGCGGAAGGGCTGCTGGAGCCCATGAAAGTAAAATGCACCACTGCAGAAAGTGGCGCAAAGGCGCTTAAGATACTTAAGAAGAATCATTTCGATCTGATCCTTATGGACCATATGATGCCGGGAATGGACGGCGTGGAAGCGACCGAAGCAATAAGGCGGGACATTCCCGAGGCAGCGGACACTCCGATCATTGCGCTCACAGCAAATGTTGCGGAGGGCAGCCTGGAAATGTTCATGAAAGCCGGAATGGCGGACTTGATCGCAAAGCCCATCGATGTGAAGCAGCTCAGTTCCAAGCTTTTACAGTGGCTGCCCGAGGACAAGGTGATCGTAAGCAAGGAGGCGCAGGAGGAAACGGTTTCCGAGGAAGTGGTATCGGATGCCGAGGAAATGTACGATTGCCTCGATTGCGCAAAGGCAGTGGAGGGGCTTGGTTCCACTTCGCTGTTCAGAAAGATCGTTGCGGATTACTACAGAAAAGGCCCCGCTATTTATTCAGCCATAGAAGAGGCTGTTGCACGCGAGGATTGGAACGATTACACGATCAGAATGCATGCGCTTAAGAGTACCTCAAGGCAGATCGGCGCGCTTGAACTGGGCAATCTGGCGGAGAAGCTTGAGGCTGCGGGCAAGGCTGCGGAAGCGGAAGCCGTTGAGATGTATCATACGGTTACAATGAGCACCTTTAAGAAGCTGCTTGATGATCTTTCCAAATACTTCGATGAAGGAAATTCCGCGGAAGATGCGCAGGAGATCATTACCGAGGAGGAACTCGGAGCAATCTTCGAACGCCTGACAAATGCCTGTGTTGATCTGGATATGGATGAGATGGAGGCTTGCGAGGAGCAGCTTAAGCAAAAGAGCTTCCCGGAAGACAAAAAGAGCCTCATCGAGGATCTTTGCAATGCAATAGAACAAATGGATACCGATGCCTGTGTGGAGATCATGAACAACTATTTTCAAAACTAACGGAGGAGCTCTGAGATGATCAAAAGATTGATATGTACGGTGCTTGCCCTCGGTTTGGTCTTCACAAGCACCGGGTGTGGCGAAAAGGAGCATTCCGACAAGCTGGTGCTGGTTTTAAGGGCGGGAATGTATACGGAAGCGATAAAAGAAGTCCTGCCGGATTTTGAGGCGGAGAAAGGGATAGCCTGCGAGATATATGAATTGACGGAGGATGAACTGTACACCTACGTTTTGAACGATTCCGTCATGAAAAACGGTGCCTATGACCTCTGTATGGTGGACGGCTCCTGGGTTGCGGAATTTGTCGCCGAGGAGGTGCTTGCGGACATCGGTGAACTCGGCTGTGTCATTGACGACGACATCATTCCTGCTACAGCAAGCATATGCGTGCAGAACGGGAAGACTTATCTGATGCCTTTTTACGGTAATGTTACCGTGCTGATGTACAATGAGCGGGTTATGGAGGAATGCGGCTATACCGTGGAAAAACTGAACACGCTCGATGCGCTGTTGGATTTTTGCCAAAAATCGAAGAGCGGCAACAACGGAGGTTTTGCGTTCAGAGGAGATTCGGAAAGCAATGTCGTTGTGGATTTTTTGCCGATACTGCGCGCGTTCGGAGGCTGGGTGGTGGACGAGAACAATTGGCCTACCGTAAATACCGAGGCTTTCGAAAAAGCGTTAAACTACTACCTCGAACTCATCGCGACCGAACAGGCGCATCCGAAGGAAAAGATAATCCGAGGGATCGGGGACGGGAGCATATGCGCGACGATGGGCTGGCCGGGCTGGTACAACGGCGAGGTAAGCTCGGAACTGGAATATACGGCTTTCCCGGGAAAGGTGTCTGAGGATGATGAAAACCACAATTGCAACATCTATGGCATATGGACACTGGGTATCCCGGAAAACTCGACGAACAAAGAGATGGCGAGTGAGCTGTTAAAGTATCTGATGGATCCCGAGGTGCAGAAGAGTACCGTGAAAAACGGCGGTGTGCCTTGCAGGTACTCGGTGCTGAACGATCCGGAATTGAACGAAAAGGATCCGCATTTAGGAGTCATATGCACGGCACTCGAGAATGGGATCTATAGGCCTGTGATGCGTGAATGGTCGAGGTTTTATTCGATCCTCGGAGAGATGTTGAAAAAGGTCATACAAAAAGACCTGTCCGTGAGTGAAGGACTCACGGTGGCACAGGCAGAACTTGAAGAGCTGTTGAAGAAAAAATGAAAAGAAGCCTGTTTCAGGCAAGTATCTCGACGGAGGTCACACCGTAATGGAGGAGGATAGACACTATGTTTTCCGTGAATTCCTCGCCGGCGATTATGGGAGAAACGGCGGGAGGACAGCTGAGTACAGCGTCCGCTGCAATTTTCCCGATCAGTGACGGATCCTCAACGGAGACAGTCTTGTGAGGCAGGAACATAATATCGCGAGGACTGAAATGCACCTGCGGAAGTGTGAAGTTGAACTCCGCAGGCTTTTTTTTCGCCTTTTTGAGGTAGTCTGCCGCAAGTTCGGAAAGAGCGGAGATAAAGCGTTCCGTATCACGTGGATAGCGGTTGTACGGAGACCACATGGTGACCAGGAAATCGGGATCGGCATATTCACATTCGATCCCGTAGCTTCTCAAAGCTTCCGCAAATTCCGGACCTGTAAGTACACTGTTTCTAAGGTCTATTACAAGCTTCAGAGGCTCATCGCCGTAAAGCACGTAACCGAGGGCTCTGAGCTGTCCTTTAAGTTTTGCCAGCTTTTGGACCGTTTCATCGTAATCGCTTTTTCTGATCCGTTTCAGGCTTTCCGCAACGGAATTCATTATGAGGTAGGAGGGACTTGTGGAACCGAACATAAGGAGGGCCTTTTTGGCATCCTTTTCCAAACCTGCCGGGGCATTTTCGGATACGTGAAGAAATGCACCTCCGGTAAGGACGGGCAGAGTCTTGTGAGCGGAATCCGCCGTCATGTCAGCACCCAGCGAGAGGGGGTGAAGATCCTCCTTTAAAAGCTTCAGATAGGCGCCGTGGGCATTGTCGCAAAGGAAGAGAAGTCCCTTTCGATGAGCGACCTCCGAAAGCGCTTTGATATCAAGCATATTTCCGAGATAGTCGGGCGAAGTCACAAAAACAGCCGCAAGGTCTGACTTGCGGTCCTGTTCTTGTGTTTTATTAAATTCATCTATGTATTTTTCCAGTTCAACCGGAGTGAGCTCGCATTTGCAAAGACTGTAGGCAGAATCCTCCCTGCTCATCCATCGGATGTCAAAGCCAAGAAGCATGGAAGCATATATAAAGGCCTTGTGAGCGTTTCTGGAAGCCAGAATGACCGGATGCTCCGCGCTTCCGCCCTCTTCGTGATAGTGTTTAAGGGCAAGAAAACACATGGCTTTAATGATCTGCGAAGATCCCTCGGTCCCGAGAAAAGTACTTCGGCTCCCAAAAAGGGAAGCGGCCTCTGTTTCGGTATCAAGGATCACACCCTCCGCTTCGTAGAGGCTGTCGGCACCCTTGATCTCCGTGAGATCTTCTTCAAAACCGAAGGCACCCTTGTGGCCGGGCATATGCAGTCTCACTCCGTCGGAAAGCTTGTATTCTTCGATAAACTTTCCGAGGGAAGAAAGGTTTTGGTTTTTCTTATCCTTCATATTGTCACCTTTGCGGGAGAACAGTTATTGTCAGTCTTTGATACAGGATTCACAGGAATCGCATTCGCCGCCCGCAGTAGCTCCGCTCACGGGCTCAAGCCCAAGTTCGTCACGTGCGCAGGCTATCATGATGGCGCATTCGATCCTCTTTCTGAACAGCTCGCAGCCGTATTCGTATATGCCCTTAACATCGCCGGAGGCATGGTAGGCATTTGCGGCACAACCGCCGGAGCAATAGTGCATGGCCCAGCATTTACGGCAGTCGGGGCGTGCATATGCATTGCAGACTCTGAATTCCTCCTGTCTGTCATGGTTCTTGACTCCGTTCCGGATGTCACCGAGTTTGTAGCTTTCATCGCCCACGAACTGGTGGCAGGGATAGAGGTCGCCCCAGGGAGTAACAGCCATATATTCCGTTCCCGCGCCGCAGCCTGAAATACGCTTGTAGATGCAGGGACCGGATTTCAGATCGACCATATAGTGATAGAAGGTAAAACCTCTGCCTTCCTGATCGCGTTTTAACATTTCCTTGGCAAGTATCTCATATTGTTCCTTGAGCACGGGAAGGTCTGCTTCCGTGAGGGCGAGAGGGTCGCCGGGCTTGCACACGACCGGCTCCATGGAAAGCTCCTTAAAGCCCATGTCCGCCATAGTGAGAATGTCGTTGGTGAAGTCCGTGTTAAGGTGGGTGTAAGTGCCTCGCATATAGTAATTCTTGTTGCCTCTGGCTTCAACCAGCTTTTTGAACTTGGGAATGATGCGGTCAAAGCTGCCGTTTCCGGCGTAATCCTTACGGGTCCTGTCATGAACCTCTTTACGTCCGTCAAGGCTGAGGACCACGTTGCTCATTTCTTTGTTGCAGAATTCTATAACATCATCATCGATCAGCATTCCGTTGGTTGTGAGAGTGAAACGGAAGTTCTTGCCGGCAGCCTTTTCGATGGAACGGGCATAGGCAACGATCTGTTTGCATACGTCCCAGTTCATGAGAGGTTCTCCGCCGAAGAAGTCCACTTCCAGATTGTGTCTTGAACCGGAGTGCTCGATGAGGAAATCGATGGCACGTTTTCCGACTTCGAAACTCATGATGGCTCTTTCGCCGTTGTATTTACCCTGGGCTGCGAAGCAGTATTCACAGTTCAGATTGCAGGTGTGAGAAACGTGAAGGCAAAGGGCTTTGATAACGTCGCCGCTCCTTTTCTTGAATTCACCCGCCAAGGGTTCGAAGGTGTCGGGAGTATAGAGCTTGTGGTTTGCCACCAGCTCGCGCACGTCTTCTATGCAAAGACGTACATCCTCTTCCGTAACGTCTTCTCTGTCACCGTAACGGTCCATGATGATCTTAACGATCTCATCTTCGGACTTGTCGGGATAGAGCTCAATGATGTCATAAGCCACTTCATCCACGCTGTGCACCGAGCCCGAGCAGGTGTCCAGAACGATATTGTATCCGTTTAATTTGTATTGATGTACCATATTTTTCTTTCCGTTTCTGTTCAGAACAAAAGAAACGCCGCCATTTTGGCGGCATTTCTCCGATCTTTCGTAATTAGCTCAAACTACTTTGTAGCCTTTTCGCACTTCTGGTTTGCAACGCCGCAACTGGTCTTGCAAGCACTCTGGCAAGAAGTCTGGCACTCGCCGCATCCGCCTGTCTTAGCGCTTTCGCAAAGATCTCTTGTCTCAAGTGTTTTGATTCTTTTCATCTTTATGTCTCCTTATATACATGAAAAATATTCACTTAATTATCAGATGAATATTATCACAAATGTTTCATTTAAGCAAGAACTCTTTTTGATACCGGCAGAACCCGGGAGTAAATGAGAGGGTACTCATTATTTTGCGGAGGCACCGCAGTTTACGCTGTGGCAAGCCCCGCTGCATCCCGAACAGCATGCGCAGCATCCCGAGCAACCGCTGCTGCCTTTCTTTTTTGAGGGAAGCAGGGTCTTGACGCTGGCTGCGACCAGTAATGCTACCATTGTAAGTGCGATGGCACTTCCGAGTATAGGTGACATAAAGACCTCCTTTTGCTTAATCTAAGGCTTAAGCTACCTTGTTTTCAGGCTGATATCCCTTGCGAACAAGCATATAGATGAGACCCGCAAGAAGGATGAAACCGAAGACGGTACCTGCACTGAAGCCGACTCCGCCAAAGAGACCGATAACGTTGTAGGTGATCATTGCAAGAACATATGCCCAAGCGGTCATATAGCCGATGGCTGCCCATGTCCACTTACCGTTGTTCATCTCACGCTTGATGGCACCGATAGCTGCGAAGCAAGGTGCGCAGAGCAGGTTGAATATCATGAAGGAAAGGCCTGCGAAAGGTGTGTAATCATCAGCTACACGATCCCAGATGCCTTCACCTTTTTCACCGAGTTCCTCACCTGCAGCTTCTTCATCGTAAGCATAAAGAACACCGAAGGTTCCGATTACTTCTTCCTTTGCAACAAGACCTGTGATCGTTGCTACGGAAGCCTTCCAGTTACCGAAGCCCAGAGGCTTGAATACTACAGAGAGGCCACGGCCTACGCTTGCAAGGAGTGAGCCGTCCATAGGATCGAGTTCATCTGCTTCGACATCCATCTTTGCAGCAAGCTTTTCCGAATACTCTTCGGTCATGACTGTTTCGTCCTCGAAGAGCTTATCTACCATACCGAATTTTCCGTTTACAACTCCGAAGGAGGAAAGGAACCAGATAACGATAGAGGAGATAACGATAACAGAGCTTGCTCTCTTAATGAAGGACCAGCCTCTTTCCCATGTGGAACGGAGAACCCCGAGCACACGGGGAACATGGTAAGCGGGAAGCTCCATTACGAAGGGAGCGGGCTCGCCTGCAAATGCCTTGAACTTCTTAAGGATGATACCGGAAAGTACAACGGATCCGATACCGATGAGCCATGCAAGAGTTGCGATCCAGGGAGATTCACCGAAGATAGCACCTGCGATGAGACCGATGATGGGAAGCTTAGCTCCGCAAGGCATGAACGTTGTTGTCATGACTGTCATCTTTCTGTCTCTGTCATTTTCGATCGTACGGGAAGCCATGATACCGGGAACGCCGCAGCCTGTAGCTACGAGGCAGGGAATGAAGGACTTACCCGAAAGACCGAACTGGCGGAAGATACGGTCCATAACGAATGCCACACGGGACATGTAACCGATATCTTCAAGGATGGCAAGGAAGAGGAAGAGGACGAGCATCTGAGGAACGAAACCGAGAACGGCGCCGACACCTGCTACGATACCATCCTGGATGAGTCCGTAAACCCAACCGTCTTCTGCTACATTGAGTGCTCCGAGGAGTTTATCAAAAAGTCCGGGAACCCATTCACCGAATACCACATCATTTGCAAAATCCGTACCCCTGGTGCCGATGGAAACAGCCCATCCGCCCATTGCGATCGCATAGATGAGGAACATGATAACTACGAAAATGGGAAGACCCAGGATCCTGTTTGTAACGATCTTATCGATCTTATCGGATATTGTAAGATTATCCTTTGATACGGCCTTTTTAACGGCATTCTTTGTAATACCCGAAATGTAATTGTATCTTTCGTTTGCGATGATGCTTTCAGCATCGTCGTCACAGGATTTTTCAACTGCCGCGATGATGGATTCAAACTTTGAGGAATCCGTCTTGATGGGCTCGAGTGACTTGTTGTCGCGTTCGAAGGCCTTTACCGCAAACCATCTTGTGAGATTGTTGTCAGTCTTACCCTTCAGTTCGCTTTCGATCTTTGAAAGAGCACCTTCAACCTCTTCCGTGTAGATCTTGGGAAGATCGGGTCTTTTTTTGGAATTTGCTGCTTTGACGGCAAGATCGATAACCTTGTCAATGTTGTCATTCTTTGCAGCGGCAACTTCTACCACGTCACATCCGAGTTCCTTGGAAAGCTTTGCAGTGTCGATCTTGCTTCCCGACTTGTTTACAAGGTCCATCATGTTGACTGCAACTACCATGGGAATACCGAGCTCAAGGAGCTGGGTTGTGAGATAGAGGTTACGCTCTATGTTTGTACCGTCTATGATGTTGAGGATAGCATCGGGCTTTTCACCAACAAGATAGTTTGCCGAAACTACTTCTTCGAGGGAGTAGGGTGAGAGGGAATAGATTCCGGGAAGGTCCTGGATCAAAACTTCATGGTTTCCCTTAAGCTTTCCTTCTTTCTTTTCGACCGTAACACCCGGCCAGTTACCTACATATTGATTTGCGCCGGTTAAAGCATTGAACAATGTGGTTTTACCGCTGTTCGGGTTTCCGGCAAGAGCTATTCTGATACTCATTTTATTCGCATCCTCCCTATTCAATTTCGATCATTTCTGCATCAGCTTTACGCAGAGACAATTCATAATTACGTATTGTTAACTCCATGGGATCGCCCAGAGGAGCTACTTTGCGGACATAAACATCAACACCTTTCGTGATACCCATGTCCATGATTCTGCGCTTAACAGGACCCTCGCCATGCAGACGGACAACCTTTGCGGTTTCGCCCACACGTAAGTCTCGCAGTGTTTTCATAATTAATTTTCCTCCTTATTTTGTAGTTTCTTCACGGTTACATCACCATAATCTTTGAAGCCATTTCCCTCGTCAGAGCAAGTCTCGATTCTTTTAAGTTGATTATAAGATTTCCGTCATGACTTTGTATGACTGAGAGTTTGGCCTGTGAAACAAAACCGAGATCGGCAAGATGTGCTTTTACCTCGGGAGAACCGCCTACCTTGCAAACTACGGCCTCCTGGCCGGCCTGTAATAAACTGAGTGGCATCATTCATCATTCCTTTCTATATTAATATTAAAAAAATATTGACTCCATTCGGTTAGTTATGCCTAACCCGGCTGTATGTTAGCACATGCTAATCACCGTGTCAAGGAAAAAATGATACCCTTTTAATAAGAAAAAAAGGCACAAGTGCGTCAAGCCCTTGTGCTTTTTGGATTGTTCGGATTAAATTTTTATGAATTTTTTTGGATCGCGTAACTTCAGGCTTTCCAGAGGGAATGGAGGTTACAATAAGCATATACGGCAATAACCTCGTCGCCTTCACAGATCGAAAAAACAGCTTTCGGAGCGTCGCCGGGTTTAAGAGCTTTTCTCTGATTGCCACCCTTGGTCTGAATTGCGATCCATTCGATATAGTGTTCGGGAAGCATGGGATGATCCACAGAACCAACGGTTACGGTTACATTGTTTCCGGTCACTTCATAAACGGGAACGTGTTTTTCACGTGCGCCGTCGGATGTGCCTGCCTTGATCTCTTTCATCTCTTCACCGCAGCAGATCAAAGGACTGCCCGTTCCCTTTACGATTGCAACGATCTGGCCGCATTTCGCACAACGATAGAATTTAAGTTCCATAGGGTTACCTCCTGATTGGGTTATTGATGACCTAAGGCCATCGTCAATAATTGGATTATAAATGATGGAGGAGTTATAGTCAATATTTCGGTTGACAACTCGCTTTGCGATGGAATATATTGTTACTGTTCACAGATGTGTCGGTAGCAAGCCGTTTTTGGAAAATAGATTTCCTAAAAACGGCTTGCTACCGACATATTCTGCCTCGCAGAATACCATGGTCAAACCGCGGGTTGACCATGGCGTGAACCGTAACCAATTCACTTTGTACAAACCTGTTATGCTGATCAATATGTCACATCCGGGTGAGGAGAATAATATGGACATCAAAGAAAAAAATAGGATATTTGACGAGCTGGTCGAAAAGATAAATGAAAACTACGAAAACAACGAACTGTTGAACCCCTTCGGCAAGAACCGACTTCCGGATGGTGAGAGGATAGTTACGATAATAAAGGCTATCAGAAGACTCATGTTCCCGGGATATTTCGGACAGATGGAGTTCGGAAAGGCTTCATCACGTTATTTCGCCGGTGAGATGATGAACTCTATTATAGAGGAATTGAAAGCGCAGATATTGGTTGCACTGAGCTATGACCGCAAAACGGAGAACAGGTGCAACGAGCTTGCGGAAGAGGCGGAGCGCATCAGCATAGAGCTTGCGGGGCGTTTCCCCGAGATACAAAGAATACTGCTCACCGACATTCAGGCTGCTTTTGACGGGGATCCCGCATCGGGAAGCAAGGAAGCCATCATTTTCTCGTATCCGGGCTTTATTGCCATCTTTGTTTACCGTATAGCCCACGAATTATATGTCCGCAAGGTTCCTTTCATTCCCAGGATGATGACCGAATATGCCCATTCAAGAACGGGTATCGACATCAATCCGGGTGCGGTCATCGGGGAATATTTCTTTATCGATCACGGTACGGGCGTGGTTATCGGAGAGACCACGGAGATCGGCAATAACGTTAAGATCTATCAGGGCGTTACACTTGGAGCGCTTTCCACAAGAATGGGACAGCTCCTTGCGGGAGTAAAGCGTCATCCTACGATCAAGGACAATGTTACCATATATTCAAATGCTTCCATTTTGGGCGGCGAGACCGTGATCGGCGAGAACTGCACCATCGGAGGCAATGCCTTTATTACGGAGCCTGTACCCGCCAATACGCTGGTCAGCATGAAGAATCCGGAGCTTTCCTTTAAAGGAAAAGGAGATAAATAAGCGGAGTGAGTTATGAGCAAGAAGATCGTTGTGGGCATGTCGGGAGGAGTGGATTCCTCCGTGTGCGCATGGCTTTTAAAAGAACAGGGCTATGAGGTCATAGGAGCAACCATGGAGATCTGGGGCGAAAGAAAGGCAAAGGTCGACCCGGACAGCGGCTGCTGCGGGATCTCAGCCATAGATGACGCAAAGCGTGTTGCGGACTGCCTTGGCATCCCGCACCATGTGATCGATCTGAGGGATGTGTTTAAAAGTAAAGTCATAGACAGGTTTACATCTGCCTATCTTAAAGGGATCACACCTAATCCCTGCATAATCTGCAACAGGTATGTGAAATGGGAAGCTTTTCTTGAAAGGTGCTTGGACCTTGGCGCGGACTATATTGCAACAGGCCATTATGCAAGAGTTACAAGACTGGAGAACGGCAGATACACTGTCCGAAAGGCTGCAAGCGCATCCAAGGATCAGAGCTATGTGCTGCATATGCTCACTCAGCATGAACTGGCTCATACCATCATGCCCATCGGTGAATATGAAAAGGCTGATATCCGTAAGATGGCGGAGGAAGCGGGACTTCCGGTGGCTCACAAAAAGGACAGCCAGGACATATGCTTTATCGAGAACGGAGACTATGCGGGCTTCATTGAGGATCAGACGGGAAGCCGCGGAACAAAAGGATTTTTTAAGGATCTGAACGGGAATACTCTCGGAGAGCATTCGGGAACAGCAAGATACACCATAGGACAGAGAAAGGGTCTGGACATAGCATTGGGACACAGAGCCTATGTTTGCGATATCAATGTAATGACCGGAGATGTTTTTTTGGGGAGCAACGATGATCTCTTCAGTACAGAGGTTTATGTTACGGATCTGAATTATATGGGGGAGGAGCGTTTCGACGAAAATGCCGGATATACGGCGAAGATCCGTTATTCCCAGTCAAATGTACCCTGCAGGGTAAAGTATGTTAAAGACGATATGATATGTCTCAGGTTTGAAAGTCCCGTCAGAGCGGCAACCCCCGGTCAATCTGCGGTAATATACAGAGACGACCTCGTAATGGGCGGCGGGATCATATACAAAGACAGTAAGGCAGCAAACGAAGAATAGGCGTTACATTTCGCAAAGACCCTCGACAGGTTTTTGGGGCAAGGATGGAAAGACCTGCTCGGGTTTTAATATAATTATAATAAATAAGAGGTGATTTTTTTTGGATAGAATCTTAAATACAGCTATCGGTCTGCTGATACCGTTTGTCGGCACAATGGCAGGTTCCGCGTGTGTATTCTTCATGCGCGGACAAATGAAGGAGAGCATTCAGAAGAGTTTGCTCGGTTTTGCTTCGGGAGTAATGGTTGCAGCGTCTGTTTGGTCACTTTTGATCCCGGCCATCAGCTCCTGTGAGGAGATGGGGAAAATTGCATTTCTGCCGGCTGCGGTGGGAGTTGCTGCAGGAATGCTTTTTCTTTTGTTCCTGGACCACATGATCCCTCACCTACATCTCACTTCGGATAAGCCCGAGGGTTTGATGAGCAAAAAAAGAGCGATCAGCAGATGCATAATGCTCTGTCTTGCGGTCACACTTCATAACATACCCGAAGGAATGGCACCCGGCGTTGTTTTTGCGGGCGCTCTTAACGGCGAGGAAGGTGTCAGTATGGCAGCGGCGCTTGCTCTTGCCATAGGTATCGCGATACAGAACTTCCCTGAAGGTGCGGTTATCTCAATGCCTCTTGCAAGTGAGGGAGAAAAGAAGGGGAAAGCCTTTCTTCTCGGAACACTTTCGGGCGCGGTGGAGCCTGTTATGGCGGTGATCACGATCTTCCTTACGGGACTCATATCGGGCATGCTCCCTTATCTGCTTTCTTTTGCGGCAGGCGCAATGCTCTATGTGGTTGTGGAGGAACTGATCCCTGAAGCTGCGGGAGATGAAACTCATCATACAAATCACGGAACCGTAGGTTTTGGGATAGGCTTCATCCTCATGATGATCCTTGATGTGGCTCTCGGGTGATACTACGGAGGTAGAATGAAGGAAACCCTGTCTTTGGTCTTTACCGGCGATATCGGTTTTGACCGATACATGCATGAAAAATGGAATGATGAGAAGTTGTTGTCTGAGGATGTTCTCGACTTTTTTAAAGAAGCCGACCATGTTATACCGAATGTGGAAGGCCCTCTTGTTGCGCTTAAAAATGTAAGCAATGAGGGAACCGGACAGCTGATACATGCGATGGATCCCGAAGCTGTACGGGTCCTTCGCCGGATCCGGGCAGACATATGGAATCTGTGCAACAACCACATCATGGATGCGGGAGAGGACGGAGTGAGAGCTACTCTCGATAAGGCGGCCGAAGAGGGGGCAAAGACCGTGGGAGCGGGGATGAACCTCGATGAAGCGGCAAGGCCTTTGATACTTGAAGGAGCAGGCGGAGCAGGGATCTTTTCCGTGGGATACAGAAGAGGCTGCAAACCCGCAGGCGAAAACAAGGCAGGCTGTCTCAACTGGAATGAAAGAGACATCATAAAAGCAAATATTGAACAGATCAAAAAAAAATGTCGCTGGTGTATAGTGATCGCTCACGGTGGAGAGGAGTTTACGTCCTTGCCCTCTCCGTACACCAGAGACCGTTATCTGGATTTTCTCGATATGGGTGCAGACATTGTTGTGTCTCATCACCCTCATGTCCCGATGAATTACGAATGTGTCGGGAAGAAAATGATCTTTTATTCTCTGGGGAATTTTATCTTTGATACCGATTATCAGAGGGCACAATACAATACGGAACGCGGCGTGCTTTTAAAACTCAGGCTTTCAGAGGATGACTGGGACTTTGAAGCAAAAGGTCTTTTGATCGACAGGAATGATGAGAGGGTTAAGGGAGACAGGCTTCCGGTCATATTCACCGGAGTCGATGCAAAGGAATATGCCCTGCTCGCACCTTTGGCCGCAAAAATGTTCGTGGCGGCCACAAAAAGGAGAGAGATCTACCTTAATCCCGATGAGTATCGTAATGCGGATGATGCAAAATGGGAGAAGAACTTTTCGGACCCCATGAGAAGCGGCAGAGTTCCCGGAGAAGCTCTCGATTTTCAGATAATATGCCCGCTTGCAAAAAAGGCTGAAGACGGAGAGTGGAAAAAAAGTTCCCTGAAAGCGGTGGCAGATTATATCCTGGCACAAACGGATTAAAATATATTGATGAGCAGAATAGAAAAAACTCTTTATTTTACGGGCGATATGTGTTACAATTCCACAAGTCACATTTTTTCCGATTCTCAGATCTGAGATGACAAATGTGAAGATATGTCAGGAAGGAAAGTTTTTATGAAAAAGAAAATTTTGGCTGTTGCGCTTATCATGGCGATGACGGCGAGTCTGGCCGCTTGCGGAAAGACAGACGAGATGAAGATCACTCTTGGCGAGTACAAGGGGATTGCGTTAAGACCCGTTGATGAAGAGACTGTTCAGCAGAATATCGATCAGGTTGTTCAGAATAGATTTTACGAGATAAAAGAGGCTGAAGGCTCCGTAGTAGCAGGGGATACCGTATACATTAATTTCGTAGGAAAAAAAGACGGAGTTGCTTTTGAAGGCGGAACTGACGACAGCGAAGAGGGATATCCTTTGGTAATAGGCTCCAATCGCTTTATAGATGGTTTTGAAGACGGCATTATCGGAATGAACGCCGGCGAATCCAAAACCCTGGATCTTACATTCCCCGAGGGCTACAAAAATGCGGATCTTGCCGGGCAGGCAGTACAGTTTGATGTCGATCTGAAAAAGATCACAAGAAAACATGAACTTGAGCTTAACGACGAAAATGTAAAAAAGGTCCTCGAGCTTGAATCTGTTGCCGAGTTTCGCAAAAAGGTAACAGAGGATCTTACAAGGAGCTCATTTGAAGAACAGATCGGAGAATTCCTTATGGAGAACAGCAAGGTGGAAAATCCTCCCAAGGAAGAGATCGACGAATTTACCGATCAGCTTAACAAGATCGCTTTGAGTGAGATCAATGCATATGTTCAAATGTACGATCTGACACAGGAGCAGGTTGTTCAGTCTGCTTTTAAGATGAACAGTTTGGAAGAACTCTATGCATACAATGAGAATCTTGCAACGCAGCATACAATCTACGGATGTATTCTTAAAGAGATCGCAAATAGGGAAAATATTACCGTTACAGAGGATGAGTTTAAGACCAGAGGCGAAGCTTATGCAAAAGAGTATGGCTTAGAGAGTTTGGATGCTCTTATTGAGCAGAGCAGCCGTGAGGTCGTTGAAGATGCTATCCTTAAGGATATGGTTGTTGATTTCCTTATAGAGAACGGCAAAGTTTTTTAAATTTTTAACCGAGAGAATGAATTTAGGGCGGCAGTTTCTACCGCCGCCCGTTTTTCTGTTTATTAATCTTAATTTTTGATCCCATATTACTGATTATAAAAATTTAAAAGGAGACAATGCAAGTGATGAACTTTGATCAAATGTCATTGGCTGAATTAAAGGCCTATGCAAAGGAGCATAATATTAAGGGCGTATCGTTGATGCACAAGGAAGAACTCTGCGAGTATCTTAAAAAACTCGAGAAGGATGCAAAAGCCGCAGAGACTGTAAAACCCGCAGAGACTGTAAAACCCGATGAACCGGCAAAAACCGCAGAGGTTTTGAAACCCGCCGCACCGAAAAGTTCGACCGTGATAAGCAAAGCACCCGCAGGCGAAAAAGAATATCTGAGGCGTCCGATCGAAAGAAACGGGCAGAATTTCGACAGAAACAGACAACAGGCCGAAACGCCCCAGATGCCTCTTAAGAGAAGAATAATGCCCGAAAGACCTACAGAACGCAGGATACTTCCGGAACGTCCGGTGATCAAGGAGAGACCCGAAAGGCCCGTTCAGACCGAAAACAAGATCCGTCAGGAAGATAATAATCTTCAGAAGGACAACAATACCGCAAAATATGACAGCGGAAGCTTTCTTTCACCCGAACAGCAGGCGGAACTGGACAGCGGTATTGAAAAGAACGGTATTCTTGAGATAATGACGGACGGTTTCGGCTTCATACGCTGTGACAATTATCTTCCGGGAGAGAATGATGTTTATGTTTCACCCGCACAGATAAAAAGATACGGACTCAGATCGGGCGATATCATCTGCGGAAATACCAAGATAAGAACTGCAACGGAAAAGTTCTCCGCTTTGCTGTATATCAAAACCGTTAACGGTTATTCCATTGAGGAGACTTTAAGAAGAAAGAAATTTGAAAACCTGACTCCGATCTTCCCGCATGACAGGATACACCTTGAGACACGCAAAAGTTCGGTAGCGGCAAGAATGGTGGATCTCATAGCGCCTATCGGAAAAGGACAAAGAGGAATGATCGTTTCCCAGCCGAAGTCGGGTAAAACGACACTTCTTAAGGAGATCGCAAATTCCATAACAACAAACCATCCCGACATGAACCTCATCATCCTTCTTATAGATGAGAGACCCGAGGAAGTTACGGACATAAAAGAATCCATTAACGGAGACAAGGTTGAAGTTATCTATTCGACCTTCGATGAATTGCCCGAGAATCACAAAAGGGTTTCGGAGATGGTAATAGACCGTGCAAAGAGACTGGTTGAGTACGGAAACGATGTTGTCATCCTTTTGGACTCCATCACAAGACTTGCCAGAGCATATAACCTTACCTGCGTATCAAGCGGTCGAACCCTTTCGGGCGGTCTTGATCCCGCGGCTCTCCATATGCCCAAGAAATTCTTCGGAGCGGCGAGAACCATGAGAGAAGGCGGAAGCCTTACCATACTTGCAACCGCGCTTGTGGATACGGGCAGCAGAATGGACGATGTTGTATTCGAGGAATTTAAAGGTACCGGTAATATGGAGATCGTGCTTGACAGAAACCTCTCCGAAAGAAGGATATTCCCTGCCATAGATCTTCAAAAATCAGGAACCAGAAGAGATGATCTTCTTCTTTCGCCGGAGGAGGCGGAAGCGATGAACATCATCAGAAAAGCATTGAACGGGGCGCATCCCGAGGATGCAACCGAAAAGCTCATAAATATGTGTGCACACACAAGAAACAATAACGACTTTGTTAATACCGTCATTAAGAACTTGTGAACAGTAACAACAGGCGGGAGAAATGACGGAAAAAATAAATTTTCTTCTTGCAATATGAAAGTCTTGGGTGTATAATCACGTAGCTATTGGTTTATTAACAGAAGTTCTGAGCCAAATCTCAGGACCCGCGTCGAAAGGAGAATTATCATGAGAGAGGATATCCAGCCTAAATACGTTGTTTCTCACGTTACCTGCAACTGCGGTAATACATTTGAGACTCGTTCCACAAAGGGCGATATTCACGTTGAAGTTTGCTCCAAGTGCCACCCTTTTTATACAGGCCAGCAGAAGGCTGCCGCAGCTCGTGGTGCTATTGAGAAATTCAATCGTAAGTACGGTCTTGCATAGGATTAGAAAAACGATCGGGGTGAGATTATAAAATTTAATCTCATCCCGTTTTTCTTTTCTATGGACTGTAAAAAATGAAGAATCTGTGCTATACTATACGAGCACTTTTTTAAATTGATTTTTTTGTTTTGGGAGGTTCTATGAAGTCATCGGGAATAGGGGGACAGGCCGTTATTGAGGGCGTTATGATGAGGAATCGCGGACAATATGCCATCGCGATACGTAAACCCAACGGTGAAATTGAAGTAGATGTCAAAAGCTGTACTGATGCGACCAAAAGAGGTACTTTTTTCAAGTTGCCCATCATCAGAGGAATTCTTGCTTTTATAGATTCGTTAACCATCGGAATGAAAACACTGCGTTATTCCGCTTCTTTTTATGAAGAAGAGGATGACAAGCAGCTTGACAATCTTGCCCGTACCGGCAAGGAAAGGGCCATGGATGTGCTTACGGTTGCTCTTTCCATAGTACTGGCGCTCGTTATCTTTGTTTTGGTACCGATGCTGATCAGCAGTTTTATTGCACCTTATCTCAAGTTCAATCACTCGGGAGTTGTGGTTTCCACTATCGAAGGCGTACTCAGAGTAATGATCTTTATTTTGTACATAGTACTGATCTCTCAGATGGAAGACATTAAACGAATGTTTATGTACCACGGAGCAGAGCATAAATGCATAAACTGTATTGAACACGGAAGATCGCTCACGGTTGACAATGTCAGAAGATCAAGTAAAGAGCACAAGCGTTGCGGCACAAGCTTCATGCTGAATGTAATGCTCATCAGCATTCTGCTCTTCATGATCATTGATGTTGACAACATTGCGGTCAAGCTGGTGCTCAGACTTGTGCTTATTCCGATTATAGCAGGCATTTCCTATGAATTTACAAGGCTTGCCGGCAATACGGATAACAAATTCGTAAATCTGTTATCAAAGCCCGGACTTCTTATGCAGGCTCTTACGACCAAGGAACCGGATGATTCCATGATAGAGGTCGGCATTGCATCCGTTGAAGCTGTTTTCGATTGGGAACCTTTTGTTGAAGAATTGAAGAACGAAAGAAGAGCCGTCAGAAACGGTAACATTTTGAAGATCAAGGCGGAAGAAGCTGAAGCCAAGGAAAAGGCTACAGAGCAGGAAAGCAATAAAGGCGGATCCTCAAACCGCAGAAATGACGGCGGACGTTCGAAGAACAGACGCGACAACAGAAACAGCGACAACAGAAACAACGACAACAGAAACAATAACAAGAATAAACAGAACAGAAACAAACAGGCTCAGGGAAAGAACAGGAACAACAGCAATAACAACGGCCGTCCCGACAACAAGACCGAGCAGGACGTAAAGAAAACGGAAGAGAGAAAGATAGAAGCTGTTGCGGCACAGGAGATAAAGTCGGATCCTACCGAAGAGAAAAAGACCGTACCGCCGATCTCCGAAGAGGCATTTAAGCCGCTTGAAGTCGATATTTCCGATCTTTTTGATATTAAGCTTCCCGAAACGGAAGAAAAGAATGTAAGGAATTTCCACAAATCCATCAGAGGCGTTGAACAGGTGGATGAGGCCGCTTTGGCGCTGAGAAGACGGCAGAATGAAAAGGAAGCGGATGAACTTTTGGCTGCCCTTGATATCATGTTCGAATATGACGGCACCAAGACGGTGACGGAGATGAGCGAAGATCCCGCGGTCACCACCGCTGAGAATGTTGTTTTCGATTTTGACTCCGAAGCGGTAAGAAACGCACAGGAAGCCATAGACACGGAGAGCGTTAAGCAGGAGTTTGTGTAACAAACGGATAAATAATGAATTATAAAGAACTGTTGAAAGAAATTACAGACAGATTAAAGGCGACAAACGTTCCGGAGGCTGAATCGGATGCTTGGCGCCTTTTTGAAGGTATTACGGGCTTTGACAGAGGCACTTTGTTCCTTAAAGGAAATGATGAGGTGTCCGATGGCGCTATGCTTGAAAAAGCAAGGGAATGGACGCAGAAACGCCTTACGGGATGTCCGGTTCAGTATATCATCGGCTATCAGACATTTTGCGGCTTTGATTTCGAAGTAAGCCCCGACACCCTTATACCGAGGTTTGATACCGAAATACTGGCAGAGACCGTGGCACAGGAAGCTTCCGGCAAAAATGTACTCGATATGTGTACGGGAACGGGATGCATATTGATCTCGGTGGCAAAGCTTGCGGACACGGGCTGCGCTGTAGGGTGCGATGTTTCCGAAAAGGCGGTCGAACTGGCCGAAAGGAATGCAAAACGGAATGGTGTTGCCTCGAAAACCTCATTTTTCACGGGCGATCTTTTTGATGCCTTAAAGGGCACGGAATATGAGAATTTTAAATTTGATATCATTGTTTCAAACCCGCCCTACATCCGGTCGGCGGACATAGAAACACTTTCACCCACCGTTCGCGACTTTGAGCCGCGGAGCGCGTTGGACGGAACGGAGGACGGATTATGGTTTTACAGAAGGATTACAAAAGATGCCACTTATAGCCTGGCCGATAACGGGTTACTCGCTTTTGAAACAGGTTGCGATCAGGGAAACGATGTTTCGGAAATTATGAAAGAAAACGGTTTCTCCGATGTAAGGATCATTAAGGATTATGCAGGCTTGGACCGCATAGTTATCGGAAAGAAGGAAAAATAGATGTTTGATAAATTGGAAGATCTTATAAAGAGATATGAGGAGATTCAGAATGAACTCTCCGAGCCTCAGGTTGTGAACGATCAGGCACGTTTCAGGAAACTGATGAAGGAGTCGAACGATCTTCACGACCTTGTAGAAACCTACAATACCTATAAAAAAGAAAAACAAAATATTCAGGATTCCCTGGACATCCTGGACAGCGAATCGGATCCGGAGCTCAGAGAACTTGCGAAGGAGGAATTGGACAGCTCCAAGGAAAACGTGGAGAAGCTTGAACAGGAACTCAAGATCCTGCTTTTACCCAAGGACCCCAACGACGAGAAGAACGTCTGCGTCGAGATCAGAGCGGGAGCGGGAGGAGAAGAAGCTGCACTGTTTGCGGCGGAGCTTTACAGAATGTATTCCAAGTACGCCGAAAGCCAGCGCTGGAAAACAGAGCTCGTAAGCATTAACGAGTCGGAGATCGGCGGAATAAAGGAATGCGTGTTCATGCTCAGCGGAGACAGAGTATACTCAAAGCTTAAGTATGAGAGCGGTGTTCACAGAGTACAGAGAGTTCCGGTTACCGAAAGCGGCGGAAGGATCCATACATCGACCGCTACGGTGGCTATAATGCCGGAAGCGGAAGAGGTGGACGTCAAGATCGATCCCAAGGATTACAGGATCGATGTGTTCAGATCCTCGGGAAACGGCGGTCAGTGTGTCAACACCACCGACTCTGCCGTTCGTCTCACACATTATCCCACAGGCATAGTAATATCCTGCCAGGATGAAAAGTCACAGCTCAAGAACAGAGATAAGGCTTTACGCGTTCTCAGAGCAAAACTCTACGAATTGGAACTTGAAAAAGCACATGATGCCGAGGCGGCTGCCAGAAAGAGTCAGGTAGGAACAGGCGACAGATCCGAGAAGGTCAGGACCTACAACTTCCCTCAGGGACGTTGCACCGACCATAGGATCCATTATACTTCCTACAGCCTTGATGATGTAATGAACGGAAATATCACAGAGTTTATCGATGCACTTACGGCGGCGGATCAAGCCGCCAAGCTTGCCGACATGGCAGCGGAGCAGTAAAATGATCACTTCTGAAAATAACGCTCAATTGAAGAACATCTCCGTGCTTTTGAAAAAAGGAAAGGAGAGGCAGAAGAAAGGCCTGTTTGTGGCGGAGGGACGTAAAATGTTCCTGGAAGCCTGTGAACTGGGGATCGTTGAAAAGGCTTATCTTTCCGAAAGCTATGCAAAGGAACTGGGGAAAGTCACATGTGACTATGAAACCGTTTTGGATGAAGTCTTTAACAGGATCGCCGAGACGGTCACACCACAGGGAGTGATAGCACTCATAAGGATCCCCGAAGGAGATGCTTCAGGCATAGTAAAAACGGCCCGTAAGCTTTTGCTGCTTGAGGATCTTCAGGATCCGGGCAATTTGGGAACCATGATACGTACAGCAGAAGCTGCAGGCATGGATGCGGTGATCCTGAGCAAAAATTCCGTGGACGTTTACAATCCCAAGGTGGTACGTTCCACTATGGGAGCTGTTTTCAGAGTCCCCGTATTCTATACCGAGGACCTGGTCGGTTTGATCAAAGAGCTCAACGATAACGGGTTTAATACCATAGCCACGCATCTTGCAGCCAAAAAGAACTATTATGATGCGGATCTTTCGGGCAAAACGGCCATCCTCATAGGCAACGAAGGAAACGGTCTGAGTGACGAAGCAACTTCCGCTGCGGGAGAAAAGGTGAGGATACCGATGGCGGGAAAGGTTGAAAGCCTTAATGCATCCGTTGCTGCGGCTTTGATGATGTATGAACTGATCCGGTGTAAAAAATAAAGGTTGCAATGAAACAAACATGTGATAAAAGGAAGGAAAAGAGCACAGACATCTTGTTTTTGAAGCCAAGATCACGGAAAGGGAGACGACTTAGGTTGTCTCTTTTTGTTTTGAACATGGTTTTGTTGGACTTACTGTGTTACAATTATACAAATTTTTTGTGGCAGAATACGGATAAAAATGTCACATTGTCACAAAAATGTCACAAGCGACTTTCGGATCTTTAAAAAAGCCTTTAAAATGCCTTTTATCTGTCGGTAAAAAAACATTCGTCTGTTGTAAAATGCTTAACGATAAAAGAACAGGAGTTGATAGCAATGAAAAACTTTTTTATCGGAATCATATATACAGTGGTTATTGCGGGAATATTGGCGCACTTTTCGGGATGTGATGTTCCGGATGTTTCGGATATAACCGCGCTGCTTACACCCCCGGCGATCACTGCTTCGCCTACCCCGACTCCTTCGGAGAAGATACCGGAAACTGAAGAGGACAATGACAAGAACAAAGTCCGGGTGCCCGATGAAAAGGAAAACGAAACTGCAACGCCTACCGCTGTTGTAACCCTCACACCCGAAGAGGAGGGTATAACACCCACCAATGACTATATTTGGACAACGGGAAGCATTAATGTCAGAAAAGGACCGGGCGTGGAATATGATAAGCTCGGTACGGTTTCGAAAAATACGCGACTGTACAGGACGGGCATATGCTCAAACGGCTGGCTGAGAGTTGAATATAAGGATCAGAAGGCGTTCGTAAGCAGCAAGTACTGTACCACCGAAGATCCTCAGATCACCAAAGCTCCCAATGCAACAGCAACCCCCACACCTGTCATTAAGAACACACCGACCCCGGCAGGCGGAGAAAGCGGAAGCAAGGTGACAGTGACTCCGAATCCCACACCGATCATCGACGATCCTAAAACCGTGCTGTCCAAGATCAAAAAGGTGAACAAGAGCGTAGACGTCAGAAGCGCATCGGAGTTCTATTATGAAACAGAGAAGGAAGCAATGGTCGGTTTCCTGACCAGAGCCGTAAAATACAGATCCTTCAACCTGCTTTATAAGGACGAAAGCTGTATTCACACACCCGAGTTCCTTATGAGCACCTATCCCGAGATATATGAGGTAACAATAGATTACGATAAGAGTAACATATACAACAATGCCATAGAGATCCACTACCACATTTCCATGATGGAGGGCAGTCAGTACATCTATGCCATCAGGACCGGAGATACCACCTTCCTTACAGGAGAGGAAAAAGAAGCTCTCAAAGCTCTCATTAAGCTTTCGGACATGCTGGAACTGGAAGGCAAGAGCGAGATTGAGATCATTAAGACCGCTCACGACCACCTCATCAACAATACGAGATACGATGATCCCATCGGACAGGACGAGAACGGCAATATCCTTTACAGCAATGAAAGCCACACTCCTTACGGGCTTTTGCTGAATCAGAGAGCAGTCTGCGACGGATATGCGGATGCGTTTTTGATACTGATGCGCCTGAACGATATTGAATGTATCACCGTTACGGGCAATGCGGACGGAGAGTCCCATGCATGGAACCAGGTCAAGGTTGACGGATCCTGGTACAACGTGGATGTCACATGGGATGATCCCATTTCCGTGGATTCCTCGGGTAAGAGGGTCGATGTTATCAGGTACAATTACTTTATGATAAATGATGAGATCCTTTGGCGCACTCACGCTCCGAAATGCGGTTACAGCAAGCTTTGTGTTTCCGACAAGTACCATATGTACATATATGAGGAATTCCTTTGCGAGACCGAGGAGGATGTGCTTGCACAGATCGAGAGACAGATCGATAATGAAAGTCTGTTCTTCGTATACAAGAAGGGCGTGTTTGAAAAGAAGGATCTGGTTGATATCTTCCAGAGCGTGCATAATGTGACCTTCTACAGCAAATCTCCGGTAGAGATAACCAACGGGTATTACATGTATGAGATCATCAATCCTTTAAAGTAATTCTTTACAATATCGAAAAAAAGGACTAAAATATCGGCGTTTGAACAGGTAAGCGATTTCGACAAGAGGTAGTTTACATGGAGATCAAAGAAAAAACAGAAGAACTTCAGAGGATCATTGACGGATCGGACAACATAGTGTTTTTTGGAGGAGCGGGAGTCAGTACCGAAAGCGGTATTCCGGATTTCAGAAGCGCCGACGGACTGTACAACCGGACTTATAAATATCCGCCCGAAACAATACTCAGTCATACCTTCTTTATGAGAAAGTGTGAGGAATTCTATGAATTCTACAGAGATAAAATGAATCCCCGGGGGTTTGAACCCAACATTACTCATAAATTTCTCGCAGAACTTGAAAAGTGCGGGAAGTTAAAGGGTATTATAACCCAGAACATAGACGGTCTTCATCAAAAAGCAGGAAGCATTAATGTGCAGGAGCTTCACGGAAGCACCCTGCGGAATTATTGCATGGAGTGCGGGAAGTTTTACGGACCCGAAGCGGTTTTTGACGTAACGGGCATACCGAGGTGCACTTGCGGAGGCATCATTAAACCCGATGTTGTGCTTTATGAGGAAGGCCTGAACGAGAGAACCGTAGAAACGGCCATAAGTCTGATATCGGACGCGGAAGTGCTCATTATCGGCGGAACATCATTGGCTGTTTATCCAGCGGCCGGCTTTATAAGATATTTCCGCGGCAAGAAGCTGGTGCTTGTCAACAAGTCCAGTACCCCATATGATTCGGATGCGGATCTGCTGATACATGCCGGACTTGGTGAGGTTTTCTCACAAATACACATCTAAGGCGAATGATCTGAAATGAGAATAAGAAGAAACTATTTTGAAGACTTGATATCCAAAGAAGTTGACAGGCTTGAGAGAGACAGCAGATTTTCAAGGACCAGACTTTACATACAGCATGGTAAGGTCTCTGTCTTTGTACATTGCGTCTGTGTTGCCTACATGAGTTGTGCCATAACCAGGTTTTTTAATTTAGACCTGGACGTTTCGGCGCTGATCATAGGCGCTCTTTTGCATGACTATTTCCTTTATGACTGGCATGACGGAGAGCTTTGCAGAAAGATACACGGATTTACCCATCCCTTCAAAGCCTGCAAGAATGCAAAGGAAGATTGTGAACTGACGCCTGTTGAAGAGAATATCATAAAAAGGCATATGTTCCCTCTTGTGCCCATTCCTCCCAGATACAGGGAAGCGTGGGTGGTGTGCCTTGCCGACAAGCTCTGCGCCTGTGAAGAAACTTTGCGCGGAAGATGCGGCGGTAAAAAAATGAAGTTTGCACAAAAAATGCTGGAACATAGTATATTTGATGACGATGACTGAAATGCCCCCAAAAGGGGCATTTTTTGTTGGGGTTTGACCATGGCGTGAACAGTATCAGTTTTGAGACAATTCTAAATTTGTAGCAAATTTTGAGTTGCTATATTGGGACTAATGTGCTATGATTTTGAATCGGGTGAAAGAAGACTGTTTTTGTACATTTTGAGGAAAATGATGCAGTTTACCTGCAGGGATGTGGATGAAATGAAGAAAACAAATAAGATAAATTATGAACTTTTAATTCAGCCTTTTTTTTTGGTCATTGTAGACTGTCTTTCTGCGCTGGGCGCTTCTGCTCTGGCTCTATGGGTGAGATATAATTTTGTTTTTTCGGCCATAGATCACGCTTATCTTGAAAATATTCTTGTCAATGCAATTCCAAACTGTCTGACCGTTATTTTAATATATTGTTTAATGAAACTGTACAGAAGCATGTTACGATATGCCGGACTGTATGAGATGCAGCAGATCGTTTTTGCCGTAGTCCTGGCTACCATAGCTCAATTCTTTGAGTACAAGCTTTTAAAGAATGTGATGCCCAGAAGCTACTGGTTCCTGTATCTGTTTTTCCTGGGCATAATGACGGGCTTCACCCGATTTTCATACAGATTGTTCAGACGCCTTCAGGTGGCCGTCAAGGGAATGAAAAACAGTGAAAACGTTGTAAGGACGATGGTTGTCGGAGCCGGCAGTGCAGCGGACATTCTCGTTCACGAGATCAAATCCAGCGAGAAGCTGAACATTCTTCCGGTCTGCATCATTGATGACAATCCCAAACTCCTGGGAAAGAATCTTCGAGGTGTGCGTATTGTCGGAAGCAGTTCCGAAATTCCCTATTACGTTAAGAAATATGATGTAAAAGAGATCATAGTGGCTATGCCCTCGGCTTCAAAAAAGCGTATTTCTGAGATCACTAACATCTGCAATACCACGGGATGCTATGTCCGCACCCTTCCCGGAGTTTACCAGCTGGTAAATCAGGAGGTTTCCGTTTCAAAGCTGAGACCTGTCGACATCGAAGATCTTCTCGGAAGAGAGCCTGTCAAGGTAGATTTGGACAGGATAAAAGGCTTCCTCAGAAATCAGGTGGTTCTGGTTACAGGCGGCGGAGGCTCCATCGGATCGGAGCTTTGCAGACAGATCGCACTGGCTCAGCCCAAGAAACTTGTTATCGTGGATATTTATGAAAACAATGCTTACGATATACAGCAGGAGCTTTTGAGAAATTACCCGGGGCTTGACCTTACGGTGCTGATCGCTTCCGTAAGAGATGCCTTCAGAATAGAATGCATATTCGAAGAGTACCGTCCCAACATTGTGTTCCATGCGGCTGCGCACAAGCATGTACCGCTTATGGAGGATTCTCCCAACGAAGCCATAAAGAACAATGTATTCGGAACCTTGAATGTTGCAATGGCGGCGGACAAGACGGATGTTCAGCGTTTTGTTCTCATTTCCACCGACAAGGCGGTCAATCCGACAAATGTTATGGGCGCCTCCAAGCGTATGTGCGAGATGATCGTTCAGGCATTCTCGAGAAGGTCCAAAACGAAGTTTGCGGCTGTCAGATTCGGAAATGTACTCGGAAGTAACGGCTCTGTAATACCGCTGTTCAAGAATCAGATACGTTCGGGAGGTCCGGTAACCGTTACCCATCCCGATATCAACAGATATTTTATGACGATCCCCGAAGCTGTTTCTTTGGTGCTGGAAGCGGGCGCCTATGCCGGAAACGGCGAGATATACGTGCTTGATATGGGTGAGCCCGTCAAGATCGTTACATTGGCAGAAAATCTTATAAGACTTTCGGGCTATATACCAAACGAAGATATTATGATAGAATATACGGGACTTCGCCCCGGAGAAAAGCTCTATGAGGAACGTCTCATGGATGAGGAAGGACTTGCAAAGACCGAGAATGACCTTATTTCGGTAGCAAAACCCATTGATATGGATGACGCACTGTTCTTCGAAAAGTTGGAGAAGATCTACGGAGATGCTTATTCCGAAGGTGAGAACATAAGAAGTTGTATTTCGGAGATAGTACCTACTTACAGGTACAACGCAGAAAAGACGGAAGAGGCAAACGTAGAAGAGGAGGCCGGCAAAGAGGAAACAAAACAGCCGGAGCCCATACGTGTTCACAGTGAATTTTTAACCCGTGCGGGTGTGGCCACCTGAGCGGGATTTAAGAAAAACCCGACCGCTTTTGGAAATACCGGCGGTTGGGCTTTTTGCTTTATAACAAAAATACATACGAAAGAGAGACAACTACCAATGTGCGGAATTATTGGCTTTACAGGCTACATTGATGCAAAGGAAGTATTATTGAACGGCCTTGCGGAACTTGAATACAGAGGATATGACAGTGCAGGTATCGCTGTATGTACGGAAAGAGGGATCGAGACCTTTAAGAATGTGGGAAAGGTTGCTTCTTTAAGAAATGAAATACCGGCTGAGATACAGTCCTCCTGCGGTATAGGACATACCAGATGGGCTACTCACGGCGGAGTTACCAAGACCAATGCGCATCCTCATTCCTGCGGTAAGGTCACATTGATCCATAACGGTATCATAGAGAACTATCATGAGCTTGCAAACGAACTTGCAAAGGAAGGCAGGATCGCGCAGTCCCAGACAGATACAGAAGTGGCTGCCATGCTTTTGGATTCTCTCTATACCGGTGACCCTTACGCGGCTATCTCCGAAGCCGTAAAGAGACTCACCGGAGCCTATGCCTTCTGCATATTGTTTGCGGATCAAAAGGATGTCATCTACTGTATCAGAAAGGGCAGTCCTCTGGTTGCCTGCATGGCGGAAGAGGGAGCTGTTATAGCTTCGGATATGGTTGCTCTCCTCAGATATTCCAAGGAATATTTTGTTCTTCCGGAGTATAATATCGCAAAGCTTACAAAGAATTCCATTATGGTGACCGATCTTTACGGTAACACCGTTACACCGTCCATGCTTTCCGTTAACTGGGATATGTCGGCGGCTCAAAAGAACGGCTTTAAGCATTATATGCTCAAGGAGATACATGAACAGCCCGAGTCGGTCCGCCTGACCATAAGACCCAGGATTAAACGTGAGAACGGATTTGTGCTCCCCGATTTCAGCGAGGACAAGATACCTGACGATCTTTTTATGAATGCGGGGCGTATAATCATTACCGCCTGCGGTACGGCTATGCATGCGGGACTTGTGGGAAGGATACTGATAGAGAGGATGTTAAGGATACCTGTAACGGTGGAGATCGCTTCCGAATTCAGATATGCGGATCCTATCATGGATGAAAGATCTCTTGTTATCGTGGTTTCCCAGTCGGGAGAAACAGCCGATACCCTTGCTGCTCTCAGGCTTGCAAAGGAAAAGGGCGCCAAGACGCTTGCCATTGTAAACGTTAAAGGCAGCTCCATCTCGAGAGAAGCGGATTACTGCATGTATACCCATGCGGGCCCGGAGATCGCGGTAGCCAGCACAAAGGCATACACCGCTCAGCTTGCCGTTTTCTATCTTATTGCACTCCGTTTTGCCATGGCTGCTGGGAAACTCAGCGATAAACAGGTATCGGAGTATATGAACGAGCTTGAAGCGGTACCGGAAAAGATCGAGAAGATCCTCAAAAAGAGAGATGTTATCAAGGAACTCAGCAAGAGACTTACACCGGCGTCAGACCTTTTCTTTATCGGAAGAGGACTTGACTATGCACTTTCCTGCGAGGGCTCCATTAAATTAAAGGAGATCACTTACATTCATTCCGAAGCATATGCTGCGGGAGAACTTAAGCACGGAACTCTTTCCCTGATCACCGGCGGAACACCCGTTATCGCGCTGGGAACTCAGAAGGATGTTTTTCCGAAACTCATTTCCAATGTTAAGGAAGTGCGTGCAAGGGGCGCAATGGTCATCCTTGTTACCAATGAGGCTAATGACGGGGATGAAGCTCTTGAAAAGGGCATATGCGCAGAGCACCTGGTAATACCTGCCTGCAAGGATGAATTTGCACCTTTCCTTGCCGCAGTCTATCTTCAGTTGATCGCATACTATACATCTTCCTACAGGGGACTTGATGTGGACCAGCCGAGAAACCTTGCAAAGTCGGTAACCGTTGAGTGATTTGGAAGAGCATATGAGAGGATAACAATAACATTCCAAATTTTTAATTGTTACTTAATTTTATTTTTTAACGGTTGGTTGTATCATCTATATGATTTGGGCGAACGGATTTGTTCGGATAATAACAAAGCGGATCTCAAAAGTCCGCTTTATTGTTTGCAAAAAGAGTGAATGAGGCTTGGAAGAGGTTTAATTATGCAGATCGGAAACAAAAAGACGGCATTAAAAGACAATGCTGCTCTCTATAATCACGTGTCCGACAAGATGACGGACAGAGAAAAACTAAAAAGCCTGAAAGGGAGAAAGAGATGGATACAGTTCAGGGATTACTATCTGCTTAAGATAGTCGCGGTTCTGGCTGTATTGGCTTTTGTGGTCTCGTTGCTCTTTACGATATTCAAAAAAAGACCTGAGTCTGTCTTTTTTGCCGCCATATCGGATTATCCAAACCAGGAGGCGGTAGAAAAGCTCAAAGAGGAGTTTGATGCTTATATTTCGCTGGATCCCGAGACTCAGGCAACAACCTTTGACAATTCATTTTACTTTAAAACCAATGAATTCGATGCGATACAAAAGTTTACCGTTTATATGTATGTGGGAGAGATAAGCGTTGCAGTCATGCCCGAGTCCGTTTTCACACAGAGGGCACAGACGGGATTGTTTAAGCCTATGTCGGAGGTTCTTTCGACCGAACTCTATCTCAAATATAACGATCGGTTTGCTATGACGGGGATATTGGACGATGCCGGGAATATGATAGAGAACTCCGAAAAGGCCTACGGAATTTTCCTTAATGACTGCGGATATTTTAAGGATTCGGATCCTTCCGATCCCATGGTTGTTGCAGTCTGCGGTTCTTGGCAGAATAACAAGATATGTGCTGATTTTATTGAATTTCTTTTTAAATAATCTTTGCAGTTTCAATACAAAAAGTATATAATAAAGGTGTATGCGTTGCATGCACCTTTTTTCGTACAATTTTTTATAATCGGAGGGTTTTATGGCCGACAATCGAATGAGAAAAACAGACTTACTTACCTGGCTCGAAAGCAGAAAGAGAATGATCCTTACGATAGGAGTACCTGCTTTGATCCTGATCATTTTGCTGGTCGTTGTGATAGTCGTGGTCACCGGAAAGAACAAGGGCGGAAAAGACGACGGTGATCTTACCCCAACGCCTACGGCGGCAGCTACTTCCACACCTGCTCCGGTGCTTTTGGATAATACGCCTACAACGGCGCCGACTTTGACGCCTACGGTTGCGCCGACGCCAACTTTGACGCCTGCCGCAACACCCACGCTGACGCCTTTGCCCACCACAACACCTGTTCCCGCAACACCTACTCCGTTACCGACGGTCACCCCGACTCCCCCGGCGACAGGTAATCTTTCGGCAGAACAGGCATACCGTGTATTATGCGGCTACAGCAAGGAAGTCTTGAATATTGACAAAGAAGTTACGGAATACGATCATTCCTATGATTCGGTTACTACTTTTATCGACGGCAAAGACTGCTATCGTTTTACGCTTACCGAGTTCGTAAACGGCAGAGACAGAAACCGCGGTGATTTTTATATTTCCGTCGACGGAAAGAACTGTTATGTTCAGGATGTTGAAACGGGGACATTCGTACCGCTTCCCCGCGGTTGATCGTTACGGAGAGTTATGAAGGAAAAAATTGAGAGACTGTCGAAAGGAATATTCGAATATGAGCAACCGGAAATTGTTCTTTCACAGGATGCATTGAATCTGTTCATAAGTGAAGGAGAAGTTCAGACCGGTTCTTTTGTCATCTCAAATTCCGCCAATACAACTATGAAGGGTTTGCTGTACAGTTCCTCAAACATCCTGAAGTTGGGCAGCAAAACCTTTAACGGTGCTTCCAACGAAGTCACCTTCAGTGTAAACTGTAAATATATGGAGCCGGGAGAAAAGACGGAAGGCAGGATCAACATCGTAAGCGATTGCGGTGAAAGACAGCTGCCTTTTACGATCTCCGTTTTGGGTGCAACCTGCAAAAGCTCCATAGGACAGATAAACAACTTTTTCAGCTTTCAGAGCCTTGCTCAGGCAAACTGGAACGAGGCACTTGAACTGTTTGACGGCAAGCAGTTTTATGACGCGGTCATCAAACGCGACGACAAGCTGAACTGTGTATATGAAACACTCAAAGCTTCCCCTGACCGTAATAGGGCCATGGAGGAGTTTTTGTATTCACGTAAAAAGAAGGCCGAGTGCAGCTTTGTTGTCGGAAAATCTTCGCTCCATGCAGAAACCGAAGCTGTCAGTTTTGTTGAAAAGATAGTGATAGAAAAGAGTGCATGGGGTTATCTTAAATTACAGGTTGAGTCGGATCTTGACTTTGTTACGCCCGTTAAACGGGTGATCGAAAACAGTGACTTTGTCAACGGACGCTATGAACTCAAACTTGTCTTCAATCCGGAAAAAATGTCTCCCGGGGTCAGACACGGGGAGATCAGGATATTCAATGCGCTTCACGAAAAGATCGTTCCCGTTACCTGTAAGGTAAGAGGAACAAACGAGAGAAAAAAGGAGAGGATGCGCACCGTAAAAAGGTACATCCTGAGCCTTTCGGACCATTTTTTGGGATTCAGATGCGGCAGGATATCCAAAATAGATTTCATAAACGAATCCGTTAAATTAACCGAAGCTTTGGAGAATTTCATAAAACGTGAAAATGTCTCTTCGGATATTGAGGACGGACTGCAGAAGACACTTGAGGAACAGCTTACGGTCTACAAAGCCTACCTTTCGGTTTTTGCCGGACGTTCTGCTGCGAGTGACAGCCTTGTGACACCGGTACTTTTGAAAAAACACGAATATGAAAGCAAAGATCCGATGCTCTATGCAGCTCTGCTTTTTACCGAGGTGCTTTACACCGGAGATGAGAGAGTTGCCAAAGCCAATTGCGAAGCGATAAAAAGCTTAATGGAGAAAAATCCCGATATACCTTTGATCAGGCTGATGTATATGTATTCCGATCCCCTGTATAAAGAGAATTACAGGCTCAGATACGAAAGCTTGATGCAGAAGCTCAATGAGGGCAGCAACAGTACTTTGCTTTTGAGTGAAGTGGGGAGACTGCTCTCAGCCGATCCGAGGCTGCTTACGAAGGTCGATACCACCGAATGCAGACTCATGCTCTTCATGCTCGACAATCTAATGGTAAACGAGCGGGTGCTGTCTCAATTTGTGCATATATGCAGGCTGCCCGCGGAATGTGACGCTATGAGACTCATGGTCCTTGAGAAACTCTACGCGGAGAACAATGACAAGGAGCTGCTCAGATGCATATGTGAGAAGATCATAATGCTGAATCTGAGAGATACGAGATATCATATATACTTTAAAGAGGCTGTCCGGGCTCAGCTTAGTCTGGTCAATCTGTTCGAGTTTTATATGCTCACCTACGGTGCGGACAAGGAAGAGACCATAGATCAGCCGGTGCTTCTCTATTTCAGCTACAATTCCTCCATTCCCGAGGACAAGCGCCTCTTGCTTTATGCCTACATTGTCAAAACGAAAGAAGAGAATATGCCGATCTACAAGGCATATTATAAAAATATAGAGCAGTTTGTGCTTGATTGCCTTAAAGAACGGAAGATCAACGACGAACTTGCGGTTTTGTATTCAAACATCCTGAACAGGGAGCTTTTGAACGAAACATTGATAAATTGCGTTCCCGACGTACTTTTCTCCTGTAAGGTGGAGATTACGGGAAAGAAGATCAGAAATGTGGTGGTGTCAAACAATGTGGAGATATCGGTGGGCAGATATCCCGTGGAGAACGGCAGGGCAAATGTGCTCTGTTATTCCGATTCCTGCATCTGCTGGCTTGAGGACGACGAGGGCAACAGGTATCTTCTGAGAGACGAGGACAGCTGCAGGCCTTATCTGCATATGCACGATCTGCAGTCCGAATGCTACGAAAAGGGCTCGACCAATCCCAGACTCCTGCTCTTTATGTGGGAGAAGAACATACGCTACAATGAGAGCGAAGGGGCATACATAGCGCTTCAAAAGCAGATATCGGGCATAAAAACCCTTAAACCCGCGATAGTCAACAGTTGCAGTTACAACCTGGCGGAATACTACTATATAAATTACGAGGGTGAACTTCTGGAGGCTTATCTCAACGACATAGAGGTCAGAAAACTCGATCCCGAACGGAGAAACAGAGTCGTAGAACTCATGGTTGTCAGGAACATGTATGACAAGGTCATAGAATATGTTAAGGAGTTCGGATGCGAAAAGCTGGCTTTGAAACGTCTTGCCAAACTTTGCATCCATGCCGTCGAAGAGAATGAGAAGCAGGAAGACAGGGAAACGATCGTTGCCATGAGTCATTATGCTTTTCAAAACGGAAACGTGGAAGACCGCCTGTTAAAGTATTTGGTGGACAACTATAACGGTACTACCCTCGAAATGTATGAGATATGGCATGCTGCGAAGCAGACGGGGCTTGATACGGTCAAACTTGAAGAGAACCTCCTGGCCCAGATATTGTTTGCCGAAACCTATATCGAGAATACATTTGAGGTTTTCAAAAGCTATTATTCAAAAAACAACAACCGAAAGCTTGTCAGAGCTTTCATATCATACACCGCGTACAAGTATTTTGTGGGCGAAAGGGTTACGGAACCCGAATTCTTTGAGGTGCTGAAGGCTGACCCTTCACTTGAGAACAGCAGGATCGGAGTCCTGGCGCTGCTTAAGTTTTACAGCGAAAAGGAGAGACTTACCGCAGAGGAAAAGGAATTCGCCGACACCCACGTCCGCAGGTTTCTGCAGAAGAAGGTATTCTATGCATTCTTTAAGGATTTCGGAAAACAGCTTTCGCTTCCGGAAAGCCTTTTGGAAAAAACCTATGTGGAATACAGGACAAATCCCAGGAAAACGGTTTATATACACTATTCCTACGACAGGGGAAAAGAGTTCAGGACTTCGATAATGCCCGATGTGGGATATGGCATATTTACCAAGGAATTTATCCTTTTCTACGGAGAGGTCCTGCAGTATTTCATTACGGAGTCCGACGGAGAAAAGGAAGAGATCACGGAAAGCAATTCAATAGCCTGTCTCGAAGATCCTACCGACGGACGGACGGCTACGAAATATGACAAGATCAACAATATCCTTATTGCCGCAGAGCTTAAGGATGACAAGACGGTCCTGCAATATCTTGAACAGTATTATCTGACCGAATATGCCGTAAAACGGCACTTTAAGGCGATATGATCAAAAAAGATCAGGGGTAAAAAATGGCTTCATTGGTGCTTGGAATGGATTTTTACGAAAAAGAGGTATATGTAGGCCTTTGGGATGAAGAAGAACGCTTCACCAAAAGCTTTACGGTGCCGGCGAGATCGGATGGCGAGCGTATACCTCTTTTTGTCGTACCTCTTTCCGACGGGAGCTGTGTCGCAGGTCTCGAAGGAGTGAGAAAAAGCCTTGCGGACGATATCGAAGGAACGTCTGCACTGTACGGGAAAAAAGCTGCGGATAAGACCGTACTGAACGGCAGAGAATATGATACTACGGAACTTTTGGCGGGCTTTTTGGAAGATGTTCTGAACGGGATCAGAAAGTGCTTCGCCGGAGCCGCATTTTCCAGGATATGCATTACCGGAGAAGAAATGAACGCCGACGACGAAAGAAGGCTTTCGAATGCTCTCAGGATGCTCGGATATGATAATGACAGGTTTTTCATTATAAATCACGCAAATGCGTTTTTGATGTATATAATCAACACCGACGAACTGCGTCGCAGACAGCACGTGGTGGGAGTGGACATTTCCGCCGACGGGATAGAGGCATATTACTTCAACCCGGCGGACAGGACCAGGAATTATCCTGCCTACATAGAAAGACTCGAGGGCTCCAGAACGCTGAAGGTCGGCCTTGCGGGCATAGAAGACAGGCGGATGAGGGCGGAAGCGTTTGAGAACATCATCAGTTTTGTGCTGATGCAGAACAGGAATCTGAACTGCATGTATGTTACGGGAAAGGCTGCCGAGGATGACTGCATCAAGAATGTTCTGAGGAAATATGCGTCTCCGGGACTTAAGATCTTTTCGGGACAGAACCTCTATTCTTCGGGAGCATGTTACAGGGCAGTGAATGAAAAGCCTCGGGACAACATACTGAGTGACGGGGAGGTTTTTCACAGCGTTTCGGTGGAAGGTTACAGAGATGCTACGGTGGAATTCGTGCCGCTGATCGAGGCGGGCTGCCCGCTCGTGGGGGCGGAAAAAAAGATATTCATGATACCCGATAACATCAACAATATAGTTTTTAGGATCAGAGATTACAGAAACGGGCACACTGAGGCTGTCAATTTTTCACTTTACGGTCTGATCTCGGGCGAGAACAAGACCAACCGCCTGGAGATCTCCGTTCGTTTCGTGGACATAAAAACCCTTGTTATCAAGGTGCGCGACCTTGGATTCGGAGAGATCAAGCCTGCGACATTCAGAGTGTCGGAACAGACGATAATGTTGTAAAAGGAACTGCTTTATGGGCAAGATGATCGTTACCGTAGGTAACTATTCAAAAAAACCATATCTGCTTAGAAATTCAAAGCTCAGCATACATTCCGTCGAGGAATTGTGTTATTGCATAATCGGCAACCCGGAGCTTTGCGAGGACTTTTTGTACGATCGGGATCTTGCGGTGTTCATGGATGAGGCTCTCGGACTTAAGGAAAGAGCCAATCTGCTTGCGGATTGCATAGAAAGAGATGCTCCGCTCAAGGATCTCGTGACGGTCTGCTTTTGCTCCTGCGATTATCTGGTAAGGGAAGAGATCGAGAACTTTATCGAAGCACTTTCGAGGGCTGACAGAACCGAAAAATGGATCAGGATAAAAAAGAAAGCGGACAGCTATCTGAGCCTTGAAAACTACAAAAATGCCATCATAAATTACAGAAACCTGGTAAAGGAAGCTCCGGAGTTCAGGATAACATCGGAAAATCTCGGAGACATCTATCACAATATGGGCATAGCCCTGCTGCATACCGAAGGATTTGAATCCGCCGCCGAGTGTTTCAGACAGGCATATGAAAAGAACGGGCGTGAAGAGTCCATGAGGTCCTACCTGCTTGCACTTAAATTCGGGGAAAAGAAAGAAGAACTGAGAATGGCCATGGAGGTCTATGATGTCTCGGAAGAGACTGCCGCATGGCTCAGATCCGCGGTCCTGAGCACCGAACTGGAAGCCTCGGATGAAGCGGAACTGTACGAACTGAGAGAAGCGGAAGAGCTTCTCAGATCCGGGAGGGTGACCGATTTTTACAACGTGGTCGGTAAACTTACCGCGGAAATGAAAGAGCAATACATAAAATACAACGAATGACGGAAATGAGATAATATGGGTCTTTTCGATTTTTTCAGAAAAAGAAAAATTAAAAAGGAGCCGGAGATCACTGCCGACCGAGTGAAAAACCGGGCCAACGAAAGCGCCTTCTCGGACAGAGAGACCAGAATGACGTTTTTGGAAGGCAACTGTGAGATCATCGCAGCTGCGGACAAGCAGATCCTTGAGTCACGCAAGGAATATGAGGTGGTCACGGGTTACCTTTCGGACATACAGAAAATAGATTCCGTACGCGAGGAAGAGCGGGCGAAGATCAATGAGGCAGCAAACAAGATAATCAATCTCAATAAAGAGAGACTTGCCATGCAGCACACTCCTCCGAAGATCACGATCGCGCAGCGATATGCCATCGAGCAGGACGAGGAAGGCGTGGAAAAAGAGATAGAGAAGCTTAAGGAAAACGAGGCTTACAAAGCTCTTGTGGAAAAAGATCTCAAGGCCCTCGAACGGGAGAGAGACAGTCTTGACGATGATATAGTAGAATGTATTTCAAAGACCGATTTTAACCGAAAGCTGCTGACTTTTGCGACGGTCTTTATAGGCATAGCATTGATCCTTTTGATCGTGGCAAGAGCGGTCAGAGAAGCGGACGTTACCGCCGTGTTTGCAGTGATCGTGGCGTTTGGCGGTCTGTGTGCGGTCTATTTCTTCCTGGTGCACAGGAAGATGATCCTTGCCATGAAGAACAGCGAAGCCAAAATGGAACGTGCGATCTCGCTGCTGAACAAAACGAAGATCAAGTATGTTAACGTGACGAACGTGCTGGATTATAACTACGAGAAGTATCATGTTAACGACTCAAACGAGCTTAAGTTCAATCTGAATGAATACAATCGTATCGTGGAAGAGGAAAAGCGGTTCAAAAAAGCCGAACAGCTGATAGATTTTTATGACAATGACCTGAGAAGCCGTCTCAAGACCTGCGGCGTAAATGACGTGGGTATCTGGATCTACCAGTGCGAAGCACTTGTGGATGCGGGTGAAATGGTTGAGGTGCGCCACAGATTGAATGTGCGTCGTCAGAAACTCAGAAAAGCCATCGATTTCAATATGCAGCAGAAGAAGAGTGCGGTACTTGCGCTTCAAAGCTTTGCCGTGAAACACAGGGAATACGAGATCGAAGTAAAGATGGTCATGGAAAGGTACGGATTGACTAATCAGTGATACTTTGCTAAAATCATAAGTTTGAGAGATTGAATAGAAACACTTGAAAGGATATTATAGAAATGAACAAGGAACTTGAAAAAAATTACGACCCCAAACAGATAGAGGGCCGGCTTTACAAAAAATGGATGGACAACATGTACTTCCATGCAGAGCCCGATCCGAAGAAGAAACCCTTCACGATCGTTATTCCCCCGCCGAACATCACGGGACAGCTCCACATGGGACATGCACTTGACAATACGATGCAGGATATCCTGATCAGATATAAGAGAATGCAGGGATTCAATGCTCTTTGGCAGCCCGGAACGGATCACGCTTCCATTGCTACGGAGGTTAAGATCATCGAGACCCTCAAAAAGGAAGGCATAGACAAGCATGACCTCGGAAGAGACGGCTTCTTAAAGAGAGCCTGGGAGTGGAGAGCACAGTACGGCGGAAGGATCGTTGAGCAGCTGAAGAAGCTCGGTTCCTCCTGCGACTGGGACAGAGAGCGTTTTACCATGGATGAGGGCTGCAACAAGGCAGTCGAGGAAGTGTTTGTAAATCTCTATAAAAAGGGCCTTATTTACAAGGGCTCAAGGATCGTAAACTGGTGTCCCGTATGTAAGACTTCCATTTCCGATGCGGAAGTTGAATATGAGGATCAGGCGGGACATTTCTGGCATATAAAGTATCCTCTCATCGAGGACGACGGAACTGTCAGCAAGACACGTTTCCTTGAATTTGCCACAACAAGACCCGAGACAATGCTCGGTGATACGGCTGTTGCGGTTAACCCCGAGGATGACCGCTATAAGGACATTGTAGGCAAGTTTGTATGGTTGCCCTTCGTCGACAGAAAGATCCCCATCATTGCGGATCCCTATGTAGAGATGGATTTCGGAACGGGCGTGGTTAAGATCACACCTGCTCATGACCCCAACGACTTTGAGGTCGGAAAACGTCACAACCTTCCCGAGATCAACATTCTGAACGATGACGCCACGATCAACGAAAACGGCGGAAAGTTCAAGGGAATGGACAGATATGAAGCAAGAAACAGGATCGTTGAAGAATTGAAGGAAATGGGACTTCTTGTTCGCATTGAGGATTATTCCCATAATGTAGGTACTCACGATCGTTGTAAGACAACAGTAGAACCGCTTATTAAAAAGCAATGGTTCGTTAAGATGGATTCGCTCATAAAGCCTGCCGTTGATGCTGTCAAAAACGGCGACATAAAGCTGATCCCCGAAAGACTTGAAAAAACCTATTACAATTGGACCGACAATATCAAGGACTGGTGTATTTCACGTCAGCTTTGGTGGGGACACAGGATACCCGCTTATTATTGCGAGGACTGCGGTGAGATCATCGTTGAGAAGACCGAAAACGCACCGACAAAATGCCCTAAATGCGGTGGCACACATTTGACACAGGATCCTGATACACTTGATACGTGGTTTTCGTCTGCTCTCTGGCCTTTCTCGACACTCGGATGGCCTGAAAAGACGGAGGATCTTAAATACTTCTATCCTACGGATGTTCTTGTTACCGGTTATGACATAATCTTCTTCTGGGTTATCAGAATGATCTTCTCAGGCTATGAGAACATGGGTGAGAAGCCTTTCAATACCGTTCTTTTCCACGGTCTTGTAAGAGACTCACAGGGAAGAAAGATGAGTAAGTCCCTCGGAAACGGTATCGATCCGCTGGATGTCATCGATAAGTACGGAGCTGATGCTCTCAGATTTACGCTTATTACCGGAAATGCACCCGGAAATGATATGCGTTTCTACTGGGAGAGAGTTGAGGCCAGCAGAAACTTTGCGAACAAGGTTTGGAACGCTTCCCGTTTCATCATGATGAACATGAAGCAGATGGAAGAAGCGGGTCTTGATCACAAGGGGACGGACATAGACCTTTCGAAACTCGAGGATGCCGATTGCTGGATCCTTTCAAAGCTCAACACCTGCATCAGAGAGGTTACACAGAACCTTGATTCCTTTGAACTTGGTGTTGCGGCTCAAAAGATAAATGATTTCATCTGGGATGATTTCTGTGACTGGTACATTGAGATGGTTAAGCCCCGTCTTTACGGAGACGACGCTGCATCCAAGGTTACCGCAATGTGGACTCTCAGACATGTTTTGACGGATGCGCTGAAGCTGCTGCATCCTTATATGCCTTTCGTTACGGAAGAGATCTTCTGCACCTTGAAGGAAGCGGAAGGTATCCTGGACAGCAACGAGTCGATCATGATCTCCGAGTGGCCGGTTTATGATGAGAAGTTTGCCTTTGAAAAGAAGGTATCAGCCATCGAGATGATCAAGGAAGCGGTTAAGGGCATCAGAGACGTAAGAACGTCCATGAACGTTGCTCCCGGCCGTAAGGCTGAGGTCTTTGTGGTTTCTGCCGATAAAGCGGTAAGAGAGATCTTCGAGGAAAACAGAAACTTCTTTGCGGTTCTCGGTTACGCCTCCGAAGTATTTGTACAGGCAGACAAGACGGGCATTGCGGAAGATGCTGTTTCGGCGGTTCTTCCCAAGGCAGTGGTTTACATTCCGTTTGCCGAACTGGTTGATATCGACAAGGAACTTCTGAGACTTGCCAAGGAAAAGAATCGTCTTACGGGCGAGATCAAGCGCTGCGAGGGCATGCTTGCCAACAGCAACTTCATATCAAAGGCTCCCGAGAGCAAGATAAACGAAGAGAAGGGCAAGCTTGAGAATTATAAGAGCATGATGGCAAAGGTTGAGGAAAGGATCTCGGCCCTCTCAAAATAAAAAAAATTGCGTTTTAACCTTTTATCGGAGGGAAAAAATGCCGACAACTATTTATATAGTGTTGATAATTTTGTCAGCCCTGTTTTTGCTGTACTGCATATTCATTATGCCAAGGCTGTTCAACAGGGCCGACAGAATGCCCTTTGCGGGGTATTATTATGCTCACAGAGGCTTTCATAACAATGAAAGTGATGCGCCGGAGAACAGCATTCCCGCTTTTCTGAAGGCTGTGGAAAAAGGCTACGGTATCGAACTGGATGTGCAGCTGACAAAGGATGAGAAGGTTGTGGTCTTTCATGACGGCGATCTGAACAGAGTCTGCAAAACGGATGCTCCGGTTAATTCCAAAACCTACGCCGAGCTGTGCGAACTGACGCTGTGTTCCTCAAAGGAACACATTCCCCTTTTTGAAGACGTTCTGAAAGCTGTAGACGGAAAAGTCCCGCTTATCGTCGAGATAAAGATGGTGGATTCAAATACAAGGGTATGCGAACTTGCAAACGAACTTCTTTTGAAATATAAAGGCATATATTGTGTGGAGTCCTTCCACCCGGCAGCTGTCAGATGGTTCGGAAAACACAGACCCGAACTTCTTCGCGGACAGCTTTCCTCCAATTTTGCCAAGGATGACGGAAAAACAGAATCCTTCGGAAAGTTCATGGTGCATTTCCTTTTGAGCGATCTGATGTGCAGACCGGATTTCATTGCATATTGCTGCGACTATCCGAACAATTTTTCGTTTATGCTGACGAAGCTTTTCGGAGCACTTCCCGTGGCGTGGACCGTTAAAACGCCCGAGGTGCTGAAGAAAGTTAAAAACAAATACAAGCTGTTCATTTTCGAAGGTTTTTCTCCGGATGAGGAAGAAAACTGATACAACAGGTAGCAACGGGAGTTTATGAGAGATCCGGAGAGAAGATTGTCACGTCACAACCGTGAGGTGATGAGACGAAGAAGAATATTGGAAACTGTGATTTTGATTTTTATCGTCCTGCTTGGTATAATGATCATGGGATTGATAAATTCGGGCATCAAGGCATATGAGATAGCGACAGTGTCGCCTACTCCCACGCCGACGATGTTTCCGAGGATCACTGCGACACCGTTGCCGACGGTGTTCGTTACACCGACTCCGGGACCTGTCGTTATGATCGATCCGGGGCACGGCGGAAATGATGTGGGAAGTACTGCCAACAATAAGGCGGATGTATATGAAAAAGAGATAAACCTCAATATAGGTTTAAAAGTTAAGGAAAAGCTGGAACGCTTAGGGTTCACGGTTCTCATGACACGAGAAACCGATGTCTGGGTAGATCTTGAAGAGCGCAAGGAAATGTATGACAGGTCGGAAGCCACTGCATTTGTGAGCATACACCTGAACGAAGCACCTAAGGATGCTCTTACCTCCGAGGGAGGAGAGGTCTACTATAATCCTCAAAAAAATGAACAGAGTCAGACGCTGGCCGAGTTCATAGTCAATGAGATCAGCGAAAAGACCGGAATGCGTAACAGAGGGGTCAAAGAGAACGATTACTATGTGCTATTGACTTCCAAGGTGGCGGTCCTTGCGGAATGCGGATTTATGACATCCGAAGAACAATATGCCCTTTTGAAGACCGATTCCTACCGGGAACTAATAGCGGAAGGAATTGTCGACGGCCTTGTGAAATATTATAAAAAATTGAATGGAGCAAAGAAACAGAATGAATGATGAGAGATCCGGAACGAGGAGTGTCTTGGCGGTTTGTTATTCCGTTCAGGCAACTCTCGGGCTTGTTAATGGATTTGTTCCTCTTCTCTTCCTGAGGTTTGAAAAGGAGTTCGGGTTTGGATTTGTTGCTCTGGGACTGCTGATCCTTTTACATTTTGCGGTAAGAAGCGTAATGAACCTTTTCGCAATGAAGCTGGCGAAAAGGCTGGGATACAAACAGATCCTGGCGACGGGAATGACAGTCATGGCCTTCGGCCTTTTGGCAATGGGATTTCTGCCCGAATATATGGGCGGAATGCCCGCGGTGTTTGCGGGAGCATTGGTCAGCGGGATCGGAGCCGGTTGTATCGGAGTCCCTGTGGGAAATATGATAAGATATTTTTCGGAGGATAACGAAGAGAGGATCAATCTCATACAATTTTGGAATATCATGGGCAGTGTTGTTGCCATACTTATCAGTCTGGTGTTCTTCGCTGCTGCAGGGATAGAAAAATGGAGAATACTGACGGTTATCATTTCCGTCATTCCTATATTGATCACTTTGGCGATTGCTTTTATCCGGTTCATCACCCCGGAGGATGATGCTGAGGAAGGAACGGGAAAGCTTTTTGGAAATGCTATGTTCTGGGTACTGTTTTTCCTGATGTTTTTCGCGGGGGTAACGGAACAGGCCATGGGACAATGGATCGCATATTATACAGAGGTTTCTTTGGAAATTGCCAATATCTTCGCAAGACTGGCCGGACCGCTTTTGTTCGTGACAGCCATCGGAGCCTCAAGGTTATTGTTTGGTAAGTTTTTTGAAGATATCAGATTGCAACGTTATCTGATATACGGATGTGGTTTGGGAGCATCAGCCTATCTGATGGCTATACTCTCGGGAAATGAAATCTTATCTCTTATAGGCTGTGTTCTGGTAGGTCTTTTCGTAGGAATTCTCAGACCGGGCACATTTTCACTGGCTTCATCCAAGATCTCCGCGGGGAATGCAGCGCCTATGGCATTGCTTCTGTTTGCGGGAGATCTGGGATATGGAGTGGGACCCGCTCTTGTCGGGACATTTGCGGGTGTATTCGACAACAATCTTAAGAAAGGAATGATCATTGCACTAATATTCCCGATTGCGATGATAGTGATCATCATGAAGGTAAACAAGAATTTGACCGGAAAACTGATAAGAGAGAAAAAAACATGGATCGGTCTTGCGGCTGCTGCAATCGTCATTACGGCATCTGCACTGTTCAGTGGTTGTAAAGGACCCACCGTGACAGAGCCGACTCCTACTCCCACACAGACTGTGGTGAATACTCCGATGCTGCTTGTTACCAACACTCCTGCATTGGAACAGGGAACTCCTGCTCCGACAAATGCACCGGTAATGGAAACGCCGACTACCACACCTACAAGAAGGCCCACTGATACGCCTACTCCCGAGGCAACACCTACACCTTTGGTGTTCACCAATGTTACGATCACCGATCGTTCGGGAACGGTTGTTGTAAATGTGGATTCCATATTCATCAGAAAAGGACCCGGAACCGAGTACAGCGCCATCGGAGGCGGGGTGCTCGGCGAGGAGTTTACTCTTACGGGAGAAACCAGTAACGGATGGTATCGTATTAAATTTAAGGGCGGTGATGCTTTCCTGAGCGGTACGTATTCAAGCATTAAAGCAGGATCGCCCACGAACACACCCACTCCGAAGCCCGTGGCAACCAATACTCCGAAGCCTGTGGCAACCAATACGCCCAGACCCACTTCAACGCCCACTCCGGTACCGACACAGGTGCCTACGGTTACTTTTGAAGATTACGTGGACTTTAGAGGCGCTGCATATATTGCAATAGATGCAAAGACGGGTCAGACACTTCATAGCTACAACGACACTGTCTCATGGAGCCCCGCTTCACTTTCCAAGCTGCTGACAGCCCTTATTGCCGTTGAACAGTTTGAACTTGATGACACTTGCGAGGCAAGCCTGGATACACTCCGCTGGAATGACGTGATCTATAAAAATGCTGCCGTTCAGGGACTTGATCCGGCGATGGTTACCTATGCATCCTATGTAAAGGGCAAGATCGGTAAGGACTACACCGCAGAGCAGTGGATGAATGCCACCTACAGCGTGAAAGACAGATTGTATCAGATGCTCATGGCCAGCTGCGCAGACGCTGCGGAAGCGATCGCGTACAAGATTGAAGAAAACCTTGATTTCTTTGTGGAACAGATCATGAAGGACAAGATCGATGAACTCAGACTTACGGGTACCGTGCTGAACAATGCTGTCGGTGCGGACGGAAGCTGTAACGAAAAGTTCAAGGACAATGTTACCACTGCAAGAGATCTGGCTGTGATCGCCAAGGCGGTAATGGAGGACAAGACCTTAAGAGAGATCGTAAGCACGCAGGTATATACGATGCATGCTGCGGGAGACATCCCGGCGGTAGTTCTTGAAAATTCCAACCTCCTTTTGACCGACAGTGCTTTTAGGAGCGAGAATTTCACCTGCATAGGGATAAAGACCGGTTACACAAGCGAGGCAGGTTATTGCCTGGCTGCATGCGGTCGCGATGTGGACGGCAATGAAGTTATTGTCATAGCACTCGGAAATGATTATAAGAAAGAAAGTTATACTCAGACGATGAAGATGCTGGATTATATCTTCAAATATGAAAAATAAGAATTATGGGAAAGAAGGCTTTGCCCCAAAACGGTGAAGCCTTCCGATTTGCGTTTTAAAGCATATAAAAAGGGAAGCATTCCCGAATGATAATAAACAGGTTTGGTGAGTTTACATGGAACAATATAACGGTAGTCAGATAGTAGTTCTCGAAGGTCTCGAAGCGGTCAGAAAGCGTCCCGGCATGTACATCGGAAGTACGGGCACCAGAGGACTGCATCACCTTATTTGGGAAATACTTGATAACGGCATAGATGAACACCTGGCAGGATATTGCAGCAGGATCGATGTTGTACTGCGTAAAGACGGAGGCATTACCATCTCCGACTACGGACGCGGAGTACCCGTGGATATACATCCCACCAAGGGAATTCCCACGGTACGTGTCGTATATACGATACTTCATGCGGGCGGAAAATTCTCAAATACCGTTTATAAAGTGTCCGGAGGTCTTCATGGCGTAGGCGCTTCGGTTGTCAATGCGTTATCCAAACGTATGATCGTTGAAGTCAGAAGAGACGGCAAGGTATACAGAGATGAATACAAGGACGGCGGACATCCCACCGTGGAGCTTGAAAAAGGTCTGCTCCCGGTAGTGGGGAAGTGTGCCAAGTCCGATACGGGTACGAAGGTTACTTTTTACCCGGACGATACTATTTTTGAAACAGTTGAATTTAAGCCCGATATCATTGCAAAGCATCTTAAGGAGTCTGCATTTTTAAACAAAGGTCTGATCCTGAACTTTAAGAATGAGATCGCCAAGACGGAAGTCACTTTCTGCGAAGAAGAGGGCATCAAGAGCTATGTAAACTATCTGACAAAGACTGCTGCCAGAGACAACGAGGGATACAAGACACTGATCCCGGAACCGGTCTATATTGAAGGACAAAGCGGAGATATAGATGTTGAAGTGGCTTTCACTTATACTAATTCCTATTCCGAACAGATCAATTCTTATTGCAACAGAATAAACGTGGTTGACGGCGGAACACTGGTAACGGGTTTCAAATCCGCACTCACGGGTGTCATGAACAAATATGCACGTGAGCTCGGGATCTTGAAGGATAAGGATGAGAACTTCGACGGTAAGGATATCAGAAACGGTATCGTAGCCATAGTTTCCATCAAGCATCCCGATCCGCAGTTCGAAGGTCAGACAAAGACAAAACTCGGAAACACCGACGCCAAGCAGGCTGTTGATGATGTGTTTTCGACGGAGGTTACCAGGTACTTTGACAAAAACATCGAAGAACTCAAGGCTATCCTTGATAACTCGATGAAATCATATAATGCAAGAAAAGCGGGAGACAAGGCGAGGAATGCGGTCCTCAAGTCGCTTAACGATGTGGACACCAGAAGCAAGCTTGCCAGCTGTTCCTCCAGGAAATCCGAGGAATGCGAGATATACATCGTAGAGGGTGATTCCGCAGGCGGTACGGTAAAGACGGCAAGAAACAGAAAGACCCAGGCAGTGCTTCCGTTGAGAGGAAAGATATTGAATGTTGAGAAAGCACCTCTCGAAAGGATACTTTCAAACAACGAGATCAAGACTATGATAGCGTCTTTCGGCTGCGGCATAGGCGATGATTTTGATATTTCAAAACTGAGATATGACAAGATCATTATCCTTACGGATGCGGACGTGGACGGAGCTCACATTTCAACTCTTATGCTGACCTTCTTCTACAGGTTTATGCCTGAACTCATTATGGAAGGCAAGGTATACAGAGGAATGCCGCCTCTTTACAAGGTGGACTACGAGACGGCGAGAAAAAAAGGCAAGTCCTCCAAGTATCTCTTTAATGATTTCGAACTGGAAAAATTCCGCAGAGAAGGTCATAAGATACTGAACCTTCAGAGATATAAAGGCCTTGGTGAAATGGATGCGGAGCAGTTGTGGGAAACAACTCTCGATCCGGAAAGGAGAGTTTTGGCGCAGGTTTCCATTTCGGACAACCTGGAAGCGGATGAGGTGACCTCCCTGCTGATGAGTGCCAATGTTCCTCCGAGGCGCGAGTTCATTATGACCGAAGCTAAATACGCAAGCATTGATGTATAAAAGAAATTTGAAAGTGAAGTATGACTCATGGCAGATAAAAAAGAAGCTGTGACAAAAACAGCCGAACTTATACAAATTGATTTTTCCGAGGAAATGAAAACATCTTATCGTGATTATGCGGTAAATGTCATCATCGACCGTGCGCTCCCCGATGTAAGGGACGGCCTTAAGCCGGTTCAGAGACGTATTCTTTATGCGATGACCGAGCTGGGGCTGGATCCAAAGAAACCCCACAGAAAGAGTGCTCGTATCGTCGGTGATACAATGGGTAAATATCATCCTCACGGCGACTCCTCGATCTATGAGGCGCTGGTTCATATGTCCGAGGACTTTTCACTCTCAATTCCTCTGATCGACGGACACGGAAACTTCGGATCACTTGACGGCGATCCGGCAGCAGCAATGCGTTACACGGAAGCAAGGCTTTCCGAGGGCGCTATGACGATGCTGGAGAACCTCGATAATAATCTTGTGGACTACAAGCCGAATTTCGATAACTCCGAAAAGGAGCCGACTGTTCTTCCCGCACTGCTTCCGAACCTTCTGATCAACGGTACAACCGGTATCGCGGTAGGAATGGCGACCAACATTCCGCCTCACAACGCGGGCGAAGTGATCGACGGTTGCGTTGCCTATCTCGATGATCCGGAGATCACGGTGCAGGAACTCATGAGTTACATTCCCGGACCTGACTTCCCCACCGGAGGCGTCATAGTTAATTCCGATGCGTTGGCGGGCATATACGAAACGGGCGAGGGCAAGATCAAGATCCGTGCAAAGACCGAAATAGAAAACGGTGAGTACGGCAGAAAGAATATAATCATCACCGAGATCCCTTATACAAGTGCGGGAAACAAGACGAAGCTTGTGGAAAGTCTTGTGGATCTGATGAAGAACAAGACCTTTGAGGAAATATACGATGTCAGAGATGAGAGCTCAAAGGAGGTCAGAATTGTTATAGAGGTTAAGAAGGACAGGGATGTAGAAAACCTTTTGAACGGTCTGTTCAAGAAATCATCCATGGAAGACACCTATTCGGTGAACCTTCTGGCGGTGAAGGAACAGCAGCCCATTGTGTTCAACCTTAAAAGCCTCATAAGGGAATTCATAGTATTCCAGGAGGAGATCTACACCAGAGAATACAATTCCATGCTTGCCAAGGCAAAGGACCGTATGGAAGTGGTGTCCGGACTTCTTCGTGCAACGGATGTTATCGACCTTATAATTGAGATCCTTCGCGGTAGTACCTCAATTAAGCAGGCAAAGGATTGCCTTACAAAGGGTGAAACAACGGATATCAAATTCAAGAGCGAGAAATCGGAGGCTCTTGCAAAGAAGCTGGACTTTACGGAAAGACAGGCGGATGCAATCCTTTCCATGCAGCTGTCCAGACTCATCGGACTTGAGATCAGGAAGCTGATCGATGAAAAGGAAACGCTCACTTCCAACATAAAGGAATTCGAAAAGATACTGGGTTCCGTAAAGGAATTGCATAAGGTCATCAAAAAACAGCTTTTGGAATTCAGAAAAAAGTTCGGAACACCCAGAAAGACGGATATAACCCTGATCGAGCAGACCAATTACGTGGTCGAGGAAAGGATCGAGGATATATATGTTCTCATAGACAGATTCGGTTATACAAAGTCTGTTGATGCCGCAACTTATTTAAAAGCTTCAACAGACCAGTTGAAGGAATTCTTATATTGTATTAAAATGAAGAGTAACGATCGGCTTTGTGTTTTTACGGCCGAAGGAAACATGTATCAGGTTAAGGCTAATCAGATACCCAGAGGAAGGATCAAGGACAAGGGTACGCTGATCCATCAGATGATACGTCTCGGCAAGGAAGAGATCGTTCTGTACACAGGCTTTGAAGAGCTGTTTGAATGTTCATTGCTCTTTGCTACCGAGAACGGATATGTTAAGATAGTTTCGGGCATAGAGTTCGACACTTCAAGAGCTCAGGTTATGGCAACCAAGCTGGATGACGGTGACAAGGTTGTCGGTATTGTTAAACTTACTGCAACGGACATTCTTTCGGAGAACAGAAAGGTCATTATGATGACCAATGCGGGACTTTCATTGGGCTATGCCCTTGAGGAGGTCGCGGAGTTCAAGAAGACCAGCCGTGGCGTAAAAGGAATAGTGACTGAAAAGAATGACAAGGTTGCTTTCGTGACCGTGGTGACACCGGCGGATGAAAGCTTCGAATTTAAGGGAAAGGAAATTCCCGTTAAAAAGATCAAGATCAGAAAACGTGGACTCAAAGGGCTGAAAACCTCTCTTTAATTTCAGACAGGAGGAGAATCTATGGATAATAACAAAGTGATCCGTACATTGAGCAGAGCATATTTCTGTGTTTACTGTGTTAACCTTGAAACTCATTCATATGAAGAAGTATATGCCACGGACTATACCAGGGACGTGATCCCGTCAAGCGGTAATTCCGATGAGGTGTTCTCAAAATGTGTTCTCCCGGAGATTTATGAACAGTTTTACCGGGAACTCGAACTGCTTGCAGACTTCGATCAGATCGTAAAAGAACTCAGTCACACCGATCTGTTTTCAATCGAATGCAAGACGAAGGTGATAGGCTGGATCAGGATAGATGTTATGGCTGCCGATCGTAATGAAAAGGGCGAAGCGACTATGCTCCTTGTGGCGGGCAAGAACATTGATGCGGAAAAAGCGGATGAGCTGGAAGCAAGAGAGGAAATGAAAGCGGCTTATAACGAAGCAAATCGAGCCAATGCGCAAAAGAGCGCTTTTATCGCTAAAATGAGTCACGATATACGGACACCCATGAATGCTATACTGGGAATGGCCACTATTGCCGAAAAGCATCTGGATGACAGGGAAAAGGTTCAATATTGCATGGATACCATTAACGAGGCAGGAAGGCATTTGCTTGCTCTCATTAATGAGGTTTTGGATGTTACAAAGATCGAAACGGGAAGGATCGAACTGGTCAGAGATTATTTCACCATCTCCGGGCTTCTTGATAATGTACTTAAGATGATGACTCCTCTTTCGGATGCTAAGGAACAGATGCTTGTTCTCAATATGACGGGTGTGATCCATAAATCCGTTGCAGGAGACAGAACAAGACTTGAAGAGATAATCACAAACATTGTGAGCAATGCCATCAAGTACACCTATGATAAAGGGCTTATCAGCATAGATATTACCGAAGAACCCGTATCCGATACAGAAGCCGATTATGTCTTTAAGGTTAAGGACAGCGGTATCGGAATGAGCAAGGAGTTCCAGAAGCATCTGTTTGAAGCTTTTTCGAGAGAGGATGACGAATACATCAATAAATCGGAAGGCACCGGACTCGGGCTTACCATTGCAAAGAAATACATAGAGGCAATGGACGGTACGATCTCCTTTAAGAGCGAAAAGGGACACGGAAGTGAGTTCTGCGTAAGGATCCGTCTCGAACTCCAGGATATCAACGAGAATGAGTATCATGATACGGATGAGGAGAGCAGACTGGATGAATTGGATTATTCCGGAAAGCGTGCCCTTCTTGTGGAAGATAATGATCTTAACGCGGAAATAGGCAGAGAGCTTCTTGAAATGGCCGGACTGACCATAGAAAGAGCCGTTAACGGAGCGGATGCGGTCAATATGTTTACCGCATCGCCCACGGATTACTACGATATCATCTTTATGGATGTCATGATGCCGGTAATGAGCGGTTATGATGCAACCATTGCCATCAGAGGCTCCGGCAGAAAAGACAGCTCAAAAGTTCCGATCATTGCTATGACCGCCAATGCATTTGCTTCCGATATCAGAGAAGCTCTTGAAGCGGGAATGAACGATCATATAGCCAAGCCTATAGACAACGAGGTTCTCGTTAAAACTCTCAAAAAGTATCTCGAGGAAGAACAGTAAGGAGACATAATGAAGAAAGTTATTACTTATGGGACCTATGATCTTTTGCACGTCGGCCATATCAACCTGCTCAGACGGGCGAAGGAACTGGGGGATTATCTTATAGTCGGTCTTTCCACCGATGAATTCAACGCGGGAAAGCACAAGGAGGCTTATCATTGCTATGAAGACAGGAAGATGATCCTTGAGGCCGTTAAGTATGTGGATGAAGTTATCCCCGAGGAGACCTGGGAACAAAAGATAAAAGATGTTGTTGACAATAAGGTAGACGTGTTTGTAATGGGAGACGATTGGAAAGGCAAGTTCGATTTCCTGAAGGAATACTGCGAGGTCGTCTATCTTCCCAGAACCGCAGGAATTTCAACCACAAAGATCAAATCGGATCTTCATGGATGAGTCGTTTGGGAAGGAAAATTATAAAACATCCGAAAAATTTTTAAAATTATATTTATTCAGAGTTAAGTTTTGCCCGTTACGTCCGATATATAAGTTAGGAGCTGTGAGAAGTCCTAAATTAAGAGTAATGCGAAATTTATAATAAATCATGGAGGATGACACAATGAGAATTGATGCAATGTCTGGAATAGCTCAGATTTATCAGGCAAACGGCAAAATGAAAAAGGTCGAATCCGCCACAGCAGTGTCAAAGGACAGTGTTCAGATTTCCGGTTTCGGCCGCGATCTGCAGATAGCCAAGGAGGCAGTTGCAGCCGCTCCCGATGTAAGAGAGGACAAGGTAGCTGAGATTAAAACGGCTATGGCGAACGGAACATACAATGTTCCGATGAGTGCTCTGGCTGATAAGCTTTTGGAACAGTCTGAGCAGACAATCAAGTTCTGACGGAATGTCGGTAAATAAAGGCTACAGCGCGCGGGATTTGGATCATGGATCCGGGTTCCGCGTGTTCCAGGTTTTATACGGAGAAATGCTATGGCAGGATTGATGGATGAACTTATCGCTACATTAAAGAGCGAATTACAAATTTATACCGACCTTATCCCGCTGGCGGATCAAAAGTCTGCGGTGATCATTGAGAATGATACCAAGCGGCTTTCCGATATTACCGAGAAAGAGCAGCTGGCGATCGAGAAGCTTAAAGGTCTTGAGAAGAAACGTGCGGGGATCATGAGCAATATGAAGGTGGTCCTCAACAAAAGGAATTCGGAACTCAAGCTTGAGGAACTCATCGGACTCATGGACAATCAGCCCGAGGTAAAGAAGCAGTTGATCGAACTCAAGAATGCTCTCAGGGAAACGCTGAACAGCCTTAAAACGATAAATGACAGAAACACCGGATTCATCAAAGAATCCCTTGAAATTTCCGAGTATCACCTGAATATGATACGATCTTCCAGGAGCTACATCGGGAACAATTACACACGAAAAGCCGGACAGTTCGGCCAGTTTGATACAATGATGACTGTGAGAACTTTCGATGCGAAAAACTAAGATATGTACATCTGCTTCGGCAGATGTGTTTTTTTGCTTTTTGCATCCAAAAGGAAGAAAAAGTTTCAGTATGAGGTAAGGATTTTGTATCGGGAAGCCGATAAAATTAATTGAATAATACTAACAACAAGGAGGAAAACGTCAATGGGATTAATGTCGGCAATGTATACCGGTGTATCGGGACTTACAGCAAATCAGCGCGGACTTACGGTAGCAGGTCACAATCTTTCCAACGTTGAGACGGAAGGATATGTACGCCAGCAGATGGAAACCACTGACTCCTTCTACAGGACGATCGGAAGAACGGGAACGGGGCTGATGCAGACAGGTCACGGTACCGATGTTTCCACGATCAAGCAGGTAAGAGATCAGTTTTTGGATAAGACCTACAGAGAAGAGGTAGGCCGTGAGAACTACTACAGGCTGCAGTACGAGTCCACCAACGAAGTGGAAGACATCTTCGGTGAAACGGAAGGGGTAGCTTTTCAGGACTCCATGGCTGAGGTATGGGTTGCTCTTCAGGAAATGTGCAAGGAGCCGGACAGCATCGTTACACGCGCCAGCTTTATCCAGACAGCTGTAAGCTTCGTTGAAAGAGCGGAAGAGATATACAAACAGATAGGTAATTATCAGGTCAGCCTGAACACTCAGGTTAAAAACTATGTTAACAGAATAAATGAGATCGCAAACGAGATATATGACTTGAATCACAGCATTCAGAAGGTGGAAGCTTCAGGCTTCGAAAACGCCAACGATCTGAGAGACAAGAGAAATTATCTTGTGGATGAACTTTCGGAACTGGTAAAGGTCAGCTATAAAGAGGATGCAACGGGCATTATGACCGTTTACGTCGAAGATTATGCAATGGTAACGGAAGATCTGGTCTATCCGCTGGCTACAAGACCGATCAACGATGAAACTTCAATGATCGAGCCCTATTGGGTAAACTATGATTCGGTGGATCTTTTCAAGTTTGACAGAGTTCCCTGCACGGCAGCGGATACAGACATAGGCGCTCTGAAGGGGCTTCTCATTGCGAGAGGTCAGAAGGTGGGAAGATACACGGACATTCCCGACAAGCCTACGGAAGAGCAATATACGGATGAAACCGGCTGGTTCGATCGAATGTCCTTCCAGCAGGCGATGAGAGACTATGATGCGGCGGTCAACGAGTATGAGATCAGTGTCGAAAGCTCTGTCTGCGTCAGCGCACAGGCTCAGTTCGATAATCTCATTCACGGTATCGTAACTACCATAAACGATCTTCTTTGCCCCAACAAGGAAGTGGAACTTACGGATGGCTCGAAGATAATGATCTTCGATGAGGAAAAGGCATCCGTGGGAATGGATGAAAATGATACGCCCGGTGAAGCACTGTTCGAAAGAAAATCAATGTCAAGGTATACGGTAAAGCATGTGGATATCGTCAACGATGACGGTACGGTAGACCACAGGGAGGCCAGGGTGCTTAACGGGGAAGATGCGGCAAACAATTATTCACTCTTTACGATCGGTGAGATCAAGGTTAACGATAAGCTCTTAAAGAACCCTTCGCTGCTCCCTCTTTCCGATCCGGAGGGAACGGGCGATTTCAGCATAGAGCTTTGCGAATCTCTTCTTTCCGCTTGGCAGGATGAGTTTGACACCATATCTCCCAGTAACTTCTCAAAACAGAATTTTGACAGTTATTATACAGAGATGATCGGTCTTTTGGGAACCAATGGTCAAAAATACAAAAAAGTATTCGAAAGCCAGGAAAACCTTGTTAACAGCGTGGATAATCAGAGGCAGGCCGTGCATGCGGTGGATTCCGATGAGGACCTTACGAATATTATCAAATATCAGCAGGGTTATAACGCCAATTCACGATTCATTAATGCAGTAAACCAAATGCTGGAGCATCTGTTGGATACGCTCGGCAGATAGTAATACGGAAAGGAAGACTGTATGGCATCAACATTTTTCGGACTTACAATAGGAACCTCCGGACTTTTCGCTTCCAAGACGGGATTGAATACGACGGCGCACAACATTTCCAATATTGAAACCGAAGGATATACAAAACAGAACGTAAATCAATCGGCAGACAAGGCAATCTCAACGTTCAATACTTACGGTATGCTGGGAACGGGTGTTAAGGTCAATTCCATTGAGCAGAGCAGAAGCCAGTATTACGATGAGAAGTATCGTTCCACAAACTCCGAAAGTGGCTTGTACGGTGAACGGTATTACTTCATGAAGGAAGTAGAGGGCTACCTGAATGAGATCGAGCTCGAAGGCTTCACCACTTCCTTTGACAATATGTACAATTCCCTGCAGGAACTTTCAAAGGATGCCTCCGGAATGACTGTAAGAACGCAGGTTACAAACTATGCGCAGTCTATGTGCGAATACTTCAATTCACTCTATACCAATCTGAAGAGCATACAGAATGAGTGCAATTACGAAATAAAGAACCAGATACAGAAGGTCAATTCCATAGCGGATCAGATAGCTACCATCAACAAGCAGATCAACACCGTTGAGGTGGGAGGCGAGAATGCCAACGACTTAAGAGACCAGAGAAATCTGCTTGTGGATCAGCTTTCAGAGATCATCAATGTGGAAACCTCGGAGAGAGAACTCGGTACCGACGGGCTTAAAGCCTTTGTTGTAAAGGTTGACGGAAACACTCTCGTGGATACCTACGAAGTAAACACTTTAACCTGTAAACCCAGAACGGATAAGAGAAATCTCTGCGACATCGACGGTCTCTATGACATCTATTGGATCAACGGAGATCAGCTTCATCCGAGCAGCGGAACGATGGCGGGAAGTCTTAAGGCTTTGTTCGAGGTTCGTGACGGAAACAACCTCGAGGATCTGAGAGGCGGAGCGGACGAGATACTTTTTGGCGAAACCCAGCTCAGGATCACGGATACAAACATTAACAACGTTGCTGATCTGAATATCCCTCCCCAGGGAGCACTCAGCATCGGAAACGGTATGTATACATACAACTCGTTTGAGGTTACTGTTGATGACGAAGGAAAGTATGAATATGTCTTCCAGATGGCGGAGCCCACAAGAAGGAATTACGATCAGGGAGTGACGGTAAATGTGGGAAGTAAGGTTGACTATAAGGGAATACCTTACTATATGGCTCAGTTGAACCAGTTTATCAGAACCTTTGCCGAGAATTTCAACAATGTTCATCGTACGGGACAGAGTCTGGACGGAGAAACGGATATTTCTTTCTTTACAGGCTACAATGTGGTTTCCGGCGAAGAGTACTTACTCGGGAATTTCAATAACACGACAGATACCGATGTTACATACATAACCTCGGATACCAACGAGGAATTCACTTCTTATTACATGCTTACGGCTCAGAACCTGCGTGTTCGAAGTGCCGTTATGGACAATCCCTCAATGCTGGCAACAACCACAAACCTTGTGGACGGAGTCAGCGGAAACGATGTGGTGGAGAAGCTGATCGCATTAAAGGGCGATGTAAACATGTTCAAACAGGGCGACCCCGCATCGTTCCTTCGGACTCTTGTTGCCGAGGTGGGCATAGATACCAAGGCCAGCAAGGAGACCTCGGAAAGCCAGAAGAATATCCTGAAGTCGGTTTCCAACCAGAGACTTTCGGTTTCAGGCGTCGATTCCGATGAAGAGGCTATGGCTCTTGTACGCTATCAGGAAGCATATTCCTTAAGCGCAAAGGTGATCTCCGTAATGCAGGAAATATATGACAAACTGATTAATGAAACAGGAATTTAAGTTTTGAGATCAAAGTGCCGATAAATAGAGAGTAATAATATGCTTTATCGAAGTGCGGGAAGGAGAACAATATGAGAATTACCAATAAGATGATGACCAACAATGCGTTGTACAACATCAACACAAACAAAAACCTTCTTGACATTCTTGAGAGTCGTTATTCTTCAGGCAAGAAAATCACAAGACCGTCCGATGATCCGATCGTTGCGGTAAGAGCACTTAAGTTCAGAACCAACCTTACGGAGATCGAACAGTACACAGGAAAGAATATTCCCGATGCATTGAACTGGATGGAAGTTACCGAGGGATCGCTTGAAACGATCAACTCCATTATCTCCTCCATGAACACATATTGCAACCAAGGTGCAAACGATCATCTTACTGCGGAGGACAGAAACTCCATCGTTATCAATCTGCAGCAATATGCAAAGCAGCTCTATCAGGAAGGCAATACGAACTATGCGGGAAGATACGTTTTCTCGGGATACAAGACAGACACTCCCCTTGTTTTCAACGAGGATACGGAGGAGGTTAATTATTCAATAACAGAGCCGCTTACCGGCGAAAAGATCGAAATGGTTACCGTTATTTCAGGCGGCATAAACATAGATGATCTGGATCTTTCCAATGATAATTATGCAACTGACTGGGATGCGCTCTATCCCAATATGCCTTCCACAAAAACGGTTTATCGTCTGGCACTGGGCTATGATAATCTGGATGATGTGCTCCCTGCGATATCTTACACCGATACTCTCGGAAATGAGCACAGCACGGAATACGGAACAAATTTTGCGGCGAGAGGACTTACGGTTAATTCATTTTCCGTGTCAGATCCCGCAGCATATGATATTTCCGATGAGGAGATAAATTATATCAGAGAGACGGGCGAACTTGTTCTCGGAAAAACTATCTATGAACAGATGCAGAAGTCACAGGATATCAAGGTGACCTTCGAGAAAACAAAGTTCGAACAGAACGATCTGAGGCCCGAGCATTACTATGACTGTACCGCAAAAGAACTTGCAACGGGCAAGGAAGTGACATATACTAAAAAAGATCAGGACATCCGATATGAAGTAAACTTTAATCAGAAGCTTACGATCAATACTCAGGGCTGTGATGCCTTTACAACAAGGATCGACAGAACGATCACCGAGATTACGGATACGGTAAAGGCGGTAGCAAGCATAGAAGACCAGCTCACTCAGGTGGATAAGATGCTTTCGGACACAAGATACTCCGAAGACAGGATCAAAAAGCTCGAAGAGATCAGAGAGCAGCTTGAGTCTGAATATACATTGAGAACCGCTTTGATGACGGATGCTTTCCAGAGAGGTATCACGATCACGGCCGAGGAGCAGGAAAACACAAATGTATGTGTAGCCGATCTCGGAGGCAGGTACAAGAGGCTGCTGCTCACGCAGAGCAGACTCGATGACCAGGCGGTGGACTACGAGGAACTGCTTTCGGAAAACGAAGATGCCGACCTTGTGGACACCATTGTAAAATTCCAGTCTGCAAAGACCGTTTACGATTCTTCGTTAAATGCGACTTCGCAGCTTGTCAGATCGTCACTTTTAGATTATATTTCATAGAGAAGCCAAAAGAGGAGGATTTACAGATGCTTGTAAAAACACGTTATTTTGGAGAAGTTGAGCTTGATGACAGCAAGATCCTGACTTTTGATCGCGGTCTTATCGGCTTTGAAAATCTCCGCAGATTCACTCTCATTTATAACAACGAGAATGGTAATGACACTGCGATCGAATGGTTACAGAGCGTTGAGGAGCCTGCTATGGCTCTGCCTGTTATTATGCCGTCTTCGGTCATTACCGATTACAATCCCGAGGTTGAGGATGAGCTTCTTGCTCCTCTCGGAGAACTGGGACCCGATACGGTTTGTGTTTTTGTAACGCTTACGGTTCCTTCGGATATTACACAGATGTCTATCAACTTAAAGGCTCCCATCATCATAAACTCTGAAACCAGAAAAGGCTGCCAGGTAATTGCAGAGAGTGACCATCCGGTTAAGTTTAACATTTATGATGTTATTCAGAAGAAAAAAGAAGCAAAGGGGGAGTAGACGATGCTGGCGTTATCAAGAAAAACAGGCGAATCCATTGTGATCGGAAACGACATCGAAATTACCGTCCTCGAGATGAGAGGCGACCAGGTTAAGCTTGGTATTAATGCTCCCAAGTCCGTACCCATCTACAGAAAAGAGATTTATGTGCAGATTCAGGAAGCAAACAAGGAAGCTGTTAAGGAGACTATGAATCCTGCAGATCTTGCTAAACTCTTATAAAACAAAAATCCGGTGCAGGAATGAGAATCCTGCACTTTTTTTATAAAAATTTTAGATTTTTTCGTTAACATTTGATCGTGGCATACCGATACAATATACAGAGAAAAGTTTTGTGTTTTCTTAACGGAGGGCGAAAAAATGGGAATAGATAAGATAAATAACACCACACAAGTTTATAATAAGCCTGCTGCAAAAACAGCGGCAGTAAAGCCCGTGAAGGCGGAAAAAGCCGAATCGGTCAAGACTCAGAAGACTCCCGAAAAGCAGGAAGAGTCGTCCCGTCCTACTGTTAGCAAAAGGATAAAGGAACAGACCGAAAAGGTTATAGAGAAAAACAAGAATGTTAGGAACGCGATCGCAGAGGTTAATAAAAAGATGAACCAAAAGACGCGTTGCGAATTTTCTTATCATGAGGATACAAAACGTGTATCCATAAAGGTGATCGATTCCGAAACGGAAGAGGTCATCAGGGAGATACCGCCGGAGGAGACTCTGGACATGCTTTCCAAGATGTGGGAAGTGGCAGGCATTCTGATTGACGAGCAGAGATGATCGCTAAGGTAACTTTTTAACCTATACGCAAGGAAGCTGTAAAACAAAAAAAGGAATTTGGAGGTAAAAGATATGGGTATCGGATTATCGGGAATGATCTCAGGTCTTGACACCGACGCCATTGTTGAAGCAATGGTAGGCGGGCATACAGCGAAAAAGACCAAAGTCGACAACAAAATAACACTTAACAAGTGGACGACGACCGCATGGTCGGACCTTAACCAAAAAATCTACTCCTTCTACACGGATTATGCGTCTAAACTTCGTTTGAAGAGCGCATATCAGACAAAAACGGCTGAGTGCTCCGACGGATCGAAGATCAAGGCGTCAGCTGCTTCCGGTGCAGCTGTGGGGCAGCATACAATTCGGGTGATGAATGTAGCAAGCTCTCAATATGTTACGGGAGCAAAGCTGGCAGGAACCGCAGCCTACACAACCGAGACAAGACTTCAGCAGCTGGATCAGTCCAATCCGGTTCCGCTTGTGGGACAAACGATCACGTTTACCGGAAAGGCAGGAACTGCCGATGAGAAGACTGCAACCATTACGATCGACAATAACACAAAGATAAAGGATGTTATCAATAAGGCAAAGGAAGCGGGCATCAAAGCAAGCTATGATGTGAACCAGCGAAGATTCTTCTTCAGCTCCGAAGACAGCGGCGTGGATAACAGATTCACCATCACTTCCACATCTGAGAGCGCTGCATTTGTTACAGCAAAGGCTAACGTGACAAATGCTATTTCTGCGGACACTGTGAGCGCCATGGCAGCGGAAGATAAGGCTGTATATGAAAGCGCGGTAAACACGATCCTTACGGCAGACAGTGAAGATCTGGCAGCGGTTTTAAACGACTCCTATGACGTTAACAGTACGGATGCCTCCAATACGGATGAAAGGATCGCAATCTACAATGCGATGCAGAACATAAAAGATCTCATGTGGGCAGATCTCACGGACGATGCGGAAAAGCAGGCGGCCTGGGATGACCTTGAAGCAAGAGTTACAGCATATCAGTCTGCTATGGACAATCCCACAGCTGCAGGAGATCTCACGGGGCTTGGCCTCGGTACGGGAATTACCGGTGCTGCGGTTACGGAAACCAATCCCGGCGATCTGGTCGTTACACAGGCGAAGGATGCAAAGGTCGTAATTGACGGAGCAACAATGGAGAGTTCTGCAAACAGCATCACTGTAAACGGACTCACTCTTGATCTTTTGGGAACGACCTATAATGAAAGTACCGGCGAATATGACAGTGTTACCGTAACGGTAGGAAAGGATACTTCTTCCACCTACGATCTTATCAAGAAGGCGGTAAGCGAATACAACAACCTCCTCGAGGAAATGGGGAAACTCTATTATGCGGATTCTGCCAGAGGCTATGATCCTCTTACAGATGAGCAAAAGGAGTCCATGAGCGATAATGAGGTAGAACAGTGGGAGAACAAGATAAAGAGCTCACTGCTCAGAAGAGATTCCACTCTCGGAAGCCTCATGTCCGCAATGAGGTCCGCTCTTCAGAGCACATACACGGATGACGAAGGAAATGAATATTCACTTGCCACCTATGGCATAGTGACCGGTAACTATACGGAACGCGGAAAACTCCATATTTACGGAAACGCGGATGATCCGATCTATGCGAGCAATACGGACAGATTGCAGGCAGCACTCAATGAGGATCCCGACAAGGTAATGGATGCTTTAAGCGGAATATTCTCAAACCTTTATACAACACTCAGTGAAAAATGCGGAAAGACCAGCATATCAAGTGCACTTACCTTCTACAACGATAAGCAGTACAAGACGGATCTGGACAGATATCAAAAGGATCTGGACAGCATCACATCGAGGATCGATGATATGAAGGACAGGTACTATAAGCAGTTTACCGCAATGGAAAAGGCACTCGCAACCTTACAGAGCCGGTCGTCATCCTTGGCGCAGATGCTCGGACAAACACCCACGGCATAAATAGAAAGTGGATAAAAAACCAATATCGGAGGACAATAATATGGCTATGAATGCAGCAACACTCTATCAGGGAACCAAGGTAAACACAGCATCTCCCGCCGAGCTCACATTGATGCTCTATGAAGGCGCGATCAAGTTCTGCAATATTGCACTTCTCGGCTTCGAGACAAACGACTATGAGAAGGTGAACAACAATATCATCAAGGTTCAGAACATCATTACCGAATTCAGAGCAACTCTGGATTTCAAGTATGAGACAGCAAAGGATTTCGATCTTATTTACGAATTCATCAACAATCTTCTTATCCAGTCCAACATCAAGAAGGATAAGGAAAGCCTTGAGAAGGCCCTCGGACAGATCCGTGAGATGAGAGATCTTTGGAAAGAGATCATGAAGCAGAATCATATGTATGTTCGTTAAATAAAAACGGAGAGAAAATGGAAGAGAAAATGGATCTGGGCGGATATTTACGTGTTATGTATGATGTCCTGGGCAGAAAGAAAAAGGTTCTGACGGACATATACGAAGCGACTAAGGAGCAGGAAACTGCTCTGCGGACGGAAGAGATCGATGAAAACGGTTTCAATGCCGCGATAGACAAAAAAACAAAGCTTATCGAACAGCTTACCGAGATGGACGATGGCTTTCAGACACTATATGACAGAATCTCTCTGGAAATAAAAGAAAAAGGCGCGGAGCATGCGGATCTGATTCGCAGGCTCCAAGCTTTGATTGTGGAGCTTACCGACTTAAGTGTTTCCGTTTCGGGTCTCGAAAAGAAGAATAAAGAGATGTTGGACAAAAAGGCGGAGGAGCTTCGCCAAGGAAAGAAAAACTTCAAGGTGAGCCGTCAAACAGCGGACAAGTATTACAAGAGCATGAATCGTTTGAATGCGGTAACACCTGTTTTTTTGGATGAAAAGCACTGAATATATTTCAGGGAATGATTGCAACAGGAAGGAGAGGCTAAGATGATCAAAAAACTGATATCAAGGCTTATGGCTTGTGTTATGCTCGTATGCCTGATCGCAGCACCGTCTGCCGATATTGGAGTATATGCGGCAGGAAACGGGACAGTGGTTCCAAGTAACCTCATCGTCGTCGACTATGATATGCAGTCCGTAAGGATCGATGAAACAAGTCTGACTGCTTCTGATCGGGATACTGAAATTTATTTTACCGATGTTTACTCATCCGATATATCGAAATGGTATAAATGCGAATTGAGAAACAATGTGGCACTCTTTGATATATCATGGGCAAGAAATAATGCGGATGTTAAGATATACATCTGCGGAGATGTTCATACAAGAGTATCAAGTATTGTCATCAAGTGGCAGGAGACTCTTAGCGTCAAGTTTACCGGAACATTGCTTGCTACGGACATCACGGATTCCGAACTATGGAAACGGAAATACGCAGAGCCCGCATATGCAGATCATTTCGGCGAAGATACAGGATATTTCATTTTCTTCAAAAAGGTAAATAACAGGGATCAGACCTATCCGGACCTTGAAAATATAGAATGGCGCAAGGACACCACGGGAAACTGGCATGATTTTTCCTCGCTGGATCCTCACGAGATGGAGATCAGAGGCGGTGCACTGGAATTCAGGATCAAATCCTTAAGCCAGGAGAATGATGCAAACGGGATCGGACGCAGAGCTTCGTCTGTTGCAAGATATACTCTTGCAAAGATACTTCCGGGACCTGTCGTGAATGTAACAATGACAGACGGAACGATCAACCTCAAGAACGGTCAGGAGTTTTCACTGGACGGCGTCAACTGGACGTTGATCCCTGCATACGGAACCAATGCGACAACTACGGAGCCCACGGTTCCTTCCTCCGACAGACTGACAGCTATCTCACCGATCACGACTTCGGCAAGAGTAACCAAGTTTCTCGCGCAGCAGGCTCTCGGGCTTGTAAATTCTGCGGCTATCACTGCCGAGAGTACGCTTTATGTCAGAACCGCAGGCGCAAGCAGGGCAGCAGCGAGCCGTGTGACTGAGATCACCATACCTGTTACGGGAACGATCTCCGATGCGGAGTTTAACAATATTACCGTTGAATATGTACAATCAAAATCAGGTAACGGCGGAATTCAGGTTTCAAACGCAAATGACGAGGATTTCCAGGTGGCGGTCATTACACCCAAAGATGCCGTCAGATTCGGTCTTACAGGTTTTCCCAATGCGGGTGCAGCCGTTCAGACATCAAGTTTTACCAATCTTCCCGTTACAAGCATGAGCTGGACCACCTTAAAGGCGAACAGTTATACCAAGATCGCATACAGCAGAGCGGTCAGCGGATCGATCGTCGTTATCAGAAAGACAGGAACCAAGACGGCGCTTCCTTCTCCTTACAGGATCTGTTCACCGAGTCTTGATTACAGTGAAGCTTTGACCTATGCTTTCATTTCCGGAAGCCCGAAGCTCGGTTATGCATTGACTGCTAATCCCAGCTCCAATCTCAGCGCGAAGCTGGCAGCAAATCCTTCCGACTTTACCTTCACATGGGAGTGCGCAGCCTCCAAGAATGCGACCGCATGGACAGTCATTGAAGGAGTGGGAAATAGCAAGACACTGACTATTTCGGATGATGTGCCCGACGGAGCAACCTACGAGTCGGTATATGCACAGACACATCATAAATATGTTCGTGTGACCATTACCTACAAGGGTAAGTCGATGACCAGTACCGCAGTTGGTTTCGTAAATTGATAATTCGCATAGATCTGCCCCGGATGTAATGTCCGGGGCTTTTTCTGTGCGGTGGGCAGTTTTGGATTGACTAAGAGCAAAACATGAGTAAAATGGTTATGTGATTTTTGAGGGACAAGAGATAATAAGGGAATAAAAGATAAGAGAGGAATTAAATATGGTTTCATTGTTACTGGCGATCATTTATCTGATCTTTGTCAGTCTGGGTTTACCCGATTCACTGTTGGGATCGGGATGGCCCATCATGCAGGCGGATTTCGGAGTGCCGTCGTCCTATGCGGGATATGTGGGAATGACGATCTCCGGAATGACCATTGTGTCAGCGTTGTTCAGTACGAGGCTCATCAGGAGATTTCATACGAAATGGATAGTGATTGTATCCATAGCACTCACTATATTCGGTCTTTTGGGTTTTTCGTTTTCAAGCTGCTACGGGATGCTTTTTTTGTTTGCCGTGCCCTACGGACTCGGTGCGGGAGCTATTGATACTTCCATGAATCATTATGTGGCAAACAATTTCCCTTCATCGGTAATGAATTTTCTGCATTGCTTTTACGGAGTGGGAGCGGTGATCAGTCCCAACATAATGGCGCTCGCGTTGAGATATGCGCGTTGGAACGAGGGCTACCGCTGGACCGCCTACATTCAGATGGGCATATTGCTGGTGTGCATCCTTTCGCTTCCTCTTTGGAAGAAAAACGCGCAATCCGAGAAAAAGGAGAGCACGGAAGGAGCAGGCATAAGGGAAGCGATCGGACAGCCGGGTGTGATCGCGACATTGATATCTTTTTTTGCATATTGCGCGGGGGAGGCGACCTGCTTTCTCTGGACCTCCAGCTACTTTGTTGGGGTAAAGGAAGGAGTCAGCGAGGAAATGGCAGCTTCCTTTGGTTCTCTGATCTTCGGCGGGCTGATGCTGGGCAGGCTGATCTCGGGTTTCATTTCAAATAAAGCGGGAGATATTAAACTCATACGCATCGGCATCGGGATCGAATTGGCAGGTATAGCACTCATCGCACTGCCTTTAACACCGTGGATACCGGCGGCAGTCGGATTTTTCCTCGTGGGCAGCGGAATGGCTCCTGTTTTTCCCGCCATCCAGCATATGGCGCCCGAAAAATTCGGACGTCGTTTCAGTGCCGCGGTCATTGCACTTCAGATGGTATTTGCATACGTGGCAAACACCTGTATGCCCATGGCCTTCGGACATCTGCAGCAGCAAGTGGGAATATGGGTAATGCCTTTCTATTTGCTTTTCTTTGCCGTATTGAACATAGGTTTTATGGAGATCTCGGAACGGCGCGTAAAAGCATTGAAGGCGGCTTATCAATTGCATAAGCAATAAAAATAAAACAGATGCTTGACAAGGACAGGTTAAAGTGGTAAAGTAACCAACAATTAAATAAGGTATTCAATAAAAGCTGTGACGAAGACGGACTTTTAATAATTCTTTTCAGAGAGCAGGCGTTTGGTGCGAGCCTGTAAGAACTTAAAACAATCCTATCCCTTCCGAGCTGAGGATGCGAAAGCGAAAGTGAGTAGTGGCCTACGTGAGAGCTACGTTAGTGCAAAGAGGTTGTAAGACCTTAAAGAGCCTGCCAAGCAGGAAATTGAGTGGTACCGCGGAATGAATATTTCGTCTCAAGATTAGTTTACTAGTCTTGGGACTTTTTGTTATATAAGGATATCACAAGTCCTCAAGACAACCAACCAACATCCAATATTAAAGGAGAAAAACAATGGTTAAGCCGGAAATGAAAGAACAAGTGAATGAAGTCGTCGTCAGGATCCGTGATATGCAGGATATCAAGGGCTATTCCGATGAAGAGCTTGCAGCAAAAGCAGAAGTTGATATGGAACATTTCAACTCGTATATGAACGGAGAAGCAGAACTTCCCTTTACCTTCGTTCACAAGTGTGCACTTGCCTTCGGATTGGAAATGACGGAACTGATCGAAGGTCAGAGCGCAAGACTTTCTTCCTACAATGTGGTAAGAGGAGGAATGGGACTGACAACAGCAAATGAGGCGGGAGAACTCATACAGAACCTTGCTCCTTACTTTAAGAAAAAGCTTGCGGAGCCTTATCTTGTAACCTATGACTATGATGAGTCACTGCAGAATCTTCCTATCCATACAACGGTACATGCAGGTCAGGAATTTGACTATATCGTTGAAGGATCCTTAAAGGTACAGGTAGGAGAGCATGTGGAGATCCTGAATGCAGGTGATTCCATCTATTACACCTCGGGTAAGCCTCACGGAATGATCGCTGTGGGCGGAAAAGCCTGCAAGTTCATCGCTATGATAATGGCCTCCGATGAGCAGGATAACGGCTTTGCGACGGAAGCTATCGTTCGTGCAAAGCAGACCAAGGGACTTGTTTACGAGAACTTCATCGACAGCGTTGATAACGAGGACGGAAGCTTCCGCAGCATCAACTTCAAGAATACGGACAAGTTCAACTTTGCTTTTGATATTACGGATGAGATCGCAAGAACAAAACCCGATAAGCTTGCAATGATCCACCTGGACAAGGATAAGAACGAAAAGAGATTCACTTTTAAGGAATTCAAGGAACTGTCAAACCAGGCAGCAAATTACTTTACTTCACTCGGTATCAAGAAGGGCGACAGGGTAATGCTTGTTTTGAAGCGTCACTATCAGTTTTGGATAGCATTTCTTGCTCTCAACAAGATCGGAGCCATCGTTGTTCCTGCAACCAATCAGCTGAAGTCACATGACTTTGTTTACCGTTTCAAGGCCGGTGACATTCATTCTATCGTATGTACGATTTCGGACGGTACAACGGATGCTGTCGATGAAGCAGCCGAGGAATGTCCTTTTCTTCAGAACAAGATCATTGTGGGCGGTCACAAGGAAGGCTGGAGGAACTTTGACGATGAATTCGTTTTCTTCTCCAGAAGATATTTGAGAACCGCTGACAGCGCAAAGGGCGACGATCCCATGATCATGCTTTTCTCCAGCGGAACCAACGGCTATCCCAAAATGGTGCTTCATTCCTGTAAGTACGCTTTGGGACATTTCATCACCGCCAAGTATTGGCACTGCGTAAGAACTCAGGGTCTGCATTTTACCATTTCCGATACGGGCTGGGGCAAATCCCTTTGGGGGAAACTCTTCGGTCAGTGGCTGAATGAAGCGGCCGTGTTTGTATATGACTTTGAGCGCTTCCATGCGGATGACATCCTTCAGCTTTTCGGAAAGTATCCGATCACCACATTCTGCGCACCTCCTACGATGTACAGGATGTTCATCAAGGAAGACCTTTCAAAATACGATCTTTCCTGCATAGAGCATGCCACCACAGCCGGAGAAGCTTTGAACCCCGAAGTATTCTATCAGTTCAAGCAGGCTACGGGCCTTGACATTATGGAAGGCTTCGGACAGACGGAAACAACACTTACCATCGGAAACCTTGTAGGAATGAAGCCGAAGCCGGGTTCAATGGGGAAGCCTTCGCCCGCATATGAGGTTGAGCTGCTCGATACGGACGGAAATCCCGTGGGAACAGCCGAAAACGGAGAGATATGCATCAGTACAAAGAACGGTATACCTTGCGGACTTCTTCTCGAGTACTACAAAGAGCCCGATAAAACGAAGGAAGCGTGGCATGACGGCTATTATCACACCGGCGATATCGCCTATAAGGATGAGGACGGCTACTTCTGGTATGTTTCCAGAATAGACGATGTGATCAAATCTTCCGGATACAGGATCGGACCCTTCGAGATCGAGAATGTTATCATGGAGCTCCCTTACGTATTGGAGTGTGGCGTCTGCGCAGCTCCCGATCCGGTCAGAGGACAGGTGGTCAAAGCGTGCATAGTTCTCGTGAACGGCAAGGAAGGTACCGAGGAACTCAAGAAGGAGATCCAGAACTACGTCAAGGAAAAAACGGCTCCTTACAAGTATCCCAGAATTGTGGAATTCAGGACTGAATTACCCAAGACCATAAGCGGAAAGGTTATCAGAAAAGCACTTTAAAAGACAGACTTCTGAATGATGTAAAATTTTTTAATGGTATCACTTTACATCGTTAAATAAAAAATCCTTGCAAAATACATAAAAAAGATATAAACTGAATAATTATACTTTTATAGGTCGAACATTTTACCGTTCGTCACATAATATAGGAAGAAAAATGGATAAACCGAAAAGAGTGACTTTGTTTGCCGGACATTACGGCAGCGGAAAAACCAATGTGGCTGTAAACTATGCCTTGCAATTGAAAAAGATGGGGCTTCAAGTGGCAATAGCCGATCTTGATATAGTCAATCCCTACTTCAGGACAAAGGACAGCCAGAAGGAACTGGAAGAAAACGGAATAAAGCTTATCTCGTCCGTATATGCGGGATCCAATGTCGATCTTCCGGCGCTTCCGGCAGAGATCTACTCCCTGGTGGACATTCACGACAGATATGCGATCTTCGATATTGGCGGAGATGACAGAGGAGCAACGGCTCTCGGAAGATATGCGGATGCGATCAAAGCCGAGAACAACTATGAACTGTTGCTTGTCCTGAACAAGTTCAGACCTTTATCCAAAACGCCGGAGCTCGCGATCGAGGTAATGCATGAGATCGAGACTACGGCAGACATGAAGTTTACGGGCATCGTAAACGATTCGAATCTTGGCGTGGAAACAACGGCCGAGGATGTGTTTGGGAGCGTTGCTTTTGCCAAAAAGGTTTCGGAGACGGCGGGCATACCGATAAGGTTTACTACCGTCACAAAAAATATTTACGATGAGGTCAAAGACAAGATCGATGATCTCATGGTCATACATTTGCAAGACAAGATAGTATAAAACAATCAACAACAATTGATCCGGATTCGCTTAAACGAGTGGTTTACGGGAGTCAAAAGGAGGAAAACAAAAGTGGCAAGTATTACATTTAAGACTGATGTTTGTAAGGGCTGCGGACTTTGTGTTACCGCGTGCCCCAAGAAAATCGTTGCCCTGGATGAAACAGCATTGAATGCTAAAGGACATCATCCGGCAAAATGCATCGATCCGAGTGCTTGTATCGGATGTGCATCATGTGCACTCATGTGCCCTGATTGCGTAATTACAGTGGAAAAGTAAAGGGAAGGAGAAAACCTATGTCAGAGAAAGTACTCATGAAGGGTAATGAAGCCATTGCCGAGGCTGCAATCAAGGCGGGCTGCCGTTACTACTTCGGTTATCCGATCACACCCCAGACTGAGGTTGCGGCTTACATGTCAAAGCGTATGCCCAAGATCGGCGGAACATTTTTACAGGCTGAAAGCGAAGTTGCCGCCATTAACATGGTTATCGGCGTATCATCAACCGGAAAGAGGGTTATGACATCCTCATCTTCACCGGGAGTTTCATTAAAGAGCGAAGGTATTTCCTACCTCGCAGGATGCGATCTTCCCGCACTTGTGGTTAACGTACAGAGAGGAGGCCCGGGTCTCGGAGGCATCCAGCCTTCACAGTCCGATTACTTCCAGGCTACAAAGGGAGGAAGCCACGGTGATTATCACAACATCGTGCTTGCACCTTCAAGCGTTTCCGAAATGGCTATGCTTACGGCAAAGGGCTTCAACCTTGCGGACAAGTACCGTATGGTATGTATGATCCTTGCAGACGGAACAATGGGACAGATGATGGAGCCCGTTGCCATTGATGATATTGTGATCGAAGAGGTTGAGAAGCCTTGGGCTCTCACCGGAACAAATTGCAAAAGACCCAGAAACATCGTAAATTCACTCTATCTTAAGCCTGAACAGCTTGAACAGAAGAATTTTGAGCGTTTTGAGAAGTACAAGAAAGTAGAAGAGAACGAAGTACTTTATGAATCATATATGATGGAGGATGCAGAGATCTGCGTTGTTTCCTTCGGTATCACGTCGAGAGTATCCAAGAATGCCATTGTTGCAGCACGTGCTAAGGGCATAAAGGTCGGAATGATCCGCCCCATCACCCTTTGGCCTTTCCCCAAGAAGCCCATTCTTGAGGCTGCCGACAAGGTTAAGGCGTTTATCACTGTTGAAATGAACATGGGTCAGATGATCCAGGATGTTGAGCTTGCCGAGCGTTGCAAAAAACCTGTTTATCTTTGCAACCGCACGGGCGGTATGATACCTTCGCCCGAAGAGGTGCTTGCCTCCATCGAAAAAGTAAACGGAGGTGAAAACTAATGGCTGAATTTCATAAACCCAAAGCTTTAACAGATGCGCCCCTGCATTATTGCCCGGGTTGCACTCACGGAATCATCCATCGTCTCGTAGCTGAAGCTATCGACGAACTGGGAATTCAGGGACAGTCCATTTGCGTGGCTTCCGTAGGATGCTCCGTTATGGCATATGATTATTTTGATGTTGACTGCGTACAGGCTGCTCACGGACGTGCTCCGGCAGTTGCCACAGGCGTTAAGCGTTCCGATCCTTCCAAGATCGTGTTTACTTATCAGGGAGACGGCGATCTTGCTTCCATAGGTACGGCAGAGATCGTTCATGCATCCGCAAGACGTGAGAACATCACTGTTATTTTCGTAAACAATGCTATCTATGGTATGACAGGCGGACAGATGGCGCCCACAACGCTCCCCGGAATGGTTACACAGACCTCTCCTTACGGACGTGATGTTAACACTGTAGGTTATCCCATGAAGATGTGTGAGATGCTTTCTAAGGTTGACGGTGCAGCTTATCTTGAGAGAGTTGCCGTTAACAATGTAGCAAACGTACGTAAGGCCAAGAAAGCTATCCTTCATGCGTTCAAGAATCAGGTAGAGGGTAAGGGCTTCTCACTTGTTGAAGTCATTTCTTCCTGTCCCACCAACTGGGGAAAGAGCCCCGAGAAGGCGCTTGAGTTCATTCAGACCGATATGATCCCTTACTATCCTCTCGGCGTTTACAAGGATATTTATGCTGAAGGAGGTAACAACTGATGGCTACAACAAGAATGTTATTTGCCGGTTTCGGCGGTCAGGGTATCCTCTTTGCGGGAAAATTCATGGCATACAAGGGCCTCATCGAAGACAAGCAGGTTTCGTGGCTTCCTTCCTATGGCCCCGAGATGAGAGGCGGTACGGCTAACTGTAACGTTATCATCAGCGACGATCCCATAGGTTCTCCCATCGTAAACAAGCCTGATGTGCTTGTTGCAATGAACCTCCCTTCACTTGAGAAGTTCGAAGCTTCTGTTGTTCCGGGCGGAAAGATCTTTATCGATTCAACGCTCATCGACAAAAAGGTCGAGAGAACGGACGTTGAAGTATTCTACGTTCCCGCAACAAAGACAGCAAATGATATGAACATCAATACCCTTGCAAATATGATCATGACAGGCAAACTCATCAAGGAGGTCCCCGGTTTTGAGATGGATTCCGTTGATAAGGTGCTCGGAAAGATCATTTCCGCAAGGCATCAGGATATGCTTGAGTTCAACAAAAAGGCGTTGGAAACAGGCTATAATATGTAAATAAAAATGGGAGGTTAATATCATGAAGATCAATTTAAAGCTTACAAACGCACCCAAGGCTAAGCCCACCGACGAGTCCAAACTCGGATTCGGCGCTGTGTTCTCGGATCATATGCTTATCCGCAAATGGACCTCAGAGGGCGGCTGGCAGGATGCTGAGATCGTTCCTTATGCAGATTTCGTACTTTCACCTGCAGCAGCAGTTTTCCACTACGGTGCTGAGATCTTTGAGGGCCTCAAGGCATACAGAACAGCGGCAGGCAAGATCCAGCTGTTCCGTCCCATTGAGAATGTTCGCAGAATGAACAATTCCGCCGAGCGTCTCTGCATGCCTCAGATGCCTGAAGAGGAAATGCTTGAGTGCATCAAGAAGATCGTTGAAGTTGAAAAGGATTGGGTTCCTCATTCCGAGGGCACATCCCTTTACATTCGTCCTTTCCTTATCGGAACGGATCCGAAGCTTGGTGTTCACACAGTTCATGAGTGCACCTTCTGCATTATCTGCTCCCCTTCCGGAAGCTACTATGCAGAAGGGCTTGCTCCCGTTAAGATCATGATCGAAGACGAAGATGTACGTGCCGTCCGCGGCGGTACAGGCTATGCAAAGTGCGGCGGTAACTATGCCGCATCCTACAGAGCAGGCGAGAAGGCTGCAAAGAAGGGCTATTCTCAGGTTCTTTGGCTTGACGGCGTTGAGAGAAAGTACATTGAAGAAGTCGGTGCAATGAACGTTATGTTCAAGATCGACGGTGTGGTTGTTACACCTGAACTTCTCGGCTCTGTTCTTCCCGGGATCACCAGAAAGTCCTGCATAGAATTACTCAAGGCAAAGGGCTTCAAGGTAGAAGAGAGAAGGATCTCCGTTGATGAACTCTTCGAAGCTGTAAAGAGCGGCAGACTTGAGGAAGCATGGGGAACAGGAACTGCAGCAGTTGTTTCACCCATCGGCGAACTCATCTTCAAGGGCGAAGAATACAAGATCAACAACTTTGAGATCGGAAAGACAACCCAGATGCTCTATGACACACTTACATCCATTCAGTGGGGCAAGGCTGCTGACGAGCACAATTGGATCGTTAAGATCGATTAAAGCATTTAAGGTTCCCCACGAAAGGAGCAGCTATGGAAGACGAATTAAAAGAACTCGCCGAAAGGATCCATGCTCTGCGTGATGCCTGCGATTATACCCCCGAATATGTTGCATCGGAGCTGGGAATTCCCGCGGATACTTACATGGAATATGAAAAGTCCGCAGCAAACGTTCCCATCAGCGTAATATATTCCTTGGCCAAGCTTTATCACGTCGATTTCTCCGAGATCATGACCGGTACAAGCGCCAAGCTTCGCACCTATCAGGTTGTGAGAAAGGGTGAAGGCCAGAACGCAGACAGATATCCGGGATATAAGTTCGAAAATCTCGCCTATCGTTTTACAAACAAAATAATGCAGCCCTTCCTTGTTACGCTCGATCCCTCGGACAAACCTGCGGATCTTGTAAGTCACAAGGGAGAGGAATTCAATCTTGTCATTTCGGGCAGTGTCGTCGTCGTCTTTGACGACCAGGAGATTATTTTAAATACAGGCGACAGCATCTATTTTAACCCGAATTACAAACACGGTCAGAAGTGTTACGGCGATAAGCCTGCAACCTTCCTTACAATGATCGCGGAGTAGCCGACAGCGATTGGAGATTATTAAAATGTTAGAGAAATATTTACCGAGAACAGAATTTGATTCCTACGAGGATTTTAAAAAGAACTACAAAGTAAACGCACCCGAGAATTTCAATTTCGGATTTGATATTGTTGACGGCTGGGCGGCTGAAAAGCCGGAGCTCAGATGTCTGCTCTGGATCGATGATGACGGAAATGAAAAGAGTTTTACTTTTTCCGATATGTCAAAGCTTTCCAACAGAGCGGCAAACTATTTCAAGTCTCTGGGACTCAAGAAGGGTGACGTTGTTCTTCTGATACTCAGACGCCGCTGGGAGTATTGGGTTTGCGCCACGGCTTTGATAAAGCTTGGAGTTATCCTTATTCCCGCAACACTGCAGCTCACCAAAAAGGATATAGCTTATCGTTGCAATGCAGCCGGAGTAAAGATGATGGTCTGCGTTGACGATGAGTACGTTATCGGACAGGTTGAACTTGCAAAGCCCGAAATGCCGGGCGTCACCGCGTATGCATTGGTTGACAATGTTAAAAAGGACGGCTGGATCGACTTCGATGAGGAATTCATGAAGTGTTCCGATGTTTTTGAAAGACCGGTCGGAGCGGAGGCTACCAAGGGTACTGATATAATGCAGTTGTATTTCACCTCCGGAACCACGGGCATGCCCAAGATGGTTACCCACAACTATTTCCATCCCTTAGGCCACATCGTTACCGCCAAGTATTGGCAAAGAGTACAGGAAGGAAAGCTTCACATGAGCGTTTCCGATTCCGGCTGGGCCAAGTTTGGCTGGGGCAAGATCTACGGACAGTGGATCTGCGGCGCAACCATTTTCTGCTACGACATGAAGAAGTTTATCCCCACAAACCTTTTAAAGGTCATGCAGGATTACAAGCTTACCACCTTCTGCGCACCGCCTACGATGTACAGATTTATGCTGCAGGAGGATGTTAAGGCATATGACCTCTCGAGCATTCAGAACTTTGCCACTGCGGGCGAGCCTCTGAACCCCGAGGTTTACAACCGCTGGCTTGAACTTACCGGCGGAAAGATACACACAGGCTTCGGACAGACCGAAGGAACGGTTCTCTTTGCGGATTATCCCTGGTTTGAGCCCATTCCGGGTGCCATGGGTAAGCCTTCACCCATCTATGACATCAAACTCATGGACGCAGACGGAAAAGAGTGCGAGAGTGGTGAAGAGGGCGAGATCACTATCTGCGGAGTAAGGAAAAATCCTCCTGTAGGACTTTTCATCGGCTATTACAAGAACGAGGAACAGACAGAGGCCGCTTTCAAGGGCGGAGATTACAATCTCAAGGATGTGGCATGGAAGGACAACGACGGTTACTACAGGTTTGTGGGACGTCATGACGACGTTATCAAATGCTCAGGCTACCGTATCGGACCCTTCGAGGTTGAGTCTGCTTTGATCGAGCACCCGGCTGTTGTTGAGTGCGCCATCACCGCAGCACCCGATCCCATCCGCGGTCAGGTTGTAAAGGCAACCATCGTTCTTGCGAAGGGCTACAAGCCTTCGGATGAACTGATCAAGGAGCTGCAGAACCATGTTAAGCATGCGACCGCGCCTTACAAATATCCGCGTATCGTTGAATTTGTCGATGAACTTCCAAAGACCCTGGGCGGCAAGATCAAGAGAGCGCAGATCAGAAACGAGGACGCAAACAAATAAGAGATAAAAATAAGGGCAGGTTCGTAAAGGACCTGCCCTTTTAAAGTTGTTTTCTATTTATCCTTGTTCTGCATCATCATTGCTCTTACCTTAAGAGAAAGGCCGAAGAGGTTGATGAAGCCTTCAGCGTCGTGGTGATCGTAGAGATCGCCGGTTGTGAAGGAAGCGATGGATTCGTTGTAGAGGCTGTAAGGAGAAGTTGTGCCCTGCTTGATGATGTTGCCCTTGTAGAGCTTGAGCTTTACTTCGCCTGTTACATACTGCTGAGTGGACTCAACGAATGCCTGTAAGGCTTCACGAAGAGGGGTGAACCACTTGCCTTCGTAAACAACATCCGCAAACTTGTCGCCGATACCCTTCTTGTACGCAAGGGTGTCACGATCGAGGATGAGCTCTTCAAGCTGCTCGTGAGCTGCCATAAGGATGGTTCCGCCGGGTGTTTCATAAACGCCGCGGGACTTCATGCCTACAACTCTGTTTTCAACGATGTCAACGATGCCTATGCCATTCTCGCCGCCAACCTTGTTGAGCTCCTTCAGGATGTCGGAAGCCTTCATCTTCTTGCCGTTTAAGGCAACGGGAGCGCCCTTTTCAAAGGTAAGGGAAAGAGTGGTTTCCTTGTCGGGAGCCTTCTCGGGAGAAACGCCGAGGACAAGGAGATGATCGTAGTTGGGAGCATTCTTGGGATCCTCGAGCTCGAGACCTTCATGGCTGATGTGCCAAAGGTTACGGTCACGGGAGTAGGAGTGGCTTGCGTCAAAAGGAAGATCGATATTGTGCTGCTTGCAGTACTCTATCTCATCCTCTCTGGATTTCATCTTCCAAGTGTCTGTGCAACGCCAGGGAGCGATGATCTTTAAGTCGGGAGCGAGAGCCTTGATGCCGAGCTCGAAACGTACCTGATCGTTTCCTTTTCCGGTAGCTCCGTGGCAGATGGCGGTAGCGCCTTCCTTACGTGCGATCTCAACCAGCTTCTTTGCGATGAGAGGACGAGCCATAGAGGTTCCGAGGAGGTACTTGTTCTCGTAAACAGCGCCTGCCTTTACGCAAGGGATTGCATAATCATCCACAAACTCATCAACAACGTCGAGGATGTAAAGCTTTTCGGCACCCGAGTACTTTGCGCGCTGCTCAAGTCCGTCAAGTTCGTTGCCCTGTCCGACGTCTATGCAGCAACATATAACATCGAAATCATAGTTTTCTTTTAACCAGGGGATGATAGCCGTTGTATCAAGTCCGCCCGAGTAAGCGAGGATAACCTTTTCTTTAGCCATTTTATTTCTCCTTTTTAATGTAGCATAGTTGTAAATTTGTTCATTACTATACGACAAAATTTATAATTATGCAAGATATATTTGAAAAAAATTTACGGTATATATTATAAGTATGCATAAGTCGTGGGATGAGCACTATTAATAAATTTTCATCGGGATTCGCGGTTGCATAGTAGTGGGATTTCTATTATAATAGAATTTACTGTGCATTTTTGCTCGGAAAGGAGTGAGCGGATGGATATTATTCTTGCTTCCGGCTCTCCGAGAAGGCGAGAGATACTTGAAAAACAAGGTGTCTGCTTTAGGATCGTCACTTCGGAAAAGGAAGAAAAGATCACTTGCAACGATCCGTCCAAAACGGTCAAAGAGCTTTCGGAAATGAAAGCAACGGATGTCTTTGCAAGAATTGAAAAAGACGAAAAAGATGATTTTCTGGTCATAGGTGCCGATACGGTGGTGGCCTGTGACGGGCATATACTCGGTAAACCCGCGGATCGGGAAAAAGCGTGTGAAATGCTGAGAATGATCTCGGGCAGAGAACATTATGTATATACGGGAGTATGCATAACCGGGAAAAAGGACGGGAAGATCTTTAAATCCTGCTTTGCCGAAGAAACCGCGGTTTTTGTAAGCAGATTGACGGAAGAAGAGATAGAAGACTATGTCGACACCGGGGAACCCTTTGACAAGGCCGGAGGCTATGCGATCCAGGGGCTGTTCGCGCCTTATGTTGAGCGGATCGAAGGGGACTATTACAATATAGTCGGATTTCCTTTATCGAGGGTTGTAAGAGAAATAAAAAAATTCAAAATAAAACTTGCATAAATATACAAAATGATGTATATTCTATTGCGTTCATTTAAGAGGAGTTCTAAAAAATGAAACAAAACAAGATCAACAATGCGGAACAGGGGCTTCCGATCATACCTATCGTGGCATTTTTCTTCGTAACGTTATTCACGCTTCTGATCGGCAGCAAGTGGCTGGACAAGGATTTCGGAATGGTCATGAAGTGGTGGGCTGTGCTCGTTGCGACGGCATTTGCTTTCTTCCCGCTTGCATATGCGGTATTCAACAGGTTCAGTGACGGCGGTTACATTATAGGAAAGGTGTTCGGACTTCAGGCAAGCGGTTGGTTGATCTGGGCTTTATCCACCTTTAAGATCATGAAGTTCAATACGAGCAACTCATGGGCAGTTCTCGGCATATGCGCTGTATTGAACTACGGGTTTTATGCATTTTATTGCAAAAAGGCTGATAAGAAACCCTTTGAAAATTTTGACGGCAAGAAGGTCAGCAGGATACTGTATTATGAATTGCTCTTCCTGATAATGTTCATCTTCTTCTGCTATATGAAGAGTTTTCGCGTTACCATCACCAGTGATACCGAAAAATACATGGACTTCGGTTTCCTGGCAAGCATAATGGGGACGGAATATATGCCCGCAAACGACATGTGGTATTCCGGAGAACCCATCAACTATTACTACTTTGGCATATACATCTGCGGCTTTGTAGGCAAGCTTGTCAATACCCACGCAGGTTATGCATATAATCTCGGTCTTATGACCATATGCTCCGTCGGCTTTGTTCAGGTTTATGCGATCGTTGCGGAGCTTTTGAAAAGAGGCCTTGGAGAATACGAGAAGAGAAACGGCAAAAAGTTTGGAAGCAAAGAAAAGAATGCTGCTTTCTCAGATTTTTGCCAGCATATAGGCGGAATGCTCGGTGGCTTTGCGGTGTTCTTCGCTTCCAATGCGCACTTTATACTCTACGGTGGCATTTATCCCACGGTTCAGAAGCTGATGGGAGATGAACCCAAGAAATATTGGTTCCCGGATGCTACCAGATTTATTAAAGACGGCGAAGGACAGTTGATACATGAATTTCCGTCCTACTCTTTCATCCTCGGCGACCTGCATGCTCATGTAACCGACATCATGAACGTGCTCTTGATCGTAATGATGCTGTTGGGCTTCCTCATGAGACGTTGGGACAGAATGACTGCAGCGAGAGAGTCGGACAGCTATGAAAAGGTTGATGTGAAGTATCTGATCAATGAGGCTCTCGATCCGGCAGTGATCATGGCAAGCTTTATAATCGGTATCATCAGCATGACAAACTCCTGGGATTTCCCTATCTATATAGTGGTTTCAGGTGCGATAATCTGCTTTTCGAATGCAGTGATCACCGGCTTTAACAAGAATACTTTGATACTCACCGGACTTCATGCGTTTGAGTGTGTTATGATAAGCCTGATCGTATCGCTTCCCTTCAGAATGCATTTTGAAAGCATGACGGCAGGCATAGGCTTCCCGCTTTCACATTCCGATCCCTATGAGCTTGCAGTTTTATGGGCTCTTCCGATAGCTGTCAGCGTTGGACTGTTTATGATCTCTTTCAACAGATACAAAGTTGCGGCAGGTGTGGGAAAGAAGGTCGCAAAGGGAAAAGTTGCAAAACGTCCGGAGCATAAGCGAGGGTTTATATATAAGAAAGTAAAGGACGAAAATGAAGCCGAAGAAAAGAAAGACGGCGGTATCAACCACCTTTTTTCCTTCATATACAGACTTGAGTTCTCGGATCTCTTTGCTCTGACTCTCGCAGCCTGTGCAACAGGTCTTGTGCTTATGTGTGAGGTTGTATACGTTCGAGATATTTACGGCTCCTCCTATGCAAGAACCAACACGATGTTCAAACTTGGCTATCAGGCATTCATCCTCTTTGGCATTGTAATGACCTATACGGTTACAAGACTTATATTGTTCAATGAAACCTTAAAGCAGAGAAAGCTTGCTGTTGCGGGAGCGTTCTTCATCATATGGACGATATTCTATTTTAACAATGCATGTACAGGTTATATCGGTCACATCTTTAAGCCGGACGGAAGGGAAAGAACCCTGAACAGCTATGATCAGGTGGCGGAATCGGAAAGAAGCTCTATGTTCTGGTTCAAACAGCAGCTGGGAGGAGATCAGGTAAACAATATCTTTTCCGGCGAGGAACCGAGCAGAGCGGCACTTGTGGAAGATATGGTAAAGTGGGTAATGGAAAACACAGAAATGGATGATGTTATCTCTCAGATGGTTGTTTCGGCCTATAAACCTTTTGCCACCATATCATCCTTTACAGGAAGGCCCGCACCCATCGGCTGGTACAATCACGAATGGCTGTGGAGAAACGGCGGTTCGGTTGAAAAGCCTCAAAAGGTAATAGACAGACAGGAAGATATGCTGACCCTTTATTCCACTTCGGATCCGGCAGTGGCAAAGGCGATCATCGATAAGTATGATATTGATTATATTTATGTGGGCTATACGGAAGCCTTAAGGTGCGGACCCATTGACTATATCAGCAGTTCAAAAGATGAGCAGTATACCATGTTCTACAGAGAGTGGTGGTATGCTCCCACAAGTATTGATTATGAAATGCTAAAGAGCTTAGGTGATGTGGTTTATGATGCAGGAACCCAGGTTTACAGCATATACCCCAACAAGGACAACGGAGCCGGCGGTTATGAGGTGGACAGAGCGTATGAGCCTCTTTTTTCGGCTGAATATGAAGCATTTATTGTAAAGGTAAGAAAATAGTAAGCGTAAGAAAAGGACAAAAACATGATCAAGGTTGGAATCATCGGAGCGACCGGATATGCCGGCAACGAACTGGTCAGAATACTTAAGGGACACAAAGAGGCAGAGATCGTTCATTACGGAAGCAGATCCTATGTGGGACAGCGATATGCGGATGTATTCAGAAACTGCACGGAGATCGTTCCCGAAGAGTGCGGAGATGACAATATAGAAGAGATCGCGGACAAGGCTGATGTGATCTTTACGGCTACGCCTCAGGGATATTGCGCGGGCATAGTTACCGAGGAGGTCCTCAAAAAATGCAGGATCATCGATCTTTCCGCGGATTTCCGACTGAAGGATGTAAGTGTATACGAAAAGTGGTACAAGATAGAGCACAAGTCACCGCAGTTCATTAAAGAAGCGGTTTACGGACTTTGTGAGATAAACAGGGAGGACATTAAGAAAACAAGACTCCTTGCAAATCCCGGCTGCTATACCACCTGCTCCATACTCACGGTTTATCCTTTGGCAAAAGCGGGGCTCATCGACCTTTCAACCCTTATCATCGATGCCAAGTCGGGCACTTCCGGAGCGGGGCGTTCCGCCAAGACGGACAACCTGTTCTGCGAGGTTAACGAGAACATCAAGGCCTATGGTGTGGCTACTCACAGGCACACACCCGAGATCGAGGAACAGCTTTCATATGCAAGTGGGGAACAGGTGATGCTCAATTTTACGCCTCATCTTGTACCCATGAACAGAGGTATTCTTGTGACGGCGTATGCCAACGTTAAAAAGGGCGTGACGGAGGACATGATCCGGAAAGCATATGCAGACTGTTACCAAAACGAAAAGTTCGTGCGTGTTCTTAATAAGGGCATATGTCCCGAGACCCGCTGGGTGGAGGGATCCAATTATACAGATGTAAATTTTGTTCTCGATGAGAGGACGGGAAGGGTGATCATGATGGGAGCCCTGGACAATATCGTGAAAGGTGCGGCAGGTCAGGCGGTACAGAACATGAACCTCATGTTTGGCTTACCTGAAGACATGGGGCTTGATCTTGTTCCCATGTTCCCGTAGGTTGAAGAATGGACAGAGTGATAATCAGGGCTATGCTGGCCTCCGACTACGACAAGGTCTATGCGCTTTGGCAGACGATCTCGGGCTTTGGTCTCAGAAGCATAGACGATTCGAGAGAAGGCGTTGAAAAGTTCATAAAGAGAAATCCCACGACCAGCGTGGTAGCCGTGTGCGGGGATGAGATAGTCGGTTCGGTGCTTTGCGGACATGACGGCAGGACCGGTTACTTTTATCACGTTTGCGTTAAAAAGGAAATGCGGCGTAAGGGCATAGGCAAGGAAATGGTTGTGCGGGCCATGAGACAGCTTTCGGAAGAGGGCATAAACAAGGTTTCGCTCCTGGCCTTCCGTGACAACAAAGGCGGTAATGCCTTTTGGCATCAGGTGGGCTGGAAAGAAAGAGAAGATATAAATTTCTATGATTTTGTTTTGAATGCAGAGAATATTACCGCTTTTAATTCCGGCGAAGAGTAGGAACGGAAAACGGAATTCATTAGATTCAGGAGTTGCATATGATCAGAAAAATAGACGGAGGAGTTACGGCAGCTGCGGGCTTCTCGGCAAGTTGTACGGCAGCGGGCATCAAATACAAGGACAGAACGGACATGGCTATGGTGTGTTCCTCAGTGCCCTGCGAAACAGCGGGAACATACACAAAGAATGTGGTAAAAGCCGCTCCGGTGCTCTGGGACAGAGAACTCACGGATTCCGATAAAAAGGTTTCCGCGGTGGTGATCAATGCGGGTATAGCAAATGCCTGCACGGGAGAGGAAGGCTTTTCCTATTGCAGGAGGACGAGCGATGCTGCAAAAGAAGCACTGAAGCTCACGGATTCCGAGGTGCTGGTTGCGTCCACGGGAGTCATCGGAAAGCAGCTTCCGATCGAAAAGATCGTCATGGGAACAAAGGTGCTTGCCACAAAGCTTTCCGATACGAAGGAAGCAGGGGAAGCGGCATCCAAGGCAATCATGACTACCGACACCCACAACAAGCAGATTGCTTTTGAGTTTGAGATCGGCGGAAAGAAGTGTGTGATCGGAGGCATGTGCAAGGGCTCGGGTATGATACATCCCAATATGTGCACCATGCTTGCTTTTATCACAACGGATGCGGCCGTAGATAAAAAACTTCTTCTCAAGGCTCTTCGTGAGGACATTGAGGATACGTTCAATATGGTTTCGGTTGACGGAGACACTTCCACAAACGACTCCGTAATGCTTCTTGCAAACGGTCTTGCGGGAAACAAAAAGATCACGGATGAGAACAGCGAAGAATATGCGATTTTCAAGGAGGCGCTCCGCGGAGTGACATTGTTCATGGCAAAGAGCATTGCCGCAGACGGTGAGGGAGCCACAAAACTTTTTGAAGTGAAGGTCGTAAACGTTAATGATGTTGCCAAGGCAAAGACTTTGGCACTTTCGGTCATAAAGAGCAGTCTTACAAAGGCAGCGGTTTACGGTAACGACGCGAATGTGGGCAGGATCATGTGTGCTCTCGGCTATTCGGGAGCGGATTTCGATCCCTACAGGGTTGACATTACGGTAAGCAGTGAAAACGGCAGCGAACAGCTGGTTGAGAACGGAGTTCCGTTGGATTTTGACGAGGAGCTTGCCACAAAGATCCTTTCCGGCAAGGAAGTAACGGCGCTTTGCGATATGCATGAGGGCAATGCTTCCGCCACGGCATGGGGCTGCGATCTGACCTACGATTACGTAAAGATCAATGCGGATTACAGAAGCTGAAGCTTCACGGATCCGAGCACATATTTTGTATTGTAAAGGAAAAAAGAAATGGAATACTCATATCTCTCAGGGATCAATCGTGCGGACGTGCTGATCGAGGCACTCCCGTACATTCAAAAATTCAGCGGGAAGATCGTCGTTGTAAAATACGGCGGCTCGGCAATGGTGGATCCCGAGATCCAGAAAAATGTTATCAAGGATGTTGCTCTTCTTAAACTCGTGGGCATGAAGCCGGTTATCGTACACGGTGGCGGCAAGGAGATCTCCAAGTGGGTCGGCTTGCTGGGCAAGGAGCCTGTTTTTGTGGCAGGCAAGCGCGTTACCGATGCGGAGACTATGGAAGTTGCTGAAATGGTGCTGAACAAGGTGAACAAGAATCTTGTGCAGTTCATGGAACAGCTCGGGATCAAGAGCGCGGGCATATGCGGTAAGGACGGCTGCACCCTTCATGTAAAGAGAGCAACGGTGGACGGACAGGACATAGGCTTTGTGGGCGATGTGGATCATGTGGATCCGTCCCTTATCACTTCCCTTATCGAGCAGGATTTTGTACCTGTGGTCGCACCCATCGGTCTTGACGATAATTTCCAGGCATACAATATCAACGCGGACGACGCGGCTTGTGCTCTGGCAGAGGCTCTGGGCGCAGAGAAGCTCACCTTCCTTACGGACATAGAGGGAGTCTGCAGAGACCCCAAGGACAAGAGCACCTTAATATCCAGATTATCGGTGGCAGAAGCCCAAAGTCTGGTGGAAAACGGTAACATCGGAGGCGGCATGCTTCCCAAGATAAACAATTGCATCGAAGCTATCGAACAGGGCGTAGGCTCTGTACACATCCTTGACGGAAGAATGGCACATTGCCTGCTTCTCGAGTTCTTCACCGACAAGGGCATCGGAACCGCGATCTATAAATGAACCCCGGGGACGGGGTTATGGTATCATTTTTTGAGCCCTTGGGGAGCCCTTGGGGACGGGGTTAGCGGTTCATTTTTGTAAAAGGAGAAAATTATGGAAACCAATGAAGTGATGGAGAGGGCCGAAAAGGTTCTTATGCATACATACGGAAGATATCCTCTTGTGCTGGATCACGGAGAGGGCATGTATCTTTACGATAACGATGGCAAAGAGTATCTTGATTTTGCTGCGGGAATAGGAGTGTTTGCCATCGGCTACAACAATCCCGATTACAATGCGGCTCTTATCGAGCAGATCGGGAAGCTCACCCACACTTCCAACTACTATTACAATGTTCCTTCCACCCTTGCGGCCGAAAAGTTCACCAAGGCTTCGGGCATGGACAGGGTGTTCTTTACAAACAGCGGTACGGAAGCTGTTGAAGGAGCCATTAAGCTTGCCAGAAAGTACTATTACAACAAGAAAAAGAAGGCGGACAGCGAGATCATCGCGATGAACCATTCCTTCCACGGACGTACCATGGGAGCTGTGGCTGTGACGGGTACAGAGAGCTATCGGATACCCTTTGAACCCTTGATCGGGAATGTGAAGTTTGCCGAGTACAATGATCTTCAGAGCGTTAAGGATCTGGTGACTGATAAGACCGCCGCGATCATCATGGAAACCTTACAGGGGGAGGGCGGTATTCATCCCGCTACCTGCGAGTTCTTAAAGGGAGTCCGTAAGCTCTGTGACGAGAAAGACATTCTTCTCATTTTAGATGAAGTTCAGTGCGGAATGGGACGCACGGGAAAGATGTTTGCCTATCAGTCACTGGGAGTAACTCCCGACATAGTGACCTGCGCAAAGGGGCTGGGCAGCGGAGTGCCTGTAGGCGCTTTCGGCGCAAAGGAAAGGGTGGCAACGGCCCTTGTGCCCGGAGACCACGGTTCGACCTATGGCGGCAATCCGTTTGTCTGTGCTGCAGTCAGCAAGGTGTTTGACATCTTTGAGGAAAAGAATCTCCTTGAAAATGCCAATGTTGTAGGTGACTATCTTTGGGAAAAACTTGAAGAGTTTGCGAAGAAGCATTCCGACATTGTGGTTGACCACCGCGGCATGAAGATGATGCAGGGCCTTGAATTCAAGAATGATGTTCACGACACGGTGAAACGCGGCATGGACAACGGCCTTATCACGATCGCAGCCGGAGCAAACGTCATCCGCTTCCTTCCTCCCCTTATCGCAGAGAAGAAGCATGTGGATGAGATGATAGAAAAACTGGAGAAGAGCCTGTAAATAGCTTTTATGTTCTGAATTCTGTTTTGAGGCAAAAATGGTGGCTAAAAAGCACGACAATGTGTTTTTTAGCCACTGTTTTTTTGTTTGGAACCATGGGACTCCGATTGGGATTAATCGCGATATGGTTTTAGATAATGGACTCCGTCCCCGGAATCCATTATTTCAATTAAAGCTCTATATCTTCTGCCATGAACACCGGGCCGTCCTTGCAGACGCGCTTGTTCTTGACGTTTGAGTGATGATCGACTTTAGTTGATTTGCACACACAGGCGAGGCATGCACCGACGCCGCAGGCCATGCGCTCTTCCATAGAGAGCTGGGCGGGAACGTTGTGGGTTGCTGCAAATGCCTTGACACCGCGGAGCATGGGGAGAGGTCCACAGGCATAGAGGCAAGTGTCGTCGAGAGACAGGGAGACTTCATTGACACAAGCTTTTGCCGCATCCACTACATTGCCGTGGAAACCGACGCTTCCGTCGTCTGTTGCGATGATGACATCGGCGAAAGCCTTGAATTCATCCGCAAGGAAGGTTTCGGAATCACGATAGCCGAGGATCGCAGTGACTTTTTTGCCTTCAGAATGAAGCTTTTTTGCAAGTCCCAGCATGGGAGGGATTCCGATGCCGCCGCCAAAGAGGAAGGCGTTTTTTTCGGGAACCTCAAAGAAGCCGTTTCCGAGAGGACCAAGAACCTTGATCTCATCACCTTCCGACATTTCGGAAAGCTCCTCCGTTCCCTTGCCAACAACTCTGAACACGAGGCGTACAGTGCCTGCAAAGGCATCGAAGCCGCAGATGCTGATGGGGCGTGGAAGAAGCTTTGAAGTGTCGTTTAAATACAAGTTTACAAACTGTCCGGCTTTTGCGCTCGTTGCGACCTCGGGTGCGAGAAGCACCATGTCAAATATACCTTTTGATATTTCTTTTATAGAGTTGATCTTAGCCATGATTTATCTTTCTTTTACAGTCTTGGGGGCGTCGTAGTTTACACCGAAGGTTTCAACTGTAACTGTTTCCATTCTCTGGGTGAGAGTGGGATGATCGTTCCAGTCTGTGTCCACGGATGCGATGCGGTCAACGGCCTCGAGGCCTTCCGTTACTTTACCGAATGCAGCATAGCCGCCGTCAAGATGGGGAGCATCGGCGTGCATAATGAAGAACTGGCTGCCCGCAGAATCGGGATGCATTGCACGAGCCATGGAAATAACGCCGCGTGTGTGCTTCAGGTCATTCTTAAAGCCGTTCTGCGCGAACTCACCCTTGATGGAGTAGCCGGGGCCGCCCATTCCGGTGCCGTCGGGACATCCGCCCTGGATCATGAAGCCGGGGATGACACGGTGGAAGATGAGGCCGTTGTAGTAGCCCCTGTTTACAAGTGAAATAAAGTTGTTTACGGTATTGGGAGCGATCTCGGGAAAGAGTTCAACCTTGATCAGATCGCCGTTTTCCATTTTAATGGTTACGATCGGATTTGCCATAATAATCTCCTTATTGATTGACTGTGTCTGTAAGACATATTTTTCATTCGCCGCTCATTCTAACATAAACATAATTCGGGTACAAGTCAAAAAAGCGGATGAAAAATAAAAATGTTTGGAACAAATGAGTCCTGACCAAGTCCTGTAAAATGATTTTCCTTCCTTGATTTCCATTGCGTTCTTTGCTATACTCTAACGGATCGCAAGGATTTTTTTGGAGATGAAAATGAAAGACGTAAACATGAAGATAAATATGCTGGGCATAGAGTTCCAAAACCCCGTGACCGTTGCATCCGGAACCTTCGGATCGGGCATGGAGTACTCGGAGTTCGTTGACCTGAACCGCCTGGGCGCCGTTACGACAAAGGGCGTGGCAAATGTGCCATGGGAGGGTAATCCCACCCCGAGAGTGGCGGAGGTGTACGGCGGTATGCTGAACGCCATTGGCTTGCAGAATCCGGGCATAGACCTTTTTATCGAGCGCGACATTCCCTTCCTTAAGAAACATGATACCAGGATCATAGTGAATGTATGCGGACATGCTGCAGAGGAGTATCTGGAGGTCGTGGAAAGGCTTAAGGATCAGCCCGTAGATGCATTGGAGATCAACATCTCCTGCCCGAACGTAAAGCAGGGAGGCATAGCCTTCGGCACCGATCCGCATACTGCGGAAGAGATCACGAGAAGGATCAAGGCGGTGGCAAAGCAGCCTGTGATCATGAAGCTCTCTCCAAATGTAACAAGCATAGCGGATATGGCCCGTGCTGTTGAAGCGGGGGGAGCGGACGGCGTTTCCCTCATCAATACGCTTACGGGAATGAAGATAGACATTAACCGTCGCCGTTTCCTTCTTGCCAACAGGACGGGAGGAATGAGCGGTCCTGCCGTGAAGCCCGTTGCGGTAAGGATGGTTTATGAAGTGCACAAGGCGGTGAAGCTCCCCATCATAGGAATGGGAGGCATACAGAACGCAGAGGATGCGCTGGAGTTCATGATGGCGGGAGCAAGCATGGTTTCCGTCGGAACGGCGAACTTCTTCAATCCGAGAGCAACTCTCGATGTGATCGAGGGACTGAAAGCCTGGTGCGAGAAGCAGGGCGTTAAGGACATTAACGAGATCATAGGCTGTGTTCAGTAGTAAAAGAAGTTGAATTATGGATATTTTTCAATTTATGGCGGATACAAACAGGGAAAAGGAAGCTCCTCTTGCCGCCAGGATCAGACCCCGTACATTGGACGAGGTCGTGGGACAACAGCATATAGTTGGCAAGGACAAGCTATTGTACAGAGCGATAAAGGCTGACAAGCTTTCCTCGATCATATTCTACGGACCTCCCGGAACGGGAAAGACCACCCTCGCAAAGGTGATCGCCAACACAACCAGTGCGGAATTCAAGCAGATCAATGCCACCTCCGCAGGCAAAAAGGATATGGAAGAGGTCATAGAAGAAGCGAAGGCCAGATACGGACAGTATGGGAAAAAGACCATTCTTTTCGTGGACGAGATACATCGCTTTAACAAGGGACAACAGGACTACCTGTTACCTTTTGTTGAGGACGGAACGGTCATATTGATCGGAGCCACCACCGAGAATCCTTACTTCGAGGTGAACGGTGCTTTGATCTCCAGATCCATAATTTTTGAACTCAAACCTCTGTCAACGGAGGATATCAAGGGACTGCTGAAAAGGGCTCTGACCGACAAGGATCGTGGCATGGGTTCGTTTCATGTCGAAGCGGATGAAGAGGCACTGGATTTTATAGCGGACATGGCAAACGGTGATGCGCGATCCGCGATCAATGCGATCGAGCTGGGAGTTCTCACAACGGAGCGGGGAGCGGACGGCAAGATCCACATTGACATCAAGGTGGCGGAAGAGTGCATACAGAAGAGAGTGCTTAAATATGACAAGGTCGGGGACAATCACTATGATACGATCTCCGCGTTCATAAAGAGCATGCGGGGCTCAAATCCCGATGCGGCTGTCTACTATCTCGCAAGGATGCTGGCAGCGGGTGAGGAACCGGCGTTCATTGCCCGAAGGATAATGATATGCGCGTCGGAGGACGTTTCGAATGCGGATCCTCAGGCGTTGGTTGTTGCCACGAGCGCAGCGCTGGCGGTAGAGAGGCTGGGAATGCCCGAAGCACGTATAATCCTTGCACAGGCGGCGATCTATGTGGCCTGCGCACCCAAGAGCAATTCAAGCATATGCGCCGTGGATGATGCCCTGGAGCATGTGAAAAACAATAAAACGGAGCCCATTCCTCCCTATCTGCAGGATGCTCATTACGGAGGCTCGTCCAAGCTTGGACGGGGCATCGGATATATGTATTCGCACGAATATCCGAAGCATTATTCGGGGCAGGAATATATGCCTGAAAGCCTGAAAGACACTCACTTTGTGGAATTGTCGGAACAGGGATTCGAAAAAAATATGAAGGAGTGGATGAAATGGCTAAAAGAATAATTTCACTGGCTGTGGTGGTTTTGCTGATCGGAATGTATATTGCCACAATGATATGCGCGATCCTTTCTACGCCGGCAACCAAGGGGATGTTCTTCGGATCGCTGATGTTGACCATGATCGTACCGATCGTTCTTTGGATATTTCTTGCCGTGTACAAGAGAGTTCACAAGGATGACGACAAGAATATCAGCATGTCTGAGATGAGAAAATACAAAAAGCGTATCAAGCAGGGCGAGGCACCTGAGGATATAGCCAAAGAGATCGAAGAAAAATACAATATAAAGGAGAATTAAGATGGCTACTTTACTTGAAACCTGGCGCGAAGGCGCATACGGAAAGGATATGAATACAAAGGAAGGAAAGCTTTTCTGGGGCAACTACTTCAACATTGAAAAGGGTATCTATGAAGAGATCCTTTCTCATCCCAAAAAAGAGTACAAGGGAACTGTTGCGGAGCTTGCAAAGAGCTTCAAGTGCGACCTTAACATTTTCGTAGGCTTCCTTGACGGCATCAATGACAGCCTTGTTACGGCAAACCCCATTGAAGAGATGGATGAGAATACAGAGGTTTCCCTTAAGTATGACAAGGAAAAGCTTTACTACAACATGGTCGAAGCGAAGGCTGACTGGCTTTACGGTCTTCCCCAGTGGGATAAGCTTTTGACCGAAGAAAAGAGAAAAGAGCTTTACAAAGAGCAGAAGAAGTCCGGCACCGTTGTAGTCGGCAAAAAGCCCGGAAGAAACGACCCCTGCCCTTGCGGTTCGGGTAAGAAATACAAATTCTGCTGCGGAAAGTAGATCATATGTTCGATGATAAGGAACAAAATGAAGAAAGCCGGGATCGGAGAGGGAGAAAAAGGCATAGAGGCCGCGGACACGCGATCTTTAGGATGCTTCTGATCATTTTCCTGTCGGTGTTCGGAGTTTCTGTTTACAGATTCACAAAAGGACTGCTTGAGAACGGAGATAATGCCGCGAAACTCAGCAGTCTTTTCGGGTTTGAGGTAAACAGGACCACCCCGTCACCCACCGAAGCGCTTCAGCCGGCGTCAACCGCCACTCCCACAGTGACTCCGGGACCGACGCCTTTCGTCGACCCTGATTTCGATTCGCCTTATCTTGCGGACTTCGAGGATTTCAGATCTCCCCTTGTAAATCTTAAAAAAGCGGGATTTGACTGCTCCCGCTATACGGAAGAAAGGCCTTTCAGAGTGAAGGGTGCCTATGCCGCGCATATGAGTAACAGGTGCTATGACACGGTTACCTGGCTTGCGGGCTTTACGGAACTGAATGCGGTGATCATAGACGTTAGAGACGACAACGGATACATCACCTATGATATGGACTGCGAAACTGCAAAGGAACTGGGGATCATCGCACCTTCCGGAAGTGCTTATTTTTTTGAGGATATGCCCTCTCTCCTGGAGGATCTTCACAAAAGGGGCATATACTGCATAGCGAGGATCGTATGCTTCAAGGATGATATCCTTTCGGAGTCAAAGATCGCGGAAAAGCATCCCGACTGGATCCTAAAAAAGGATACCGGAGAGTTCTATACGGACGGGTACAACTATGTGTGGCTGAATTTCTACAAGAAGGATGTCATGAAGTTTATCGCGGACATAGCAGTCCGGGCCGCAAAGGACGGCTTTGATGAGATATGTTTCGATTACATGCGTATGCCCGCGGGAGTGGCAAGCGTGAATTTTGACTATGGGTGTGAGGAGGAGGCAGTGCCTTCACGCACCGAGCAGATAGCGAAATTCACAAAATATGCCTGCAACAGGCTTAAACCCCTCGGGGTATATGTGAGCGGCTGCGTTTACGGGATCACCATAGATTCCGACCTGGACAGTGCAAATCTTGGACAGGATTATAAGGAATTGTCAAAGTATCTTGATTTTATATGCCCGATGGTCTATCCCTCACATTACAGCCGTAATTTCAGAGGGATCGAGAACGTGAACGGTCATCCTTATGAGCTTATACTTTTGGAAATGAAGAATTCGGAAAAAAAGCTGGAGGCGGTCAGAGAAGCAAACGGAGGGTATTCCGCGGTCTGCAGACCCTGGCTGCAGGCATTTTCATATGACTTTACCGATGTGCGGAAGCAGGTTGATGCCTGTTACGATGCGGGGGTTAAAACCTGGATGTTTTGGAACTCTCGCACCGAGTACGAGCAGGAGTATTTCCTGACTAAAGAAGAAGAGAACTTTTGATATTTGTTAAATACTCCGATCATTCTGAAACCCGGGTCGATGTTTTGCGGTATATAAGGTAGACAGGGAAAAAGGAAACCCAACAATTTTGATCAGGAGGTCTATTATGAAAAAAAGATATCTTATACCCACATTGGTATTGGCAGGATGCGTTTTGGCGGCAGGCTGCGGAAGCAAGAATGAACCGTCCAATGTTAACAAAGCCGATATGTATTATGACGGATTTGAAGGGAACTATTCAAGATCGGTAGTCATGCCAAGTGCCGATATGGCTATGGAAGCCGGTTACAAGGAAAACGGCGGCAACTATCAGGGCAAATCGCAATCAGTTCAGAGTCAGGATACGGTTTCCAGAAAGGTTATAAAGACAGCGACGCTGGATGTTCAGACACGTACCTTTGATGACTTTGTAAACAGTCTCATGAAAAAGATCGAAGAGTATGATTGCTATATGCAGGACGCTGACGTTTCGGGAAACAATCTTTACCAGAATTCCGAGAGACGCGCAACATATGTTATCCGTGTTCCGGAAGACAAGATCAATGCTTTGATGGACAGCATCGGAGAGCTTGGCACCGTAACCAATTCCAAGTATAATGAGACAGACGTTACTCTTGATTATGTGGACATCGAGAGCAGGATAAAAACACTTACGACCGAGCAGGAAACACTTCTCGGTCTGCTTGAAAAAGCAGCTTATCTGGAGGATATCATCAGACTTGAGGAGAGACTTTCGGAAGTCAATTTCCAGCTGGAATCCTACAAATCCAGACAGCGAACATATGATAACAAGATAGCCTACAGCACACTTACGGTCTATGTAAGAGAGGTCGAAAGGATCGCGACGATCAAGGAAGAGCCCAAAACACTGGGGCAGAGGATCATTACCGGCTTCAAGGATAATATGCTTAACATCTGGGACGGCATTCAGGCATTCATCGTCTGGTTCTTGTCTTATATCGTAAACATTATCTTTGTATGCGGTCTGGGTGCGCTTGCGGTATTCTTTATCATAAAGAAGAGCAAAAGAGTAAAAGCGGCGGAAGCTGCAAAAATAGCGGACGAAAAGACTGATGAAACAGAAATGGGTAATAATCAATAAAAAAGGTGATATTAAAGCAGTGGCAAAGGAACAGGGCGTGAGCGAGATCGTTGCGCGCGTGCTCCTGAACCGCGATCTTGACACAAAAGACAAGAGGGATGTATATATGCATCCCTCTGTTTGTGGTTTAAGGGAACCTTCTCTTTTAAAGAATGCACAGAAGGCGGCGGAAATCCTTGCAGCTGCGGCCGAGGCAAACAAAAGCATACGCATAGTGGGCGACTACGATGTGGACGGTATCACTTCCACCTATGTTTTGTACAAGGTGTTGAGTGAAAAAGGCGCGAGGGTGACCTACAGGATACCGGACAGGATAGCGGACGGATACGGGATCAACAGGAACATCGTGGACGAGGCGATAGCTGACGGCGTTGAGCTGATACTTACCTGTGATAACGGTATAGCGGAATATGACACCATAGCCTATGCAAGGCAGCAGGGCATGACGGTGGTACTCACCGATCACCATGAGGTTCCTGTAAAGGACGGAAAACAGGTCATCCCTCCGGCGGATGTGGTGGTAAATCCCAAGCAGGAAAGTGAAACAAGCCCTTTCACAGGCTTCTGCGGCTGTGTAGTTGCAATGAAGGTTATGCAGTGTATGGGAGCAGATCTTACTCCCTTGCTTCCTTATGCGGCAATGGCAACCCTTTGCGATGTGATGGAGCTTAAGGACGAGAACAGAGTCATCGTGACTCTGGGGCTTGCGGAACTCAGAAAAACAAGGGATACCGGACTATTGGCGCTCATTCGGGCCAATAACCTGGAAGCAGCGTCTCTCAGCGTGTATCACATAGGCTTTGTGATAGGACCGTGTCTAAATGCGTCGGGAAGACTGGACACGGCTGAACGGGCACTGGAGCTTCTGCTTTCGGAAAATGAAGGGGAAGCTGCCGGGATGGCGGCGGAACTGGTCGAACTGAACAATGCGAGAAAGGCGATGACGGAAAACGGAGCCGACAGAGCATGCATGATCGTGGAAACGGTTGCAAAAAGAAGGGCTGAAGCGGCAGGCGACAGTAACTGGGAAAACTACCTTGACAAGGTCATAGTCGTAAACCTTTCCGGCTGTCATGAAAGCGTTGTGGGGATAATCGCGGGAAGGGTCCGCGAGGCATATGCACGGCCGACCTTTATCCTTACGGAAGCGGAAGCGGGAGACGGGCTCAAGGGCTCGGGACGCTCCACGGAGAACTACTCGATGTATGAGGAGATGTCAAAGGTGGCGGATGTGTTTACAAGGTTTGGCGGTCATCCCATGGCAGCGGGGCTCAGCATGGAGAAGGACAGGCTGGCGGAGTTTCAGCGGAGGATCAACGAGAATTGCACGCTGAGCGGCGAAGATTTTTATAAAAAAGTCAGGATAGACTTGAAGCTTCCCTTTGAAAATGTTACAACTGAACTGATAGACGAGCTGCGCAGGCTGGAGCCTTTCGGAAAAGGGAATGAAAGAGCACTTTTTGCGGAAAAGGATCTCAGGGTGGACAAGGCAGCGGTGATCGGAAAGAACCGAAGCGTGTTGCGGCTGAACCTGACAAACGCAACCGGCTGCAGGATCAACGCTATCTACTTCGGAGACATTCCGGCATTTATCGATAAGGTAAATGCAACCTTCGGCTACGAGGAATGCGACAAAATGTTCAAGGGTTACGGCAACAACGTGAAGATCTCGTCTACTTACATACCCGATATAAACGAGTATAATGGGATAGTGACGCTGCAGGCAAAATTGCAGGATATAATGATCGGATAGAATATGGAAATCAAAGATATTTTGAAAAATCAAAAGATTTTGATATGGGGATACGGAAGAGAAGGAAAATCTTCCGAGGAATTCATCAAAAACCACTGTAAGGTTTCTGCGCTCGAAGTGTACGAAGGAGACATTTCGGGCATAGACGTATCGAAGTGGGATGTGATCCTGAAGAGCCCCGGGATCCCTATGCTTGAGAGGAGACCAAAGTTTACCTCCCAGACGGAACTGTTCCTGAACAGATACGGGGATCGGACCATAGGCGTCACGGGGACAAAGGGGAAGAGCACAACCTCCTCCCTTATGTATGAGGCACTCAAAGCCTGCGGAAAAGATGCGATCCTTTTGGGAAACATCGGAAAACCATGCTTCGACTATATCGATGAGATAAGGGAGGACACACTTGTGGTCTTTGAGCTTTCGGCTCACCAGCTTTGCCACATCGATAAGGCACCTTTTATTTCCGTGTTCTTAAATCTCTATCCGGAGCACCTGGATTATTACAAGACTGTGGAAAACTATTTTAAAGCCAAGGCTAACATCGTAACCCATCAAAAGGCGGGAGATACGGCGTTTTTGGGCAAAAATGTTCCTGAGCTTGAAACATTTTCCAACAAGGTGATTGTGGATAATGTGGAAAAGTGTAATCGTGATTTGACATTAAAGATCCCCGGTGAACACAACAGGTTGAATGCTGAGTTTGTAAGAAGGATAGCCGTTGATCTGTTGGGACTGGACGAAGAAAAGGTCTTTAAGGGAATGTCGGAGTTTTGCGGACTTCCTCACAGACTTCAGTATGCGGGGGAATTTGACGGCGTCAGATACTATGACGATTCCATCTCGACCATTCCCGAGGCTGCGGTTAACGCTGTGAAGAGTATACCCGATGTAAAGACGCTGCTGATCGGCGGAATGGACAGAGGAATAGATTACTCTCTTCTTGAAACCTTTATTAAGGAAAGAAATGACATTGATTTCATCCTTATGTATGAAACGGGAAAGAGAATAGCTGCAGAACTGGCTAAGGACGGCGGTGAGAGCCTTAAGAACCTGATCCTCGTCAAGGATCTCAGGGAAGCGGTGGTACAGGCGAAGAAAAAGACCGAAAGGGGAGCGGCCGTTGTTTTGTCACCCGCGGCGGCTTCATACGGGTACTTTAAGAACTTCGAAGAAAGGGGCGAAGTCTTTAAAGAACTTATAAGTAAAGAGGCGGTTTTGGGTTAGGAAATTTAACTTGACACAGATGTTGATTTCGTATAAAATTCCAAAAAGCGTTGAAGGGGAAGTCTTTTTTAGGCGTGTTTCAGAGAAAAAGCGGTTGGTGAAAGCTTAGCACTTACGAGAAGGACGGCGCCCCGGAGCTTCATGTGAGGAGCATGACGTATCCCGCGTTAAGGGGAATCAAGAGCAAAGCATATGCTTTGAATTTAGGTGGAACCACGGACATTATGTTCGCCCTAAACAGATTAAATTTTTCTGTCAGGGGCGATTTTTTTATTTTTTGAATTCGCCTTGGCAAGTAAAGAATGTGGGCTGTTCGGTAATTATATGCCCGCAGGATCAAAGAAAGGAAGGTAGAATTATGGCTGAAAAAACATTGGACAAGATCGTAGCGCTCGCTAAGTCAAGAGGATTCGTTTATCCCGGCTCCGAGATCTACGGTGGACTTGCGAACACATGGGATTACGGTAATCTCGGTGTTGAACTTAAGAATAACGTAAAGAAGGCATGGTGGAAGAAGTTCGTTCAGGAGAACCCCAACAACGTTGGTGTTGACTGTGCGATCCTCATGAATCCTCAGACATGGGTTGCGTCCGGACATTTGGGCGGCTTCGCGGATCCTCTTATGGATTGTAAGGAATGCCACGAGCGTTTCAGAGCGGACAAGCTCATCGAAGATTACGCTGCGGAGAAGGGCATAGATATCGGCGGCTCCTGCGACGGCTGGTCCAACGAAAAGATGGTTCAGTTCATCGAAGACAATCATATTAACTGTCCCACCTGCGGCAAGCACAACTTTACCGACATCAGACAGTTTAACCTTATGTTCAAGACTTTCCAGGGCGTTACCGAGGATGCAAAGAATACGGTTTATCTTCGTCCCGAAACGGCTCAGGGAATTTTCGTAAACTTTAAAAACGTTCAGAGAACATCGAGAAAGAAGCTTCCCTTCGGTATCGGACAGATCGGTAAGTCCTTCAGAAACGAGATCACACCGGGAAACTTCACCTTCAGAACACGTGAGTTCGAGCAGATGGAACTTGAGTTCTTCTGCGAACCCGGAACAGACCTTGAGTGGTTCCGGTACTGGAGAGCTTTCTGCCGTGACTGGCTGCTTTCACTCGGCATCAAGGAAGATGAGATGCGTCTCCGCGATCACAGCCCCGAGGAGCTTTGCTTCTATTCTAAGGGAACCACAGACATAGAGTTCCTCTTCCCCTTCGGATGGGGCGAACTGTGGGGGATCGCAGACAGAACAGATTACGACCTTACTCAGCATCAGACCGTGTCCGGCGAGGATATGTCTTACTTCGATGATGAGAAGAATCAGAGATATATACCTTATGTAGTAGAGCCTTCACTCGGTGCGGACCGTGTGACACTGGCATTCCTCTGTGCAGCTTACGATGAAGAGAACATCGGAACGGAAGAAGCTCCCGACATCAGAACGGTGCTTCACTTCCATCCCGCACTTGCACCCGTGAAGATCGGCGTACTTCCGCTTTCCAAGAAACTGAACGAGGGCGCTGAGAAGATATATGCAGAGATGAGCAAGTACTACAACTGCGAATTCGATGACAGAGGAAACATCGGTAAGCGCTATCGCCGTCAGGACGAGATCGGAACACCGTTCTGCGTAACCTACGATTTCGAATCCGAGACAGACGGAATGGTAACCGTTCGTGAGAGAGACTCCATGAAGCAGGAGAGGATCGCGATCAAGGACCTCAAGGCTTACTTCGAGGAGAAGATGGAGTTTTAACGAGGGCAGGTGTTCAAAGATGTTCAAGGTGTTCAAAGATGTTCAAGATGTTCAAAGACATATGAAACTGCGTTTCATATGTTGCCTGCCACATAAGCCGCTCTTGCAAACAAGTTTGCAGAGACAGCTTATGTGACGGCACTTCATGTCAGCAGAGCTGACATGGCTTTGAACGACGAGGACGAGAAAAACCTGTTTGAAACAACTCTTTGGACTTAGAATAACGGACTCGTTAAGGTGATCCCATATAAGAAAATTATCCACAAAGGCCGTATTTATATCGGCGTTAACAAATCTATCACGATTTTAAATTTCAGGTTGACAACCTACCGGATACCTGTGTTAAAATAACAAATTGCAGTAAAGAATCTAAGGAGGAAAAATTAATGGCAAAGAAATGGGTATACATGTTCAGCGAAGGCGACATGTCCATGCGTAATCTTCTTGGCGGTAAGGGTGCAAACCTTGCAGAGATGTCTTCGATCGGACTTCCTGTACCCCAGGGTTTCACCATCACCACAGAAGCTTGTACTCAGTACTATGAGGACGGACGCAAGATCAATGATGAGATCATGGCTCAGGCCATGGAGGGTGTAAAGAAGATGGAAGAGCTGAACGGTAAGAAGTTCGGCGATAAGAAGAATCCTCTTCTTGTTTCGGTTCGTTCAGGTGCCCGCGCATCAATGCCCGGTATGATGGACACAATTCTTAACCTCGGACTCAACGACGAAGT
>JAEEYF010000089.1 GCA_016291655.1 Lachnospiraceae bacterium | reverse complement strand
TAAGCCGTTTCTGGAAAAACACGTTTTTCCAGAAACGGCTTAATAACGGCAACTTCTGCGTTGCAGAAGTCCGCGTGGAACACGCGGCGCGAGCATCAATCACTGTAAAACGGTGACCTTTTATATCGTGTGAACAGTAACACAAAATACTTTCGCCCCCTCCACACGAGCAATAGAGCGAAGCGGATTGCGAGTGTAATACCAAGGGAGAAAGTCCTCCACTGCTATGTTGACAGTAACTTCTCTATTTTCGCGATCATTTCTTCATATTCCTTTAAATATTCCTCATGATGCTCGTCGACAAAGTCGATCTTGCCGTCCCTGGACGCAAACTCCATGGATTTCATATGTTCGGAAAGCGTTGTTGCTCCGATCGTAAGCGATGTTCCCTTTACCGCATGAACGAAGATCCTGTAGTTCTCGAAATTTCTTTCGGCATATGCCTGCTTGATCTCCTCCGCTCTTGCGTTGGTAATATAGGACTGCAACATCTTCTTATAAAAGCTCACATCGTCGCAGCAGTAGCTCATTCCCGTCGTCGTATCAAGGAATTCCGCTGCCTTAAGGAACTCTTTATCCTCCTGCGAAAGGCTGCTGTCATCCTCCTGCTTTTCCGCCTCTCTCTCTGCTTCCAGTATGATCTCCGTCTCACGGTCAGAAGCATTTGAAGAAACGTTCTTCTCCGTCACAAAGGTCTCGAAAAGCGAGACGGGCAGATGTTCCGAGATCACCTTTAACAGGCGCTGTCTGTCAACAGGCTTGGACAGATACTCATCAAAGCCGGCATCCAGATACTTTTTCTTTTCGCCCGCAACTGCGTTGGCGGTAAGAACAATAATGGGCGTATCATCGCATATATGCTCTCGTCTCAAAACATTGAGTGCTTCCATTCCGTCCATTACCGGAAGCATATGGTCCATGAATATGAGATCGTAATGCTTTCTCTTTGCCTTGTCCACCGCTTCCAGTCCGTCCTCGGCATAATCGATCTTCATCTTTGTATCCTCGAGGAGTTTTCCGAAAAGATCGAGATTCATTGCATTATCATCAACCGCAAGCACATTCGCATCGGGTGCCACAATGGTGATCTTCTCTTCCTTGGGGCTTCTGTACAGCTCTCCGCTGAAATTAATCTCTCCGACCGGCGTAGGATCTATGATATGGGGGCGTATCGTGAACCAGAACCTGCTTCCCCTGCCGTATCTGCTCTCGGCATGAAGCTCGGTTCCCATCTTCTCAAGGATCCTTACAGCGAAGGCCAGGCCTATGCCCGCCCCTTGCTTACTGCCGTTTTGGGATTTATCCACTCTGAGATACTGCTTGGAGATCCTTTCCATATCCTCGGGCTTAATGCCTATGCCTGTATCTTCCACCGAGAAAGTGATCTCGCACTTGTCGGTTCCCGGTATCGGTGCATAGTCTATATCGATTGATATCTTACCCTTTTCGGTATATTTGACCGCGTTCGATACAAGGTTTGTACAAACCTGTGTATAGCGCATGGAATCCCCCTTGATCTTTGAGGGAAGTTCGGGATTGACTTTAAATTCCACAGCGAGGTTCTTCTTTCCCGCATTGTATTGTGCGTAAGAAATAATATCCACCATGGAAGGAATCGTCTCGCTGGGAACGAACTCGATCTCGAAATCAGAGGTTCCCATTCCCGTGTAATCCAGAATATCGCTCACCACCGCAAGAAGATTACGTCCCGCCTGACCGACGTTTGCCGCATATTCCGCAGTTTTCGGTTCGGCAGTTTTTATCGCGATCATCTCGGTGTAACCAAGGATCGCATTGATGGGTGTCCTCAGTTCGTGAGACATGTTGGTAAGGAACTCGGTCTTGGCATTGTTTGCCTTCTCGATCTCCTTGAAGCTGCTCTCCAGCTCATTGGTGGTCTCCAGAAGTTCTGTTCTCTGCCGGTTGAAGGCAATGGACTGGTACTTAATGAACAGGCCGAAAAACAGAGTGATAAATAAGAGACTCACAGAGCTGTGGATCACCAGTTCCGTTCCTGTCAGCCTTCCGATAACAGTCTCGGGATAAATCTCCGAAACAAGCATTGCAGCCGCATAGACCAGGACGGAAATGCCGTAAAGAACATAGGGCGCGATCCCCCTTGTAAGGATCCATGGCAATACGAGCCCCAGCACCATCCAAAGCGGGATCGCGGAATCAAGTCCTCCGTGCCGGAAGAATATGAGCGGGATCGAAATATCAATTGCTATGAACAGGATTATCGGGGTCGCTATTCCGCCCTGTTTTTTCATATATATAATAGCAACACAGATCAGACTGAGCACAACATTTGCGACATCAGCCAAAAAAACGGTAAGCGGATTTCCTATGATCCACGAAGTGATCGTTGTTATGGTGCAGCCGACCAAAAGGAAGATAACACAGGCATTGAACATCATATCGTTCATTTCCGTATCATTGCCGAAGAAACGCTTCTTAATGCCCGATCCCACACGTTTTATCGCCTTGACAGGCTTATTCCCGTCGCTCTTAAAGGTTATGAATGACGCCTTGGTTTCGACAACATTCTTCGCCTTTTCGGCTGCAGTCTTAACCGAAGCAGGCTTGCTTTCCGTATCGGCTTTCTTGTTCCCTTCTTCGACAGAAGAAACAGGTGCTTGTACAAAGGTTTGCCTTTCCACTTCTCTTTCCTCCCAAGCGATCTTTTCCTTGGGCAGGAAACGATGAACCATCTCCTCCAAAACAGCTCCCTGAACGGGCTTTGAAAGATAATCCGCAAAACCTTCCTTAATATATTCTTCCTTCGCACCCGCTACGGCATTGGCCGTAAGAACAATAACGGGCGTGTCGGCATTAATACAGTTCTTGATGTTTTTCAGTTTCTTAAAGGTCTCTACGCCGTCCATATCGGGCATAAGATGATCCATGAAGATGATGTCATAACGGTTCTGCTTCGCAAGATCTATGCAGTCAAGTCCGTTGGTGGCTGTAGTGATCTTAACTCCGGTAGTCTTCAAAAGCCCCTTCATTACTTCAAGGTTCATGTCCACGTCATCAACCACAAGGATCTGAGCATCAGGTGCACGGAAGCTTTCCTTGTATTTCCCGGAGCTCTTGTCGTCTAAGGAATGGGTTTCCGCGAACACTCCCATAGGAGTGTTGTCCGTAATCTTCTGAGGGATCTCGACGGAGAATTTGGACCCCATGCCGTATTCACTCTCAAGCATGATACGTCCGCCCATCAGTGCCACAAGCTGCTTTGTAATGGAAAGCCCCAGTCCGGTTCCTTCGATATTACGGTTTCTCTTCTGATCTACGCGGACATATGAAGCAAACAGCTTATTCTTGTCCTCGTCGGAGATGCCTATGCCCGTATCCGTAACCGAAATGAACAGGTTTCCGCTGTTCTCGTCCTCTTTATTGAAATCCATTTCCACCGTGACGAGACCTTCGGTGGTGTATTTTATCGCATTGTTCAAAAGATTGGTGAGTATCTGACGTATTCTGGTCTCATCACCGAAAAGGCCGAGAGGCATGACCGTATTGTTGAAAACACGAAGCTCCACCTTCTTGTCCGCAGCCCTCTGCTCCACAACATTGTAGGCATCGCGCAGCAAAGTCATGGTGTTGTATTCGACGGGAATTATTGACATTTCCCCGGCTTCTATCTTTGAAAAATCAAGTACATCGTTAACAATGGAAAGAAGTGTCTTGCTTGCACTCCTGATTTTTTCCGAATAGCCTGTGATCGTACTGTTTGTACTCTCTCTCAGGATCATTTCGTTCATTCCGAGAACCGCATTGATAGGGGTCCGGATCTCGTGGGACATGTTTGCAAGGAACTTGCTCTTTTCGGTGCTTGCCCTCTTTAGCTCGGACGCCTTTTCATTAAGCTCAACGGCCTGATCCTCCACACGGCCTCTTGATATCGTTACGGAAGTACAGAAATAAGCGACAACCGCCACGATCAGCAGAGAAAGGAGGATACTGTTGTAAAGCACCTCCATTTCCTGTCGGAAAATGCTGTCATAGTCCTTCACCATTACTATATACCAATTCGAAAAGATCGGATATGCAAAGGCCATAACCTTTTTACCGTCTATTTCGGAAAATATGTGATCCGTTTCTCCGTCAAGCTTGGATTCACCGACTACTTTTCTGACAGTATCGGTCTTTTCACCGCCGAAACGCTTTCTTCCTTCTTCGTTTCTGATGTTCATCCCGTTACAGTTGATATCATCGTTAAACAGCACATACCCTTCCGAATCCATTATCAGGCCGTAGGTATCGGAGCTGTTTGAGAGCGCATCGATCACAGCCTGTATCTTTTCCGCCTTGACATCGATGGCAAGAACACTCTCTCCGTCCTTCAGCATTACGCTTATGGAAATAACCTGCTGCATAGTCTCCGCATCCACATAGGGACGTGCAAAAGCAGGAACACCTTTAGCCTCAACGGCATTCCAGTACCAGGGACGTTTTTGAGGTACATAATCCTCGTCCGGGATCCATCCCGCACCGTCAATATATTTGCCGTCAAAAAGGCCGTAAACTCCGGTAAAATCAGACTCCACCGCTTCTCTGTAGGTTTTGGTTATACTGGTGAGAAGCTTGTCGATCTCCTTGCTGCTTTCTCCCCGTTCCATACTGCTTTCTATGAAAACTGCAGTTGTACGGACAGTATCCGTACCAACCGAAATGACTTCTTTTATCTTTGCAGCCTCTTCCTCAAGGGTGGTTTTGCAGAGCTCGATCTCCTTCTTCTGTGCCAGATCGTAAAACGACCTGAAGGAATAGTAAACAACCGCCGAAACCAGCGAAATCGTAAGTAACAGCGTCAGCACAAAGGCAGTTCTTCTTCTTGTTTTTGTCCTATTGTTCAGCTTCATAACCCTCTTCCTTAAAAAAAAGGAGAACGTAGCATATAAACGTTCCCCTTTTGAGATCGATTCACTCAACAACCGAGGATCTTATTCACACGGTCTACAAGATCCTGCTTTCTAAAGGGCTTTCTGACATAATCGACTGCCCCCAGTCGGCCGGCTTCCTTAACATGATCGAAATCTGCTATGGACGTGAGAAAAACAACGGGAATATCCGCAAATTCCTCTCGAGCCCTGATTGCTTTTAAAGTTTGAATACCATTGATTTCAGGCATATCTATATCAAGGAGGACCAGATCGATCCCTCCCTCGCACATTGCGGATATGCCCTCGATACCGGACTGAGCAGTAACAACATTGAAGCCTTCCTGCCCCAGTATCAGTTCATCACGGTCAAGGTTCATTTTGTCATCATCAATGACCAGTATTGTTTTCATATAACCCTCCAAAGGCCGAGATATCAATTAATCCCCTACCACTTTATTAATTCAACTCAATATCTTACCATAAATGAATAATAATGCAATAAATTTAAAAAATTTTATCACATGCTAAAACAGTGACGTTGTAAAGAAAAAATCCGCAAAGCATATGCCCGGTCAATCCTTTTGACCTGCAATGCTCTCGGCATATTCAAGGGCTTTAACTATATCGGGCTTAAAGTTTTCCTCTCCGACGATGTTTACAAATCCAGCTTTTTCCATAGCCTTTAAGGGTTGCTCATTAACATGCGAGAAAACGATCTTTTTCCCCTCCTTCATAATGGAAAGAGCCAATTCCTCAAGTGTCTTGAGAGCAGAGGCGTCAATTGCCGTGACAGCACGCATTCTTACGATCACGATCTTCGTTTTTTCATCCACACCTATCTTCAGTATCCTGTCGGTAGCTGCGAAGAAAAGAGGTCCGGAGATCTCATATACCTTAATGGAACGGGGAAGAGCGTGAAGTTTCTCCGCTTCCCCGGGAGTCACGTCGGGATCGTCCGTATATTTCCATGCCGAGACACCCGTTGTATCCGACATTCTCTTCATAAAGAAAAGCGCAGCCAGCACAACGCCCACTTCAATGGCGATGACCAGATCGAAGATGACGGTAAGCAGGAAAGTTACCATCAGAATGATAACATCACTCTTGGGGGCTTTTTTCACAAGTCTGCCGAATGCCTTCCAATCAGCCATTCCCGCAGCAACCACAAGCAGTACCGCAGCAAGGGTCGTCATGGGTATGTAGGAGGCAATGGGCATGAGCAGGATCAATACCGCCGTAAGGGTTACGCAGTGCATGATACCCGCAATGGGAGTGCGTCCGCCGTTTCGAACGTTCGCCGCTGTTCTTGCGATTGCGCCCGTAGCGGGAATACCGCCGAAAAGGCCGGAAAAGATGTTTCCGAGTCCCTGTCCCACAAGCTCCGCATTGGATTTGTGAGTGTCTCCGATCATTCCGTCGGAAACAACCGCCGAGAGCAGGCTCTCTATGCCCGCAAGAATGGCGATCGTGAATGCGGGCCGGATCAGCTCCTGTATCATTTCAAAATCAACTTTGGGAAGCTGAGGAGTGGGGAACTTTGAAGACAATTCCCCGTAAACGCTTCCGATCGTGTTGACGGGAAGTTTTGCAAGCGCCGCAACAACGGTGGTTATCACGATTGCAAGCAGTGAACCCGGGATAGCCCCGAAAAAGCCGGGGAGTTTTTTTGTAAGTTTCGGCCAGATCAGCATGATCAAAACCGCTCCGACACCCAGTGCCAGGGCAACGGGATTTGTTGTCCCCACAGCCTTTCCGTAGGCGATCAGCTTTTCCACAAATTCGGAAGGAACCTTTTCCATTTCCAGGCCGAAAAAGTCCTTAAGCTGTCCGACGAACAACGTTACGGCAATACCGCAGGTAAAGCCGCAGGTGATCGTATAGGGAATATATTTGATCAATGAACCGAAGTGAAAAACACCGAACAGTACCAGGATCAGACCCGCCATAATGGTGGCCACGGTCAATCCGCCTGTTCCGTACTTGGCGATAATACCGTATATGATAACGACAAATGCAGCGGTAGGTCCACCTATCTGTACCCTGCTCCCGCCGAATACCGCGATGAAAAATCCTGCCACGATAGCCGTGTATAAGCCCTGCTCGGGGCCCACTCCCGATGCTATCGCCAGTGCGATGGAAAGAGGCAGCGCGATGATACCGACGATGATACCCGCGATCACATCCTTCACAAGCTGTTTTCCGCTGTAATCCTTAAAGATTTCAAAAAGCTTCGGTTTTAACTCGTTCATTTTATCTCCTTATTATAAAGAAATTATCTGCAACGTGCGGTAATATACACCCGGTTTTACGAAAAATCAAGCATTTCTTTTATGAACCGTGACTCTGCGGCATCTTTCCCGTTAAGTTTCCGAACACTGAAAACATGCAACTTTTGAGCCGCTCTGGTCACCGCAACGTAGAACATCCTTCTTTCCTGCTCCTCTTCCTCTCTTGTCAGGGCTTTTTGATACGGCGTGATCCCTTCATTTGCGTCGGGCAGGAACACAATATCGTATTCCAGTCCCTTTGCCCCGTGCATGGTCGTGATCGTGACCGCATCCTTTGCCTCACCTGTTTCCATGTCCCTGCGTCGTTCAAATTCGCTCTTCAGCATCGTAATATTCTCAAACCATCCCTCAAAATCCTTGAACCCCTCAGCTTCCTCTTCCATTTGATCCAGGACCTTCAAGAATTCCTCTTCCCTCACTCCCCTTTGGGAGGCATATGCCCGCAAATGGTCATCATAGCCTATGCCTTTGCGTATGTACACAATGGCCGACAACGGCGTGCCTCTCTTAACATATGCAAGATCGTATTCAAGCTTGTCGATGGTCTCCGAAAGCCTGCCTTTTCCGTTCGTTGCTGCTTTAAGTCCCTCAAATGAAAAGGTCTCGGATAAAAACATATCTCTCGGGATGAACCTTTTCGGCCGATTGATAACCGAAAGTATGGTTTCCCGCTTTCTGTCTCCCAGAGCCAGCTTTATGTAGGAAAGCACATCCTGTACAGCAAAGTGGGAATAGATGCTTTGAAAATTTCCCTTTAACGAGAAAGGGATGCCCGCTGCCGCCAGCGCCGATGCCACCTGTTCCGCCAAACGATTGGTACGATAGATTATTGCCATCTGCTTCCATGCATAGCCTTTGGCCCTGTATTCCCCGATCAGCTCGCTGATCCCGAGATTCTCGTCCCTGCTCGTGGAAAAGCTTCTTATATCCGGTCCGCTTCCGCCTTTATTCATTGCCGTGATCTTCTTTTGAAATCGGTCTCTGTTTTTTCCGATCAGATTGCCGGCTGCGTTTAATATGCTTTCTTGGGAACGATAATTCTTGTTCAATACTATCTTCACCGCATCGGGATAGTCCTTCTCAAACCCCAGCATTATCTTCGGGTCTGAGCCCCGAAAGCCGTAGATCGCCTGATCGTCGTCCCCCACTATAAAAAGATTGTTTTCCGGTTCTGCCAGCATCCGGATCAGCTTGTATTGCAGGCGGTTTATGTCCTGAAACTCGTCTATCATGATAAAGCGGAACTTATCACGCCATATGTCCAGAATCTCCGGCCTTTCCTCGAACAGTCTTTCCGTCATCAGGAGCATGTCTTCAAAGTCCACCTGCCGATTCTTTTTCAGATAGTCCGAATAGCCTGCATATAATTTCCCGAACATATCTCCGGGACAGGAGATCGGCCTGTATCCGGTTTTCAGCCCGCCCTCGCTTTTAACCTTCGCTATCTCTCCCCTGATCTCTGATATCACTTCGTTGCCGTCTGCCGTAAGACCGCATTCTCTTGCCATAGAGGCAAGAAAACGAAGTGCATCGCTTTCTCTCACCACCGCCGATCCGTCAAGATTTAGCGAAAAGCGGAGTATCTTGAAAAATATACTGTGAAAGGTTCCGAAGGAAACCTGTTTTTCCTCCTCGTTCACCGCGGCTTTTTGAACACGCCGCTTCATTTCCTCGGCCGCTGCACGGGTAAAGGTAACCACCAATATATTTCCCGCAGGTATCCCCTCTTCTCTGATCAATTTAATTGTACGTTCGGTAATTACGGCTGTTTTGCCCGATCCCGGGCCTGCAAGCACTACAGCGGGGCCAAATGTAACGTCCACCGCCTTTTTTTGTTCTGTGTTAAGATCCATTTATGATTAAAAAGAATTATGCCTGCCCATTGTATCAAAAAAGACGGGCTTTTGCACCCGTCTTTTGAATTTTTTACAATTATTTTTCCAGAAGCTCTATGGCCTTTCTGACTCTTCTCAAAGATTCCTCTTTTCCGAGTATCTCCATGATCTCATATGCTCCGCCGGGAGTCATCTGCTTTCCGGAGACCGCGGTACGGATGGGCCAGAGTCCCTGACCGTTCTTGATACCCTTTTCGGTAATGTAATCCATGAGTGTTTTCTCAACCCCTGCAAAGGAATAATCATTCAAAGCCTCAAGCCTTGGAAGCAGTTCCTTAAGGACCTCAAGAGAGCTCTCCTTCGTGGTCTTCATCTTCTTATGTACATACATCTCGGTATCATAATCGGGAAGCTCCTCGAAGAAATCTATCTTCTCCGCGATATCGCAGAAGGTCTCGATACGTGTCTTTACAAGCATTGCGATCTTTTCAAGATCGAGATCCTTGCTGATAACCTTCTTTATGTAAGGGATCGCATATTCAAGGTAACGCTTGTCATCAAGTGCCTTTATGTATTCACCGTTCATCCAGCGGAGCTTGTTCATGTCAAACACCGAAGGAGACTTGTTGATGTGATGATAGTCAAACACCTCGATAAGCTCCTGCAAAGAAAAGATCTCTCTGTCGGTTCCGGAACTCCATCCGAGAAGAGCCATGAAGTTTACGATGGCTTCGGGAAGGAAGCCCTGCTCTTCAAGATCCTCAAAAGATGAATGTCCGCTTCTCTTGGACAGCTTCTGATGCTCCTCATTGGTGATGAGCGGGCAATGAATGTAAATCGGCTCCTGCCATCCGAAAGCTTTGTAAAGTCTTGTATATTTGGGTGTCGAGGAAAGATACTCATTTCCTCTGACAACATGTGTGATGCCCATAAGATGATCATCCACAACATTAGCAAAATTGTAAGTAGGGAAACCGTCGGACTTGATGAGGATCATGTCGTCAAGATCTTCGTTGTTTACGGTTATCGTACCGTAGTTTGCATCCGTAAAGGAAGTTGTTCCCTCGGTGGGAATGTTCTGACGGATAACAAAAGGCATACCCGCTTTAAGATTTGCCTCAACCTCTTCCTTTGAAAGATGAAGACAATGCTTGTCATACTTTCTGATCTCCTTAACCTCTTTGGAATCCTCATCATCCTCAGATACCGCATTTACGGGTGTTTTCAAAGAGTCCAGTCTTTCCTTGGTGCAGAAGCAGTAGTAAGCCTCTCCCTTTTCAACCAGCATCTTTGCGTACTTCATATAAAGTCCGCTCTTAACTCTTTCGCTCTGAACATAGGGTCCGTTGCCCTTGTCCTTATCCGGTCCCTCATCGTAATTCAGTCCTGTTTTCTTCAGCACTCTGTAGATCAGATCCGTTGCTCCTTCAACAAAACGTCCCTGATCCGTATCCTCTATTCTGAATAAAAAGTCGCCGCCTTCGTGTTTAGCTACAAGATACTCATACAAAGCCGTCCTCAGATTACCAACATGCATCTTACCCGTAGGGCTGGGTGCATAACGTGTACGTATCTTACTCATTTATCTTTTCCTCACTGATAGTTTTTATATGAATTGAACCTTTTTCAAGGTCTTCATAGTATAACGCTGACGGCATTTAAAAGTCAAGAGGTTGCCTGACTGACTTCTGCCAGCTCGTTGGCGATCACCTTTACGCGTCCGAATGCTTCGGCTGTGGATACCGTGATCCGGTCCTCATTTTCCGCTTCTTCCATGATCTCTTTGGCACGATCGCTGAAACCGGCAACAAGCATATCCAGTGAAGCAGCCAATTCCTTGACCAACTCGCTGTGCTTTCTTGTAGCCTCAGTACGATTGCTTATCTCTTCGGTCTTTTCATTCAAAACGGCTCTGATGGCATCAAGAGTTGCTGTCCTCTCCTTTGCTCCGGCTATCTTTTCCATTCCGTTCGCAACACTTGAAGCATTTTGCTCATTAGTATGCTTAACCTCATTGAGCATTTCCCTTACACGATCAACCAGAGCAGCTATGGCCTCCGTAGCGGTTTTGGAATTCTCCGCGAGAACTCTTACGTTTTCCGCAACCACCGCAAAACCTTTACCCTGTTCCCCGGCTCTTGCCGCCTCAATGGAAGCGTTAAGGGCAAGCAGGTTGGTCTGAGCGGATATGCTTGATATCTGATCGACAAACCCAAAAATCTCCTGAACACCGTTTTCAAGCTCGTTGATGGAAGCTCCCGTCCTGTTGGAGGTCTCTTCGATCACTTTCATGCTGTCGGCGGCGATATCCATGGTCTCCACCACTTCCGCGGTCCTGTCGGATATGTCACCGGATATTTTCGTAATGTCTCCCGTATGGTCATATATGCCCACGATGAGTTCATTCATCTCATCGACGCTGCCCTGTATGGATTTAACCTGAGTACGGCTTTCTTCGCAGCCGTTAACCGTATTCTTTGCAGAGTCTGTGATCAGCTTGTTTGCATCCCTCGATCTTCCGATATTGCCTTCCAGCTCATTCATCATGTCCACAAGCTCTCCCGACGCATGTCCGCACTCTTTTACGATCTCTCCGATCTTTTCCTTGTCATGCAGATTTTCAAGCACGGATCTTGAAGCCTTTGCCACACTGATAAATACCAATGTCATTACAACCTGCTCTATTGCAAAGCCTATCATTCTTCCTATGAACCACTCGAAATTCGTGGGATTTTCGATCTGCGGCACCTCAATGGAACGCATATAAACCGAGATCGTCAACATCACAAAGCTGAAGATCGAGATCCTCAATGTGAATTTCGGATCAAAGAAGAGACAGCTGAAAGCCATGGCAAGTCCGTAGGTCATGTATATGCCTATGCTCCACTGACCGCCCAAAAGCATTACCGCAAATCCCAGTGAGAGCACGCTGATGTATTTCATTGCCTTTGTGGGAACACCCAGCTTGTACAACAGACGCGGTCCAATGGTCCCTATACAGCCAATGGGTGTAAGGATCAGCAATGCCGAAACGGGAATACTGAATACCTTAATGGTGGTGAGCAGGAACAAGACAGGAAAAACAAGTGTAAGCCAAACTGATATTTTAGTGAGTTTCTCGCACACCTTACGATCGTTTTCCTCGAAGAACAATTCTTTTTCGGTCATGGCATAGGCCTCCTGTTTAATAATGTGAAATAAAAAGGGCAATAAAACGAAAGCATTCGTTTTACCGCCCAAGTTAAGTTTTATTTTACCCTGTTTTTATCCAAAAAACAATGAAATTACAATGAATTCTCAATTATTGCCGCACATTTCTCCAATTCCCGTCTGTCCTCCTCTGAAAATCGCGCAAAAACAGTACTGTCTATGTCCAGCACGCCATAGATCCTTCCTGCTTTGTGGAGTGGAATGACGATCTCCGAATTGGAAGCGGAATCGCAGGCTATATGCCCGGGGAATCTGTGCACATCGTCCACAACAAGTGTCTCGTCCTTGGCTACCGCCGTACCGCACACACCCTTCCCCACCTTTATTGAGGTGCAGGCGATCTTTCCCTGAAAAGGACCGAGCAACAGCCTGTCTCCCTCGAGGATATAAAATCCCGCCCAGTTCAGGCCTTCCATTGAGTCATAGATCAATGCCGAAGCATTGGCAAGATTTGATATGGTGTAGTCCACCCCTTCAAGGAGCGACTTCATCTCTTCCGATATGTTAAGCATATTAATTCCGAACCTCTTCCTCTTTTATAGTCAGATCACCGCCCTCACCTATCTCATGCCTCCCGGCTTCCAATTCCTTGCATATGCGGTCAAATTCGTCCTCATCCAGCTTGTACTTCTTCTTGTAGAGTACATAGGAAAGGAACATAAGGATCAGCGGGATGAATACCATGCATATGAGAAGACCGTTGGTCTCGGTGGTTGTTACACCTTTCAGGATATCGGCTATCTTTGCCGCCTTTTCTTCTTCTTCGATGGTTCCCGCATTTGCCATGCGCTCCACATCGGAGATCTCATTCGTGAAATCGGTAACACCAAAGATCAGGTAGATCAGGGATGTTATCAAAAGGAAAAGTGCGGAAGCCATCTTGGTGATAAAGGGTCGGAGGGATGTGATGATGCCCTCGTCTCTGGTGCCTCTTTTATACTCGTTGTATTCCACCGTATTCATGATGGAGATCATCATGATCAGATAGTAGCTGTAGTTACCGAAGTTACCGAACATATATCCGATGGTGAGTCCCCAGAACTTGACGCCCGTCGGCAGGAAAAGACCCGAAATGAGCATGAGGAGATAGCCTGTTGCGGATATGATCATCATTATGCCCATCAAAGGCTTTCTTTTTACTTTTCTCGAAATCATGGGATAGGTGATCATGAGAACCGCGGTCGCCATCATTCCCACAGTATTGAACAATGAGTAATTGCTGCCCTTGTAGCCAAGCTCAAAGTACAGATAGGTAGAGCCTATGCCCCCCGCGATCAATCCGTTTCCGACCTGCTGGATCAAAAAGATCAACGCTATCCACATGAGCTGATCGTTTCCGGTGATGGTTGAGATTATCTTTTTGAAGCTTACCCTTACCTTTGGCTCGGAATTCACGTCTCTCGTCTCCTGAACTCCGAAAACTGTGAAAAGAGCAAACAGCGGCGTCAATATCGCGATGATTATCGCAATGACACCATATGCAGTCTGAGCGTTTCCGCCTAAGGCCATATCACCCGCGGTAAACATGGGAACCAGCGTACCCACTGCCGTACCGCCGATGCCCGCAAAGAGGGTCGCACGGCTGGTCAGGCTGTTTCTTGTGTCCGCATCCGATGAAAGAGCGGGAACCATTCCCCAATAGGAAATGTCGCTCATGGTATAGGTTATGGAATAAAGTATATACATGCATCCGAACAATACGATAAAGGGCCAGCCCTGAAGCTTTGAATTGAATACGGTGATCAGAACACCGCCTGTTGTTATACACCCCGCAAGCAACCACGGCTTAAATTTACCCCATTTACTTCTTGTCGATTCGATTATGTTTCCCATGATAGGGTCGTTCAAGGCATCAAATACCCTGGCAAATACCATGATACCGGTGATGGCCAGAAGCTGTGCCTTTGTAAGGTTCCTGGTAAATAAAACGTATGTAAACAGGAAGGTGGATACCATGGCATAGACCATGTCTCTGCCTACGGTTCCCAGGGGATAGAAGATCAGATTCTTCTTGTCTTGCGGTGTTTTTTTCATTTTCCTTCTCCTTATCTTAAGCCGTGAAGCGGCCTTTGATCATTTTTTAATCTTACCAATATTCAGTGGTTTTGTCCAATAAATAAAGGGTTAAGTGGGGGAAGCGTTATGAATACCGGTGAACAGTATCCGCCCAAAACATGATATGTTACACTGGGACTTGAAAAATATCAAAATATCGCTACAATATATATAAACGTTTTATGTAAAATCGTTTGGGGGTTACATGGGAAATCAGACCTGTATTAAGAACGGCGAGATGTATATGGCCGGAGACGGCAAAAAATTCGAGCCGGCAGTCAGAAGAGCAATGACTGCCGTTTTTAACGTTGGCTCAACTCCCTATCTTCGCAAGCTTGAAAGCGAAATGACCATTCAAAAGATCGAAGTCTGTCCCGAAACCTTCGTTCAAAATCTTATTTCTTACGAACAAAGAAGCATCTATGAAACCACCCGCGGCGGAGAAGCCCGGAAGGATACGGATCATAAGCACTCTGCTTCGGAATACTCCGTTTGGGATTTTAAATTTGATATTCAGGATTACTTCAAGGAGGAAAAGCGCGTTCTTACCATTCCCGGGACCACCTTTACCGAAAACTGCCCCGATTGCGGAGGCTCGGGCATAATCACCTGCCCCGACTGTGAAGGCTCCGGAAAGACAGAGTGTGCTAAATGCGGAGGAACCGGCGAGCTACCCTGTCCCGACTGTCAAGGTGAAGGCAACACCCCTTGTCCAACCTGTAACGGAACGGGAAAACTTGTGGATGAATCCGATGAAAAGTCCAAACAGGGCCACATCATCCCCTGCCCCGACTGCGACGGAACAGGCCGCGTTTTCTGTAAATCCTGCGACGGTATAGGCCGTATTCCGTGTCCCGTCTGCCACGGTACCGGTGAAACGGGCTGTAAGCGATGCGGCGGAACAGGCAAGATCAAATGCCCGACCTGTAAAGGCTCAGGCTCGATCATCAATGAAGTTGAGGTCTCTTCGGAGATCTTTGTGAGAGAAGATCACAATATACTTTTCATGTCCTCGCTCAGGGAAGATATGGTCCCTTTCTTTTCCGACTACAGGCCCGAGTTTGAGACACATGCGGTAGCACGTTACGAAAGCAGCACCCGCATTGATTCCATCAGCACCGCCGATTTCAATTTCCGCGTGCGTGAAACCACCTTTAACACCGGCCCCGTCTTTGACAAAATGACCGAGGATCTGGACACAAACTCCGAATCAATGAAGATCGTTAAGTATCGCGTAAATGTTTTCCAGCGCATATTTTTAAAGATCACATACACCTTTAACGAAAAGGTTTATCTTATGTATTATGATTGCGGTGAGAAAAAGAACTACCTTACCGCCAATCCCTATAATGATGTATTGCAGCATCTTGCGGACGAGATCTACAAAACCTATCAGGAAAAGGACTATCATGAAGTAGCCCTTAAACTCCGTGAGTTCAGATCACTCGCCAAGGCCTCAAAAGGTCCTGTTTCCGTAAGAAACAATCCCGAGAAGATCGCAGAAGCGATCTGTGACAGGTTCACTTTGGTCGCTGTACTCGGAATGTTGATCCCTTTGTTGTTCTCACTGATTTTCTTTTCAAGTAAAGGGATCTTCACTCCTTCTGAATATAAAGCGCTTGTTCTTTGGTCGCTGGGTGTGGGGCTTGCCTCCATCATCATCCACTACAAGACCATATCCTTCACTTGGACGGCGCTGATCCGGCAAATGAAGGTTTATGCCGCCTATCTCGCCTGCTTCGGAATAGGGCTTTTGGTGTCGGCTTTTGTCGAAGGCTTAATAAGCTATCTGTTATATGTATTCTAAAAAATCAACCGCAGGTTTCAAACCTGCGGCTTTTCTTTACACTGTCTTTTGTTGTTCCATTTTCTTCAATTCGTTAACATATCTGAGACCGAAGGGCGCTACCACAAAGAATGTCAATACATCCGCTATCGCCTGCGAATACTGGACTCCCGGCAGTCCCAGCGTGGCTGTCAGAAGCAGCAAAACCGGTATAAAGCACAACCCGTTTCTGCAGACCGATACCGCGCTTGCCATAAAGCTCTTTCCAACGCTTTGGAAAAGCATATTTGAACAAACCGTCAACGGCTGAAACAGCTGGCCGATAAACTGAGCGGCGAGAGCAGTTGTCCCGATCCGGACAACTTCGGGATCGTCGCGGAAAATCGCAATGATACGGTCCGAAAGGAAAAAGCCAACGATCGCCGCAACTCCCAAAAGTATCTCACCCACAATGAACGTAAAAGTATATGCCTTCCTGACCCTGTCATATCTCTTTGCCCCGAAGTTAAACGAGCATACGGGCTGAAATCCCTGACCGATGCCCAGAGCAGTCGCAAAAGTAAAGAAGCATACACGATTGACTATGGACATTGCCGCCACCGCAGCATCTCCGTATTTCTTTGCGCAATTGTTCAAAAGCATGGTGGACAGACTGGCAAGGCCTTGCCTTATAAGGCTTGCAAGACCTGTTTTGCATATATCCCCTATCATTTTAAAGGTAAGAGTAACGGATCTGAGTCTGAGCTTTCCTTCGCTTTTACCGATAAGGAACGGGATCAGCAGCAGGCAAAAACTGATGCACTGAGAGATCGCGGTTGCAATACCCGCTCCTTTTACGCCCATTCCCATCCGGTGGATAAGAAGCCAGTCTCCGAATATGTTCAGTCCCGCTCCCGTGCAGAGTCCGATCATGGAATAAAAAGCCTTTCCTTCAAAACGAAGGATATTGTTAAGTACACAGCTGGCACACATCACCGGCGAGGCGATAAGGATGAAGATCGAATAATCCCTCGCATAGGGAAGAATGGTTTCGGTACTTCCGAGAAGCCTCATCACGGGATCCAAAAACACAAGTCCGATAATGCTTATCAGCGCTCCCACCATTAATGCCAGGGTAAAGCCGGTGGAATCACTTCTGTATGCCCTGTCCCGGTCTCTTGCCCCCAACGCTTTGGAAGCCACAACTCCCGAGCCTTGTCCGAACATGAATCCGAATGCCTGGATCACGGCCATAAGACCGAAGACCACTCCAACCGCACCGGATGCACTGTTTCCTTCCTCACTTACAAAATAAGTATCCGCCATATTATATACACTCGTTACAAGCATACTGATGGTGGTTGGTATGCCCAGCGTGATCACAAGCGCGGATACCGGTGTTTCCGTCATTTTTTTATACATTTTTTCTCCCGATGTCGGGAGTCTTTTTTCTTCTGCCATTCCTCTGTCTGTAAATCCAAAAACTACATGTATTTGTAGATGTTTACGTTTTCCTTTCCTTTTCTGCTGAGCCCCGTACTCTCTCCCACAACAAATTTGCCGTAGCCCCGAACGGAGAATATGTCTCCCTCCTTAAGAGCCTTGTCCTTGTTTTCCAGCGTCTGCCCGTTAAGTATCACATGCTTTTGCATAAACAGCGGCAGCACCGCTCCTCTGGATAGCCTGCATACCTTGGCGACCACCGCATCGGCTCTCGGTGAATTTACCTGAACCGATATCTTCTCTCTTTCCTTCTTTACATTTTCCTCGGGAAACAAACATATCTCACAATGAACGGGATTCCGTCCCACAGAAACCAGATTATCGCATATGAAGGAGGCAAACCGCTCCTCACAGAACAGATAAGCGCATTTATCCTTTACGATTATATCACCAAATATCCGTCTTTCAAGTCCGAGACTCATGAGAGCCCCCAAAAAATCCCTGTGTGTATATGCCTTTGCAAACTTTTCGGAAACCGGGGAAATCTCTATGCAGGAGATGGGGAATTCCACATTGTAGCCGAATTCCTCCTCATCCCCGAAACGCACCATTCGGCGCTCTGCAAGTTTATATCCTCCGAAAAGCCTGAACCTGCTTCCCGCAAATACAGATCTATTGAGATCCAGCTCATCCTGCTCCTGTACCGTAAGGAAATCACTGAACTCGAAAGTGTTGTTGTTATAGGATCTCTTGGAAAGATCCTTAAGCCTTTTTAAAATAAGATCGTCATCCATTTTGCAACCTACAAATAAATGTCAATGCCCGCAGAAACCGAATAGATCACCTTTTCCTTAACTTTCTTTCCGGTGATCCTTTCCAGCGCTTTTGCATAAAGTTCCAGCTGAACCCTGTATTTTGTGACCAGCTCCTCTGCAGCATTTCCGTACACCTTGTCCGTCTTATAGTCAACCAGAGTTATACCGTCCTCATCATCGATATAGGCATCTATGATACCCTGCACCATGACCATGTCGGTTTCCTCTTCGGTCTTTGAATAATGCCTGTATTCCTCGGGAGAAAGACCGTATACAAAAGGCTGCTCTCTTCTGAGTTTTCCCTTCTTGCACGCCCCGATCATCCTCTTTCCGATACCGCTCATGCAGAATTCGGCTATATCATTGACGGACACGGTTTTAGTAATATCTTTTTCCAAAAACTGTTCGGCGATCAGTCCCTCTATGTCTTCCCGAACGCTTTGTTTTGCTTTTTCCTTCGAGCTGTAATCTCCCTCGTAGCGAAGCTTTTCAAATACCTCGTGATAAAGGGTTCCTCTGGCAGCTCCCGCAGAAACTCCGTCCTTCCCGCTTTCGTCGGGCATACCCTTAAGTAAGGGTGTAAACTCTTCTTCACGTTCCTCCCGCTTCATGAGGTTCTCTATCTCAATATGCTTAAGAGCCGATACGGACACTCGCATGGGTGCCTTTGCTTTCTCCTCTCCCGGATAGACAAACTCGCTCTGCGCCCTGATCTCCTCTCTGACTCCCGGCGCATCCGTAAAGCTCCTAACGGTCACCTTCTTAAATCTTTCCGTTTTCCCGGCCGGAGTCTGCTCGGCCAACTCCTTGGCGGACTTCTCATCGTATCGTACAAGCCTGAGCCCGAAACCTGCGGCATATTTTTCCTTTCCCGCATGTCGTGTTACGGTGATATTCTTTTCCTTTCCCTCGTCCAGTTCTTCTATGTCCGCAGCGAAAAGACCGCTGAACAGAGTTGCTCCCACAAAATCCATAAAGCTCTTGCTGCCTTTAAGATCCAGATAGGTCGGGCTCTCATTCACGATCAGCGTATTATTCCACTTTTTCATTGCTTCCGCGGGTTTCTTCTCCGATGCCACTATAAACAGCTTTTCCTTTGCACGCGTCAGAGCAACGTACAATATGCGGAGTTCTTCAGACAGGCTCTTTTGTCTTTCCCTTTTCTGCAAAAACACCTGTTTTAGAGTTTTGGACTTTATCCTCTTTTTCCTGTCCACAAAGTTCGAGCCTATGCCCAGTTCCCGATCAAGCATCACATTCTCTCTCGAACTCCTTTGATTGAATTCCTTGGACAGACGGCATACAAATACTATCGGATATTCGAGGCCTTTTGATCTGTGCATGGTTGTAACCTTCACCGCATCTCCGGTGCCTTCCGTGTCCGCTTCTCCGAAATCACTGTTATTTTCGTTCAGTCGATCGATATAACGGATAAAGTCATGAAGTCCCGCAAAAGAACTCTTCTCATATTTCTCCGCGATCATCACAAGCAGATCGAGGTTTCCCCTTCTGTTTTCGCCTCCGGGCTGAGAAGTGACCGTGTTCTTGTAATTTGTTATTTTATAAAAGGCTTTGATCAGTTCATGCACCGTGAGCGTCTCATTCAAAGCGCGCATAGAAAAAAGGATCTCCATGAATTCCCGGATCTTTACGCTGAGCGCATCATTGGCCTCTTCATCTTCCATCGCGGTTAGAAGGCATTCATAGAGCAGCTTTTTCTTTCCCTGCTTCTGAGTTTTGCCGTAACGTATCTTCAGCTCCGCCAGATCCGAAGCGGTGAACTCCGCATAGGGGGAGTAGAGCGCCGCTGCAAAAGATATGTCATCATAAGGATTATCAAGTATCCTGAGAAAAGCAAGTGTTTTCCTGATCTCCACCGCCGCAAAGAAACCCGTTCCCGTTTCTGCTACCGCAGGAAGCCTCAGCTTGCTCAACTGCTTCACGAATATCTCTGTGGTCTGTTTGCCGTTTCTTGTTAGCACCGCAAAATCACCGGGGCGCACGGGTCTTGTCTTTTTTTCTCCCGCTTCGGTTTTTCCGTCGGAGACAAGAAAGCCCGAATCTATCATCTCCCTTATCTTCTTTGCTACCGTCAGGGCTTCTCTTTCTATGTCATTGGGTCTCCCCTCCGCTATGCTTTCTTCAGGCTCTTCTTCATCGGTCTCATCTTCCTCCGTTCCATCCGAAAGCTCCCTGTCGATCAGTATCACCTCGGTGTTGTACACAGGATTCTTCGGATCGTCCTCGGTGTACACCGTCGAACCGAAATGCAACGCAGCCGCACCGTCATACTCTATCTCGGTCATATCTTTTTTCATTACCGGCGCCAGCAGCACGTTTACCGCATCCAGCACGCTCTTTCTGCTTCGGAAATTCTCGGACAGATCTATCTTCCTATGCGCTCCCGCATCTTTAAAATAATCGTATTTCTTTTGAAAAAGCTCCGGTCTTGCCTGACGGAAGCTGTAAATGCTCTGCTTTACATCTCCGACCATAAAAAGGTTGGGTATCCCTTCCCCGTACTCTCCGGATATGCTTTTAAGCATATACTCCTGAATGTAGCTGGAATCCTGATACTCGTCTATCATTATCTCGTCAAAGCCCTTGGCCAGCTCCCTCGCTACCGCCGTGGGGCCTTCATTCCCGTCCTTGTCCCTCTCGCACAGTATCCTAAATGCCATATGCTCGATATCGGAAAAAGAAAAACTGCTCTTTTCTCTCTTTGTCTCATCAACCCTTTTCATAAACTCGAGGGTGATGCGTACAAGCGCAGACACGGCAGGGCGCGTCTTTGCATATGTTTCCTCGGCCTTTTCGAGGGTATCGAAAAAGTAAGTGTCTCTGACATCTTTAAGAGCTTTTTTGTAGCCGTTTCTGATGTTCATGACCTTATCCTTGAGTATCGCTTCCTCATCCGAAAGCTTGGTTGCCGCAGAAAACCTTCCCAAAGAAGCGGCATTGATCCCTCTCACCGCAGTGTCAAAATCCCCTGAATTTTCTAAAAGTTCCTTAAGCATCTCCCTGTCCGCGATAAAATTCTTGGTTGCGGAAGGCAGCCCGCTTTCGGCTTCACAGAGCTCTATGCAATGTTCGCAGAGTTTTAGGATGTCCTTCAGGACCCGCTTGTATTCAAAAAGAATGTTTTTCACCAATTCGGGATGCTCAGCCTTGTCAAAGTCGGAAATGCAGTTTTCAAGCCATTCGGTGGGACGCGGTTCGTTATCCGCAAATCTTGCCAGATCGATGACCAGCTTTTTTACGCCGTCGTCATCCTTGTATGCTCCGTAAGAAGACACAAGGGTCATGAAATCCTCCGACTGCTTCTCATATTCCTCCTCAAAAAGTTCTTCGAGCACATCCGCCATAATGAGCTCGTTTTCTACCGGCTCCATGATCGAAAAGCCGGGATCTATTCCCAACGCCTGAAAATTCTCCCTGACTATCGAATTGCAAAAGCTGTCTATGGTCGATATCTTTGCTTCCGAAAGAAGTGCCAGTTGCTCTTTAAACCTTTTTACCTCCGGGTTTTTGTCAGCTTCTTCCCTCAGTGCCTTTCCGATCCTTTCCTTCATCTCAGCCGCTGCGGCATTGGTAAAGGTCACAATAATAAGGCGGTCCAGAGAGGTCTGTCCGCTCCTTATCCTGTCTATTATCCTTCTGACAAGAACTGCCGTTTTTCCGGAGCCCGCAGCCGCGGCCACCAAAAGAGAACAGTCTCTTGCATCCACAACCTGTTGCTGTGCAGGTGTAAGTTTAATGTCAGCCATTTTCCGTTTCTCCTTTGGTCATCTTCTCCAGCAGTTCTTCCCCGTCCATCTTCTTAAGCCGTTTTTCTTTGTCTCCGTTTTTTGGATCAAAGCCGCATACACTCTTAAAATCACAATATTTGCATGCACTGCTGTCCTTGTCTTTTACGGGTGTCTTGGCTGTTTTTCCCGCCATGATCTCCCGTGCTCCGGATCCCATTTTATCAACGGCATATTCCATCAGCATCCTCAGGTTTTTCTCGGATATTACGGCCGAGTGCGCACTGTAAGCCGGAGGCTCACTTGAATTGTTTTTCTTTGTGTTGGTCTCTACCGGGATCTTGTAAGAAGAAACTTTGCCGCGTATCTCCTCTCCCTGTTCTCCGAATGCATGATCGAGACTTTTTACGATAGTCTGATCCTCATTGACAAGGCCTGAGGGTTTGAACTCCTTCTTTATCGCTTCCCTGACCGCTGCCCGTACCTCTTCGCTGTCATCCGACGGTTTTCCGGTGTTATCCAATACGGGATCGTTGATAATATCATACAACATAGCCGCAGGTCTGTAGCCTTCGGGCCTTTGGGTCTTCAGTTTCACTCTTTCGGACGCCTTCATTCCCTCTATGCCTTTGATACCGGGACTCATCATCTCCGTAGCTACGTTCAGATAGGTGGGTAGCTGCAATGAAAGACCGTAATACAGCTTTTCCGGGTCAAATCTGTGGCTGCCGGATTTGTAATCCACCACCTTGACCGCCTTCAGATTCTCCGTATCGCATACATCTATACGGTCTATCTTTCCGTTAAGGATAAACCTGTCTCCGGGCACCTTGAACTTTTGCTCAAAGGCATAGGGTCTGAAGTCGGTATCCTTAAGCTGCTCGGTGAACATCTCAACCGTCAGGGTCAGCACATCCCTGATCCTGTCAGCAATGTATTTATTCTTGGAGGTGTCCTTAAATACGCCCTTCTTGTGATCGTTGACCGCATTGAAAGCACACTCGGCGATCAGTTTTTCCCTCTCGTCATCGGGAATGGAAACCCAGTCCCTTCCGCTTTCTCTGACGGCCCGTCCGTACATTTCCAGGGCAGCATGGGATATCTCACCGAAATCTGAGCTTTCAAGCCTGTAGCTGGCCTTTTTTTCTATTCCCAGACCGTAGCTTAGGAAATGCTTGAAAGGGCAGTTTGCAAAGGTTTCCAGGCGCGAAATGCTGCCGGTGAGCGTTTTCCCGTAGAGCCCTTCCGCTTCCGCAGCAGAGATGGTCTCCGGTACATAATCCGTGGTCTTGATCCTATGCTCGTTTTCCCGTCTTTCCTCTGCCAAAAGCATCCTGAGGCCCAGATCGTTTTCCAGAACTCCGGTAACCGGATCCAGATCCTCTCTACGGATCGGCTTCAGATCCGTATATAACTCTGCGATCTCATTCAATACCGCCGCGGGCTTAACTCTCTCGCTTCCGCTTAAAGAAGGGTAGGATATCCACAATCTGGAGGTAGGCTTGGTAAGAGTGAGATAAATATAAAACTTGTCATTTCCCACCTTTTTGAGATGAGAAGGCGAAAGTTCTATGCCCTTGCTCAACAGACTTTTCTTGTCATTGTCGCTTATGATCCCGTGACCGCCCGAGGGTTTCGGCAGCTTGTTCTCATTGGCTCCCAAAAGGAACAGCGCCTTTACGCGGCTGAGTCTCGTCCTTTCTATATCTCCGATGATTATGTTGTCGGAGCCGTGAGGGACAAGGCCCACCTTCGCTTCGGAAAGCCCCGCTTCGATCAGTCCCCTGTATTCCGATGAAGTCATCTCTGCATCCCCGAGAAATTCAACGGATTGATCCAGAATTTCCCGAAGAGCCTCATATACCCCCGCATATTCCTTGGCTTTAAGGTATTCTTCCTTCTGTTCAAAATCCTCCGCTATCTTCTTAAGCTTTTCTTCAACCCCCAACTTTTCAAGAAAAGCGAGCACCTTATCGGAGAACACCCGTGCCTTGTTCTTCTTCACTTTGAGCATTCCCGACAGTTCGCTCATTATCTGCTTTCTCACCTCATTCACATGTTCAAGCGAAATGTCCTGTCTTCCGTAAAACTCCCTTTTGAATTCTCGGCTGAAGGAGCCTCCCTTTGTCCCGAAAGCGGCGCAATAGTTTTCCAGAAGACACGCGTCGTCATAAACTATGCCCGAAAGACTGTTCTTTGCATAGGCGATCAGGAGCTCCGTGTCCGCTCCCTTTTCCATCAGTTTAAGAACGATCTCAAGAAAACCCGAGCACTCATTTTCATGAAGAGTCTTTTTACGGTCATGGAAATAATGTGCTCTGATAACATCCAGTTCATTGCACATACGTTCACCGTACAGATCCATATCGCCGCACACTATGGCTATGTCCGAGTAACGGTAGCCCTCTTTTCTTACAAGCCTCTCTATCTCAGCCGCCGCACGCTTTGTTTCCTCTTCGATGTTGCTCGCATTATAAATAACGAGACTGTCACCCGCCGGAACCTTCTTGTTTCCGTGTCTGAAAAGACCGCGTTCCAGCCTGTGGAGTGTCTCGGTCTCATACTTGTTATGGTTTGTATATACGGGCGCCTTTACATCGCAACCCACTTCCTCCGCAAGCTCGGTCAGCTTACGCAGAGCTTCGGCACTCATATGATAGAGATCGTATTCCGGAAGAACCGCTTTTGAAGCGGCTTCATCTATCGTAAAGGAAACCCATACGTCTTTTCCGAGGCGCAGAAATTCACGAAGTATGCCGTTCTGCGAAGGGGTAAAGCCTGTAAAGCCGTCCAGGATGAACACCGCATTCCGTGCAAGCCCGCTTTTTTCAAGGATGGCCGCGAAAGCATCATACATACTCTCATTCGTAAGCAGGCGATCTCCGAGACAGGTCTTGAAACCTGAGATCAAGGTGATCACATCCTTCAGCTTCCTTTGAAGCACAGGCTCATTTCCCGCCCTTTCCATACAATCCTTCAGGTCCTCTTCCGTAACCCCGTACTGCAGAAGCTCGGAAAGCAAAGCCTTAGCTTCGGCCACAAAGCCGGTATGTCGCGAATTTCTCCCATACATAACCAGCTTCTCGCTGTTATCGTTCAGGACCTTTTTAATTATCATGCTCTTTCCGATCTCGGGAATAAACTCGTGCTTCATCCCCGACAGCTTAGCGAAAGCGGCATTTGCAAGCCTTGCAAGGCTGGTCACGTCGATGTTTAATATGCCTCCCTGCGGATGTACCGACAGCAGGTCATATTGTGTACGGAGCGAAAACTGTTCAGGCACAAGAAAATAATACGTTGTCTCCGGATTCTTCTCCGCTTCTTTTATGGCTGTTTCAAACAGCTTTTTTGTTTTCCCGCTGCCTGCGGGTCCCAATATAGGTCGAAGGCTCATGTTTCCCTCCCGCTTGATTCCTGCCAAATATTTTATCCCACCGCAGAATAAATGTAAAGAATGAGCCTTGGGGACGGGGTTATGGTGTCATCACAGGTAATTTTTTGTCCTCACATGTTTTTCTTCCCACCACATTCTCCCGCGCGGGGGGTAATGCACAAAATTTCACGTGACCCTGTTACTCCGATCTCAGCAGTGTTTGCGGGAATCATGGGGTGCAACCTAAAAGCCCGCGTCGGAAACGGACGAAAACACGGATTCCGTCGCTAAGTGTGGCTGCCTGAAATTGAGCCCCCGGGGACGGGGTTATGGTGTCATTTTTTGACACCATAACCCCGTCCCCAAGGTATCAAAAAAAGACCTGCGCGGTCTTTTTTTGATGTGAATTATAAATCTGCGTCTGTTTTTTTGTATACTTGCGCAGGTATGTAGGTTGTGATGATCTCGAAGCCGCCGGTTGCTCCGTTTCGCATTAGCAACAAACCTATGGGGAATGCGTAGATATCAACAATATCTCCCACATCCCATTCATTGGTTCCCGGATAAATGCCGTAGACATGATGTCCGTTACTGTAGCCTTCCAGAAGACTGATTTTCTGTCCGAACAGTACGCCTTCGTAACTATATGACAGTTCTATATCTTTGATTAAATGGAAGTCGCCTAAATACGATTGAACTCTTTTTTCAACATCATTCAGATCTGCAATCGTTGCCTTACTGTCAAGAAAATCCCTGGTCTCATTGAAGTACATTGAATTCATGGAGATGTTGTTCAAACTTGTTTCAGGCACGGACGCGTTATATGCTTCTTTAAAAAATAATCTGATCGTATCCAAAGCTGTGGGCGTGAACAGACCTTTTTCAAACCAGCTGTCTCTTATTTTCAATTTACCGGAAAACTTTTCCATACAACCCCAACCTTGGAAAAAGCCGTCGACAAATCCGCCCTTATATGTAAAGCTATCGTCAAGAGCCTTAAAACTTCCGTTTCCGTTCGGAAGATCGTTTTTCATATCTCCGTAGTAGTTTCCTTTAACCACCGTATCATAATAGGAGATATTATCATCGTTCCAGTCACTGTAGGTTAACTCCACCTCCATCTGCACGGGCAAGGATTGGATCTCAACCTCATAAACATTCCCATTGGTGTCGGTAACGGTAATAATGGTGTTTCCCGTACCGTGTGCATAGTATTCCCCGTTACCGTTATACTTCAATACACTTTCATTGAGAAGCTCTTGTGTGGCAACTTCGGCATTGACCAGCTCCACTATAAAGGTGTCTCCGTAAGATATATCATCTGAGCTGACGTGAACATACGGAGTCGGTGACGGTGTTGGTGTGTTCGTTGGTGTAGGTGTGTTGGTCGGTGTCGGCGTGTTGGTCGGTGTCGGCGTGATCGTCGGTGTCGGCGTGATCGTCGGTGAAGGTGTAGGTTCAGCCTTTCCTTCTCCGCAGCCTGCCAGCGCAACAAGCGCAGCAACCGAGAGCATTAGAATGATCTTCTTCATTTTTTAAATTCCCTTACTTTCCAAAATCTTATTTACCCTGTTTTTTATTCAAGTATGCTTTTCCGATCTTCCCAGCCAGGAAATAGCAAAGCTCGGCAAGTCCTATCCCCGTAACTATGTCAAGAACGACGTGTTGCTTTACCGTTACTGTGGAGATACATACTGCTGCGGCAAAAATGAAGGAGAAAACCTGATACCACTTTGGAATCCTGTCATTACCTCTGACCGCTATCCAGCTGATCCAGCTCACAAAGCAATGGATTGAGGGGAGAAGATTGTCCGCACTGTCCACCGTATAGGTTCCCATCATCAAGCGATCAAAGAAGCCTGTACCCGCGATCTCCGCACGTGTCATCGTTGTGGGAAGAAATACAAAGCAGAGGAAACATACCACCTCGCCCATATAGTGAGCCAGCAATGCGCGGTTATAGCCGCTTTTGTCATAAAAAGTGCCAAGGCAATAATTTGCCACCCAAAGCCCGTATCCCAACCAGTATATCATGATCGTCCAGGGAATGAACGGGATCATTTCATCGATCGGCGTCGTAAAATCAAAATGCCTGAAGTCGTGTGCAATGATCCTTCCGGCAAAATAACCCGCAAAATTCAGTCCCGCGGCTCCGGCAAGCAATAACAATCTGTTAAAAGTTTCTTTTTTAATCTTCATCTTTTAAAATCCCTATCGCGGACCCGATCGTAACCCTGACTTCATCAGCCTTCGGATCACAGGGTCCCGTCTTGACCCCAACAATATCCATGTTTAATCTGCTCTTAACTTCTGCAGTCAGCAAAACAACAATTGTCGAACCCGCAAGTTCAAAGTTACCCATTTCCTCACCGCGGCTGAAGTTTTCCTTTCCTTCGGCAAACGTGATCCCGCCGACAGCCATAGCTCCTATCTCTGTCTGGACTGCGGTTCCGAAGTGCTCCGTTTCAAAAACACTCCACCATCTGCGATTAAGCCTGAACACCGGAAAATGTCTCAGGGCAATGGGCTGTACACTGTGAAGGCTTCCGGGGATAAATCCGGTTTTAAGGATCTTTCCGTCGTCAAAGAAACAGAAATGATGGTAATCCGAGGCTTCAAGCCTGAAAACAAGAGCCAGTCCGTCTTTAAACTTTCCGGCGGTCTCTCTGTCGGGTACAAGATCCTCAACTGTATAAAGTGATCCCTTGATCGGCATTTCCAGTTCCGGTGTAATGTCATAAGCCGACAAAAGACTGTCACAGGGAGCTATCAACGTTTTCTTGTCCGTTGAGAAATCATATGCCCTTCTTCTGCCGAAAAAATCGGCGAAGGAGCCGTAAACCCGATCGCCGTATGGCCGCATGTCTATCCCGTTCTTTTGGATATAGCGGGAGATCATGCGTTTGGACGCTTTCGTATGAAGATACCATGCAACAGGCTTAAACATATGCGCCTTAAGCATTATCTTCAATACGCCCCGCCCGAATGCATTTGTATAGAAAAAATCAGCGTTCATCATACCCCATCCAATGTCATGATCACAAAGCCCACTTCAACGATACCGCAGAGTAACACGCATATCTTTCCTATGAGCTTGGGCTTCTTGATCGGAACAGGTGTAAGGAACAGTACTGCCATTACAAACAACGTAACGGTCTGAGCAATGTTTGTCTTCCATGAAAACGCTCTTGCGGCGGCATTTACGATTGGGAAGAACAAAGCCGATAAAGTAACAGGCATACCATAGTAAAGTTCTCTTGAAGAATTGCTTGTCTTCTGACGATCCTGCTCGTCCACATTAAAGTATGCAAGTCTGATCAGGGCACAAAGCACATATAATGCGCATACCGCCAAAACAAGATTGTTGTGGACGCTCATGCGATATACGATCACTGCCGGCAAAACTCCGAAGCAGATGAGATCGCTCAGGGAGTCGATCTGTATGCCGAAGGTTTTTTCCTGTACCGTACGTACTCTTGTGGATGCGACCGCGCCGTCAAACATATCGCAAAAGCCCGCTGCCATCAGACAGATAACGGAAGCGCATGTGTTTCCCTCAAAGGCATATGCAATACCGATGAATCCGATCAACATACCGATATAGGTAAGAATGACCGTGTAGTTGTAGTAGCCCAAAGGTCCGTGTTTAGTGTTCATTTTTCTCTCCTTTTGATCCCTCATTTACTTTATCAAAGAAAACCCAAGGCTGTATGCCAATATGCACCAAGGTTTTCCCAATATTATGATCCATATGAATTTTCTTGCCGTCATCTTCGATATACCCGTCAGATAACAAAGGTAATCGTCCGGAAACAGCGGCAGTAGCATCGCCATAAACAGAAAAGCGGTATATGACTTGCTTTTGGATGCCCAGTTTGACCATTTGTTGTATCTGCCTGACGGGAAAAGGTCCTGTATCAGCGGCTTTCCGAACTTTCTCGCAAGAAAGAACGCGATCACGGAGCCCAATCCGATACCGAGATAATTGCAGATGAAGCCCACCATCGGTCCGAACATAACAGATCCAACCGCACAGCCGAAAAAGCCCGGAAGAACCGGTATGATGACCTGCATGGCCTGAATGATCGTTAAAATGACCGGCGCAAACACTCCGTATTGCTCCATATACAGTTGTAAAGATTCGACCGATTTAAACTTTCCGTCAAAAAAGGCCTTTGCAAAGATGACTACAAAAACCAAAACAAACGCAATAATAAAAAACGATGCGAGCGAGATCACCATTTGCCTTGCGGTTTTTTTACCGTCCTTTGCATTTTGAGAAGTTTTAATAACAGCATTCTCAAATGCCTGTTCAGGCATATCCATAAACTTACCCTCCAAAAATCGGCCGGCCGTTGAAAATCAACATTCCAACGCTCACCTACCGACAGTGTAAAACTGTATGATTAAAATAAAAGTTATCATATCTATATAACTCGTAAAAAACTCATTAACGTTTCATTAAAAAAATGCGACCAAAAAAATGATCGCTTTGAAAGTAACAAAAAACCCAAAGTGCCGTTTCCCGCATTTTGACTCCTAGCATCATGCCAGGTGGGTAACCGCAGCCTGATTTGCTGTCTTCCGCTGCGGCGACCTTCGGATTGAATGAAGAAGATCTTCGTCCAATCCGAAGGCCGGCGATGAAGTTGCGGCCTGACATCCGTCACGCAATTAGGAATCCCGTTTAAAGTTTTGTAGGTTCAAAATAGCAAGGAGTTGTCGTACACCTCAGGATGGCTAAAGTATACCATCTTTTACGGTTTATCTCAATATAAAAACCATAAAAACTTTCTGTATCATTTTTTCCGAAGGTGGATTATACCACAGTATCAATAAACCATCAAGTCCCATTCGAAATGGAGAAGAACGGTTTGAGTAACAGAAATACATACCCAAAAAAACACTTATGTGATATAATACTCACACATTTTCTCAGGGGGCCGATCGTGAACAAACCTTCTTTAGGTTCAAAAATTTTATACAGCTTTATCATGCTCATCATATTCTCGGCTAATACTTTTTTTTGCAAAGAGCCGATATTTTTAGTAACAGGCGCTATTGCCACACTTTTTTCGGTCATAGGCCTCAGAGGCCTTCAGGAACTTGCCGAGACTCCCGTTACCAAAGAATCCTCTTCAGGCCTGAACGGCACGACATCGATCTCCCTTTTTTTGATCTCTCTGTCAGGTTCCGTGGCTTTTTTGGGTATACCCGGCTTTTGCTCCGACACGATCACCTATAACAAAAGTCTCATCCTGATCGGTATTGCTCTTTTCCTCGCACTGGATGTTGTCTTTTTTTACGGCTCACTCTATGATACGCAGGGCTTTTCCACCGCCGTCATACCGGCCTTGGCTTTGCAGATGTCAGGTTGTCTGCTGCTTTGTGTATCCTCAATGTTCATCCCGATCCTCATTTCACTTTTCTTCATATTTACCGGGCAGTACTGTACATTAAGCGTGATCGCTTCCCTTTTAAACAACTATACTCCGAAGCACAAACAATTTCTCAGCTATCTGGAAAGATCGCTTGCTGTTGCTCTTGCTCCGGTCTGTTCCTATTTTTTGCTTAAGATCCCCGTTTTTTCAGGGAGAAACACTTTCCTTTTGGCGGCTGTCATAGACATCCTCGCATTCATTTCTCTTTCGGCGGTATATCTGATAATCCGCACCTCTCATTTTGATCTTTTCACGGAAAGCGGAGACCTGATCGAACCCAGGATATGGAAAGAATTTGTCGACTCCTCGGACACCCCCGTGACCTGGACGGAATATCCCCGTCCTCAGATGAGACGTAATGACTGGCTGAACCTGAACGGAGTCTGGAAACTCAACACAAACACGATCTATGTTCCTTTTCCTCCGCAGGCGGCACTTGCCTGCCATAAAGGTGCCAATACAAATGTTCTGTTCTATTCAAGGACCTTCCGTATTCCCGCAGAATGGGGTGAAAAGCGCATAATTCTCCATTTCGGAGCCGTGGACCAGATCTGCGAGATCTGGATAAACAATAAACGCATAGGTTCCCACGAGGGAGGCTACCTGCCCTTTTCCTTTGATGTCACGGACGCTCTGAATATGTACGCGGACAATCTGATCGAGGTGCGTGCCTTCGACTTCCTTTCCAAGAAGTATCCCTACGGCAAACAACGCATACCGAGAGGAGGCATGTGGTACACACCCGTAAGCGGCATATGGCAGACGGTATGGCTGGAGCCCGTTCCCGAGAATCACATCCGTCGAATCAAGATCACTCCCGATCTTAAAGGCATATACTTAAAGATCGTTACGGAAGGCGAGCCCGAATCAATTGAAAAATACAGCGTAGACATACACCTGCCGGGTGGTCACATATGGCACGGGGAATCCTCCGATCAGAGGCAATACATTAATCTCGAGGACGCATATGCAAGTGTGGGCCTGACAGAACCGCTGCGCCTCTGGACTCCCGACTCCCCGTACCTTTACAGGATGAGCATATGCTATGGGTCGGATGAGATCGAAACCTACTTCGGTTTAAGAACGATAGCCCTTAAAGAGATAAACGGCATAGTCCGTGTATGCCTGAACAACAAACCCGTCTATCTTCACGGGGTTTTGGATCAGGGCTATTATCCGGACGGGCTGTTCACCCCCGCCACCTCCCGCGAATATGCAAAGGACATCCTGCGGATCAAGGAGCTGGGCTTTAACTGCCTGAGAAAGCATATAAAGATCGAGCCGGATATCTTTTATTATTATTGCGACACCCTGGGCATACTTGTCATGCAGGACATGGTAAACAGCGGAAGATACAACTTTCTGAGAGACACCATTATGCCCAACATTACCACAAAACACAAATCGGATGTTGGGAAATGTCATTCCAAAAAGCGCAGGGAATTCTTTATAAATCACTGCCTTGGCACTTTACGCCAGCTCCATAACCATCCCTCTGTCGTGGCTTACACCATATTCAACGAGGGCTGGGGACAGTTTGACAGTGACAGCCTATTCGACAAGCTCAAGGAAAAAGACGGCACCCGCCTGTATGATTCCACGTCCGGCTGGTTCGTTCAGAAAAAGAGCGACTTTGACAGCCGACACCAATACTTCAACAACGTTTTGTTCACACCGGGCATACGTCCTCTGCTCCTCTCGGAATGCGGCGGCTTTTCCTATATGATCCCGGAACATTATTTTTCAAAGTACAATCATTTCAACTACGGCATATCCCACTCTCCCGCAGAGCTTACTGCTCTGGTCAGGAAGATGTATGACGAGATGATCTTTCCGATCATCGCCTCGGGTGGATGCGGGTGCATCTATACCCAGCTTTCCGACATAGAAGACGAGACCAATGGTCTTTTCACCTATGACAGAAAGGTTTGCAAGGTGCTCCGCAACGAAATGCTCTCCATAAGGCAGGAGCTCGACAGGCTGTTCGGGGAAGCTGTTGAAACGGCATCAAAAAAGGGCGTATAAAACGCCTTTTTTTATATGCCCGTCTATTTCTCTTCAGTGTATCTGACCTTTATGCCGTTAGCCTTTATCTGCCTTTCAATGACTTCCTTAAGCTTGTTCATTGTCTTATCGGACGCGATGGTAAAGTCCACAACATAAACTACATCCTTGTTCACAGCATTAACCTCAAGGATCTTGTTTTCCAGCTCCTCAAGAGTATCGCACGGCTCCGAATAGATGCTGTAATTGTCCTTTCCCGCGGTGATCATGATCTCTTTGGCGGATACGTAGGGATGAGGTGTCGGTGCCGGAGTGTTAATGGTGTTGTTTATTGCTTCCTTCTTGTCGTTAATGGTATCCTTCACCTTTTCGGTCCCATCGATAACATTCTCCTTTGTGTTATCCACAAACTGAGATACGGAATCCTTTGTTACATCTCCGTTTTCATCCACAAGACCGATGCCCTTGCCGATTCCCCACTTGTCACCGCCGAAGATGGTTCCCAACAGGAACACTACCGTAAGTACAGTCACAAAAAACAAAAATTTAAAAAGCTTCTTCATTTATCGATCCTCCGTTTTATCTTCATCATCTATTATATTTACCGAATAACGTAAGCCCGTTCCGGTATATTTATCCACAAGCTCGTTGAGGGCCTCTTCCACAGCCACTCTGTCCAAGCCTCTGGAATTTATCGTATGGTAGGTGAATATTACGAATGCAACTGCGGTCTCATCCTTCAAAACCTCGTCAAGCTTACTTGTGAGGTAGGTATTCATATGCCCTATGCCCTCGGATCTTTCCGCCTTGTTCCTGAATTCAAACAGCCTGTCCTCATCGGATGTTCCGGCCTTTCCGAATGTAAGGATACGATACAATTCGTTGTCCGGATCGTCAACGGCATATATGCTTTCCACACCTACATTGTACACCGCGACCATTTTGCTCAGGTACTCATAGCCTTCAAGCTTCCGCTCCGCATTCGCTATCCTGTTGAGCAGCTCGTCGACCTCGCCCTCCGCAAGCTTACGCTTTGCGATGGCAAGCTCTTCATCACTCTTTCCCAGCTTTTCTTCAGCCTCTTTTATTTCTTTGTCCTTGTCCTTCAACTGCCCGAGAAATTCATCGGTGATACGGCTTTTCTCAGCCTCGGCCTCATCGAGCCTGTTCTGCATCTCTTCCTCAGTCTCTTTGAGCTCGTTCTGCATTTCCAGAACGGTCTCATTGAGTTCGTTCCGCATTTCCAGAACGGCTTCATTGGCCGCTGCCGCCTCAGCTTCGGAAGCCTTCACCATCTTACTGTTCTCGATCATTACCGCAAAGATAAGGATCATTACCACGTCCAGAAGCGAAGTGAGCTCTATGACAATGTCACGCGTTCGTCTCTTCTTCATGCTTCTCTCCTGCTACCGGTGAAACAACCTTTGCATTATCGTCAATTATTTCTATGTCGCCCTTTCCCGCTTCCTCCAGCAGATTCTCAACCGAATCCACCACTCCGAGGAAGGAATCGAGGGGTGCCGAGAGCACCGCATCCAGGCACTTGAAGATGATCGCCCAGATAACGCCGTTCAGCGTGGTGGTAAGAGCCACCATGAGGTTAGCCATCAGATCGCTTGATTCCGCCACGGTGATCAGCGCCGCTACCGTACCCATGATACCCAAAAGCGGGAATACCGCGGTTAAATTTGCATATATCTGGTAAAGTACGAGAAGTGTTCGTCCTATACCTCTCAGATCCTTACCGGTCTTTCTTGAAACCTGCACTCTGGCGCCGGTTCCCGTGATCAGTTCTCCCTTCGGATAGCGGATCGAATTTCCGATTGCCCTGATAATGAGCGATGCAATAAATATGCAGATGTTTATGCCGGCGAATACGAATATGATGATATTGTCCTTCTCCGAAATAAACGATGCAAGACCTTTAAGCCCGTTCATAATGTCTCCCTTCATCTTGGTTGATCGTCTTATTATATCACGAAAAGTACATCAAAAAAAGGGAGGTTCGAAGATTGAACCTCTCAACTTTACGTTTTATTGACCGCGCTGTCCCTGACGACGCATCGCCTGTCCACCCTTGACATTGGTGTTTACGGCTCCGCTGTTCACCTTAGCATTACCTTTACCGCCGTTCATTGCAGGATTGGCATTCGCTTTTTTATTGCCTCTTGCCATCGCTTCGAACCCGGCTTGGCGATTACTTTTACTGTTATTCATAATATCTACCTCCGTAATTTGGCAAGAGAGTCTGTTGTTAACAGGCTTATCACCTAATCTGCTTGGATTATATCACCGCTTTTTTTTCTTGTCTACAAGGACTTTTGAAATGAATTGAGCACCCTTTTCTTGTCGGTTGTCCACATCGGAGTCACAAGAAGTTTCCTCGGTCCGTCTCCCGTCAGCCTGTGTACCACGGTAGTCTCCGGCAAAAGCTTCACGAGCCCCGTCACAAACTCCACATACTCCTCAAGTTCAAATTCATGGATGATCTTCGGATCCTTCATATACATGTCATAAAGCGCAGTCCCCTTCAGCACGTGCAGAAGCTGCAGCTTAATGCCGTCCAGCGTCGGTTTGAGCCCCGCAAGGTATCTTACCGTTTCCGTCACATCCTCCTTACTCTCCCCCGGAAGACCTATGATCACATGCGCGATGACTTCTATCCCGGCAGCTTTCAGGCAGGCATATGCTTTCTCAAACACTTCGAGTCTGTAGCCACGATTGATGAGCTCCGCGGTTCTCTCATGTATTGTCTGCAGCCCCAGTTCGATCCATACGGGTTTGATCTTTTGCAAACGCTTCAGCATGGCGATCACCTTATCGTCTATGCAATCCGGTCTGGTGCCTATGGACAGCACCACAACCTCAGGATCTGCAATCGCTTCCGTGAACAGCCTTTCCAGGCGGTTCAGATCTCCGTAGGTGTTGGTATGGGACTGAAAGTAGGCTATATACCTGCCTTCTCCCTTTATCTTGGCCGCAACCTTGGCCTTCGCGGCCTTCAGCTGCTCCGCTATCGGAAGGTCAAAGCAGGCATATGCCTCGTCGGCACAGAATATGCACCCTCCCGTGCCGCACTTTCCGTCTCTGTTGGGGCAGGTACAGCCCGCATCCAGTGATATCTTGTATACCTTGGTGCCGAAACGCTTTTTCATTTCAGAGTCAAGGGAACGATACTTAGGTTTCCTGTCCATCACAACTGCTCCGACCTTACATGCAAAATAAAATGATTTTTCCTGTAATCCAGCATGCCCTCATTTTTCATCCTGGACAATTCGGAACTCATGGCGCTCCTGTCCACGGCAAGATAATCTGCCAGCTGCTGTCTGTCCAGATGTATGTCAAACTCCTTTTTCCCCGCAGCTACAGAGGCCTCGGTAAGGTAGGAGATCAGTTTTTCCCTTGTGGAACGTTTTGAAACATGGCGAAGTTTGCGCGTAAGCGCACTGTTTCTCGATGATAGCATCAGGATCAGATTATCCTTCACGCTGTTGTGACAATTGCAGCCTCTGTCGCAAACCTTTACAAGCCTGTCCGCATCCATTTCCAATACGCAGGAATCCTCAAGAGCCACCACATTCGAGGGTACAACTTCTCCCTCGGGGATCGCATAGTTTACCGCAAACAGCTCTCCCGGATGGATCTCCTGCAGAATGTCGCGGTTTCCCCAGTAGTCCACCTGTTCCACTATCACTCTGCCTCTCAGCAATATGCTTGCGCTTTTGATCCGTTCGCCTGCCCGGATCAGGTACTCTCCTTTTTTGTAATGAAGCACCTGCCCGCCCATGCAACTCATCAGCGGATTGATCTCTTCTTTTTTGATCCCTTTGAACAACACGCAGCCTGCCAGCATATCATCGACATTCAGGCACTTTGCGGCTTCACTGTAACATTTTCTTTCCATGGTCTTTCTCCTTGATACCCGGGGACGGGGTTGTGGTGTCATTTTTTGTTGCAAAAACAACATTTCCCCTGTAAAATACATCAGTGCATATAAAAAGTCAACCTTTGATGTACTTTATGTGATATAATCAATAATTAACAAGATTTAGAATAAGGAGGATTAAAAGTGAATTTCTTTCCAAACCCCTTTTTTTATGCGGCTGCCGAGTCCACTGCCACTCCTTCCCCCACACCGCTTCCGGACCTTGCGGACATGGGTGAGGACATTGCAAATTACGCAAAAACAGGGCTGATCAATCTTCAGGACTTTCTGATCAATGTTGTTGCGCCGGGACTTCTGAAGGTAGTCTTTGCAATAATCATATACATAGTTTGTCGCAAGCTGATAAACCTTATTGTAAATGTTGCAAAAAAAGCAATGGACAAAACAAAATTCGAGAAAGGTGTTGAAAGCTTTCTTCTATCCCTGATCAAGATCGGACTCTATGCCTTGACGGTATTTGCGATCTTTGAGATCTTCGGAATAGCCACAACCACCATAGTAGCGGTGCTCGGTTCTGTCGGTCTTACCATCGGTCTTGCTCTGCAGGGCTCACTTTCAAACTTTGCCGGAGGCGTTCTGATCCTTGTATTGAAACCCTATGTGGTAGGTGATTACATTGTAAGCTGCGGAGTTGAAGGTACCGTCGATTCGATCGACATTTTCTACACAACCCTGAAAACTCCCGACAACAAGATGATCGTTGTTCCCAACGGCACTTTATCAAACAGCACCATAACCAATGTTTCCCATGAGCCCGAAAGAAGACTCGATCTTCTGCTTCCCGTTGCTTACGGAACAGACATAGCTCTGGTCAAGAGCATACTTACAAAGGTTTATGAAAACGATGAGGCCATTCTAAAGGATAAGGAACCCGTGATCTTCCTTTCCGAATTTGCGGACAGCTCTTTAAATGTGGGCTTCAGAGTCTGGGTAAACTCCCCCGACTACTGGAACACCAAATGGCGCTTGCAGGAATCCATCAATAACATCTTCAACGAAAACGGAATTGAGATCCCCTTCAATCAGATGGATATCCATGTCGACAAAAAGTTCTGATAGTGTACACAACAAAAAAATTCGCCTCGCAATTATCGCGAGGCGATGTTTTTTTGATCAGATGTCGAAGGAGCCGAGCTCACTGCCGTTAAATACATAGTAAACCTTGCTCTCTTCGGGTTTAACATAGAGATCGATCTGCTTGAGATCCGCAACTTCTCTCTTAAGATCGAATTTCCATACGTCCTTGGCCATCTTTACGAAATCTTCCGTTTCATAGCCCTTTCCGCCGAACTGAACGGCGATCTTGGTCTTAATGTCCTTAGCTGCCGACTTTGCTGCCTTAGGTGCTGCTACTGCTGCTTCTTGGGTTACTGTATCTTTTACTTCAGTCTTTTTTGCTGCCGGCTTTTTAGCTGTTGTCTTCTTGGCAACTGTCTTTTTAACTTCTGTCTCTGTTGTAATCTTCTTATCTGCCATAATAATTCTCCTTCTTTTTACTAAAATCTGTTTAATTCTGCAAATAAATGTGATATTTTTGTAGCACAATAACACTTTAGTTCATTATAATAAAAGACTACTCTTTGTCAACAGTATTTTTTGACATTTTCGTTTATTTTCGTTGTTTTTACAACATCCCTTTTAGAGAAGGTGTGTTATATTATTCACAAGTTAGAAGGGTTTCCAAAGATTCCAACACCCCCGAAACATAACTTATTAAAAATACTACTTAAATTTATAATACGAGGAGGGCTGATTATGATAAAAGCTGCAATGTTTGATACAAAGCCTTATGACAGGGAGAGTTTTGAAAAGGTCAAGGGCCGGGACGTAGATATCACCTACTTTGACACAAAGCTTGACCCCAAAACCGTCGAGCTTGCAAGAGGTTTTGATACGGTCATAGTGTTCGTTAACGACGAACTTTCCAAAGAGGTCATAGACAAACTGAACGAGTACGGGGTAAAGCTCATCGCTCTTCGCTGTGCGGGATTCAATAACGTTGATGTCCGCGCGGCCTACAAAAAGATCCATGTTGTACGTGTACCCGCCTACTCCCCCGAAGCTGTTGCCGAGCACGCCATGGCCATGCTCCTGACATCTGTCAGACGCATCCACAAGGCCTACAACCGCACCCGCGAATTCAACTTCAGCATCAACGGACTGGTAGGCTTCAATCTCCACGATAAGACCGTGGGCATCGTAGGAATGGGCAAGATAGGAAAAGCCTTTGCAAAAATATGCCTCGGCTTCGGCATGCACGTGATCGCTTACGACAAGTATCCTTCGGAGGTTCCGGGAGTGGAATTTCTTTCACAGGACGAAGTTTTAAGGCAGAGTGACATCGTTTCCCTTCACTGCCCTCTCACCGAGGATAATCATCATATGCTCAACAAAGACTCCATCGGGCATATGAAAAAAGGAGTTGTGATCATCAACACCTCTCGCGGCGGTCTGATCGATGCCGAGGACTTGCTCGAGGGCATAAAATCCCGCCGTATCGGAGCTGCGTGCCTTGATGTATACGAGGAGGAGTCGGATCTCTTCTTCGATGACCGTTCCGGGCATATCCTGCAGGATGACATCCTCGCACGTCTTCTCTCAATGCCCAATGTTATCCTGACCTCGCATCAGGCTTTTCTCACGAGAGAAGCCCTCGAAGCCATCGCAGATACCACGCTTTCCAACATCCAAGGCTTCTTCGCGGGCGAAGACGTTCTTCCCAACGAAGTTTGCTACAAGTGCGAAAAAGTTGCGGAATGCAAGGGCGCAGGCAGAAAGAAATGCTTCTGAAGCGATCAAACAGGCGGATCACAATGTCCGCCTGCTTTTTATGTATTTAAATGTTTCTTCTTCACCTTTTTCCGCCAGCATGTTAAGAAGGAAAACCAGTTTCTTCTCCGTGTCCGGATGTATCTTCCAGAAGGAGGTCTCCCACTGCTGGTATTTGAGAGGCTCGTCCTTTTTGTAGGCCTTTCCCAGATAAACCTTGGTCGCTGCCAGCCTGTCGCAGAACATTTCCTTAATGTATCTGTCGGGCATAGGCACCGGCGACAGCTCCTTGGTTACGGGATCCGAATCCATCCAGTACTCATAGTGGTGCTTGTTCCTACCCTTGTGATGCATCCAGGCAAGGCTGTAACCGACATCGTTCCTCTCATCCCTGATCGGCGAATGTTTTCCGGTCCAGTACTTCGCTCCGGGTATGAATTCCATGGGAGAGTACTTTGAAAGATCGTGAAACAGGCCCTGAAAACCTATGCCGGCCTTAAAACAGTATCTCATCACCAGGTGTCTGTGTTTTGTAATTGTCCTGAAATGTCTGAAAGGATGCATTTTCTCCTCCCTCTCATCTGCCCATGATCACTTCAAAAACTTCATCGGGTGTATCAACTATGCATTTTGTACCCAATTTTTCAAGGAATTCTCTTGTTCTGAAGCCCCATGTTACGGATATGCAGTCAAGCCCGGAATTAACCGCCGTCTCATAATCGACGTTAGAATCTCCGATGTAGACAGCGTCCTCTTTGCGCGCGCCCATCTTGTCCAGTGCCGCCCACACCATGTCGGGGGCAGGCTTCTTGTTGACGCCGGCTCTCTCGCCCTCCGCATCATCAAACAGCCCGGTAAAGAACACATCGCATAGCTTTCGCATAGCCGCATCCGCCTTGTTCGAAACACAGGCAAGCCTTATGCCGTTGTCCTTAAGCCTCTTAAGAAGCTCGGGGATCCCCGCATAGGGACCGGTCTTGTCCATGCTGTGCGCCGAATAAAAGGGCATGAAGATGTCCAGCATCTCCTTTAAAGTCTCCGCATCCGTGCCCGCGGGAGCTATGCGCTCCACCAGCTTCGGAATACCGTTTCCCACGAACATCCTGACCTCATCGATCGTCCTTTGGGGCATTCCCATGCGATCGAGGGTGTAGTTGCAGGCTACGGTCATATCGTCAAGTGTATTGAGAATAGTGCCGTCCATATCAAAAACGGCAATTTTGTATTTAGGCATTTGTTCCTCCAAAAAAAGTCATTGGCTTTCACCAATGACTGATTTTAACACATTGTTATTTATTCGACAAGGGTTCGCTATGTATGCGTCCTTAATGCTGATTATACAGTTTTGACACTCCTGTTCTGATCGCAGCCTCAGCCACCGCCTTTGCAACCGCTTCATGCGCTCCCTTGTCATAGGCAAAGGGAAGGATGTGTTCCGTGGAAAGACTGTCGCCCACATAGGCGGCAATACCTTCGGAGGCAGCCATCATCATTTCAAAGTTTACAGTATTGGCACGAACATCCAGTGCTCCGCGGAACAAGCCTGGGAATACGAGAACATTGTTGATCTGGTTAGGCTTTGTGGATGAACCTGTTCCCACTATAAAGGCGCCTGCTTCAAGGGCATCTTCTCTCTCGATCTCGGGAACCGGATTTGCACAGGTGAAAACGATAGCCTTGTCGTTCATGGAGCCGACCATATCCTTTGTAACAACATGAGGAGCTGAAACACCGATGAAAACATCGGCCCCCTTCATTGCATCCGCAAGACTTCCCTTGAGCATTCCTCTGTTGGTTACCTTTGCCATCTCCGCCTGAACCGGATTCATCTCCGAATTTCCTTCATAGAGGATACCGTATCTGTCACAAAGGATAACATCTTTGATCCCGTATACGTTAAGAAGGAACCTTGCTATGGCTATGCCCGCAGCTCCCGCTCCGTTGATCACAACCTTGATCTCTTCCTTCTTCTTACCCGCAAGCTTTAACGCATTTATGAGAGCCGCTGTCATTACGATCGCGGTTCCGTGCTGATCGTCATGAAAAACAGGAATGTCCAGATCCTGCTTTAACCTTGTCTCTATTTCGAAGCATCTGGGTCCGGAGATATCTTCAAGGTTTATTCCGCCCCATGAGCCGGCCATCAATTCTATCGTCCTGATGATTTCTTCCGTATCCTTTGAACGGATGCAGAGAGGATAGGCGTCCACATCTCCGTATGCCTTGAAGAGTGCGGCCTTCCCTTCCATAACGGGCATGCCGGCTTCCGGTCCTATATCTCCGAGTCCGAGGATCGCTGTTCCGTCTGTGATGACCGGAACCGTATTCCATCTTCTTGTGAGCTCGAAGCTCTTGTTAATGTCCTCTTTGATAGCCAGACAGGGCTCTGCAACACCGGGTGTATAGGCAAGTGAAAGAGCATCCCTGGAATCCACCGGGACGCGACATGCGGTCTCGATCTTTCCCTTCCATTCGGCATGTTTTTTTAACGATTCTTTTCTGTAATCCATGGTTTTACCTTTCTGAGATTATATGGTACCTGCGAATGCCCCATTGTCATGCACTCGCAATCCGCTTCGCTCCATTGCTCGTGTAGCGAGGGCGTAAAATGGGGAACAAGTGTAAAAGTACGGTGTTCACAGATATATATGTACGACATTACTGTTCACGCCATGATCAAACCGCGGTTTGATCATGGTATTCTGCGAAGCAGAATATGTCGGTATTAAGCTGTTTTTGAAAATACATTTTCAAAAACGGCTTATCACCGACACATCTGTGAACAGTAATGATGATTCGCAATTATACATCTTCAAGACAATTATTGTAGCACTTCGTTTGCGTTTGTGCTATTCTTTTTACTAATGGAACATATAATAGGAGGGCTACATGGCAGACGTTCAAAAGAAAATGGTCATATTGTATATCCTTGAGATCCTTAAAAGATACACGGATGAAAACCACACCCTGACTCAAAAAGAAGTCTCGGATCTTCTGAAGAAAAACTATGATATCACCGCAGACAGAAAATCGGTCAAAAAATATCTGGAAGGTCTTGTGGACTCCCCCTATGACATCGCTTATCGCGAGATCCCCAGAGCCTCCGCGGAGGAGAACGAGGAAAACATCCAATGGACTGATTTCAGCATGATCCACGATTTTACGGATGCTGAGCTGCACCTTCTTATCGACGGTATACTTTTCTCCCGAAACATACCCGTCAGCCAACGTCGTGAGCTCATAGGCAAGCTTGAAAACCTTTCAAGCAAGTATTTCAAAACCGGAGCGAAAAACATTCTCACGGTTTCGGGCGAAGAATCCGCAGGTAAGGAGCTTTTCTATAATATAGAAATGATCGATGAGGCGATAGCCAATCGTAAGCGCATAGATTTTAACTATCTTGAATACCATACGGATAAAAAGCTGCACAAGAGGATAACACGAAACGGAAAGATCCGGCGCTTCACCGTAAGCCCCTATCGTATTGCCGCCACAAACAACCGTTATTACGTTATATGCAACAATGACTGGTTCGGAAACGGTCTTTCCCATTTCAGGATAGACAGGATCACAAACATTAAGATCCTGGAAGAAGACAGTCGTCCCGCTTCCGAGATCGACGGCTACAGTGACAACTTCTCCCTGGCCAAGCATATGTCCGAGCATGTATTCATGTTTTCGGACAAGGCGGAAAGAGTCAGGTTCAGGATGAAAAAATCTCTTCTTTCCGAACTCTTTGACTGGTTTGAACCCGAAATGACCTTTACGGAAGAAACGGAGGACGAGGTTACGGTCTCACTCATTTCCAGCCTGCAAGCCATGAGATTATGGGCTACCCAATTTGTAAAGGAAGTGACCATCCTTTCTCCGGAAAGCCTTGTGAACACCCTTAAACAGGACTTTAAACAAGCATACGAAAAGTATTAAAAAAAAAAAAAACGAGAAATCAAATGCTGATTTGATTTCTCATTTTTTTGTCTACCAGTAAAAACTTCCTATATCCGCCAGCTTATGCAGGGCTTCTATAAAGAAATAATCCGCATAGTTCATGGTTATATGATGGTCATTCGAATGATATGCCACCGAACAGTTTTGCACAAAGGCATCGCAGTCAAGAGAATAATCACACCTTGTTTCCGCTATAGCCTTAAGTATCTTCTTTCCTGCGTCAAGGTAAACCTTACCCTTTTCTCCAAGCTCACGTGCAAGTTCCAGATAGCCTCCGGCCATAATGCAGGCTCCGCAGGAGTCCTCCAATGCAGGTTCGGCAGGCTGACGGAAGTCGATGGGAATAATTCCGTTGTCCGGAATATTTGCAAGACAGTAATCGGCGATCCTGACAGCTGTATCAAGGTAGCGCTTGTCTCCGGTATGAATGTAGCTGATCATAAAACCGTACAAGCCCCAAGCCTGTCCTCTTGTCCAGGAAGACCCGGTGCCAAAGCCCTGTCCTCCGAGAGACTTTATCCTCTTTCCCGTATCGGGATCAAATTCAACTATATGGCAGCAGGAACCGTCTTTTCGCACAAAGCAGTCGATAACCGTATTTGCATGCAATCTTGCCACATTTGCAAACCTCGGATCATGAGTGATCTCCGAAGCATAATACAAAAGCGAAAGATTCATCATGCAATCTATTATCGCCCAGCCTACGTTGTTTCCCCACATATCGTTCCATGCACGGATATAACCTCCCACGGGATTGAAACGTCCCGCAAGAAGATTGGCTGCGCGAAGAACCGTCTTAAGGGAATCTTTGTTGCCTGTCAGTCTGTAATCCACACCGGCTGTAAGCATATACATGAAGCCAACATCATGATTAAGGCCGTAGAAATTATCAAAACAGGATTTAAGTTTTTCTTCTGAAATCCTTGCTATTTCAGCATATCTTTCTTTGCCCGTGTCTTCATACATTCTCCAAAGGGTACCGCCCCAGAAGCCGTTTGTCCACCAGTCAAGGCCGCTCCCGTCGTCCCTTATGTCTGAATTATCGTCATAATCTCCGTTTTCATCAGTTTTGTAAGGAATCTTATCCTTATTCTTTTCGGATGTAATCTCTAACTTTTTTCTGATCTTTTCAAGTGCATCCAAAACCCATTTCTCTGTCGTCATAGCATTTCACCCCGATCAAACAAGATGAAGGGATTATAACATATATTTGTCTTTGCCTCAAGATTTCTCTTTTTCTATAAAGCTAAAGGTTAAAATTCCCTGTCCCGTATGACTTCCGAGAGTCGGACAAAGAAAATTGTAATGGATTTTTTCAATGCCAAATCTGTCCTCAGCCATTGCTCCCAAAAACTCCGCATCTTCAAGACAATTTCCGTGTTCGATGGCAATCTCATCGGGCAAGGTCCCTCTTTCCATCAGCGGTCTTAAGGTTTCACACAGGAAATCCATTGCTGCTCTTCTTCCTCTGACCTTGTTCAGAAGAGTCAAAGCTCCCTTTTCATCTATATAAAGAGTGGGCTGTATCTTAAGGATAGTACCGAGTATGGCTGCCGATTTTTTAAGTCTTCCGCCGCGAAAAAGGCTCATAAGACTGGGTACGGAAAAGTAAACCTGTGTTCTTTTGACAGCCTCTTCCACCCACTTTGCGGTCTCATCAAAGTCTTTTCCCGCCTCCTTCATTTCCACCGCTTTTCTTACCAGAAGATTTGTGCCCCCGGATCCCTTTTTGGAATCGATCACCACTATCCTGCACTCGGGATGCTCCTCCATGACCTGATCGGCAGCCACCTTCGCATTATTGTAGCTTGCACTCATATATGCCGCAAAGCTGATGTGGAGAACATCAACTCCCTCTTTTGCGGCCTTTTCAAACAATTCAATATCGTAACCCATGTTGGTGGCATTGGTAGTAGCGATCGTTCCCGCTTCGATCATTTCATAAAATTTTACTATAGGTATCTCACCCCCGGGAAGTTCCGCGCCGTACTCCACTCCATCAACAATATAATGAAGCGGATGGAGCTGTACACCATGTTCTTTTAAATAATCCTCCGGAATGTCTGCTGTAGAATCTGTAGATACGATAAACGGTCTCATTATACCCTCCTGATCTGCGGGCGTTGAACATCGCCCTTTTCTCATCAGCATTATAACATAAACCGCTTTTAAATCAAGAAGTTTTTGTAGAGTTTATTAGGTAACCTAATGTTTGTCACAAGGTGCAGTTTTTCCCCAAAAAAGCAAAGAGGAAGGATCCCTTGGGCTTGATCCTTCCCTTTTGCATATGATATTGTATGGCCTCCTTTTATTGAAAGCCTATACATTATATCGCGATTTAATTTTTTTAAAATCCTGTTTTACTTGAACAGATCCGTCAGATCCTTAAGTTCTGTCAGATCGGAAGCGTTTTCGTCGTCTTTTTCGGACTTAAACTTATTTGTAAAAGCAGACATTATATTGTCTTCAATAGTCTGTCCGACATTGTCGCTTTCTCCCACGCCGTTCATCATCGTATTCACAGCATTCCTGACTCCGGTTTTGAAAGATGCGGATCTTCCCGAAAGCTTCATTCCGCCGGAGGTGGTCTTCACTTTAGCGGAGGCGGAGGAAAGATCGGTCTTTACTCTGTTCTTTGACGAACCGAGATCGGTTTTTACTCTGTCTTTCGAGGATGAAAGCGAGGTTTTGACTTTTGCCCCGATAGCACTTGTAATTGTCTTTTCAATGCTGTCACCCACATTTTCATCATCCAGGCTGCCCAAAAGATCATTCAAAAAATCATTCGCCATATCTTTCCTCCACTAAATCATAACTTAACTTTTATCTCACTATGCAGGCACCACAGTATTCGCAGTTTCCTGCAGCGTCAGGAACAGTGGTGGCTCCGCAGAACGGACATACAAGAGCTGCCTTCGGCTTCTCTGCTTCCTCTTCCGCATTTCTTGCTTCCTCATGGATCCCGAGAATTGCCGCCTTAATGTCTTCCGCAATTTTTTTGCACTCCAGATAATCATTCTCATGCTCCCTCTTCTTCGGATCGAAGCCGGGCTTCATGACAACTTTCTCAACAATGAGTGTATTATTAACGTCAAACTTCATTTCACTGAAGTACTTGTGGTTTACATGTATTACAATACCAAAACTGTACTTGTAGCTGAACTGGGGCGGATTGAAGCTTACCTGATTGCCGTCCTTGTCACGGTCATACATCTCATCCTTGCTCTCCTTGATGTCAATGTCACAACCGGTAACCTGGGAAAACTTCAATACATCCGGATTTTCTTCACGCCATTTTGACTCTTTTGTAACAAGGAATTTGTTTGATCTGTCATCGATCATAACCTTGTATTTCTGGCCAATAGTACGTGTAGCATTAAAGCTTTCAACCTCTTCCTTGTTGAGTTCACGGTATGAAAGCTGTTCTCTGATCTCTTCAACCGTAGATTTACGGTTGTCGCTGAACCATGGTGAGAGGCGTTTTGCGCAATCCTTGCAAAGGTAACCGTCTTCAAGCTTTCTGCTTCCTATTAGATCGAGAATTCCGATCTTTTTGTTACATATACTGCATATCTTCTTGTCAAATAATCCCATATAAAGCGCCTCCGATCGTCTATTTTACATCGTTGTCATCAAAAATATCACCGCATTCGGGACAGAATTTCGGAGGGTTGTAGGGATCTTCGGGTTCCCAACCGCACTTATCGCATCTGTAAAGAGGTGCTCCGGCGGGCTTCTTTGCGCCGCAGTTCTGGCAGAACTTGCCCTTGTTTACCGCACCGCACTTACATGTCCAGCCTTCTTCTGCGGGCTTGGGACTTCCACACTCGGGACAGAACTTGCCTGTTACGACGGTTCCGCACTTACATGTCCAGCTTCCTGCGGGAGCTGCTGCGGGTGCTGCCGCTGCTGCCTGAGGTGCTGCCTGCTGCTGATTCTGCTGTCCCATAGCAAAGAGGTTCTGAGCGTTCATTCCGCCGCCACCTGCGTTCTGTGCAAAACCAAGTCCCATAAATCCGGTCATTGCGCCTGCACTGTTAGAAGCCGCTGCCTTCATAGCATCTGCCTGAGCTCCTACAAGTGTAGCTGCTGCCATGGTAGGATCTCTCATGATAGCGGTACGCTGAGCCTGCTTGATGAGTTCGGCATCTTCATCGGGAAGTGTTACGGAGCCGAGAGCTACGGAAACAACCGTAAGTCCTCTGAGCTCTGCCCACTTGGACGAAAGTGCGTCATTGATCGCATTTTCAAGTTCCGTTGTATGTGCCACGATCTGGTTGGGACGAAGTTCCAGTGCGGAAAGTCTTCCCAAGGCGGGCTGTAAAGCGGATATGAATTCCGTTTTAAGCTGGGCATCGATCTCGGAACGTGTGTAAGCACTTGTTACGTTACCGCAAACATTTGAGTAGAAAAGAATGGGGTCTGCGATCCTGTAAGAGAAAACGCCCGAGCAACGAAGTGATACGTCGATGTCGAGTCCGATCTTGGAATCAACAACTCTGAAGGGAACGGGATTAGCCGTACCAAATTTATTATCAATAAGTTCCTTCGTATTGAAGTAGTAAACTCTCTGATCTTTACCTGTATCTCCACCGTAAGAAATACGCTTACCGATGGTTTTGAAAGTGTTAATGATATTCTTTCCGAGCGAACCGCAGAAGATCGAAGGTTCAGAGGATGAATCCCACGTGAACTGTCCGGGTTCCGCACAGATCTCAACAACCTTACCCTGTTCAACAATGATCATGCATTGTCCTTCATTTACGGCAATACCCGAGCCGTTGGAAATAATGTTGTCTGCTCCTTTTACGTTCGAGGAATTCGGTCCTATTCTTTTCTGCCCCTTTACCACCAACACGTCTTTAGCGAGAGAATCACAATAGAAGAATTCCTTCCATTGATCGGCCAATACCGAACCCGCTGAATTAATTACTGCAGAAATAAGTCCCATAATATAGATCTCCTTTCAGATTTAAATATGTTTTTTTATGCCCAAGGATCAGCAGATAGCGGCTTCCTTATGTCAGCCAAAATCATCTGTTCCCATAAGAACCATTGTTCAGCCTTTTTTCTTAAAGTTATGGATCTGAGTGAATCCGATCCGCTCGATTGAACATACATCTTTGCATATCCGTCTTCATTATACGAGTATGCATTGGATTGAACCTCTATGATATAGGGTTTCGACGGCTGATACTCATTTTCCGGAAAAGCTCCCTTGAAATATGAAAACGGCAGGTAACTCTTTCCTTCAAGATTATCCTTTATCAATTGCCTGTCATAGATCGAAAGCTCCTGAGGCCCTTTCAGATAGTTGATCATTTCCACGCCCTTTGCCGCATCGGACACATAAACGCAGAATGCGCAAACCGTGAGTGCCGCAGTCTTAAAAGGATCTGCGAGTGTCGCTTCGGGTAATTCTTTCATTTCTTTGACATTCTTCGGTAACTCGGCGAAAGCGATCTCTATCCTTTCCGCTCTCTTTTCCGTGTAACCACCCGACACACCCTTTTCTTCGACGGGCACGGGCGATTTAAACAAGGTTTTTAAAATGCCCATATATGCCTCCTCTTTGTCTCGGTGCAAGACATATTATGGCATAAAACCCTTCAAAAGAAACTGTCACATTTGACAGTTTTGATCATTTTCACAACAATTCGTTGTCGGGGTTGACTATGATCAGTTTTTTCTGTGATACAGCCATGCACAATTCAAAGCGATTTCTGTATCCGGTCTTGTCCAGAATATTATTAAGATGAAACCTTATGTTTCTTTCCGTACAGCCGATCTTATCCGCCGCTTCCTGATAGTTGCTGCTCTCCATTATCGTTCTCAGGACCAAAAGCTCCGTTCCCGTAAGATGATAGCTGGTGGTAAGTCCGAGTCTCACCTCGGGCGTCCTTTCGGGATAGACACTCTCTCCCGCCATCGTTCTGTCCATGACGTTCAGAAGCTCCTCCGTCTCGGTCTCCTTGTACCAGAAGCTGTCAGCACCCGCTTCCCGTGCTCTGTCCAAAAAACTGCATTCCACCATGGATGTCACAATTATGATCTTTATGGAGGGATAACGTTTTTTAATTACCGCCGTAGCATCAAGGCCGCTTTCATCATACTCGGTACAGACATCCATAAGTATGAGATCCACCGGATGTCCCGCACAAAAGACCTCCGCTGAGCCGGCATTTTTAAGGGTACCTGCAAGCACATAGTCCTTGCCGCTTTCCACATAGCCCACCATACTGTCTCTGGCCATTTTCTGGTCTTCAACTATCAATACTCTTACCATACCGTTCCCTCCCGGTCAGATCAGCCTGCCCATCAGCTCATCGCAGGGCAGGATCACGGTTAATTCAAAGGTCGGAAGTGATCTGATCTCCATCAGACCACCCGCTCTTTCTATCTTTCTTCTGAGTGATGACAAGCCGCCGCCTTCGACTATCCATCCCTTGGGCGGCTCTCCGTTATTTGTGATCTTTGCGATCACTTTGCCTTCCTGCTTTTCAACATTCACATAAAGCTCGGTGGCATTGCCGTATCTTATGGCATTTGTAATGCATTCTCTTATGGCCACGACTAAAAGATAGGCAGTCTCTTCCTTCTCGGGCAAAGTACCCTTCAGGTGTATGTTCAGCATTCCCTTGCAGGCTTCTCTGAGTTCATCGAGCATATCCTTCTTCTCCGGCTCATCATTGCTTCGTTTAAGTATCTCGGTCGCTCTCTGCCATGTCTCGGTCACGGGATTGTCCTTTTCCAGGAGCACGCCCTGCTGAAGCAGCTTTCTCGCTGCCGTAAGACTCCTTCCCATCTCGTCATGTACCCTCATTTTCATGGAAAGTGTTTCTTCTTCTCTTGTTATGGTCAGAACATTTGCCGACATTTTCTTGATCTCTCCCGAGATCTCCAGCATTTTTTTATTATCTGTATTCAGTTCATCCAGCCTCTGATACAGTTCGGAGACCTCGGATGCCACAAATTCCGTGTATTTTGCACCCTGTGCTCCCACAATGCTGTTCTTGCCGAACATCCAGACCGTTCCGTCCGCCATGAAGTAGTACTTCCCGTCCATAGGCCTCGTACACTTGCTTCCGGGGTTCTTCAGTGTATCCTCAAACTCGCGGAGATACTGCACATCATGCCCGCTCAGATCATGGGACAGCTTGTGCATGGTCTTATTGCAAAGTTTTACAAAGCCGTTTGAGTCGAAAAAGCATATGCCTGTGGGAAGATTATCAAAGGCTTCCTTTATCGAATCGGTGCTCAGCCCTTTTCTCCTTTTAAAAAGCTTCATTCCGCCACCTCCTTCGGAGCCGCAAAACTCCCGGAGATGCAATAGACTCCGTCCTCCTCGGAAACCTTGACCTCCGGGATGTCGATCTCCAATTTCCCGAGCGAGCTCACATCTATGCTCATATAATATTCGTTCTCTTTCCTGTATATCCGGATCAGCATGGAATCTATCCGTCCGAAGACGGCTTCACACACCTTTTCGTAAAGATCGTACATGGCGGTCGCCGTTTCCAGGTCGATCTCGTCTCCCACATTTATGAAGCAGCTGCTTCTGATGTCCGCCAATTCCAGATTGCTCACGGTTTCTTCAAAGCAAAGTTCCAGTTCACGGACCGGGATAACATTGCTCTGTTCGTTGATAAAGATCAGATTGTTGCGTCGTTTGATGTAAACTCCGACAACGATTATATGCTTAAGTATCTTTGCCCTTTCTTCGTGGGTCTCTGCCTCACGATAATCCCCGAGGAGCTGTGAGAGCATATCGATCTGCTTGCTGGTCTTCATTCTTATGGAGTCGTAAAGGCGGTTCTGCTCCTCCAGACGGTGAATGTTCCTCTCGGTATTATACGCCTCCGCAAGCACCGCATTACGTCCCTCCAGTTCCTTTTTTACCTCATCCAGTTCTCTCATTACCTTGACAAGACCGCTCGTATCCTCCTGCCACAAAACATGGCCGGAGTTGATCTTGAAGTTGGAAAGCCGGATCCCGTCCTCAAGCAGAACAGGCCCCCACTCCGTCTCTTTGAGAGTTTCAAAGGGATAGGTAACCGCATCCTTGGAAGAAAGGAAGGTGTTGTAGGACTCGTCCAGGATCTGGGCACGTATGCTTGACCGCTTGAACAACTCCTCATAGCCGGTGTTTATCGTAATAAGGCCGCTTCTTAGGCAGCTCTCGATTATAAACATATATATAACGCAAAAGCTTACCGTCATGTCGCCCGCAACAAATTTGATCACGGGATTTCCGAGCATGGACAGCACTGCATATAAGAATGCAAGGGATATGGCTACCAGCGGCAGAACCGCAAATTTTTTCTTTTTATAGATCCTGCACTTTCTGACTATGGAAACAACAGAATAAAGGGCAAGGAGGACCATCCACCCCCACACCAGGTAAAACACGATGTTGTGGGTATAGTTCTTTTCGGTGTAAGGCTTACCGTCAAATACAAAAACAAGCATATGAAGATCGTTGGTAAGTACGAGAAGCACAAGAGCAAGGCTTATTGCAAACACGGGATATATGACTCTTTTGCCCGAATGCACGTTACTCTCCTTCTTTCCCAAAAGAAAAGCCACGATGAAAAACAGAGTGGGGATAAAAAGCTGTGAGATGTAGTAGCAATACCAGGAATATCTTATGACGGCGTAGTTCTCGCTGTTGTACTTAAGCGTCCTTACACAGATCCAGAATATCATGAGTGCCGCTATGGACATCAGTATCTTTCTGATACTCTCATGAACGATACGCTTTCCGATGGATATGCCCCAAAGTCCGAAAAGAATGATATAAACAATCGGACGAAGCATGGCAACCAGCAGCCTCATAAACTCTCCGTTTACCGGAACGTGCCTGAGAGTTGCGGCAAACGCTATCATTACAACAAATATCGCGGTATTAACCTGTGTTTTCCCGATCTTTTCACGCATGTTCCTTCTCCGAAGCGGGACTTGCAGTCCCGACCATACTTTGCTTAAAAGAATTCATATTTAATATACCCTAAAGCGGGGCGTAGGGCAAGAAGTTCCCCATATGGATTATCTCACATGACAGGATATTTTTCACTGTCGGAAATGACAGATTGCACATTTGCGACATTTACTGTACAATTATAACTCAAAAGGGAGGGCTATCTTAGTATGAACGGATTACAGGAATACAAGTGTCCATGCTGCGGCGGTGCAATAGAGTTCAACTCGGACATTCAAAAAATGAAATGTCCCTATTGCGATACGGAATTCGAAATGTCCGCACTGGAACAATTAGACAAAGATCTGGCGGATGACAGAGCCGACGAAATAGAATGGAATCTCGGAGAAAGCACCGAATGGAGCAACTCCGAATTGGAAAACATGAGGGTCTTCACCTGCGCCTCCTGCGCTGGAGAGATCATAGGCGATGAAAATATGGCTGCCACCTCATGTCCCTATTGCGGAAACAACGTGGTGGTAATGGGAAACTTTGCGGGCGGACTGAAGCCCGATCTGGTGATTCCCTTTAAGCTGGACAAGGACGACGCCAAAAAGGCCATGGCACAGCATCTCATGGGTAAAAAGCTGCTTCCCAAGGTCTTTAAGGATGAAAATCATATTGAAGAGATCCTGGGTGTCTATGTCCCCTTCTGGCTCTTCTCGGCGGATGCGGAAGCGAATGCCCGCTACTCCGGAGAAAAGATCCGTTCCTGGCGGGACAGCAGGTTCATCTATACCGAGAAATCCACTTACTCCATTACAAGAGAGGGAAATCTCCGTTTTGAAAATGTTCCCGTCGATGCCTCCACCAAGATGGACAACGCCCTTATGGACTCACTTGAGCCCTATGACTACAGGGCCGCGGTTCCTTTTCAGACCGCCTATATGGCAGGCTATCTTGCGGACAAATACGACGTTACGTCGGAAGAATCGGCAGAACGCTCAAATTCAAGAATAAAGACAAGTTCGGTCTCAATGCTGAAGGACACGGTGAGAGGCTATTCCTCGCTTAAGACGGAGAGTTCCGCCGTCAGTCTTACAAACACCTCGGCGAAATATGCTCTCCTTCCCGTCTGGATACTGAATACCAAATGGAACGACACCAATTTCACCTTTGCCATGAACGGACAGACAGGCAAGTTCGTCGGAAATCTGCCCATGGACAAAAGTCTTAAAAACAAGTATTTCTGGTCTTATGCAGGCATCACTGCGGCAGTGATCTCCATACTGTCCTTCATACTGCACCTGATCAGGATCCATTAAGGAGGGGAAAAGATGAAAAAACTGTTTAATTTACTTTTATTGACCTTCCTTACCGTTGCACTTGCAGTTCCCTTGAAGGCATATGCAGGCTCAACCGAGCCCCTTGCTCCTCACCCCGATCACTATGTGACCGACGACGCCGATCTTCTTACGGAAAGTGAATGCGCCGAACTGGATGAACATCTGAAGGCTCTGAGCAGCGAGCTGAATCTGGACATCGTGGTGGTTACCACTCACGATCTGGAGGGAAAGACTCCCGAAGCCTACTGCGATGACTTCTATGATTACAGCGGCTACGGTCCGGATGAACAATTCAGCGGAATATGCTTTTTGAGATACATCAGTGAGGATGGCAGAGATTATGATGTCTGGATCTCCACCTGCGGTAAAGCGATCTCCGTTTTCACCGACTATGCCATCCAACGTCAGATAGACCTTATAGCGGATGACATTATAGACGGTAACTACTTCAGGGCTTTCTACAACTTCGGAGACAATGTTAAGACTGCTGTGGAAGCCTACGAGGACGCTTTGAACCGCGCCGTTACGGATGACGATTTCGAGTATGATGACCCCTATGAATACTATCCGGACATTTACGTGCCCTACGATCCTTACAGAAGGCCTGTAAACACTTCCTACAATCCCATATGGCTGGCCGTAGCCATCGGTGTGGGACTCATTGTTGGTTTCAGCGTGACAAGTGTCCTGAAGAGCCAGCTCCTGAGTGTTGCTCCCGCAACCAATGCCACGGGATACATTAAGTTGGGTTCCTTTAAATTGAACCGGCAATCGGACAACTTCCTTTACAAAAGAGTTTCGGCAGTTCCGATCCCGCAGGAAACCACAAGCAGCGGCGGTTCACATCACAGCACCACGCACCACAGCTCTTCCGGAAGATCCCACGGTGGCGGCGGAAGACATATTTGATCGAACTCCTTTAAAAGCAAAAAAATACCGTACCCTTTGCAGACATTTATCTGTATGCGGGTACGGTTTTCTTTTGTCAAAATGTTACCGTAAATCTTGTTCCGAATTCCGGTCTGGACAGGACTTCTATGCGCCCTTCATGAGCATCGATTATCCATTTTGCAATGGAAAGTCCGAGTCCGCTGCCTCCGGTCTGCGAATTTCTTGCATCATCGGAACGGTAGAAGCGTTCAAAGATGTGAGCAACATCGGACTCCTGCATTCCTATGCCTTCATCCTGTACCACATAGGCGGGATGTCCGTCACTCATCTGCACCCTGAGCTTGATGGTGTCTCCCTCGTTTGAGTACTTTGCCGCGTTTTGTATAAAGATCCTAAGCGACTGCTTTACCATAGCCACATCACCGTTCATCATTGCTCCGGGTTTTTCATCAAAGACATAGACATGCTTGTCGTCGATCATACTCGATTCTTCCCATACATCTTTGACGATCTCATTCAGATCTATTTCCGTCTTGTTTAGCGTATTTCGCCCGCTGTCGCCTCTTGCAAGGAACAGGAGCTGTTCCACAAGAGTCTTCATATGCTCGGACTCATTCTTTAAGGCTTCGATGGATTCGTTAAGCACGGATTCATCCGTCTTCCCCCATCTGTCAAGCATATTTACATAGCCCTGAATGACCGCTATGGGTGTTCTCAGTTCGTGAGAAGCATCCGATACAAAGCGTGCCTGCTGTCTCTGATTGTCTCTCATTCTGAGCAGAAGGTTGTTGAGCGCCACTTCTATGCCCTGCAGATCGGAATCTCCCGTGTGCACGCCTTTTTCCAGTTCGTCCGGAGAGATGCTCTCAATGGCGTGACCAAGGCTTTCAAGCCTCTTTTTCTCACGTTTCTGTTCGTCACGGCTCAGCTTTTCCGCTTCCTGCTTAACAGCCTTTTGGTCGGCTGCCGGCTTTCGGGGCATAGTACCCGTGAGCGGATCGTTAAGGTTGTTAAGATCTATGCGGCTCAGCTTGTCTGCCTTGATCGCAAGGTCATTCAAGGGTTTCAGATCTCTTCTCACCTCACTGCTGTCAAAGAGCGCGGAAAACAGTGAGAGCTGCTCATAACCAATGACCACTATGCCCGGAACTCTCAGATACTTGTCAGCCCAGGCGATCATATTCGTCCAGTGTTCATCCGGTATCTCCCAAAACTTCAGTATCAGTTGATCGTTATAGTACATATAGCTGAACACTATAACGAGCGTTATCACTATATCCAAGCCAAAAAAGGCAGAGAACCTCTTGCACCAATATCGGAAATTTATTTTTCTGGCTATGGACGACATTTTCTTAATCTCAGTCATAGCCTTAATCCTTTACGATATATCCGACACCTCGGACTGTTTGAATAAACTTTATCCCGTACTTGTCATCGATCTTGGTCCGGAGATAGCGGACATAAACATCTATGATATTTGTCTCCCCCACATAATCATAGCCGCATACCTCATTGATCATGGTCTCTCTGTTCATGACAATGTTACGGTTGGTCATCAGAAGCTTAAGCAGCTCAAATTCACGGTTGCTGAGATCTACGATCTCCCCGTTTACCGTCACCTCATATCTGTCGCTGTCAAGCCTTACGGGGCCCACTTCAATAATGTGTTTTTCCCCGGTGTTTCCCGATCTACGTTTTAGTGCCACACGGATCCTCGCCAGCAATTCCTCAATGGCAAAGGGTTTTGTGATATAATCGTCCGCCCCCGCATCAAGTCCCGAAACCTTGTCCATAACAGCGTCACGTGCCGTCAGCATGATCACCGGCATTTCGCTTTCTTTTCTCAGACGTCTCAAAACCTCGACGCCGTTAAGTCCCGGCAGCATAATATCCAGGATTAAAAGGTCAAAACGGCCCGAGAGGGCCATTTCAAGTCCCTCCCTGCCGTCACCTGTTTTCTCTGCCGTATAGCCCTCATGGAGTAATTCTAGCTCCACGAAGCGCGCAATTTTTACTTCATCCTCAACGATCAGGATCCGATTTTCCATTTTCTCACCCTACAAAATTCAGCTTATTGATTGTCATCATCGCAGTTGCAGAAATCCTTCTTTATGTTTTCCGCACCGTCTGCGCACTTGTCGCAAAATTCGTTGATATCAAACTTTGTGTTCTTTTCACTCTCAAATCTGTATCTGCAATCGCAGAACAGACCAACGATAATGAGCGGGCAGATAAGCCAGAACATGAAGATCAGTAAAATGATCAGAACAAGCACGGGCATTGTGATAAGGTTTTCATGCTTTCTTTCAACAATAAAGCTTGTGTCAACGCTCTTCTTTAACAGAATGCCGATGTACTTGAAGAACTCATTGATGTAATTCTTTTTCTTCTTTTTGCAGTTCTTCTCGTACTCATCCTGCGTCTTCTTGAACTTTTCACGGCCTTCCTTCTTGTCCTCAGCCTCTTCAACGGTAACAACCTGAACCTCGGGACCTTTAACCTTGCCGTTCTTCTCAAGATATACTATGGCGTCGAGAATATCATATTCCGATGCTTCCAGCGCTTCCTTTGCGGCCTCGTATGTAACTCCTGTTTTTTCCCTGATCTTTTCAACTTTTTCTAAATTATCCATGATTTCCCTTTCCGATCATTTTCGATCACTATTATAATTGATTTTCGGTTTTCTCTCAACCGATGATCCTATAATAAAGCATCAAAATTAATCTAAAATATCGGAAAGATTAAAATCGGATTAATGTTTGGTGAGAATTAAACATTACCCTTGATATACAGTCTTGACATGAATCCGAGCATAGGTTTTCTGTACATTGCCTTATTGATCAGATAGTTGATCAAACCTGAAAGGAAGAGGATCAGATAGCTGCCGACACAGACTGCCACATGAGCTCCCACGCTTCCGAAGGCATTCAGCAGTCCGCCGTATACATAATCCCTTACAGGCTGCATTCCCGTTTGTCCCGCAAACACCAGCCATCCTGCCTCCACGGCAAAAATACAGATCATTGCCGGAATATAATAGCGTGTCACCGCAAATCCCAGATACACATAAACAAACAGATAATTTATCACCGCCATGAGCATCCATACATAAAACATTTCAAGAAGCTCTGACTGCAACGGCGTCGGATCCGGATATTTTGCTCTGAACACCAGAGTCACAGCAATCTGTATTGCCACAAAACCGGTATTAACGATAACAGCCACCAGCATACTGATCTTCGTGGGAGCCTTTGTACTGATAACATTTTTTAACGGAGATGCCCCCACAGCTTTGGACGCGCAAAGGGTTTTCATTACCGTATATAGGTAGACAAATGATATCCCGAAGTAAAACCCCGGCTCGTAACCCCATCTTTTGAACACCCAGTTACCCGCTACACTGTTGAAAGCGGCGGGATCCGCAGAAAACCTGAACAGATCGACGATCAGAGCTACTTCAAATATATATCCCATAATAGGGAACAATATCGTCATTACCAGCATCTGCTTCCACTGGCCACCGAATTTCAACATTTTAAATATATCCTTAAATTTCATAACATCACCTCTGACATACTGCCGTATACGGCAACTTATACCACATTTTCATTCGGCCTGTAGCCGCTTTCAAAACCGCGATTGCTTTCTCTGTACAGTCTTAAGCAAGCCCAAACCGTAAGTTCCCCGAAAACTATGTCCAGGATCAACGGCAAAACCCATGAAAACCTGTCATTTCCGAATTTCAGGATCAGAAACACCATAGCGCCGTCACAGAGAAGCAATGCTATAGACCCTGCATAAAAATAGGGGGTTTGTGCGTTCAAAGTCATTACTTTTCGCCTTGTTGTCACCAACGTAAGCATCAGGATCACCAACAGGAGTTCACAGCACATCAAAGCATATAAGCCCTGTACCGGTCCCAATATGAAACAATATACGATGCTTCCGAGCGTTCCGAAGACATTTAAGACGGTCTTAAATATTATGTCTGTCTTGTACACATTTCTCATATAGCTCATGCCGTAACCCGAGGACCTGATAAAATTCATATCCCCCGAATTTCTCTCAGTACTTCCCGCAAACACAAGGAAATCCGTCATTCCCATGACCAGGAAAAGCAAGTAGGGCATTATCATGGCTCCCCAAACACCGAAACCGACCGATGCCAGCACCCCTGCGGCCGAACACAATACCGCAAAAAATATCGATATCCCCCTGTAGTAACGTGGCGTAAAGCATGCATAACATGCCCATTCTAATTTGTTCATGTCAACAGCTCCTTTCATTATGCGATCGATGCATTCTTTTTCATGATCGCCACAGCGATCTTCGTAAGGTTGGCCGTCTCCGTCACAATGTCCATTCCCGCAAGCTTGTCAAGGTCCTCCGCCAGGCATATGCCTTCAAATCCGTATTTTGACGTAGTGATGCTGTAGAGCACCTTTTTCGCAGCCTCAATGTCCTTGGGTTCGCCCTTTACAGCAATATATTTTTCCTTGAGATCCTCTACAAACCCCTTCTCGGCAATGCGCCCGTTCTCCATGATGACGGCATAATCCGTTACGCCCTCCATATCTGCGATGTTGTGGGTTGAAAAGAATACGCTCCTTCCTTCACCTGAATTCAGATAATCACGGATCACCTCACACAGCCTGTCGCGCATCAGCGGGTCCAAAGGAGATGCCGGCTCGTCCAGGATGAGCATCTCCGTCTCTCTTGCAAGAACTCCCGCCAGCATCAGCTTTGTCTTGGTTCCGTCCGAAAGCTCGCTGATTCTCTTTTTGTCGGAGCAAGAGGAGCCCGGATTGTTTTTGCCAAGGATCGCAAACTCATCACGATACTTCTTAAACTTCTCCTCGTCATACTTTTTAAACAAGAGCTTCGACAGCTCATTAACCATGCCCACGGTCCAGCTCAGAATATAGTAGTTTTCCGTGCCCGTATAGCCTATCATTTCCTTGACTTCCGGGTTTTTCTCGATATCCTCGGAGGAATATTTTCCGAAATATTCCAGCTCGCCCGTATAGTCAAGCCTGATGCCGGTTAAAATATCCAAAAGTGTGGTCTTTCCGGCTCCGTTCTCACCGATGAGTGCGGTGGCAAATCCTCTCGGTATCTCAAGCTCGGGAATATCCAGCTTGAAACTCTTATATTCTTTTTTAAGATCTTTTACCTTTATTACACTGTTTTCCATAATTTCCTCCGATTGATATTAGTGAACATCTTCCATTCCAAGAAGTGTATCAAGTGTGTTCTTAAGTTCGTTTCGGCTCATGCCGGCTATGCGCGCCGCTTCAATGGCTGCCGAAAGCGCCTCTTCAACCTTTCGCAGATGCTGTTCTTTGAGCATTTCACTGTCCTGGGCGTTCACGTAAAAGCCCTTGCCCTGAGATGCCGTAACCAGCCCTTCGATTTCCAGCTGTTCATATGCCTTCATGGTTGTAATGACGCTGATCCTTAAATCTCTTGCCAACTCTCTGATGGACGGCAGATATTCCCCCTGCTTAAACTTTCCCGTAAGTATGTCGTTACGGAAAGAATCGGCTATCTGTTTATATATCGGGATACCGTTGTTCTGTGATATTTTCAACTCCCTGCCTCCTTTACTTATTAATGCGTGCATATATCTTCCGGATTGATACACACGACCGCTTACTGTTTATGTGTTATATATACACCTAATACAGATATTTGTCAATAACTTTAAAAAAATAAAAATTGGGACTAAAAACCTATTCACTTTTTTGAGGTTGGATGCTATACTACAAAACAGTTAGAGACCCTAAACCTAACTACCCCTCAGCGAGTATGAAAACCCCATTTCTACTCGCACTTTTTTTGCTTTTTGAGGTCTGATCCTATCATTTAAAAAAGCGGTGTCGTCACAGACACCGCTTTATTCTATTTCCCTGCGTTTACAATGGCTTTTACAAATTCATCTTCAAACCAGGTATTGTTCTTTCGGTTCAATATGCCGTAGGATTCATTACCCGTCGCATATTGGTTGTTGTCCCAAATGATCATCGGGATCCTTATCTGTGTACCCGAAGAATCCTTTACCTTGTATGAGGATGAGATGTAGTAGTCAACATACTTCATCCTTGCGTCATAGTTGTTCTTTTCGGCATATACACCCCACTCTCCTATGTAAGCGGGAATGTTTTTACTCAAAAGCTTGTTCTTTATCATGTTAAACACGCCGTCAACCTCGTTTTTAACCGAAGAATTAAAAGAGGTTTCCTTCGCGGTGGCGAAGTTGTAGGGTGTATAGGCATGTACGGAAGCCATGATCCTGCCCTCGAGTCCCGAAGGATCCTGAGGAAGTTCAAAGCCATCCAGCGACCACATTGAAGCCGCATATCCGGGACATCCGATGTAACGAACACCGTTGTAGGCTCCTTCCGTTGTACGGATCGTGAATACTGCCGCCTGATTATAGCGGTTAATGTACTTTTGGGCCTCACGCGCATCCGCGGCTCCGGGATTCCATTCAGAAGCGCCCACAAGTCTGGGCTCATTCAACGTCTCAAATATCAGATGATAGTCATAATCTCCGAACTCCGTTGCGATCTGTTCCCAAATGGAAACGACGTAATTCATGGACTCCGCTTCATGGGCGGAATCGGGATAAACATAGTAAGCATCCGCATCATCATGATGTATGTTAAGGATCACAAAAAGCCCTGCGTTATAGCAATAATCAACTATCTCATGAACTCTCTTCATCCACTTTTCGCTGATCCTGTAATAGGAGCTTCCGTCCTCTCTTACAGTTTTGGTCACGTGATTATGCCATGAAACGGGAACTCGTATAGTCGTGAATCCCGCCTCCGCAACGGTGTCTATCATCTTCTGTGATACCTTGGGTTCTCCGACCCAGGCAGTCTCATACTTCATCTCATCCGTAAACCATGTGGCATCCTTTGCATCCAAAGTGTTACCGAGGTTCCAGCCCGTCCCCATCTGTGAGAGCATCTCTCTCCATTCCGGTACCCCATTGGGATCCGGTATCGGAGTCGGTGTATTTGTAGGTTTTGGGGTTGATGTGGGTTTCTTTGTTGCGGTCGGCTTCGGGGTGTTTGTGGGTTTCTTTGTTGCGGTCGGCTTCGGAGTATTTGTGGGAGTGCTTGTTGCGGTCGGCTTCGGAGTATCCGTCGGTACAGGAGTTTCTTTTATGATGGGTGTCCCCAAGGCATTAAATTCCGTTCCGTAAGGTAACGGAGTAACGGTCTGTCCGGAACCCTGAACACCGGAACATCCTGTCAAAAAAATCGCCGCAGTTAATGCAATTGTCAATAGTTTTTTATGTCTCATCCTGCCTCCATGCTATATATTTTGCAGTCTTTTTTTCTTTTTTGTCTATTTTAAAGGATATATAATACATAAGTATATCATATTTTCTGTGATTAAAAAACACTTGACAATTACTTGTCAAAGAAGTAGAATTCCCCCTGTAATTTAATAATGATTCTTCGGGGAGGGACGAAATTTCCCTACCGGCGGTAAAGTCCGCGAGCCTTGGTGCATGAACCGGTGTAATTCCGGTACCGACAGTATAGTCTGGATGTGAGAAGAAAGAGTTTGCCTTTTTTACGAAGAATCGGTTGGACGTTTTTTCGTCGGAAAGGATTTTTTTATGAAAAACTTTTTTAAAAGTCCCCGGTTGATGACCGCGGGAGCTATGCTCGCTGCCATTGCCGCAGTTCTTATGTTTCTTGATTTCCCCGTACCCTTCCTGCCTTCTTTTTATAAGATCGATTTCAGTGAGATCCCGGTGCTCATCGGTGCATATGCCATGGGACCTGTTGCGGGTGTGATCATCGAAGCCTTCAAGATCCTCATCAAGTTCCTGATCAAGGGTACTGTTACCGCAGGTATCGGAGAGCTTGCGAATTTCCTTATCGGGCTTTCCTTTATCCTTCCCGCTTCCATCATCTATCAGGTAAAGAAGACCAAAAAGAGCGCTCTTGTGGGACTGTGCATCGCAGCCGTATGCAACATTGTCGCAGGCTGCCTGCTTAATGCCTATCTCCTTGTTCCCGCCTATGCCAAGGCCTTCGGAGGAATGGAGCGTGTTATCGGAGGCGCCGCGAAAGCAAATTCAAGCATTACCGGAATGACCACCCTCATTCTTTTCGGTACGATCCCCCTCAATGTCATCAAGTCCGTGATCGCTTCCGTAATAGTTATTCTGATCTACAAACCTCTCAGCAGAGTCATAAAGGGTTTTAATACAGAGAATAAAAAATGAATTATACTTATATCCTGAAATTGAAAAACGGTAATTACTATTGCGGGTGGACAAATGACATCGAAAAACGTCTCGCCGCCCACAACGCGGGTACCGCCAGCAAATGCACGCGTTCCCAGCGCCCCGTTGAACTTGTGTGGGTGAAGGAATCCGAAACCAAGGAAGAGGCCATGAGCCTTGAATGGCACATAAAACACCTCTCCCGTGCTGAAAAAGAACAGCTTATTGCAGGTACACTTCAGGTTCATTAAGGAAAACATCGGTAATGCCCTGTTCCTCAAGCACCTTAAAGTCAAGCCTGTTGCCCGTGGGTTTTTCAGGATAAAGATGCTTTAAAAACCAGGCACGAACGGTCATGCCCTCCAATTCTTCTTTGCTCAGATCCATTGCACGAGCATAGGGATGGAGGGCATTTGTGCCAATTCCCGCCTTGTGTATCCTCATGCAGTCGGATGCTCTGTCCGCCAGCATTCCTATGTCCGCATCCGGTAAAAGCTCACGTATTATGGGCAGTGACAGGGCCGAAAAAGAACTCCACACGATCCTGTCCGTAAGTCCTCTCTCTTTCACCAGCTCCACGATCTTTTTCTCTATGCCTATGTACGGATAAACACTCGTTTTAAGCTCGATATTCAATTTCAGGCCTTTTCTCATGGCAGGTCCGATCAGATCCAAAACCTCGTTGATGGTGGGGATCTTCTCGATCTCTCCGTTTACGGAATCGATCCTGAGCGCCTGTATCTCTTTAAGGGTGTAATCTCTTACAAACCCTTTTCCGTTTGTGGTCCTGTCCACTCTTTCGTCATGTATCACCACCATATGCCCGTCGGAAGTAAACTGAATATCCAGTTCTATGCCCTCCAGACCGGGGATCTTTGCCGCCTTTCCAAAAGCCGTCAACGTGTTCTCGGGGTACATCTGACTGCACCCTCTGTGTGCCCATATCTTCATATAAACATACCTCCGTAAAAATGACACCACAACCCCGTCCCCGGGGTTCACCGGGGTTCATTTGACACCCGGGGACGGGGTTGTGGTGTCATAATCTGTACTTTATGCATATGCGTTCAAGTTTTTCTCCGAAAGGCTTTTTCAGCACCATCAGGAAAAATATGTTGGAAACCGCATAGAGGACCGTGTAAGGCGCAGCGGTGACCAATGCCGCGAGATACATGCTTCCGTCAAATGTTTTATTATACCAGAGAACGGTCCAAACATCCATCACAAGAGAAAAGAAAACACCCGAAAAAACACCGTATACGGCAAGCGAAACACGGCTGCGTTTTAAAATCTCGCCCAAAAAGCCCGCGATCAGGCCTATCATACCCCATGCCAGCATCTGGAAGGGTGTCCAGGGTCCCTGACCGAAGTAGAAGTTGGAGATCACCGCTGCCAAGGCCCCCACGAGAAAGCCCGCTTCGCTGCCAAGATATATGCCTGCGATCACTGTCAGCGCCGCCACCGGCTTAAAGTAGGGGATGAAACGCCCCACCACGGTCAGTGCCACGATCACGGCGACCACAGCCATGCGCCCTGTTCCCGTGCGCCTGCGTTCGAATCCGGCAGTAAAGAGCAGCACCGAAAGCCCCGCAACCGCCAGGGACACAAAGGCATATGACTTGTCGTCGAATACAAACACTCCAACAGCCACCGCCGCAGGTATCAGCAAAAACGGAACAGCAAATCTGATAATATTTCTTATTGTCCGATCCTTAATGACAAACATTTAATTTAATGATCTCCTCAGCCTCGCGAACCCGCAGGATGCCGTTATAGTAGCCTCTGGTCATGCGATTCGCGGCCGTAGTGTAAAAGCTATTTTCCGAAAAGAAGCCGGCGGTCTCTCCTTCCGATGTCACTTCTCCCCTGAATACAAGAGCGCATCTGTCTGCCAGCGCAGCTGCAAACTCCACATCATGGGTAACAAACACTATGGTCACCCCACGGTCTCTGAGTTTCCTCAAAACTCCCGCTATTTCCTTTTTTGCATATGCATCCAGCCCTTTTGTGGGCTCATCCAGAAGCAGCAGTTTGGGATCCGATGCCATCACCTTCGCAAGTCCGAGCAATTGCTGTTCACCGCCCGAAAGGTCATAGGGATGACGCTCTGAAAGTTGTGAAAGATCGAAGGGCAGGAGCTCCGGTCTGAATCTTACTTCCTCCAGTTCCTCTTTCACCGTATCCGCTATGAACAACGTCTGAACATCCTGTGGAAGCATGGATACGCAGCCCTTGTAAAGAGATCCTGCCTTGTAATCCTTGAGCCTTTTGCCGAATATCCTGATCTCTCCCGCATAGGCTTTCCTTACTCCCGCTGCCAGAGAAAGGGTGGTGGATTTTCCCGAACCGTTTCCTCCGAGGAGACAGAAGATCTCGCCTCTGTGCACCTCGAAGTTCATGTTTCCGACCGCATCAGGCATATTTTTTTCGTACCTGAAAAATACATTCGTAAACTTCAGGACCGTTTCGTCACTTCTTTTTCTCTTTTTCAAGCTCAATGTATCTATATGATTCGGAAAATTGCTTTCTATAAAGCGGCGTCCTTCGCACACATCCAAAGGACACTCCCCTTTCATGGGAACTCCCGCGTTTTTTAATCCCGCATAAAGTCTTACCGCTGCAGGCATACCCTCCAGCAAGGTCTTTTCACCTGTCAGTTCCGCTACCGTTTCCCCGGTTTTTCCGTAAGCCCTCACTTCTCCCTTGTCCAATGCCATGAGCTTGTCCGAAACGGAGATCACATTCTCCAGTCTGTGTTCGGTAATTATCACCGTCAGGGCCAATTCCCTGTTCAGCTTTGCCACCGTAGCCATAAAATCCGCTGCCGCTATGGGATCCAACTGAGCTGTGGGCTCATCCAACAGAAGCACCTCGGGTTGCATCACCATTACAGCCGCCAGATTAAGAAGCTGTTTCTGTCCTCCCGAAAGTTCCGTAACGCTTTTTTCAAACCAGCTTTCTATGCCGAAATAGCTTGCCATCTCCGACACGCGCCTTCTTACGGAAGCGTTGTCCACGCCCAGATTTTCAAGACCGAAAGCCAGCTCGTGCCACACCTTGTCGGTCACAATCTGCTGCTCCGGCTTCTGCATCACAAAACCGATTGCGGAAGCACTCTCCCTCACGGACATGGAATCGAGATCCTTTCCTTTGAAGAGTATCCTTCCCTCTTTCTTTCCCACGGGCGAGAGCTCCTTTTTAAGAAGCCTTAAAAGAGTGGATTTCCCCGATCCCGTAGCTCCGCAGACGGTGACAAGATCACCGCGTGAAACCTTAAAACTCACCTGCTTCAATGCCGGCTTGTTCCCCAAGGCATATGTAAAATTCAGATCTTCGACTCTAAATATTTCCATTTTTCCCTTTCCGCGATCCTATCGATCAAAGGCAGGATCGTCAAAACAAAGTAGCAGGCATATGACAAGAGGGCTCCTTTTGAAAACAGATCTCCCTCAGCCTTCGGATAGAACTCAAAGTCCAGACAACCGAAGATCTTTCCGGCGATCACTCCCCCGCTTGAAACCGCAATGATCAATAGTGCTAACCAATCCTTTTTCCCGAATACATATCTGGAAAAAAACGTCCTCTTCCCCGAGCCGTACCCTCTGGCTTCCATGCTGTCGGCGGTGATTATGCCGTTTTCAAGACTCCAACCCGCAAGAGACACAAAAACCTTCACGCTGCCTCTTACCGTGTCCCAGAGATTCTCCTCCTCATATGCCCCCATTGCCCGTCTGGCCGTCTTTATCTTCCTTGCCTGCTCTGCAAACAAGGGAATATACCTCAGTGCCATTGACAACATCAGCGCAAATTTGGGGGAAGCCTTTCCGAATACATAAAGCAGCCTGTCTCCGGTCATCAGTCTCGAAAAGCTTCTGAACCAAAAGATCACGGCTATCACCATGGTTGAAGAAGTAAGTCCGTAAAACAGCGCCTCCAGCGTGATAGGATTGTCATTTATCAAAAACAGCACCGTTACACCGTTATGATGGAACAAGGGATTCAAAAGAGCCAACAACAGAAAAAGGAGCACGAAGGCGGCTATAGAACGGTCTTTTTCCCTCCGCTCCCGTAGCGCGAAACATATGACCGCACCAAAAAGAGAGCTTGCCGGAAGGACCGGATTCATGATGAACATTACCGGTCCCGCAACCATTATGAAATACAGGAAGATCACTATTGGATTGTATTCCGAATATGCCGTCACCGTTCATCACTCCCAGTCATCGAAGTTCTCACCGAGATCCCTGCCAAGATCCCTTGTGTACAGCCACTCCACCACATCTCCGTCCTTTAGCACACAATCTCCGCAGCCGTAGGACGGGGCAACTCCGTTCACATGATATATCCAGCCGGACAATTCTCCGAACTGCTGCTCATAGAGATAGGCGATCCCCGCAATGTAGACCATTCCGTGAGCACCTGTGGCGGAGCCTCTGTTTTCCATCTGTATATTATGTTCCTTTACGGCTTCCACGAGTATATCATACACCGTGTCGCCCTCTTCTATCTCATAGGTCGTGACAGGCAGGATGACCCCATCCTCGGGTATGTACCTTCTGTCCGCCTCATTCTTTACCGTGTCGCACCTTATGGTCAGGGTCACGGTTCCTATGGGCGCTTCTTTACCGGTCCCCGAACCGGAATAATAGGCTTCACGGGTGCTGAACCTTGTAAAGAGGGCAGCAACACAGATTAGCAGGCATATGCCTCCCACAAAGATATAGTTTTTCCGGTTTCTGTGCCCTGTAATGAAAAGCACCAGAGCTGCCACGATCCCCAAAAGGATCGTCCCCGTAATGACAACCGTTTTAATATCGATATCTGCTGCTTTCGACGTATCTTCACTCTCCGCGGGTGTTTCGACCGTTACAGTCGGAACAGCCGTGGGTGTCGGAGCTTCGGTTGCCGTGGGCTTGACCTCTTCCGTAGTTCCCTGTTCCTCGGACTTCACAAACCGAGCTTCACTCAGATCGTACAGTCCCCCTCTGCCTTCCCTCATCTTTTTAATTGAAGCCAAGGCCAAAAGCGCCTGATAGGTCGCGGAAACATTTGCCTCTCCGTCTATGACGTGAGCAAAGCTTCCGTCCTCTCTTCTGTATCTCAAAAATCCGTCAAGGACTGTGTTTTCGTTTTTAATAAATCGTTCATCCGTAAGCGGATCGATACCTAAGGAAGTGAGTGCGATCACCACCTGAGCCGCGCTCTCCGGGTTCTCATTCCCGAAGCCTGCATATCCGCCGTTATCGAGCTGTTTTTCCGACAGTATCCCCAACGCACGGTCAACCGCTTCTTCAACCTCTTTGTTTTCCTTCACAAGAGGCGCCAGAGCCTGGATCGCCATGGCGGTAACATCCACATCCGATACCGTTCCCATAATGGCCCATCCGCCGTCGGATTTCCTTAAACCGAGGATCTGCTCTGTCAGCTCCTCCTTTGTAACCTTGTTTGCGGCAACATCATTGTTAAGCAGATGAAGTCCGAAAACCCGGCTCATGATCCCGAGCTTGTCGCTCTCTTCCTCAGCCGTACTCCTTATAAATTCATTGTCCTTTTCACCGCAGGCCATCATAGCGATAGCTATCCTCTGCTTTGCGGTTGCGCTCGGGATACTGTTGTTCTCCGCATATTCAACCAGCTTACAGGCATAGCTTTCGTAGTCAGCCTCTATTCCTGCAGCCGAAGCCCCGATCACAAACCACTCGGAGCCGCTTCCCGCTGTGGCTTCCAATGCCTTTATCCATTCCACGGCATCAAAACAGTCTTCTGTTTTTTCTTCATAAGCAACAATACCGTCGATGACCTCATTCAGTTCACCGACGGCAGCCGCTTCAGCATAAAAAGGCGGGATCGCTGACACAAAGATCAATGCCGCGATCAAACCGCCTATGAATTTTTTTAGCTTATCTTTCATTAACTTTCTTTCCGCAGAATACACAAATGCCAACACCGCCAAGTGCCACAAGCAATAATACGACTGCAGCTGTGTGTGCGGTATCTGCCGTAAGAGGAGGATTAACCTTTACGGGAGCAGAGATAACACAGACCGGAGGAACAATTGTATTTTTCTCGGAAACCGCACTGATCACATGGCTTCCTTTTTTGTCCACCTTAATAGTAACCTTTCCGTTTGCATCTGTCTTAAAAGTTGATTTCTTTCCGTCCACAGTGACAGTTGCATCCGCAACCTGTACAGTAACGGGATTCCAGTTTGCATCATAGCCTGCGCCTGAAAGTGTAAGTGTTACTTCCTTACCGTTGTAATCTTCAACCGTATTTACATCAAAGAAAGTATACATGTCGGAAAAACCTACGGTGTCGGTGTAAACAAAAGCATTGATGTAATCTCCGTCCTTAATGGGATCCGCAAGACCCATAGCAGACACATTGTTTACGTAATAGCCATAGCTTCCGCCGTTTTCCACGCCCCAGAGTTTGGTAAGGGAAAGACCCCAGGTGCTGTTTGCCGAACCGTAGCCTGCAGCAGCGCCGCCCTTGAATTCAGCTTCATGAGCAAGGTAAAGAGCATCATTGATCGTAAGTGCTCCGTCCTCATCTATATCCGCCACTTTAACCGCTGTCTGAGCAAGCTTTACGTCTCCGTCGCAAACAGTAACATAAACCGTCACATCCGCAGGCCTGGGGGAGATCAAAAGTCCGCCCGCCTTAACGGTAACAGGATTTACAGCCGCGATCACAAGAAATGCGGCAAGCAATGTTGCGAAAAACTTTTTCATAGTATCAGTCTCCTTTAGATTTAGTATTTTCAGCCTTGACTCGTCCCTTTTTCGCTTCGGTCCTTCGTCTTTTTGCCCTTATCCTTTTTTCGGAGTTAAGGCGTTTTCGGTCGTCGTTTCTGACTTCCTTCAGTCCCGCGGTTTCCAGCGCCCTCGGCCACGGTCCCAGAAAAGCTTTGATGGCACAGACTTCCTCACTGTCAAAATCGGATCTCTTTGGCAATCGGTCTTCGCCCGCTTCCTCAATACTTTTCTTTTTATCGATGAGCAGCTGAATACTCATCTCCCTTGTGTACTTTCCCATAACCCATCCTTAAATACAGAAAAAGCGTTTTGTTTTCCTTAAGGATAACAAAACGCAACTGTTTCTCGCACGCAAACTAAACCAAGACACTGCCTGTTAAGGCACTGTCCCGGAACGACAAACGGTTGCATTCTTCTTACCCAAAAATGTCCACTCTCACTTTGATGATACAAAGGTCAAAGCGGTTAACCTTACAAGTTCGGCAGGTATTCCGACTTACGGGCTCACGCCCGATCACGGTAATGGTGGTTGCGACGGATTTTCACCGAACTTCCCCCTGATCCGGATCTCTCCGGAACCGAACATGCTTTATATTCAGTTAAACACATACTTTATAACACAGGAAGCCCTTGAAATCAAGCCTTTGCTTAAATATTCAAAAGATCGCTGTAGGCTTTGAGAGCTCCGTCTGTTTCATGTGCCAAAACTTTCTTTGCAAGCACCTTTCCGAGCTGAACACCTTCCTGATCGAAGCTGTTAACGTTCCAAATGAAACCCTGGAACATCACCTTGTTCTCAAAATGCGCAAGAATGGTACCGAGAGCCTCGGGATTAAGCTGCTCGCCTATGATTATGCTTGAAGGACGATTTCCTTCAAAGTTTTTGTTAAGATCCTCGCTCTTTTTACCGCATGCAAAAGCCATGATCTGTGCTGCAACGTTTGCACACAGTTTCTGCTGGCTCGTGCTTCCCTGGATCACTACATCCGTTTCAGCCTGATTATGCCTGAATGCAATAAACTGCATAGGTATAGCGTTGGTTCCCTGATGAAGGAGCTGGTAGAAGGAATGCTGTCCGTTGGTTCCGGGTTCACCGAAGATCACAGGTCCCGTCACATAATCGAGTTTCTCTCCGAAACGGTTTACGCTCTTACCGTTTGACTCCATGTCCAGCTGCTGAAGATGAGCGGGGAAACGGCTCATGGCCTGAGAGTACGGAAGTACAGCTGTTGAAGGATAACCAAGTACGTTTCTTTCATATACTCCGATCAATGCATCAAGCATAGCGGGATTCTTCATCACATCTCTGTTTGCAGCATTCTTATCCTCTGCGGCTGCTCCGTTAAGGAAGCGTGCAAATATTTCGGGTCCGAAGGCAAGTGAGAGAACCGCACCGCCCACAGCAGAAGTGGATGAGTAGCGTCCGCCGATAAAATCATCCATAAAGAAAGCAGCCAGATAATCCGCGCTCTTTGCAAGAGGTGAGGTTTCGCTGGTAACTGCGATCATATGCTTTGAAGCATCAAGTCCCTTATTCTTCAATGCATCCTTAACAAAGGATTCATTTGTAAGGGTTTCAAGTGTTGTTCCCGACTTTGATACAAGTATAAAGATCGAACGCTCTACATCTATACCGTTCAGTACTCCTGCCGCATCGTCGGGATCTACATTGGAAATAAACTTAGCTTCCATCTTGAAGCATCCGTTTTTCTTTGCCCAATTCTCAAGAGCAAGATACATTGCTCTGGGGCCGAGATCACTTCCGCCGATACCTATCTGTACGGCTGTTGTAAATCTTTCTCCCTTTTCATTAACGATCTTTCCTTCATGAACCGCATTGGCGAAATCTGCGATCCTGTTCTGCTGCTCAACATAAAAGGCTCTCTTGTCCGTATCTCCGTCAAGTACTGCCTTTCCGAGCCGGCCTCTGGTCATATGGTGGAGAACCATTCTCTTTTCACCGGTATTGATCACTTCGCCGTTATAAAGGGCTTCAAACTTATCCGCAAGCTGAGCTTCCTCGGCCAATTCTTTTAAAATCTCTATAGTCTCGTCATTAACCTGTTTCGCGGCATAATTGTAGGAAAGTCCCTCAGACATGGGTATCGCATACTTTGCTACTCTGTCAGCACCTTCTTTTCCCGCAAGCACTTCACGAAGATCGGTCTTTGCTGTCTTTTCAAGTTTTTTTACTGTTACAAGTTCATTGTAATTCTTCCAAGAAATCATGGTTTACTTCCTTTCCGAGATATCAATATCTTCACAGTCGGTAAGTATACTCGAAAAAATCCGAAAAGTAAAGAATCGGTCACATAAAAAGATAGCGTGGCTACTAAAGAATGAAATTTTTTCCTTTAATTGAATTTATAGAATCCCGATGCTCTTTTTCCTCAGTTCACAGGGCTCAGAGCATCGAGACTTTGAATTCTGGATTTTCCGATGCCACATGTCACTGAAATCAGGACTTTAGGGCATCGGGATTTTTAATTTTGAAATTTCCGATGCCATATCTTCTTGTAATCAAGCCTTTAGGGCATCGAGATTTTGAATTTGGGAATTTCCGACGCCATAGGCCAGGGGAATATGCTATTTTGGGCATCGGGATTTTGAATTTAGGGATTATCGATGCCATAAACTTTTGAAATCAGTCATTCAGGGCATCGAGATTTTGAATTTGGGAATTTCCGACGCCATAGGCCAGGGGAATATGCTATTCAGGGCATCGGGATTTTGAAATTTGAAATTTTCGATGCCCCCGCCATTTTTGAAGCGGTGGGCATCGAAATAATAGAATTTATTCCTTAGAAAAAACAACAATTTGTCGTCACTCAGGTCACTCGAGCTCTATCGTACCCGGCGGTTTGCTCGTCAGGTCGTAGAATACGCGGTTTACTCCGCGGACCTCGTTTATGATACGGCTCATCACCTTCTGAAGAACTTCAAAGGGGATTTCCGCTGCCTCTGCGGTCATGAAATCAATGGTGTTTACCGCACGAAGTGCCACTGCATAGTCATAGGTTCTCTCATCACCCATAACGCCGACGGAGCGCATGTTTGTAAGAGCTGCGAAATACTGATCGGGCAATTTCTTAAGTCCGGCTTTGGCAATCTCATCGCGATAGATGAAGTCTGCCTCCTGAACAATGCGAACTTTCTCTTCCGTGACCTCTCCCACTATACGAACGCCAAGTCCGGGACCGGGGAAGGGCTGCCGGAACACAAGTTTTTCGGGAAGTCCGAGCTCAAGTCCGGCTTTACGGACTTCATCCTTAAACAGATTGCGAAGAGGTTCAATGATTTCTTTAAAATCAACATAATCCGGAAGTCCGCCCACATTGTGATGGGACTTTATGACAGCAGACTCTCCGCCGAGGCCTGATTCAACAACGTCAGGATAAATGGTTCCCTGAGCAAGGAAATCCACTCTGCCGATCTTCTTTGCCTCTTCCTCAAATACACGTATGAATTCTTCCCCGATTATCTTACGCTTTCTTTCGGGTTCTGAAACTCCTGCCAGCTTGCCATAGTATCTTTGCTGAGCATTAACACGTACGAAATTGAGGTCAAAATTTCCCATGGGTCCAAAAACCGCTTCCACATCATCTCCCTCGTTTTTGCGAAGAAGACCGTGATCCACAAATACGCATGTAAGCTGCTTACCGATAGCCCGTGAAAGTAAGCCTGCCGCAACAGACGAATCCACGCCGCCCGAAAGTGCCAGCAAAACCTTACCGTCTCCGACTTTTTCGCGTATCTCCTTTATGGAATGCTCTACGAAGGAATCCATTCTCCATTCGCCCGCACATCCGCAGATCTTGCGCACAAAATTAAAGAGGATCTCTTTTCCCTTTTCTGTATGCAACACCTCAGGATGGAACTGTATTGCATATAATTTCTTAACTCCGTTTCCTGCCGCAGCAACCGGACAATTGTCCGTATGTGCCAGGATCTCAAAACCCGGAGCAATTTTTGATATATAATCAAAATGACTCATCCAGACCACGGTTTCGGAAGGAATGCCGTCAAACAGTCCGCCTATGCCTTTTTCACCATCCACATAAACTTTGGTCTTGCCATATTCTCTGTTAGCAGCCCTTTCAACCTTGCCGCCCAATACATGGCTCATAAGCTGAGCGCCGTAGCAAAGTCCGAGCACGGGAATGCCCAGTTCAAAGAGTTCCTTTGAATAGGTTGGTGCCCCTTCCTCGTAGCAGCTGTTTGGACCGCCTGTAAGGATTATGCCCTTAAGCTTCATTTCCTTGATCTTTTCAATGGGCGTCTTGTAGGATGCGATCTCGCAATAAACATTGCATTCACGTACACGCCTTGCAACAAGCTGATTATACTGTCCTCCGAAGTCAAGGACCAAAATCTTTTCCTGTGTCATGTTTCCTCCGTTCGACGAGCCGGTGTTTGGGTTAAAAAACGCCTTGTAAAGGCCTTTTCAAGCACCTGTGCCCTTTAGTTCCCGACGGGCTTTATGCCTTTTAAGAACAATTAGGAATATTAACACTTTTTTCCTCACTCTACAATGCAATGCTTATTATTTTTTTTAATGGAATCTTTCACTTTACCAATTCAGCGATCCCCCCCGTTAATCCCCGTGGCAGTCGCTCATCCATCGGCGTACCGTCATCAAACATGAGATTCGCCTGGATGCTGTTCATAAGGCAGTGCTGTCCCATTTCTATGCCTCCGTTTATGGATGCTATGCCCTTATCACCGTTTCGCACCCAATCGGGTGTGAAGATAAAGCAGTTCTTGAGGGAGTTGAGTTTCGGCAGCCGAGGCACTACATCCAAAACATAATCATTCAATTCGTCTCTCTTTCCCATCGCAAAGAACAGATGTTTTCCCGCCTTATCAAACGCTTCCAGTATCCGATCCTCGGGGATCGCGCTGCAACCCACGGGAACAACCGCATCCATATCCTCCGGAAAACATTCAAGGGCATGAAAGACATATCTTCCCCCTGCGGAATTTCCCAGAAAAACTCGAGTGCATATATGCCCTGAGCTCTCTTCGACAAAGCCTTTCACCAACTCCCTGACAACAGTGTCGTACTCAGGCGACCAGCATCCCTCGACCTGCCCCTTTTCGTTCCTGTACTCATTGGCCACAGGCACCAGAATATATGCCCCGCCCATGGACTTCTGGTATTCATCGGATGCATATCTTTCCGCACCTGTGTAATTCACGCAAAGATCACCCACGAAGGAATTACTATTTCCGTGGAAAAACACCAGCAGCGGGAATTTCTTATCCGAGCCCGCCTTTACTTCACTCGGTTCAAAACAGTAGTATTTGATCGTTGTGCCGTCTGTTCCGGTAAACTCGCGCTTGGTAAATCTGTCCAATATAGTTCCGCATTCATAGGTCGGATAAGGCGACACGAAATCATCCGGATCCATTTCCGCAAACCACGGCGCAATAGGTCTTGCAGCAAGCGCTTCATTCGACAGAATCTTATCGTAATATTTTTTGTATCTCGCGTCATGAGAGGGAATGGAATCATCGGAACCGATATGCGCCAAAAGTTCTTCCCTTGTCACCCACTTGTAATCTACGGTCTCACCCTCCTGAAGCTTCACGGAGTTTTTATCGCAATCGGTTTCCGCCACATACGAATATAACATGCTGTGGCTCTGTTCTCTCCGGGATGTACCTATAAAGAAAAATCTATCGGTACTGATCCCCGTTTCCTCCAAGAGTTCCCTTTTTGCGCAATCCAGCGGTTCTTCTCCGCTTAATGCACTTCCGCCCGCGCTCGCTTCCCAGCGTCCCGGATACACATCCTTGTCCGAACTGCGTTTTGTAAGAAGAAATGTCCCGTCAGTATGCCTTACCAGGATATCGCACACCAGATGGTATCTGCCCTCCGGGATCCGATTGTTCTTCCCGGACGTTCTTTCCCATGTTTCTCCCGTCTTGTTTCCTTCATTGTCATATAAATCCCAGATTTCCATAAAATCCTCCCGTTGTATTATTATTATTGTAAGTTTATTATTCCGCTTCACCTAAGTCAATCAAATATTTCGGAAATGAACCCCGGGGACGGGGTTGTGGTGTCATTTTCCCCTCCCCGCATGGGGAAAGAGGACAAAAATTTACCTGCGATGAACCCCTAACCCCGTCCCCAAGGTTCACACTACCCCAAAAATGGGATCTGTGTTATAATAAGAGATTAAGAATCGAGGTAACCATGGAATTCAAAATTCATTCGGAATACAAACCTACGGGCGATCAGCCGCAGGCAATTAAAGAATTGGTGGAGGGCTTCAAAAGCGGTAATCAGTTTGAAACCCTGCTGGGCGTGACGGGCTCCGGTAAAACATTTACCATGGCAAATGTTATTGAAGCCGTGCAAAAGCCCACCCTGATCATTGCCCACAACAAGACCCTTGCGGCACAGCTTTACTCGGAGATGAAGGAATTCTTCCCTGAGAATGCTGTGGAATATTTTGTGTCCTACTATGATTACTATCAGCCGGAGGCTTATGTTCCCTCCAGCGATACATATATTGAGAAGGATTCGGCGGTAAACGACGAGATCGACAAGCTGCGTCACTCTGCCACAGACGCGCTTTCGGAGCGAAAGGATGTCATCATCGTGGCTTCCGTTTCGTGCATATACGGCATAGGCAGCCCCGAGGAGTATCAGGGCATGTCGCTGATACTGCGTGAAGGCGCCACCAAAGACAGGGATGAAGTAATCCGCAAACTGGTGGATATGCAATATGCCCGAAATGACATGGACTTTAAGCGAGGCACCTTCAGAGTCAGAGGAGACGTGGTGGAGGTCTACCCCGCTGCCTACGGAGATACCGCCCTTCGCATCGAATTCTTCGGTGATGAGATCGACAGGATCACGGAATTCGAGGTGGTGACGGGAAATCCCAAGTGTACCCTCGCTCATGCGGCCATATATCCCGCCTCCCACTATGTTGTTGACAAAGACCGCTTGAATCAGGCGATCCATGATATCGAAGAAGAAATGACCGAGCAGGTCAAATATTTCAAGGACAAGGGCAAGCTTCTCGAAGCCCAGAGGATATACGAACGAACAAGCTATGATATTGAAATGCTCAATGAAACAGGCTTCTGCTCCGGCATTGAAAACTACACCATGCACCTCTCGGGGCTGCATCCCGGAGATCCGCCCTATACCCTGCTTGACTTCTTCCCCGATGATTTTCTGATCATTGTGGATGAGTCCCACATGACCATCCCCCAGATCGGAGGCATGTACAACGGCAACCGTTCGCGAAAGGCTACGTTGATCGATTACGGCTTCCGTCTGCCCTCCGCTCAGGACAACCGCCCTCTGAACTTTGAGGAGTTTGAGTCTCACATCAGCCGGATGCTGTTCGTCTCCGCAACTCCTTCAAAATATGAGGAAGCCCATGAGCTTCTACGCGCAGAGCAGATCATCCGGCCCACAGGCCTTCTTGATCCCGAGATCTTCGTCCGTCCGACGACGGGGCAGATCGACGATCTGATCGGCGAGATAAACAAGACCACGAAAAACGGCGGAAAAGTCCTTGTGACAACTCTCACCAAAAAGATGGCGGAAAGCCTTACGGAATATCTCAAAGAAGTGGGCATACGCGTGCGCTACCTTCACTCCGACGTTGACACCCTCGAGCGCTCTCAGATCATCCGTGACATGCGTCTCGATGTTTTTGATGTGCTGGTGGGCATCAACCTTCTCCGCGAAGGCCTTGATATCCCCGAGGTTTCACTTGTTGCGATCCTCGATGCCGACAAAGAGGGCTTTCTCCGTTCGGAGACCTCTCTCATCCAGACCGTCGGGCGTGCGGCGAGAAATGTTGACGGCCATGTTATAATGTATGCCGACACAATTACCGAATCCATGGAAAAAGCCATCGCGGAGACGGAAAGAAGACGCGGAATTCAGGATGCCTACAACAAAGAGCACGGCATTACCCCCACATCGATCAAAAAGGCTGTGCGCGAACTCATAAGCATATCCAAAAAGACCGAGCCCGGCTCCAAACTTATCGAAAAGGATCTGGAATCCATGTCATCCAACGAGCTCAAAGCACTTGCCGAAAGCTTAAAACGCAAGATGCTCTCTGCGGCTGCGGAACTCAATTTCGAGCTTGCCGCCGAGTACAGAGACAAATTGGCTGAACTGAAAAAACACGATTAAAGGAATAGACATGTTTGAAGAATCAAAGAAATACATCAAGATACGCGGTGCAAACGAGCACAATCTGAAAGGCATAGACATAGACATCCCGAGAGATGAATTCGTCGTTCTCACGGGTCTTTCCGGTTCGGGAAAGAGTTCGCTTGCTTTTGATACCATATATGCGGAAGGTCAGAGACGTTACATGGAATCCCTGTCCTCCTATGCAAGACAATTCCTGGGGCAGATGGAAAAACCGAATGTGGAAAGCATAGAGGGACTGTCCCCCGCCATTTCCATCGACCAGAAATCCACTAACCGCAACCCCCGTTCAACGGTAGGTACGGTCACGGAGATATATGATTACTTCCGTTTGCTCTATGCAAGAGTCGGAATCCCCCATTGTCCCAATTGCGGTCGCGAGATCAAGCGCCAGTCTGTGGATCAGATGGCGGACGAGATAATGAAATTCCCGGAAGGCACTAAATTTCAGCTCCTTGCTCCCGTCGTCAGAGGTCGTAAGGGTGAACATGTAAAAGTGTTGGAAAGTGCCAAGAAATCAGGCTTTGTTCGTGCAAGGATCGACGGTCACATCTACGACCTGTCCGAAGAGATCAAGCTTGAAAAGAACAATAAGCATTTGATAGAGATTGTTGTGGACAGGCTCATAGCCAAGCCCGGCATCGATCAAAGACTATCGGATTCCATCGAAACAGCCCTTAAGCTGTCCGAAGGTCTTCTTGTCGTGGACCTTATGAACGGCGAAGAGAAGCTCTTCTCCCAAAGCTTTGCCTGCCCGGACTGCGGCATAAATCTGCCCGAGCTGGAGCCCAGAGCTTTTTCCTTCAACAATCCCTTCGGAGCCTGCCCCAATTGTAACGGTATCGGTGTCAAGATGGAGTTCTCTCCCGATCTCATGATACCCGACAGAAGCCTGAGCCTTAAGGAAGGCGCCATTCAGGTTATGGGCTGGCAATCCTCAAGCGATCCGAAAAGCTTCTCGGGTTCGTTGCTTGTCGCCCTCTCCAAGCATTTCGGTTTCTCCCTTGACACTCCCTTCAAAGAGCTCCCCGAAGACATCCAAAACATGCTCATCTACGGAACCACCGAATCCGTTGATGTCCATTACACGGGTCAGCGCGGATCGGGTGTCTATCCCATAGTCTTTGAGGGTCTCATAAAGAGTACCGAAAGAAGATACCGTGAAACCGCCTCGGAATACTCCAAGGCCGAATACGAAGAATTCATGACCACCACCCCGTGCGCCGTATGTAACGGAAAGCGTCTAAAGCCTGAAGTTCTGGCTGTAACGGTGGGAGGAAAAAATATATCCGAAGTCACCGAGCTTCCATTGAGGGATCTGGCGGACTTTTTCAACAACCTCGAGCTCACACCCATGCAGCAGACCATTGGCGCTGCCATCCTCAAGGAGATCAAGGGGCGCATACGTTTCCTGAACGACGTGGGTCTTGACTACCTGACCCTTGCCCGCTCGGCAGGCTCTCTTTCCGGAGGTGAAGCCCAGCGTATACGTCTCGCTACCCAGATCGGCTCCGGTCTTGTGGGTGTTGCCTACATTCTGGATGAGCCCAGTATAGGCCTTCACCAGCGTGACAACGGAAAGCTCCTGGCTTCCCTGAAGCGCCTTCGCGATCTCGGCAACAGCCTTATCGTCGTGGAGCATGACGAGGAGACTATGCGTGAAGCTGATTTCCTTGTGGACATAGGCCCCGGAGCCGGCAATCTCGGAGGAGAGATCGTTGCGGCGGGAACTCCCGAGGAAGTCATGAAATGCCCCAACTCTATCACTGCCGACTACCTTTCAGGCAGAAAGAAGATCGAGATCCCTTCCAAGCGCCGCAAGCCTACAGGCTGGCTTAAGATCAAGGGTGCGACGGAGCACAATCTGAAAAAGGTTAATGTAGACGTTCCTCTCGGAGTGTTCGCTTGCGTTACCGGTGTTTCCGGTTCCGGAAAGAGCTCTCTCGTAAATGAGGTCCTCTACAAAACTCTTGCCAAAGAGCTCAACAGAGCCCGTACCCTTCCCGGTAAATGCGAGGGCATAGAGGGCATAGACCGGCTTGACAAAGTCATATGCATCGACCAGTCTCCCATCGGAAGAACCCCGCGCTCAAATCCAGCTACCTATACCGGAGTGTTCGATATGATCCGCGATCTTTTCGCAAACACGGTGGACGCAAAACAGCGCGGCTATACAAAAGGGCGTTTCTCCTTTAACGTAAAGGGCGGGCGCTGTGAAGCCTGCAGCGGAGACGGTATCATAAAGATAGAAATGAACTTCCTTCCCGACGTCTACGTTCCCTGCGAGGTTTGTAACGGAAAGCGCTACAATCGTGAAACCCTTGAGGTAAAGTACAAGGGTAAGTCCATATATGACGTACTGGATATGACTGTGGACGATGCTGTAAAGTTTTTTGCAAACGTTCCGCAGATAAAGAAAAAAATAGAAACCATGAACGATGTGGGCCTGTCCTACATCGAACTCGGTCATCCTTCCACCGATCTTTCCGGCGGTGAAGCCCAGCGTATCAAGCTGGCGACGGAGCTTTCAAAGCGCGCGACGGGAAAGACCATATACATTCTGGATGAGCCCACAACAGGGCTTCACTTTGAGGATGTCAACAAGCTCATAGAAGTGCTTCAGCGTCTTACCGACGCGGGCAATACCGTGCTTGTGATCGAGCACAATCTCGATGTGATCAAGTGCGCGGATTACATCATCGACATGGGTCCGGAAGGCGGAGACAGAGGAGGTACCGTGGTTGCAAAGGGCACTCCCGAAAAAGTTGCGAAGGTCAAGGAATCCTATACAGGGCAGTATCTCGCAAAGCTCCTGAAGGATTAAAGATTTTTCCCTGTATTTGTGTCGAAAATAGCCCGTAAAATATCCCGCATATATATGCTAAAATCAGCGGGAGTTCTCCCCCGTCAACGCGCGGAAGAGCCCCGAAACCAATTAAACGTATCTTATGTATAACACAGGAGGATATATGCTATTCACCAACGACAACGGCGCTCTCGTATTCAAGACAAAGGGCGAGACCGTAAAGATCGAAGCCTGGGGCGAAAACGCACTCAGAGTCAGAGCAACCATGTTCCCCAAATTTACCGGTCATGATTGGGCTCTCACCGAAAAGCCCACGGTTACCAAGGGGGACGTAAAGATCGGCAAACTCACCGAATGGTGCGGAGACGGAAGCAATCCGGATTGGCATGAAGTGGGTGAGATCACAAACGGCCGTATTAAAGCAACCGTAAACTTCGTGGGCATAATCTCCTTCTACAGAGATAACAGGCTCATCCTCCGAGAGGATTTCCACTCTTACGGCGGAACCATCTCCAAAGAAAGCAGATGTTTAAAGACCGTGAACCGCGAATGGAAGGGTATTATCGGAGGAAGTGAGTACTCACTGGATCTTCGTTTTGAAAGCAACGACGGCGAAAAGATCTTCGGTATGGGACAATACCAGCAGCCTTACATGGATCTTAAGGGCTGCACCCTCGAACTGGCCCAGAGAAATTCTCAGGCCTCCGTTCCTTTCATGATCTCCTCCCTCGGCTACGGTATGCTTTGGAACAATCCCGCCGTAGGTCAGGTAACCTTCGGCAAGAACATCACCCGCTGGCAGGCAAGAGCCACCAAAGAAATGGATTACTGGATCACCGCGGATGAGGATCCCAGGAAGATCGAAGCCAACTACACGGCAGTTTCCGGCCACTCTCCCATGTTCCCCGAAAGCCTCATGGGCCTTTGGCAGTGCAAGCTGCGCTATCGTACTCAGGATGAGGTTCTTGAGGTTGCAAGGAAATACAAGGCCGAAGGCATCAAAATAGATCAGATCGTCATCGACTTCTTCCATTGGACCGTTCAGGGCGATTGGAAGTTTGATAAAAAATATTGGCCCGATCCCAAAGCCATGGTGGACGAACTCCACTCAATGGGTATCAAGGTCATAGTTTCCGTATGGCCCTCCGTTGACAGAAAGAGCGAAAACTTCGGACCCATGACAGAACGCGGGCTTCTCATAAAGACCGAACGCGGCGCAGCACAAACCTATGACTATCAGGGCGACTGCGTGGAGATCGATCCCTTCAATCCCGAAACCGCCAAATATGTTTGGGAGGTTTGCAAAAAGAATTACTATGATCTCGGTATAGACGCATTCTGGCTGGATAATTCCGAGCCGGATTACGGAGTATATGACTTTGAGAACTATCGCTACTATGATGCACCCGCACTTGAGGTCAGCAACATGTACCCCCAGATGTACAGTCGTGTCTTCCATGACAACATGAAGACCGTTCAGAAGGGCGAAGCAGTCAACCTTCTTCGCTGCGCCTGGGCAGGAAGCCAGAAGTACGGCAACGTAGTCTGGTCCGGCGATGTTCCGAGCACCTTTGAATCCTTCGCCACACAGCTGAAAGCCGGCCTTAATATGGGTCTGGCGGGCATAGCGTGGTGGACAACGGACATAGGCGGCTTCATGACGGATGACGTGAACGATCCCGACTTCCGCCAGCTCCTTATCCGCTGGTATCAGTTCGCGGTGTTCTCGGCAGTGTTCAGAATGCACGGAGACCGCGGTCCTTACAACATCCCGCCTCTCGATGACAGAGACCGGGGCGGCGGCTATCTGCATACAGGCCAGCCCAACGAACTCTGGAGCTATGGTGAGGACAATTACAAGATCATGCTTAAGTACTATGACATCAGGATATCTATGCATGACTACATCAAAGCCCTTTACAGGGAGGCTTCCGAAAACGGATCTCCTCTGATCCGCACCATGTTCTACGAATTCCCGGATGATGCAAAATGCTGGGAACTTGAAGATCAGTATATGTTCGGAAGCGACTATCTCTGCGCTCCCATTTTCAAGCTTAACAGTTTTGAGCGTGAAGTTTACCTTCCCGCCGGAAAATGGCAGCTCACAAGCGACAATGAGATATATGAAGGCGGCAGGACAGTGACGGTAAAAGCACCCATCGATTATATGCCCGTATTCAAAAAGGTTAAATAATTCAACCCTATATTGTTGTTTCCAAAAAAGAAAACAGGACAGTTCCGAAAGGTTCTGTCCTGTTTTTTATTCTGTTCAGTTTCTGAATTCCGCACCGCTGATCTTGGAATTGTCGGCGGTCTCACACTTTCCGCCGATGGTTTTAAGGAATTCTATGTACCGCTCTCCTCTCAAAGGTTCCGAGAAGTAGAAGCCCTGGTAATAGCCGCCTCCTAAGCTGTCCAGCGTGTCTTTTCTGAGCTTGTCGCAAACACCTTCGAAAACTATCTTTTTCTCCTGTCCCCGTATCATCTTTATAACGGCCCGAAGGAGTTTTACCGTCTGCTCTCTCTCCTGATCCGTCTGAACAATCTTCCTTCTTCTCGTTTCTTCATCATCGAAACAATTGTCAAGAATGCTCTTATCGATCTTTATGACACTGTATTTTTCATCAACGATACCGATAAGGTTCGAATAACCGGTTCCGAAATCATCCATGGAGAAACTGAAACGCGCCTCCTGAAGTTTTCTCAGATTGTTGTTCACCGTACCGGATTTGGTTCTCGCTATACCTTCCGTAATCTCAAAGTTGATGAATTTCGAGGAAAGCCCCGCATCATCCGCTATCCGCATAAACTCCGTGGAAAGGTTCTCTTCCTCACACTGCCTTAATGACAGGTTGATCTCAATGTAATTAATTCCGTACTTACTGCTCAATTCATTGGATACAAAGAATTCGCACGCTTTTTTATAAACGATCTTACCCACCTTGTATATCAGCTTCTTGCTTTCCGCCATACGTATGAAATCATCCGCAGAAGCTTTAAGTATCCGCAACTTATCATTTTCGGGATCCTTGATCGACCTTTTTCTTACCAGCTCGCAAACATCGCTGCCGTAATTTTCCCTGAGCCTGTCAAAGAAGCCTTCATCGAGCTTGGGGAATCTCGCCAACGCTTCAACACAGGAGCAATAGCCCTCTTCCGTTGAATAGATCGGCTGATAGAAGACATCAAAATTCCTGTCCTCGCAAAGCTGTTCAAGTGCCTTTTCCACAGCAATAAACCCAAGATACCTTGCCCTGAATACCTCATCGCAGAACCAAGTCGTTCCGCTGTCCATGTCCCTGTTCAGTTCTTTTCTTGAAAACAGCTTAAGAACGTTAATATAAACACCCGCTATCTCAAAATCATCGGGACAAAGGGTTACCAATATCCTGGATCTTATATTCTGCTTAACGTAAATGTCATTGTGCCATTTTGCAGCTATCTCCTTGATACGCTTCAGATCCCTTGCGGTATTCTTCGTAGGGATCACCGCGGTAATGGAATTGGGCGTATTTCTGTATAGGAAGGAGTCCGTGTCGCTTACTATCGTGCCCATATTTCTGAGTGCGCCTTCATAGAAGGAGAAGACTCTGATGTATTCATCATCGGTTTCCGTGGGCTGCGCATCCAGACAAAGAGTAACACTGTAGAACTTCACCTTCTTGTCATATAACCTGTTGACTTTGGTGACAAACCGCTCTTCCCCGTTCAGATCCGCGGGATTGTATCTTCTAAGCTTTCCCAGATCAACTATGGCCCACAGGATAGACATCGCTACCAAAAAGTCTCCGAAAGGAACCATAAATTTCTCCGATGTCAAAAGACTGATCAGGATAAGACCTGTTTCAACCCCGAGAACAAACAGAAATCGTACTTTTTTATTCGGTTCTCTCCGCATAAAGATCGCACCGTTGATCCAAAAACAAAGGACGAACGCGATCAGCGTGAAGACGCTGTATATGTCGACGTCCCAGTTTCCCGGCTGCTTAATGCCAAGGCCTTCCAAAACAAAAGCGCCTGTATATCCGATGACCAGGAACAGGAATTCTATCACCGAGGCAACTATTAACGTATGCGCTTTCCCAAGTTGCTTGTCCGCTCCGTTAAAATACTTATCCTTGTATATATCCTCCCCGAAGAAAAAGATTGCAAAAAGATAGGTAAAAATGTGATATCTGTTCAGATTTTCCACATAGGGACATGACACACCTTTTTCTTTGCATATTAAAGCGACCACTCCGACCAATATGCCAAACAACGGACTCAAGACCATGCCAAGCATCATCTTTTTTCCGCCAATGTCCGCTTTCATCCTCACGATCTCCATATAATACAGGAAGATCACAACTGCAAAAAAGCATGTGTACAGTTGTCCCATCACCCAAAACATGAATTAAGCCTCCGTGTTACCTTTTTTCACATCCTCCAGAGCCTGCCTTGAATACCTGCTCTTCTCCTTCATGGCATACATCTTCTCATCCGCTTCCATATATATGTCCTGTATGCTTCTGCTGTCATCCTTTTTTCTGTAAGCGATCCCATAGGACGCAGAGATCACATATTTACTGTTTTTCGACGCCTCCTTAAGCTCGCGGTCATATGCTTCGCAAGCCCGGTTTAGAGTAAATAACCCGGCGGGATCCACTATGCAAAGGAACTCATCGCCGCTCATACGGTAATTCGTTCCGATCTCTCCGAAACACTTCTCTATAATATCCGCAACCGTCTTTAAAAGACAGTCACCTTCTTCATGTCCGAAATTATCATTAACATATTTCAGACCATTAACATCAAAATTGATCAAAGCTATCTCCGAATCCAGAGCATCCAGTTCCTGAAGGCGCTCATTGGCCTTTGCACGATTGTATAGGCCGGTCAGCGGATCGTGATAGGCAAGCTTAGTAAGCGCATCTCTCTCCGCATGGGACAAAACCATCTCATAAAGTGAAAACAGGTAACTTGCCGTAAGCAGTGTTACAAACATGATGGCTCCCATGGGAAGGAAGCTAACCTCCGTAATGGTGTCCACATTCGGGAAGACATATCTCTGAAGCTTCAGTCTGATGAGATCCATAAACGACGCCAAAGCCATTTCAGAAAAAGCAAGAATAAGGATCACATCCGAGGCTTTTTCCCTTCTCAAACGGCTGACTCCCGCCACCATGACCGCTATCAGCGCAAGCGTACCCAATACATGAAACGTCCCGAGTGTCTGCGGGAATCTGCAAATGTTTACGGTGTGCAAAAAACATGCGATCACATCAAAAAGCACGAGAGCGATCACTGTGCTCCTCAAAACCGCTTCTCTCCAGCTCCGCTCCTTCCTTAGCCTGTACCAAATGAATACAGCCAGGGGAATGGGCGCGGTGTAAAGACAGAAGAACTCATGCTCCGAAAGCTTTGTAAAATTATCGGAAAAAATGCCGTAGATCTTGCCCTGGCAATTGGACCAATGCCCTATCAGGACAGAAAATGTTCCGATCAGGATCAGTGTCAGGCAATCCTGTCCGTTGATCTTTACAAGTAGCCCCAAAATGACCAGCGCAACTCCAAATACAAGCACAAACCCGTTAAGATAAAGGGCTGTGGCATTTGAATTAGCATATATCCGCATAGCCTCCGAGGTCTTCTCCAGTCGAACGGTTCCTATATCGGTCATATAGTCCTTTTCGTTCGCTATTAACCGGATCTTCAGGGTTTTCCCCTGTATGTCCGACGGAAGTTCCACGAAACAATATCCGCTGCCTAAAAACCTGTTTTCCGCGACCTTATCCGTTCCCATGGAATAGATCTCTTCGTCGTCAACAAAAACCTGTACGGAGCAAAACTGAGCTTTGATCCTTGCGGTATAGCCCTCCGAAAGATCCTCCGTGACAGCTCTTGTTATCTCAATGGTATCAAGCCTTTTAAGGTCACTAAAAGAGTAGCGCGAAAGATCCACGTCTCTTGTTACCCTGTCGTTGAATCTGACTGTCCAGCCCGCGTCAAGAATAACAGTGTCGCGATCTTTCGTGCCGCGCATCAGAAATATCACTATCCAACCGATCAACATGATCAGAAAGGTCCCGATGCCTATAACTATGACTCTCTTTTTCGTAATCTCATTGACCATAATCCGGCTTTCCCGTCAATGTTCCGCCTGCGCTTTCACGCCTTAGGCGGGAGATTTCTCTGACTGCGTTAACTTCAGTTCTGTCCGTAATATGCGTTCGGTCCGTGTTTTCTGTTAAAATGCTTATCCTGCATAGCCTGAGGAGTTTCCTTGATATTGGGATTCAGGCTTTCGGCACGGGCTGCCATCTTGGCAACCTCTTCCAGTACAACCGCGTTGTGAACCGCTTCAGCGGCATCCTTTCCCCAGGTGAAGGGGCCGTGATTTGCGCATATGCATCCGGGACAGAACATGGGATTTTTTCCCTCAAAAGCCTCAATTATGGATGTTCCCGTATGCTTTTCATAGCCGGTCTCGATCTCCTCTTTTGTAAGGTTTCTTACACAGGGGATGGGACCGTAAAAATAGTCTGCATGAGTGGTACCGTAGCAGGGGATCGAACGAGCAGCCTGCGCCCAGCTGGTGGCCCAGGGTGAATGGGTATGCACAATTCCGCCGATCTCGGGGAATGCCTTGTAGAGTTCGATATGCGTCGGTGTATCGGAAGAAGGCTTAAGCTTGCCTTCAATGACACTTCCTTCAAGATCCAGTACTACCATGTCATCCGGCTTCATTTTTTCATAAGCTACTCCGCTGGGTTTGATCACCACAACTCCGAGTTCTCTGTCACAGGCACTTACATTTCCCCATGTATAGGTTACCAGCCCCCTTTGGGGGAGCTCCATATTCTGCTCGTAAACAGCCTGCTTTAAGTTTTCAAGTCTGATCGTATCTTTAAGTATCTTTATGGTTCCCACGCGCTACCTCCTGTCAGCATCGACAGCCGCTTTTTCGGCAACTATCCATTTTCTGTACTGATCCATGAAGGTCTCTACGCCCTTAATATCAGCCTCTTCGGGCTTCAAAGTGCTTCCCTTTGCATCCGCAAACACCTTTTTGTCAAGGAATTCGGGCAGGGTAAGTCCGGATCCGTCCATGGCAAAAGCAGCAAGCAATGCAGCTCCCCACGCTCCGCCTTCTCCCGCTGTTTCCATACAGGTGACCGGAGACTCGGTGATCGCCGCCAATATGCTTTGACCAACGCCCTTTGTCTTAAACAGACCGCCGTGTCCCATAACACTGTCAACAGACACGTTTTCTTCTTTTTTGAGGATCTCCATACCGAGCTTCAACACTCCGAGAGAGGAGATAAGATGGCATCTCATAAAGTTTGCGAGATTGAAATCAGCATCGGGTTTACGCACAAACATAGGCCTGCCCTCATCAAGATGAGTGACATGCTCTCCCGAAAAGTACGGAAAACTGATAAGCCCGCTGCAATCCTTGTCGCCCTCAAGTGCAAGCGTATAGAGTTTTTCATATATGGTATTTTTATCTACGTTAAGACCAAAGAGTTTCAGATTCTCTTCAAACAGATTGATCCACGCATTGAGATCGGAGGTACAGTTGTTGCAATGTACCATGGCAACGGGAAGTCCGTCGGGTGTCGTAACCATATCGATCTCACGGTGAAGTTTTTTAAGATCTTTCTCAAGCACAACCATAGCAAAGCAGCTGGTTCCCGCAGATACGTTACAGGTTCTTGCACCGACCGAATCGGTTGCAACCATGCCTGTTCCCGCGTCTCCTTCCGGAGGACAGAGCCTGATGCCTGCCTTCAGTTTTCCCGACGGATCCAGGAAACGGGCACCTTCTTCCGTAAGGCAGCCTGCTTCTTCTCCTGCGAGAAGAACCTTGGGCATGATATCTTCCAACTTAAGCTTTATGCCTTTGCCTGCGATGAGCTTATTGAATTTTTCAACCATTACGGCATTGTAATTCTTTGTCTCGGCATCTATCGGGAACATTCCGGCACAGTCGCCTATCCCGAGCACCTTACGTCCCGTAAGCATCCAATGAACATAGCCCTCCAATGTCGTAAGGTACTTGATGTCCTTTACATGAGGCTCTTTGTTGAGGATGGCCTGATACAGATGCGCTATGCTCCATCTCTGAGGGATGTTGAAGCCGAAAAGCTCCGTAAGTTCATCCGCTGCACGGCCTGTAATGGTGTTTCTCCAGGTCCTGAAGGGGACAAGAATGTTTCCCTCCCCGTCAAAGGGCATATAGCCGTGCATCATGGCACTGATACCGATACAGCCGATATTGCTGAGTTCCTCGCCGTATTCATTTCTTACGTTGTCAGCGAGACTTTTGTAGCAGGCACGGAGACCTTCTCCGATCTCTTCGACCGAATAAGTCCATATGCCGTCTACCAGTTTGTTCTCCCAGGTGTGATCTCCCGAAGCGATGGGGTTAAATTCCTCATCGATAAGCACACCCTTGATCCTTGTCGAACCGAGTTCGATCCCGAGACAGGTCTTGCCTTCCCGGATTGTCTTTTTAATACTTTCCTTTTCCTTTAACATCTTCATCTCCGATTAGCGTCACTAAGAAATGACGGATTTACGGACTTTATCCCGTCCGTAAGGGGCATTACTCAATATCTGAGTCCTCTCCGGACTTCTGGCCTGTTGCATTCCACTTGAGGTAGGCGGTAATGAACGGGTCCAGATCTCCATCCAACACGGCACCGGCATTACCGATCTCCGCGTTGGTCCTGTGGTCCTTTACCATCGTATATGGCTGTAAGACATAGGATCTGATCTGACTGCCGAAGTTAATGTCCCTGACTTCTCCTCGGATGCCCGAAGTCTTGGCCTCATTCTTCTCCTTTTCGAGGAGATAGAGCTTTGCTTTCAGCATCTGCATAGCCTTGTCCTTGTTCTGGAACTGGGAGCGCTCATTCTGACACTGTACCACTATGCCCGTAGGAAAGTGGGTGATACGGATAGCTGAAGATGTTTTATTAATATGCTGTCCGCCCGCACCGCTGGAGTGATAGGTGTCGATCCTGATATCGGCGTCATTGATCTCAATATCGATATTATCCTCGATGTCCGGCATTACATCACAGGACACGAAGGATGTCTGACGCTTTCCCGCAGCATTGAAGGGCGAGATACGCACAAGTCTGTGTATGCCCTTTTCGCTCTTAAGATACCCGTATGCATTTTCTCCCTTGATCTCCAATGTAACGGACTTGTAGCCCGCCTCATCTCCGTCAAGAAAGTCGAGCATAGTCACCGAGAACCCGTGTCTTTCAGCCCAACGCATATACATTCTGCACAGCATCGAAGCCCAGTCACAGCTTTCGGTTCCGCCCGCTCCCGCATGAAGGGTCAGGATCGCGTCATTTTTGTCATATTCACCGGAAAGCAAGGTTGAAAGACGCAAAGCTTCCAGATGCTCCGCAAATTTATCGAGAGCCTCCTGTACCTCGGGAATGAGCTCCGGATCGTTGGATTCGTAACCCATCTCGAGATAAACCTTTACATCGTCATATTCGTTTTCCAGTTCACGGTACTCACCGACAATATTCTTTAACTGATTGAGCTCTTTAACGTAGTTTTGGGACTTCTCCGTGGAATCCCAAAATCCGGGCTCATTCATAATATTCTCGATCTCTTCTATTTTCTCGCGTTTATTGGCGAGGTCAAAGTGAATCCCCCACTTCGACTAAAGGTTGTTTGTATGAATTAAGCTTAAGCTTGATCTGATCAAGTTCTACCAACAGTCGTCACCACCTTCATTTTTTTATTATTCACGCCGCCTATCTTCCGCAGCAGAATTTGTACTTTTTACCCGAACCGCAAGGGCAGGGATCATTGGGCATTACCTTCTTGGTCGAACGACGTACAGGCTGTTTGAGAGCCGTATCATCCTTGTTTGTTCCGGTCACCTTGGCAACCTCTTCACGTTCTACCTTCTGTTCAACCTTGATGTGCATGAGTACCTTTACGGTATCCTCGGTAATAGCCGCTTCCATTCCGTCAAACATATCATAGCCCTGTACCTTGTATTCCTGTACGGGGTTCTTCTGTCCGTAGGACTGAAGATGTATGCCCTGACGAAGCTGTTCCATATCGTCTATATGTTCCATCCACTTGGTATCAATGACCTTGAGGAGGACAACACGCTCAACCTCACGGAACTGTTCCTTCTCCGTGAACTCCGCTTCCTTGGACTCATACAGTCTGAGAGCTTTTTCTTTAAGGCTCTGCATGAGTTCCTTCTTAGTATAATTCTTGATCTCGTCAGCCGTAAGCTTTACGGGCTCGATAGGAATGATGGGAAGAATGAGGTTGTTCAGCTCATTGATATCCCATTCCTCGGGAAGCCTGTCTTCTCCGATGCTGGTCTCCACACTGCCTTCGATAACATCACAGATCATCTTGATGATCGAATTGTGCATGTTTTCACCGTCCAGCACCTTACGGCGCTCCGCATATATGACTTCACGCTGCTCGTTGTTGACGCGGTCATATTCGAGAAGGTTCTTTCTGATACCGAAGTTGTTTCCTTCTATCTTCTTCTGCGCTCTTTCGATGGCATTTGAAAGCATCTTGTGATGTATCTCTTCGCCCTCGGGGAATCCGAGAGAAGTGAATATCCTCATAAGATTTTCCGCACCGAAGAGCCTCATGAGATCGTCTTCCAATGATATGTAGAATCTGGAGTCACCGGGATCTCCCTGACGGCCCGCACGACCTCTCAACTGATTGTCGATACGTCTGGATTCATGTCTTTCCGTACCGATGATCTTGAGACCTCCCAGTTCAACGACGCCTTCTCCGAGTTTGATATCGGTACCACGACCGGCCATATTGGTAGCGATCGTAACCGCACCCCTTTGCCCCGCATCCGCAATGATCTCCGCTTCAAGTTCATGGAACTTGGCATTCAAAACCTTGTGAGGGATACCTCTGCGGCGCAGATACTCGCTGACCTCTTCCGAGGACTCGATGGTAACCGTACCGACAAGCACGGGCTGTCCTTTGGCATGTGCCTGCGCAACAACATCCGCTATGGCATTCAGTTTTTCCTTCTTGGTCTTGAAAACCGCATCTTCATGATCCACACGGATTACGGGAACATTGGTGGGAACCTCCACAACGTCCATTCCGTAGATCTCACGGAATTCCTGTTCCTCGGTAAGTGCAGTACCTGTCATGCCGGCCTTCTTTTCGTATTTATTAAAGAAGTTCTGGAAAGTGATGGTCGCGAGAGTTTTGGATTCGCGCTTGATCTTAACATGTTCCTTCGCTTCTATGGCCTGATGGAGACCGTCGGAATAACGGCGTCCGGGCAGGATTCTTCCCGTAAAGTCATCTACGATCAGAACTTCATCGTCCTTAACAACATAGTCCTTGTCCCTGAACATAAGGTTGTGAGCTCTGAGCGCAAGGATGATGTTGTGCTGGATCTCAAGGTTCTCGGGATCCGCAAGGTTTTCTATCTTAAAGAACTGCTCAACCTTGCGAACACCTTCCTCGGTAAGGTTCACGTTCTTGTCCTTCTCGTTAACGATGAAATCACCGCTCTCCTGTGCCTCTTCACCCATGATGATGTCCATCTTGGAAAGTTCCTTTTCAGTACCGCGCTTCAACTGACGGGCAAGGATATCGCAGGCCTCATAGAGTCTGGTGGATTTACCGCTTTGACCGGAAATGATGAGAGGTGTTCTGGCTTCATCGATAAGGATGGAGTCCACCTCATCTATGATCGCATAGGGCATACCGCGCATAACAAGCTGCTCCTTGTAGATCACCATGTTGTCACGCAGATAATCGAAACCGAGCTCATTGTTCGTGGCATAAGTGATATCGCAGTTATATGCCTCTCTTCTTTCGTCGTTGTTCATACTGTTCAGGATACAACCGACGGTAAGTCCGAGGAAGCGATGCACCTGTCCCATCCACTCAGCGTCACGATGAGCAAGATAATCGTTACATGTTACCACATGAACGCCCTTGCCCGGCAGCGCATTGAGATAGGACGCAAGTGTTGCCATGAGGGTTTTTCCTTCACCTGTTTTAAGTTCTGCAATACGTCCCTGATGAAGAATGATACCGCCTATTACCTGTACTCTATAGTGTTTCATTCCCAGTGTTCTGCCTGCGGCTTCACGAACAACCGCATATGCCTCCACCAGAAGATCATCCAGTGTTTCTCCGTTTTTAAGTCTTTTACGGAACTCTTCGGTCTTTCCCCTTAACTGTTCATCCGTCAGCGCAGCCATTTCCGCATCCAACGCCATAACCTTGTCGGCAATGGGAGCGAGTTTTTTAAGCTCTCTCTCACTGTGGGTTCCGAAAATTTTTGTTACTATGCTCAATTTAGTAGCCCTCCAAAAGATTTTATAAGCTCTGAAATAAATCGGATACAATACCCCAAAGTATCGTTAATTATAACATTTCTTTAAATCCATAGCAATACGCTAATCTTGAACTTATTGTAAAGTTACTGTTTACAGTTCAACCCGCACTGATGTCACTATACTCCCTTCTTTTTTCTAACTTTTGTTTTTTGGGATTTTAGTCTTGACTTTTATCCTTTTGTGCATTTTTCACAAAAACTTCCCTTCTTATATTGTAGAATGACTCTTTTGCGCAAAGTTGCGCAAAAGTTATCCACAGCAAAAACAGCGTTTTTTACCCTTAAAAATGACTTATTCGCAAAGTTATCCACATTTTCCACCGATTATACTATCAAAGTGGAATAATTCTACACCGAAATAACACAAAAAAATACTTGTCAATTTTCACGAAAAACTTGTTCAAATTGCTTTTATAAGCATTTCTTCTTGACAAGTATTTTTTCAGAAAATTCAGATTTTATCGAATAAAATTTCTGTAAACTTCATCCCTTCCCGTTGAAAAAAAAGCCCTGATATGGTATCATTAACGCAGGTTAAAAACTCAGGGTTTTCAACCAATCAACTACATAAAGGGAGTGATTGTATGCGCATTAATACGTATGGCAAAAACATTGAAGTAACCAAAGGCATGAAGAACATGGTTGAGGAAAAGCTCGGAAAGCTTGAGCATTATTTCAAACCCGAAACGGAAGTCCATGTAACCTTCAGTGTCCAAGGCGGCAAGCAGAAGATTGAAGTTACAATTCCTCTTAAAGGCACCACGATACATGCCGAAGAAGAAAGCGAAGATATGTATGCTTCCATCGACATGGTAGAAGATACCATAGAAAGGCAGTTGAGACGTTACAGAAAAAAGATCATTGACAAAAAACAGTCAGCAGCGGACTTTGCAGCTGCATTTGTTGAAGAAGATGAAGATTTCGATGACGAGATCAAGATCGTAAGGCAGAAAAGATTCGACATTAAGCCGATGGATGTGGAAGAAGCTTGTGTACAGATGGAGCTTTTGAATCACACCTTCTTCGTTTTCAGAAACGCCGAAACAAATGAGATCAATGTCGTTTATAAGCGTAAAGGCAATACATACGGATTGATCGAGCCCGAAGGATTTTAGAATCTTCGGGGCTTAACATAAGACACAGGCCGCCGGAAACCCGGCGGCCTTAATTTTTTTGTAATTCTCTTCTCTTTAATTATACTCTCTTCATTACGGGTTCGAATTCTATCCTGAACTCGGGCAATCTTCGGATCGTCCTGAAATAGTTCATGGCATCGTTTTCATTTTCACCCGTGGCAGGCGGTGCAAAAAGCTTCACCTGTACTTTGCTGTCTTTCCTGATCTTCTTCTTGTAAAAGGCTTCCATCATGTCCACACACTTGGTCCCCGGAGCTTTATGGAACCACTGTCCGTTAACCTCAAGCATGAGATTGTAATCTACGGCCTCATCTTCAAAATAGGCCTCAAAGAAAACCGGCTGTTTCGGAAGTTCAAATTCCATTGCGATACCTTCCGCATCATCCGAAGCTCCGAATCTGAGTTCGACTTCTTCGTTTCGTTTTACGGCCCTTCCCTTCGTAACAACCGGCATGAAATCGGGATCGTTCAAAAGGTCGATGTAATAGTCCATAATAGGCTGACGCACTCCCACATACTTGTCGTTGGGATCTTCCGTTTCCAGCCCCAGCCTTCCTCTGTCTCTGAACTGATAGAAGGTAAAGCCCTTGAACCAGTCATCGGGATCCTTTTTCAAAAGCTCTATGAATTCCTTCATCATCTTTATCTGGTCATAGGGTCCTGTGACATCTCCGTCCGCATTCAGTTCCGCCATGACAAAGGGCTTCGATACTCCGTGATTAAGTTCCTTGTATCTCAACCAGCTTCTCTTGGTCTTCTCGTAAACCTCTGAAACCGGATAACGTCCAAAGCTCTTTCCGCCCTTCTCCGCAACATCATAGGGCCATCCCCAGTGCAGAGCCAGGTACTTGTCCACGGACCATATGTCTGCTTCAAGGATCGTATTCTTAAATTCCTCTTCCATAAGAATGGTCTTACTGTTCAGATCCTCTATGCCTCCGACACAGGTTATGGTTTTAACGTTCGGTGCTTCTTCCTTAATTATCTTTGATGCATGGCAGAAAAACTCACCTATCTCCGCATAGGTCGCGCGCTTCGTGAAGGAGAACCAGTTGCCCGTCGCTTCATGGTTGATCCTGATCTCCATCCTACCGAACTTTTTCAGATCGCGTCCGATGGCATGAAGGTGTTCATCGCTGACCCTCGGATCGATGGTCAGTGTCAGGATCACATCCATCCCGTGACGTCGGATATCTCTGATCTGTCTGAACACATCAGCATCCGGATCGCCGTTCAGACCGCCCCCGTAAGGAAAATAGTCATCATAGGGGTAATCCCATGCGAAGCCTACCTCCTTGTCTTTAAAAGCCACGCTTGCCCTCAAAGGCCAGCCTTCGTCATTGGGATAGTAGCAATACATGAGATTGATCGCTCTGTGAGGTCTGCCGAGAGCATGAAGTATGTAATCCTGATTAACATACTCTCCTCTCTCGCTTCCGTCGCAAAGATCAAGCGAATACTTCGCGGGTCCCATATGTATCCTGTAGATCTTTTCGGGATTTTTTGTATTCATTTCAAATCCATCCTTTACATTAGTTAACATACAAAGCGTTTACAGATCCGCTTATTTCGAAGTATAACATAAGGGCGGTACGATAACCGCCCTTAAAATTAGACATATAATGTAGTTATAATGTTACAATTATTTCGTCGCTATATCGTCGAAAGCATCCTTGAGTGCGGGATATATCTTTCTCCATACGTTGTACTTGACCTCGTACTTCTTTACAAGATCAGCATCGGGGCTGAGCTTTTCCGAAACCTTTACGATCTTTTCCGTAGCCTCTTCCACGCTTGCATATTCACCGCAGCCTACCGCAGCAAGGATCGCCGCTCCGTAGCCGGGGCCTTCCTCACTGTTCATGATCTCAACGTTCACGTTCATGATGTTGGCAAGAAGCTTTCTCCAAAGAGGGCTCTTTGCGCCGCCGCCCGTAGCACGGATGGTATCTATCTTAACACCGAGAGAACGCGCGATCTCAAGAGAATCTCTGAGTGCAAAGGTTACCCCCTCAAGAACCGCCTGAGTCATATCCGCACGGGTCGTATCCATTGTCATTCCCACGAAGCTTCCTCTTGCATTGGGATTGTTGTGAGGTGTACGCTCGCCCATGAGATAAGGGAGATAGTATACATGGTTCTCGCCCAAAGTCGTGATGGCTTTCTGCTCGCCCGCATAATCCTTTGTGCCGATGATCTCATCCATCCACCACTTGTTGGAGGAAGCTGCCGAAAGCATGCAGCCCATGAGATGGTATTTTCCGTTTGCATGAGCAAACATATGCAGAGCGTTCTTGTCGTCCACCGCAAACTTGTCACTGGCGGTGAATACGGTTCCGCTTGTTCCGAGAGACACTATTGTCATACCGTCCTTAACGGTTCCCGTTCCTATTGCGCCCGCAGCATTGTCTCCCGCACCTGCTGTAACCTTAACGTCACTGCCGAGGCCAAGTTCTGCCGCGATATCCGCTTTAACGGTTCCCACAACCTCATAGCTTTCATAAAGCTTAGCCAGCTGGCTTTCCTTTACATCGCAAAGCTTCATCATCTCTTCTGACCAGCGCTTGTTCTTAACATCCAGAAGCAGCATGCCCGATGCATCGGAGTAATCTGTGCAATGAACGCCGGTAAGGACATAAGCAAGATAATCCTTGGGAAGCATGATCTTGCATATCTTTTTGAAATTCTCGGGTTCGTTTTCCTTAACCCAGAGGATCTTGGGGGCCGTAAAGCCCGTAAGAGCCATGTTTGCCGTATAGGAAGAGATCTTTTCTCTGCCGACGGTCTTGTTCAGATAGTCGCATTCCTTCTGAGTTCTTCCGTCATTCCAGAGAATAGCGGGTCTGATAACATTGTCTTTTTCGTCAAGTATAACAAGACCGTGCATCTGTCCGCCGAAGCTGATACCCTTTACCTTTTTCAGATCGATCTTTTCGGACAGCTTCTTAAAGCTCTCCTTCATTCCCTTGACCCAATCCGCAGGAGACTGCTCCGACCAGCCGGGCTTGGGGAAGCTGAGTCCGTACTCCGCGCCTGCTGTTGCCTGAATGTTTCCTTTTTCATCCATTACCACAAGCTTTATGGAAGAAGTTCCAAGATCAACGCCTAAATAAAACATTATATTGTCCTCCCGTTTATAATAACATTCTTAACATTGAGATCTTCATCGGTGATAAGATAGTCCGCGCAACATCCCGGGGCAATCCTGCCCACCCTGTTCTCTGCCCGTATGGAACGTGCAGGATTTAAGGTTGCCGCCAAAAGAGCCTCTTCTCTGCCGACTCCGTATCCGATAACATTTTTAACTTCCGCAGCCACGTCGGTGGTTGAACCGGCTATGGTGCCATCAGGGCTCACAGCTTTCCCGTTCTTTACCAAAACCTCCATGCCTCCCAAAGAGTAAGTTCCGTCTCCCAGACCTGCCGCCTGCATGGAATCGGAGATAATGATCATTTTTTCGGGCATCAGCTTGAACCACATCCTTATCAACGTGGGTGCAACATGAATACCGTCGCATATGATCTCCGAAAAAAGCTGTCTGTCAAACGCAGCTCCGATCACTCCGGGTGCTCTGTGGTTCAGAGGAGACATAGCATTGAAAAGGTGAGTCACATGGTCACTTCCGGCGTCCGCCGCCCTCAGAGCCGTTTCATAATCAGCTCCGGTGTGTGCCATCGAAACCACTATGCCACGCTTCACATATTCGGCTATGAATTCGGAGGAACCTTTGAGATTTGGATCTGCCGAAATTATTCCAATGGTATTATTACTTTTTTCTATTATTTTATCTAACCAAATCTTGTCAAATTCGCACAAAAAATTTTCATCGTGTGCGCCTTTTTTATCTTTTCCAAGAAAGGGACCTTCCATATGTATCCCAAGTATCCTTGCTTCCTTCCCCTCGGGACCTCTTTTTACCGCCCTGCCCGCAGCCTCCGCAGACCTTTCCACCCGAACGGGATCGTTGGTCATGGTAGTTGCAAGGACAGAAGTAACCCCCCGGGAAGCATAGGAAACGGCAAGCTTCGAGATCTGCTCATCGTCCGCAAAGCTGAAATCCTCTCCCTCCCGTCCGTGAGTGTGGATGTCTATAAACCCGGGTATCACATAATCCCTGTCGCTTCTTTTTTCTTCTCCCAGAACACGAACCTCGGTAATGATGCCGTTTTCGGTATCAAATTCACCCTGTACGAATCTGCCTTCATAAAAAATGTTCATAGAATTCCTTCAGCCTGTCCTTCATGGTATTAACGTTTACGGTCACATAAGGAAACCATTCCCTCGGAAACAGTTCCGTATACTTAGGATTGCAGAACCTGTCGTCCAAAAGAAGGATCGCTCCCACATCCTCAACCGTTCGGATCACTCTTCCCGCAGACTGCATCACCTTGTTCATCCCCGGATAGAGATAGGCATATTCAAAACCTGCTCCGCATCTTTCGTCAAAATAATACTTGAACAATTCTTTTTCGTTTCCGACCATAGGTAAACCGCAGCCGACTATCACCGCTCCCGTCAACCTGTCTCCGGTAAGATCGATGCCCTCCGAAAAAGCTCCGCCCATCACCGTAAAACCTACAAGAGTAGAATCGGGATTTTCGGTGAACATATCGAGAAAAGCCTCTTTCTCCGTTTCTGTCATATCCCTTCTTTGGACGATGACCCTGATGTCATTTTGGCGATTGCTAAATCCGGATTTATTATTTTGATCGATTATTTCATTTATAAAACTATCTTCTTTTTCATCCTTTTTTTCTTTTTTCTTTATATCTTCTTTACAATCTTCGTTTTCAGCGCACCACTCCTGTAGACTGTCCGATGCCGCAAGTACATCTTCCATCATCTTATATGAGCTGAAGAAGACCATATAATTTCCTTTTTTCGCTTTTACAAAAGCCTCTATATAATCCGCAACTTTGGAATACTCTTCCTTTGTGCGTCTTGAATACCGGGTGGACACATCCCTGCCGATCATCACTAACCTCTTCTCGCTCGAGAAGGGTGAAGGCGCATAGATGGCATAGTCATCCTCATTGCCTCCCAGCTGTTCTTTATAATAGTTCATCGGAAGCAAAGTGGCGCTGAACATGACCGTGGATCTTGTATTATCCGTTATCTTCTTAAGGATCGAAGCGGGCTCCATGCAAAGCAGTTTGATCCTGAAAAAGCCTTTTTCGGTGTAATCCGTATATATACGATAGGAATCGTCGATCCCTTCGTAAACCTTGGCAAAACGTCTCATATCAAAAAAAAGGTCCAGGACTTCGTCACGTCCTTCAAAACCTCCGGGGTAGTTGTCAAGAAAATCCTCAAAAGCGGAGCAGGCGCGGAGAAGTATGTTGTATAGATCATCCACGTTTTCCCATACGGTAAAATCGTCACATTCCCTTTTAAAAGAAAGTGCCGACTTGTTACACGCATCCAGCTGCTTTTCAAGCTTCTTACTCAAAGGCGCGACAAGCTTTTTAACCGACAAAAACTTCTCCTTAAGGAGTTCCGCACTATACATATCCCTTGCACGTTCAAGAAGGTTATGTGCTTCATCGATCAGGAAAATGTAATCGTTTTTCTTGTCTTCGGCAAAAAACCTTTTTAAAGAAGCCTCGGGGTCAAACGCATAATTGTAATCACAAACGATCGCATCCGTCCAGAGGCTGACATCAAGGCTCATCTCGAAGGGGCAAACGCAGTGTTTCTCAGCATATTGCAGGATTAAATCACGATTTATCTCTTCTTCATGTGTAAGAAGATCAAACACACAGGCATTCACCCTATCCTCATGCCCCTTTGCTCTCGGACAGGCACCGGGATTGCATTCCGGTTTATCCAATATGCAGATCTTTTCTTTTGCGGTAAGTGTTACGTACCTGAACTTAAGCCCGTCTTTTCCCAGCAGTGCAAAGGTGTCCTCCGCAACCGTGCGTGCTATTGTTTTGGCCGTCAGATAAAAGATCTTGGATGCTTTTCCTTCCCCTATGCTCCATACCGCGGGAAAAACCGTTGAAATTGTTTTTCCTACTCCCGTTGGAGCTTCTATGAACAGTTTTCTTCCTCTGGCTATGGTCTTGTAAACATTTCCCACCAGTTCTCTCTGTCCCGGTCTGTAGGGGAAAGGGAATTTGAGATTTTTGATGGTCTCATTTCTTTTTTTCTTCCAGTCACTCTCCCAGAAAAGCCATTTTGCATATTCTTTTACGACACCGTCAAACCATTCCCTGAGTTCTTTTAGGGTAAAGCTCTTGTTGAAGCGTTTTATCTCTTCGCTCTCAAGGTTACAATAGGTCATCTGAACCCCAACGTTCTCAAGCCCTTCGTCTGTTCCGTATATGCAGGCATAGCATTTAGCCTGTGCCTCATGAACAGGTACAGGCTCGGTAATATGCTCCAATGAGAGATATGTACTTTTAATTTCATCAATTGTTAATTCTTGATTTAAGGTGTAGATCCCGTCTGCTCTCCCTTCGATCGTAAGATCCAGGACGCAGCTCTTATCTTCCTTTTCCAGAACGACGACCGTCTTCAACGGAACCTCGGCTTTGTATCCCGCAGGCATACTTTTTTGTATCTTCCTGTGGATACGTGCACCTTCCTGCATGGCGTCGGTATCTGTATGCGCTTTTGTATTGTCAATGTCTCCCGACCGCAGAATGAATTCCACCAAATTCCTGACGGAAACGGAAGCTGTAATGTTTTCTTCTGTCATATCATCTGTGTATTCTCGGCGTAGGAGTTGCACTGATCAAGGTGTAGCCAAAGCTTCCCGGTGTAGGCGTAGCTGTAGGCTCCGCGGTTGGAAGCGGAGATGTGGGCAGTGGCTTCGTCGGTCTCGGTGTATTAGTGGGCTTCGGTGTCGGAACGGGAGTGGGGGTAGGTAAAGCGGTCGGAACAGGAGTAGGCGTTCCGTATATGCCCGGTCCGTATGTAGGCGTCGGCAACGCGCTCGTAGGAACGGGCGTTGCTGTCGGTGTAGGCGTCAAGGTTCCTTCCTGCCCCTTTCTTCCCGGAAAAAGCGTTGTTATCGGAACCAGACTGCTGTTCCCGTTCTTCCCGTCACCGTTTTCTGTGACGTTTACAACCTTAACGGTAGGCGTAGGCGTATAATAACTTCTCGGCGGAGTCCAGGTCTTTTTGCACCCGCCCATCACAAGCATAAAGGGAATACATGCCGTAAGTAAAATCAATCTGTTTGATGCGCCCTTATTTCGCAAAGCAATTTCCTCTCTTTCCGGCTCACATTGCTCCGACTCTTTTCGCAAGTTCTCTCATGCGTTCCTTATCCACCTTGCAGACCTCTCTGTCATAGGTGTAAAGTCCGTTGATCTCGTCCTCAATATCGGAGAGCTGCGTATAAATGCAGCCGCAAACGCCGTTTTCTTTCCCGGGGATGATCATCTTTTCATACAATCTTTCTATCCCCGTGGTCAGTTCGTCGACAGACATACACTTTCCGTAGCCGTAAGCTTTTTTCTCATTATAAACATGATCTTTTACGGCCATGGTATATCCACCGCACTCTGTTATAAATATCGGTTTCTTTTTGTATCTTTTTAAGGGTTTTATGTTACGTAATCTAAAATAAATATGCCTGCTGTCGAAATCGGTTTTTCTTATATTGAACCAGCCCGAAGCGGTATCGAACAATCTGCCGGGTTCAAGGGCTTTCAGCGCCTCATAATAGGAATCTCCCCTATGCTGTCCCCAGCCTTCATTGAATATCGTGTAAGCCACTACCGAAGGGTGATCGTGCAGATCCTTCAGTACTCCGAATGCATGTTGTTCAAAAAGTTTGCGCCTTACAGTTCCCACATGCCTTATCCTGTCATTCGACAATCTGAGCCCTATGGTAGGCAGCACCGTATCTATAATGTAACGATAGTTACCGGAATTAACAAGATCCTGCATTACAAGCATTCCGTGTATGTCACAATAATAATAGAACACGTCGGATTCCGTTTTTACGTGTTTCCTCAAGAGATTAAATCCCAATTCCTTCATTCTCAGGATGTCTCTTTCATATTCCTCCTCCTCGGGAGGAAGGCAAAGACTGCCTGTATAATACCCCTGATCGAGAACACCGTGAAGAAAGATCGGGCGTCCGTTCAAAAGTATCCTCATCTTACCGTCCACTTCTTTTTCCTCTATGGTCCTGATGCCAAAGTAAGTCTTTACCGTATCATGCCCCGCGGTGATCTTCACATCATAAAGCCAGGGTTCCGTAACATCCCATTTTTTTATCTCGAAATCATTCCCAAGGTTCGACTTCAATCCGTCAAGTTTTATTTTTATGTTTGTTTCAGGAGTATCGTTCAAAATCTCTTTGGAGATTATCCAACATTCTTCCGTTTCTTCGGAACCATCATTTTCCGGTTGATTTTTCATTTTCGCAGGATCTATTCTGATCTCCACCTTTTGTCCCGGAAAATCCTCAAAATTAAATCCAAAATTGATCGCTTCTCCGTCCCAATCGATCTTAAGGTCATGAATGTATTTGTCGGGAACCGCTTCAAGCCAGACGCTTTTCCATATACCGCTGAACGGAGTGTACCACATGCCCCCTCTTTTCATTTTCTGTTTTCCGTATGGATAGTCAGCGGACAAGGGGTCCAGTGCTATGATCTTAAGAAGGTTTTCTCCCTGCGCATCAACCTTGTCCGTAACGTCGTAAACAGCCTTCAGATAGCCGTCTTTGTGGCTGCCCGCCACGGTCCCGTTCAGCATCACAAGGCAGCGCTGATCAACCCCGTCCGCATGCAAAAGAAGCCTTGTGTACTTTCCTTCGTGCATATATTCCGGCAGCGCAAAGTTCTTCTCATAAACAAGACTGTCTCTCTTACCGTAGCCTATTTCTCCGCTGAATCCCGATGCTTCCGCTTCCGGGCAGAAGGGTATCCGTATCCTCCTTCCGTTGAGCAGCCAGTCACCGTTAAGGCTGAACCATTTGTTTCTTTGAAATTGGGGATCAGGATGTTTGTCCCAGCTCATACTCAGTCTTCCTCTTCGTCCTCCAGATCGTCAAGCAGACCATTGAGCTCCTCATCGTCCAAAAGCTCGTCAAAAGCATCCGCAACGATCTCAAATTCATCATCATCTTCAATATTATCTATCTGAATGTTATCGGGATCTTCAAGATTGGAAGCCCTGTAGAGGAAGATATCCGAATCCTCGTCCGCCTCCTCATCCAGAAGAGCAATATACATTTTCTCCTCATTGTTGATGTTAACCGGGAATATAGAGATCACATCACAGGTGATCTCCTTCCCACCGTCAAGTTCAAGTGTAACCTTTTCAAGATCGTAATCCTTCTTTTTATCTGCCATAGCAAAATCTCCTTTGTTGCCCTGTATTAAGGTGACAAGCACCGCCTTTTTCGGTGTGCGGTCTGTCACCTGCTTATTTTAACATAAAACCCTTTTATATGGAATGCCGCGCCAAACAAAAAAATGGGAGGAAGCATTTGCTTCCTCCCGAGGTACTACATTTATTCGATCAAACTTTGAAACGTCCAACCACATCGTTGAGATCAGCTGCGCTGTTTCTCTCGGAATCGATGATAACATTGACATCTTCAACAACCTTTGTTGTTCCGACGTTCTTATCAACGATCTGCTTAACACCGTCGTAGTTATTGTCTGCGCAGTTGGATACTTCGCGGATATACTTACCGATATCATCAACGGAAGCTTTAAGGTTATCCATTGCTCCGCCGATCTCGTCGATAGATCCCATAATGGTCTCGATGTCTGTGCCATAGCTTCTGGAGCTCTCACCGAAGGACTTGAATTCGCCTTCAACATCCTCAAGTACGAACTTCATGACTGCTTCTACACTTGTTCTAACCTTTTCAACAGCGATGTTGCTTTCTGCAACGATATCCTGAATTCTTCCCGCTGTCTGCTGTGACTCTGTAGCAAGTTTTGCGATCTCGCTTGCAACTACTGCGAAGCCTCTTCCTGCCTCACCTGCACGGGCAGCTTCGATGGAAGCATTAAGTGAAAGGAGATTCGTCTGAGATGTGATATCAAGGATCGCACTTGCAAGATCGTTGATCTTCTTAACTGTCTCAAGACTTTCAACCGCATCGTAAACGTTTGTTCTTGTCTCGTTGATCTTTTCCCTGCTCGCTGCAAGCTTTCCTTCAACTTCCTGAGTAACAACGCCTGTCTTCTTGATAAGATCCTTCGAAAGCTTTTCACCGGCGCCAACCTTATCGGTTACATCCCTAACAAGTCCTGTAACCTTGTTGATCTCTTCCTCGGTCTTTCTTACGGATTCATTTGTCTGTTCAATACGAGCATAGAGTTCTTCGGTAACTGCCATACTCTCTTCGGTGAAATTGGAGAGAAGCTTGGATGTGTCTACAAGTGTCTGAGAATTGGAATTCATCTTTCCTGCACTGTCACCGACAAGTTTCATGGTATCTCGTACCGCTTCCTTAAGGCTCATGGTCGCAGTAGCGATCGTACCTACTTCGTCACTTCTGTTAACATATCTGTCAAGTTCACCGTCATCCGTGAAGTCGAGTGTTGCAACCTTCTTAAGTGCTCCCTCAACATTTGAAAGAGGTCTGAGAAGGACTGTAACGAATCCAAGGATGCCTACAATACCTACAGCAAGTGTAATAACGGTTGCGGTAAGAAGGGAACGGCTTGATGCGGATGCCTGTGCATAAACAGCATCTGCTTCGCCTTCAAGAATTATTACCCAGCTATACTCGGGAATGAGCGTATAGAAATAGATCATTTCCTTACCCGTTGCCTCGTCCTTGTATGTGCTCATCATCTGATAAGGCTGATTGTAAACCTTACCTGTTTCGGGATCCGTATAGTTCAATGATGTGGGAGCTTCTTCCGTAGCAGCTTCCATAAGACTCGGATCGGTCATTAAAGCCATTGAGTAAAGTCCATAGCCCTCTACAAAATCTGCAAGAACCTGATCTTCATATACTTTAGCGATCTTATCGTGATCTGTATCGTAGATTACAGAAGATGTCGATGTTGTGTACGAATAGGGGATGATAACCTGTAAGTGTGTATAAAGAGGATTGGATGCAAGTACCCCGTCAAGGATCTCATTGAATCCATCGGTATAGCTTGCACACATTATCATTCCGCCGTAGGTTCCTGCAGCGTTCTTTATCATCTTACCTACGGAAAGAACGACTCCGCCCGTTGCTTCCGATACTGACGCTGTTGCCATTGTAGCCTCTTCTGTGAATGAATCCCCACCGCCTGCGCCAAGATCCATTCCTACTACAGCAGGGATGGTGTGAGCATCAACAATACCCTTTTCATCCAAGTAGAACAATCCTTCGATATGATCCTTTTTAGATGAATATCTGACTGTTACATCCTCGGCTGCAGCAAGCTTTTCAGGAGTTCTGTCACCGTTTATGATATTCTGAACCTCTGTGGTCCATCTGTAACCTTCAACGAATGTAACCTCGTTGGCAATATATTGCCTGATACTGTTTGTAGCTCCGTTTACAACGCCTCGGAGTGATCCTTCGGCATTAGATTTGGAAATTTCCATCATTTTTCCGGATGCGAATACCCAGAAAACAATGATACATGCCACGAAAATAACCCCGACTACCAAAATGATCTTTAGATTCAAAGCAAATTTTTTCATCTGTAGTGCCTCCTTTAGCAGATTGATCTTGTTAGCCGATTTTAGCATAAATAGTCCACCAAATATACACCACAATTTATAAATAAACTTTAAAGAATATGCCTTTTCTCCGAATTGCAGTACAATAAAAGGGACCATAGGCATAGCTTCCCCCGGTCCCTGTTCATATGTCCGTTATTGTTCCGTTTCATCCATATCCACTGCATTGAGTCTGAAATAGGGCGATCCCCCGTAGCGAACACAGGTAACGATATTCCTGTAGACCTCATGCGTTGCCCTTATCCTTCCCTCAGTCACTATGAACCTGAGTTTCTCGCGCAGCTCGTCATTTGTTTCGATCATTTCAGCTATATACGGATTATAGACCGTTCCCGCTCCGTCATGTATCTCCTTTACTATCTCATCAAACTTCTTCGGCTCCTTGTATGCACGGCTGATATAGTCCTCTGCGATCTCCAAGGCATCACATATGGTGATAATGTCCGTGATCAGCTTGTACTGGGAATTGGCGTTGTGCGCATCTTCCGGATAGCCGCCTTTGCCGTCATAATGCTTATGATGCTGGAGAATGATATCCATATAAGGAAGAAAATCCGGATCGTTTTCCAAATACTCCACTCCGATCTTCGGATGCATCAGTATGAAGTCCTTTTCTTCATCAATAAGACTGCGTGTCTGCATATTGATAACCGCCGGCATTATTATCTCTCCAACATCATGGATCAGTCCCGCCCGCCTGATGAAGTCCAGAATAGCATTCTTTTTGCTCCTTACATCCTGCTCGGATTCAAGTTCACGAAGTCCCGCAAAGAGATAGGGTTTTTCATCAATGACGGCTTCTCCTATCCTATATGCCAGACTCCCCACCAGCAGACAATGCACGTAGGTGAGAGGCTGCCGCAGGAAGAAGATCTGCATCAGCTTCTGTTCTTTTTCATATATTCCGTTAAGGAAGGGACGCACCATGGAAAAATACTCCTTGCATATGTCGTCCACATAATTCGTATAAAGATTGCTCGGTATCTTATGCAGGTCTTTAAAGAAACGGAAGGTGATCTGCCGGCCGTATTCCATTCTTTCTCTCTCGGTAAAATCCATTATCCTGAGGATAGAGACACTGATCTGCATCAGCATGTACTTTTCATCCAGAATATCGCAGTTTTCCTCGGGGGTATATTTTTCAAAGTCCGGCTTTTTAATGGCATCGGTCCTCATGATCACCTTATGGATAGCATCCACCGGCTTGATCTTGTTATCAAGTATCTCCAACGCCATAGCCGCCATCCAATAGACAGCCTTATCGTTTATATTTCCGTGAAATGCTTCCAGTTTTCCTTTTATGAAATCAATCTCACGTCTTTTCTCTCTTTCGGGAAGTTCCACCTCATAATCCAGTAGGCTTTGAGTGCACAAGTGAACCATGTTGTCATGCATCCAATCGACCTCTTTTTTGATATCCGCGTTGCCCCCATCGATCCTTTGCACCACATCGCTGTTCCACAAAGAAAGCATCTCGTTGTATAGCTCAAAATAATTACCGCTGATATTCTTATGCTGTTCAAGGATCCCACCCATCAGATTCGCATAGGCTCTGAATATACGCAATCTCGCTTCGGGATCCTTCATCTCTTCATAATGATCCTTCAGCCCGATCGTCTCATATGCATAGTCGACGGTCCTGTTTTTTCCTTCTACCCCTACCCTTGTATAGTATTCCATACTCCAATAGGTAAGGATGGCATATAATCTGGCGAGCTTGTCGTAGTCCTTCTTATCTTTATAGAACTTCACCGCTCTTTCGGCCATCATCATGAATATGGGTACGTCACTGATCTCAAAACGGTCAAAAAAAACATTAAAGATCACATCGTACAGGGTTGCCGCTTCCTTGGCAGTCAGTTCCCCGCTCAATTTACTCTTAATGCTTCCTATCAGTTTCTCGTTATCCTTGTAGAGCTGTTTGCTTTTCAATGCTCTGTCCTTCAAAAGCTTCAACCATTTGTCATGATCGCAGAGTTCAAAAAGTCTGTTGTTCAGTTCTGATCTGATATCGATGTTCTTCTTATATTTTTTTGCAAAAGTTTTGATCTCATCGCACTTAAACATAGCACCCGCTCCAAATTCATCGATTGATGATCCTGTCTGTACAGGATTTTATCATAATTATTTAACAATATAAACCCTTTCCAAAAAAATTAAAAGGCGTTATAATTAAACGCTCGGTAAAAACAAAGCCATATATTACAGGTAAAGAAGATGAAGAAAATGAAGAAGACAATAATTGTACTGCTTACGGCTCTGCTTGCCTCAGGCGGATGCGGCGTCGTGCCCATGAACGTCCCCATTCCGATCCCCTCTACAATGCCTCCCGTCGAAACCCGCACCACTCCGATGCCTGCGGTCGGGGAGCCTTGTGTTCACGTCGATACCGACAACGACGGTAGCTGCGATCTTTGCAATGCAGATGTTCTGGCTGTCATCGATCTATATGCCCTGAATGACCTTCACGGCAAATTTGCGGACACTAAAGCCCAGCCCGGAGTCGACGAAATGACAACCTGGCTTAAGACGAGGCAGATGCTTGACGACAACTTTGTCCTGATCTCCTCCGGAGATATGTGGCAGGGCAGCAGCGAGTCCAACATGACCCACGGCAAGCTGATCACGGAATGGATGAACGACCTGGATTTCGTTTCCATGACCTTGGGTAACCATGAATATGACTGGGGTCGCGAATATATCGAAAGCAATGAGGAATTGGCCGGGTTCCCTTTCCTTGCCTTGAACATTTACGAAAAAGAGACCGATGCACTCGCTTCCTATTGTAAGCCTTCGGTTGTCATCGAGCGTGAAGGGGTCAGTATCGGAATAATCGGCGCCATAGGCGATTGCTACTCTTCCATCGCAGGCAACATGGTTTCCGACGTTTACTTTCTCACGGGAGACAAACTCACGGAGCTTGTCAAAGCAGAGGCCGACCGACTCAGAGAAGAAGAAAACTGCAAGATCATCGTATATTCTCTTCATGACGGTTTTTCCAAGAGTTCCTCAAAAGTCGGCAACATTTCCGTAGGACAGTTGAGCAGCTATTATGACATCGCTCTTTCCAACGGTTATGTGGACGTGGTCTTTGAAGGACACACCCACAAGGCATATGCCCTGAAGGACAGCTACGATGTATGGCATATGCAGGGCGGCGGTGACAACACTACCGGTCTTTCTCACGTATGCCTTGAATACAACAAGGCAAGCCACACCCTGAAAACCACCGGAGCGGAAACGGTCTCTCACAAGACCTATCGTTATGACCAAAAAGGCGATGCCATCGTGGAAGCTCTTTTGGAAAAATATTCCGATGAGATCGGAGACATCAACGCGGTCATAGCAAACATTCCCAAAACCCTTGACGGAGACGAGCTCAGGAAGCTCTGTGCGGATCTTTACTATGAAGCGGCTCTGGAACGCTGGGGTGACAAGTATGACATTGCCCTCGGCGGAGGCTATTTTTCCGTTAGAAGCCCGAGATTTTTGGACGCCGGAGAAGTGACCTATTCCGATCTGCAGATGCTGTTTCCTTTTGATAACAAGCTGGTGCTTTGCGAATGCAAGGGCATAGATCTCAACAACAATTTCTTTGAGACACGGAATGACAACTATTTTATCACCTACGGCGAATACGGTGAAGAAGTAAAGGATCATCTCGATCCCAATGCCCTCTACTACCTTGTTACGGATACCTATTCCTCTTCCTATGAGCCAAATCACCTTACGGAAGTGGAACTGTATGACGATACCACCTTTGCAAGAGACCTTTTAAAAGATTACTTTGAAAAAAAATACGGAGAATAATATGGCAGACTACATTACAACTTACACAGAAGAACACTTTTATCCCACAGCTCCGGAAGCCGACAAGCTGAAGATCCCGGACATCGCTCACTCCCTTTCGCTGCAATGCAGAGGGAACGGACATGTAAAAACCTTCTTTTCGGTAGGTCAGCATTGCATAAACTGTGCGAAGGAAGCGGAAGCAAGAGGCTACTCCCCCAGAGTGGTTCTGGCCTGCCTCCTGCATGACGCCTCGGAAGCTTATGTCAGCGACGTTCCCAGACCCTTTAAAAAAGAACTCCCATCCTTTGTGGAATGGGAGAACAAAATACTTGATGTCATATACGAAAAATGGCTGGGTTCCAATCTTACTCCCGATGAGGAGTGCCTGGTAAAGCTGGTGGATGACGATATGCTCTACTACGATCTGAAGGTGCTTCTGAACGAGACACAGGATCGCCCCGCTCCCGAACTCAAGCTTGAGCTTTCCTATGACGTTCGCCCCTTCAAAGATGTGGAGAGAGAATACAACGCTCTCTTTGACCGTCTTAAGAAAAACTTGTGATCGCCTTTTCCAGATCGGCCTTTGCCTGATCGATGTTTTTAAAAAGAATTCCATGAATGCCGACTCTTTCCGCGCCGGCAACGTTTTCCGGGCGGTCATCGAAAAAGAGGCATTCATCCGCTTTAAGATCATATTTATTGAGGAGATACTCATATATCTCCTTCTGAGGCTTAACGCACTTGATCTCGTAGGAAATGACTTTACCGTCAACCATCGGGACAAACCTAAGCCTTTTTTTTGTGCCTGCTTCAAAGGAGGTCTTTCCGTAGTTGGACAGGATGTAAACCTTTAAGCCCTTCGCATGAATCTCATCTATCCACGGGCATGCATAGTCATAGTCTTCCACGATCTCATCCAAATGCTTGAAAAACTCCGGAACCCGGTCCGCTACCTTGCCCGCCTTTTTCGTGATCGCTTCGATGATCTCTTCATCGGTCATATAGGATCTGTCAAACTCATCCCAAAGGCCGCTTTTCATCATCGCCTCCGTCAGTATTTCAAATTCCTCATCATTCAGTTTCATATACTTTCTGATAAGTTCACGCCACTGAAAATGCCCGAGCACTTCACCTATATCCAGAATAATATTCTTTATCATCTTCCGTCTGCCACTCCTTTACGATTTCGAAGCATAATTATACTATACGTTCCGAACTTCGTCCACACAAAATTGCCGCGCAGGGGGACGTGGATCCGTGAAATCTGAGGGGATCGAGCCTTCGTTTTTGAATCTTATCCGTGTTTTTTGTATTCCTCGGGTGTAACACCGTATTTGTTTCGAAACAGTTTTCCGAAGTGCGACTGATTGCATATGCCAAGGGTGTAGCTGATCTCCTTGCAGCTCTTTCCCTCATCAAGCATTGCCACGGCTTCCTTCATTTTTTCGTCAACGATATATTCATGAATCGCACTGCCCGTCTCCTTCTTGAACAGAGAGGCAAGGTACGGGCGGGAAAGCCCGGTAAGTTCTGCAAGAGCAGTGAGAGGGATCGATTCGTGCAAATGGAGATGGATGTAGTGAAGGCATTTTTTGACCGGGTCGGAAAACGCTGTATTGTTTCCGCTGTTCCGAACGATCCCGCAAAGGGAACGAGCCTTTTGGACCAGATAATCTATGCACTCGTCATAGGTCGTGAAGGCGTCGATGGTGCGTATGCATTCGTCACTGAAGTTGTAGGCGTCGGTTTCATCCATACCGCCGAGAATGGCGTAATGTACCGCGGTAGCTACTGTTGTGACCGCCCAATACTTTACGGAGCGTATCCTGTTGGCGGAAAGGTTTCCGACGATCATCTCACGGTTCAGCGCAACTTCCAAAACGGAGTCAAGTTTTTCGGTATTGCCGTGTTTAATGGCATTGCACAGCTCCAGTTCCGCCTTAAAAGGCATATGCGTCGTGCCGCTTTCCCGCTCGGTGTATATGGCTTTTTCATTCTTCCCGAACTCCGGAAGAGGCTTTACATCATACTTTTTCATTCTGCTTTCTCTTCTCGATCTCCGTTACCATACGGGTGTACTCTTTTTCGTCGATCTTGTAACCCTTCTTGATTATAAGCCGGGAAATGAACATTACCAGCATAGGGATGGCCACCATTCCTATCCTTAAGATCAGGGTCTGGGAGGGTTCTACCGTTGCTATGACCGCATCTGCCTTTGAAAGCACCTCTTCCTTGGACATAGCGCCCTTTCCTCTTTCAACTTCAAGCTCACTGATCTTTTGGCTGACTGCATATATGCCGCTGACGATCAGAATGAGCGATGCGGTTCCCTGGTTCAGTGCGCCCGAGAACTTTGCGCCGAAGGAGCGGATGGCGGAGATTATGCTGTCATGGCGCTCGTTAAAACGGTACTCGTCATATTCTATGGTATTGTTGATCATTACAACAACAGCAAGATTGATGAGTCCCTGACAGAAGAAGATCAAAAAGCCCGTTATCATAATGAGGACAACATTCTTCGGAAGGATATAGCCGAAGGAAAGCAGGGTGAGATAGCCCGCTGCCAGCGCTATCATGCATATGCCGTAGATCTTTTTACGACTGAGTTTCGCGGAAAGGATCGGATAGACAAATTGAGCCGCAAGCGTTCCGAGACCGTACATTACCGTGAACAGCGTGATGAGATCTCCGCTCTCGGAATAGCCGAATTCAAAATAAAAGAAGTTCACGGCGAGGAGAAGCAGCAATTGCTGGCCGACGCAGAAAAGAATATATGCGATGCCGGATCTCAGGAGCTGGTCGTTACGCTTCAATATTGAAACCATCTTCTTAAAGTTGACGGTTTCTGCGTTATCTACCCGTTCGCGCTCCGTAACGCCCCAGAAGGTGAGCGTCTGAAAAAGCAGGAACGCAAGGGCGACGATGATACCTATGATCCTGAAAGCAGTGACCGCATTTCCGACGATGACCATGGGCACAACGCCTGCAACCGCAAACTGTCCGATGCATACAAATATTCCCATGAGTGTTACGAGCGAGTCACGTTCTTTGGGATCGCTGGACAGACTGGGCAGCATGCCCCAATATGCTATATCGTTGATTGTGTAAGTCATGCCCCAAAGCAGATAGGTGATACAGAAGAAGATCACGAAGGACCAGCCTGTGGGACGTACCATAAACATCAATATTATGACGACGGCGTTGAGAAGTGCGCCCACGATGATGAAGGGGCGGTATTTGCCGAGTTTGTAATGACTGTTCTCGATAATGGAGCTCATCATGAGATCATTCACGGCATCCCAGACCATGCAAACAACCATGGCAACCGAAATAACGGTGAACTGGAGCACTTCCAGCTTCATGGTGTATTGAATGTAGGTCAGCAAAAACATGCTGACAAGTGTATATGCCGCGTCTCTTCCCGTAGCTCCGACACAATAGGACCATTTTGTTCTTTTATCTATCATTGTTCCCTTTTCCTCCTTGTGCTTCTGTTTTTATCGGTGTATTTCTTTCTGTTTGCCTGCTTTACGATGCATTCGGCAATGGAATATGGTATGCCTCCGCTCTGCATCATGATGCAGTCGATGGGGCCGTCCTTGATAGCCTCTATGGTCATCATAACCTCCGGATCGTCATGAGCCTTGCCCTTAAACATTCCATAGCCGATCTTCAGCGCCGCTTTAAAGAATACTTTTCCGAGCCATGACACCTTTGACAGCTGTCCCAAAGAATTATAAACCGAATAATTACCGGGTTTTATGACATCCAGATTACTGTCATTCTTCCCTATATATGTGTTCAAAAGCGCTCCTTCGGGGCTTTGGTTATAATCCGCGCCCGAGATTTCAACCTCTGCCTCGAGCAAAAGATCATCCACGGAGCTTCCCACACAAACCCCGTATTTTCCTGCGGCCACGTTGAACCTCTTGAGCAGGACATCATAGACGGAGAAAGCCCTCTCATCGAGTTCGATCTCTATCTCCTTTTCCTCGCCCGGCTCAAGAAATACTTTTTTGAAGCCGCGAAGCTCGTGTTTGGCTCTCGCGATCTTTCCTTCCGGATTGCGGACATAGACCTCTGCTACCTCCGCTCCCGCACGATCTCCCGTGTTCTTAAGCCTGAATACCGCCTTGATCCCTTTCCCGTCCGATACATTCGCAGACAATCTCAAGTCACTGTATTCAAAGGATGTGTATGAAAGCCCATAGCCGAAGGGATACTCTGTCCTGACGTTCTTGGAGTCATAATGACGATATCCCACAAACAGACCTTCTTTATAAAAGATCTCATTGGATGATGTTGCATAGTTTCCGTAGGCCGGAGTGTCTTCCAATGCCAAAGGCCAGGTCTCCGCAAGCTTTCCCGACGGGTTCACCTGTCCCGAAAGAAGCATCGCGGCAGCCTTGGAAACAGCCTCTCCTCCGAGATACATATGCAATATCGCCTTCATTTTTTGTCTGAAAGGAATGATGTAGGGTGAGCCTCCGAAGGAAAGGAAGATCACCGTGCCCGTATCGGTAAGCTGCTTCAGCAGTTCCGTCTGATTGTCGGCAAGTTCAAGGGTTTTCCGGTCATATCCTTCGCCTTCGATCCTGTCGGTGAGTCCTCCGCAGAAGACAACGGGCGCTCCGTTTTTAACAAGTTTCAATGCTTCATCTTCAAGCTCAACATCCGGCTTTTCATGTGCGCAGCTGTAGCCTTCCGCATAGTTCACCTTGAAACCTGCCTTTTTAAGTTCCTCAACCACATTGAGGCGCGCTTCCGTTCTTATATGGCTGCTGCCTCCGCCCTGGAACCTCACGGTCGTGGCAAGTCCGCCTATCACATTGATCTCCGCCCCTTTTTTCAAGGGCAGAGTTTCGTCTTCATTTTTCAAAAGCACTGCGCCGTTCAAGGCTGCCTCCAGTGCCACCTCATAGGCATTTATCTCTTTAACTTCGGAACCTTCCCTGTTCTCTACCGCATAGGTACGAGCAAGATTTTCCATTCTCGAAAGCGCCTTTTCTATAACCTCTTCACTTATGAGCCCTTCCTCGAACTTTTTCACCAATTTCTTTCTGTGTACGTCCATATTGCAGGGCATTTCCAGATCCATTCCCGCTTTAAGGGCCTCTGCGAGGTCTATGCACGCGCCCCAATCGGAAACAACCACGCCTTCGTAGCCCCAATCGTCTCTTAAAATATCAGTCAACAGGTGATGGTTCTCCGTAGCCTTGAAGCCGTTCAGATAGTTGTAAGAAGCCATTACCGTTGCGGGCTTTCCCTGCTTGACTGCCTCTTCAAAGGCGCTCAGGTAGATTTCTCTCAGGGTTCTTTCATCAACCCTGCTGTTTGAGGTCATACGACGGGTTTCCTGGCTGTTAGCGGCAAAATGCTTGAGCGATGTGCCCACACCGTTCTGCTGAACCCCCTTAATGTAGGCGGCGCCCAGTTTACCTGCCAGAAAAGGATCCTCGCTGAAGTACTCGAAGTTTCTTCCGCACAGCGGCGATCTCTTAATGTTCACTCCGGGTCCCAATACAACCGAAACCTTGGCATTCCACGCCTCTTTACCTATGGCATCCGCAACCTTTCCCACGAGCTCCGGATCCCAGGTCGCCGCAAGACAGCTTGCGGTCGGATAGCAGGTGGAAACATAGCTGTCGTTGTTGGTCTTTGCGCTCTCCTCCTGTCTTCTCAAACCGTGAGGACCGTCAGAAAGATGTATTGACGGATATCTGCCATTACAATCATTGGTATGCCACGCCCCCTTGCCCTCCAGCAAAGGAAGTCTTTCCAATAGTTCCTTTTTCATTGCAACCTCCCATATTGTGTAACAAAAAATCAGTGTTTCTGTCAATTTCATCATATGACATTTACGGTAGGTATTATACCACATTTGTAATGGATTGTGATGTATTTGTTAGGTGGGAAGGGGGGTATTATTGCGCGCGAGGAATGGAACAGGTATTGGTATTGTAACTGGTATTGTAACTGGTATTGTAACTGGTATTGTAACTGGTATTGTAACTGGTATTGTAACTGGTATTGTAACTGGTATTGTAACTGTTACTGTTCGCGCCACGTTCAAAACACGTTTTGAACGTGGTATTCTGCGAAGCAGAATATGTCGGCACAAAGCCGTTTTTGAAAATGCATTTTCAAAAAACGGCTTGGTACCGACACATCTGCGAACAGTAACCCGAACACTGTGAACAATAGCCACCGCCTCACAAAATGTAACCTGAACCCTGTGAAAAGTAGCCACTGCCTCACAAACAGTACCCCGAACACTGCGAACATACCCTCCTACCTCACAAACTGTAACCCCTACCAAATACCTTTTTACTTGCAAATACCTTTTACTTGCAAATCCACGTTTTAGGTAGTAAAGTATAACTATAATCAAAATATTAACAAATCGACCCAGAAAGTGAGTATATATGTCATTAAAATTCAAGGATGATGCCCCGTGCTGGTGCGGAAGCGGCAAAATGTATGCCGACTGTCACAAGGCCTTCGATCAGAGGCTCAAAAAGCACCGGCTGTTGCATCACAAGGTACCGGGAAGAAATCTTATCAAGACTCCCGAGCAGATAAAGCGCATCAAGGAAAGCGCCAAAATAAACGTTGCTGTTTTGGACTATATTCAGGATGTCATCAAAGAAGGAATGACCACGGGTGAGATCGACAGGATCGTTTATGATATGACCACCAAAATGGGAGGTATCCCCGCTCCTCTCAATTACGAAGGCTTTCCCTACAGCGTATGCACTTCGGTAAACGATCAGGTTTGCCACGGTTTCCCTTCCGACAAGGTGATCTTAAAAAGCGGAGACATTATAAACGTTGACTGTTCAACGATCCTTAACGGAGCTTACTCCGACTCCTCCAGAATGTTCTGCATAGGAGATGTGGATCCCGAGGTCAGACGTCTGGTACAGGTTACAAAGGATAGCATCTACGAAGGCTTTAAAGCCGTAAAACCATGGGGCTTCCTCGGAGACATGGGTCAGGCCGTTCACGATTACGTATACAAAAACGGGTTTACTATTGTTCGTGAGATCGGGGGCCACGGCGTAGGCAACGAATTCCATGAGGATCCGTGGGTAGGCTACCATACCAAAAAAGGAACCGATATGCTTTTGGCTCCGGGCTTGATGTTTACGATCGAACCGATGGTAAACATGGGAGAAGAAGATATTTTTATTACTGATGAAAATGATTGGGAAGTATATACCGATGACGGGCTTCCTTCAGCACAATGGGAGATCCAGGTTCTTGTGACTGAGGATGGTGCTGAGATCATTTCCTGGTGATCGGGTTTTAAAATGGATACTGTTTCAAACATGGGTGTAGAAAGGAACTATATGAACGTAAAGATCAAAAGCGGTAATTATTCATGCGTGATAAGTTATCACGGCGCGGAGCTTAAAAGCTTCAAAAGAAACGACGAAGAGCATATTTTCCAGGCAGATCCCGAGTTTTGGCCCAGGTCATCACCTGTACTCTTCCCCATCGTCGGAGCTTTAAACAACAAAAAGATCAGGATCAACGACAAGGAATACTCCATGTCTCAGCACGGGTTTGCCAGAGACACGGATTTCAAGCTTCTTGAAAAGGATGAAAACAGCTGCACCTTCTATCTGCGTTCCTCCGAAGAGACCAAGCAGGTTTATCCTTTCGATTTTGAGCTTCGTATAGAATATGTCCTCAAGCAGAACCGCCTCACGGTTTCCTGGAGGATCATAAACATAGGCACAGAGACCATGTATTTCTCCATCGGTGCTCATCCCGCCTTTTGTTGCGAACCCTGCAACGCAAGCGTCCGCCTTTTCAAGGACGGCAGGAGACTGAATTCCTTTGAAAATCTCGGATATGAGGCAGGCACCTTGAACGGTCAAAAGAACACGGTCACTCTGGACGACGGTCGACTTTTCTATGAGCATAACACCTTTGACAACGACGCCTACATCATGGGCGATCGGCAGGTGGATACCGCAGAGTTGCTGGACAAGGACGGTACGCGCCTTGTTACCGTTCGTTTCGAAACTCCCGCTCTCGGTATCTGGTCACCCACGGGTAAGGATGCGCCCTTCATATGCATAGAGCCCTGGTACGGACTTCCGGATCCCAAGGGCTTTGACGGTGACTTTTCCGAAAAACCTCTTTCACTTGCCTGCGAACCGGGCGGCAAGACCGAAAAGAGCTATACCATCGAGATTGCCTGATCTCATCCCCAAAAGAGCAAACAGCTTCGGCACTTACCGAAGCTGTTTTTTATGATCACCGGGATCATTCACCTTTTTCTATTTTCTTTGCGAGATCTTCGAGGTACTCCCAACGCTCCATCTTGCTAAGAAGTTCCTCCTCGAGTTTTTCCTTTTCCTCGCCCAGCTTCATTAGTTGCACGTAATCGCCGGTATTTTTCTCAGCCTCAAGCGTAACCTCTTCAAGCTTTTTTTCAATCGCCTCTATCTCGCTTTCAATGGTTTCGTATTCTCTTTGTTCCTTATAAGAAAACTTTGCCTTTTTCGGAGCGGCCTTCCAGGTGTTGACCGACTCGGAAGCGGTGTTCTTGACATTGGTCTTTTTGTCGTTAACGGAACTTTGAAGTCCGCCCGATTTTTCAAGGAAATCCGTGTATCCGCCCTCATATTGCCTTATGATACCGCCTTCTTCAAAGGCAAAAATACGTCTTGCAATACGATCCAGGAAGTAACGGTCGTGTGAAACCGCAACCACGATGCCCGTATAATGATCCAGAAAATCCTCAAGTATGGTCAATGTCTCTATGTCCAGATCATTGGTGGGCTCATCAAGGAAGAGAACATTGGTCGCAGTCATCAATATCCTGAGCAGACAAAGCCTTCTCTTTTCTCCGCCCGAAAGCGCGGATATCAGAGCATAATGCATGTCCGAAGGGAACAGAAATCTTTCAAGCATCTGCGAAGCAGTGAGATTTCCCTCTGTTGTCCTGATCACTTCCGCACCCTCTCTCACGTAATCGATCACCCTCATCGATTCGTCGAGGCTCTCGTTCTCCTGAGAGAAAAAGCCAATGCTCACAGTCTGCCCGATCTTCACGCTTCCCGAATCGGGTTCAACTGCTCCGTTTATGATCTTAAGCAATGTAGACTTTCCGTAGCCGTTGGAACCGATGATCCCTATACGGTCGTTCCTTAAGAAGATGTAGGAAAAATCCTTAATAAGGCTCCTGCCTGCATATGCCTTGCTGATGTGTTCCAGCTCTATGGTGGTGTTTCCGAGGCGTGAGGATATGGTCTTTCCCATCTGGGAATTCAATTCGTCAAAGCCTGCTTCCACATCCCTCTTCGGAGGTTCCACGTCCCTAAGATTTTCATAGCGCTCTATATGCGCTTTTTGCTTCGTGGATCGAGCCCTTGCGCCTCGCATCATCCACTGTATCTCTGTTCTGAGAATGGATTGGCGCTTTCTTTCGGCCGCATTTTCATATGCCTTGCGCTGCTCTTTAAGCGCCAGATAGCCGAGATAGTTGTCATCATAGCTGTAAAGCTTCCCGTGATCGAGTTCGACAATACGGTCGGCAACGCTGTCAAGGAAGTATCTGTCATGGGTGATCATTATGATCGCGCCTTTAAAATTATTAAGATAATGCTCAAGCCACTCCGCCATGGAGCTGTCCAGATGGTTTGTAGGTTCGTCCAATATCAGAATATCAGCTTCGGAAAGAAAAGTTCTGACCAATGCCACTCTCTTTCTCTGACCGCCGGAAAGCTCGGCTATATCCTGTTCAAAATCAGGCACTGCCAGCTTGTTCAACATCTTCTTTGCCTCAGGCAGCAGTCTGTCGCAGTCCTCTTTCGGACATTCGCTCATGGCTGCCCTAAGCACCGACATCCCTTTTTCAAAGACGGGAGTCTGGGGAAGAAAGCCGATCCTGAGACCGCTTCCCTTGGTCACTGTTCCCTCATCGGGCCGCAGAAGCCCCGCAAGTATCTTTAAAAGGGTGGATTTTCCGGTTCCGTTTACGCCGATGATTCCCACCTTTTCGCCTTCATTCAGGCTGAAGGAAGTGTCTTCAAGTAGTTTTTTTGTTGTATATGAATGGGAAAGATGTTCCGCTGTGAGTAGATTCATTTGTTTCTCCATATCCGAGTCAAACATTAACGGCAGTATAATACAACAAATGAACGTAAAAAGCAATGTTGCGGATAGAGAGGTCATATGCCTTTTTATTGACTATTACTGTTCACACACCCCAGCCCAGCATTCGCAATCCGCTTCGCTACTTGCTCATGTGGGTGGGGGTGTTACTGCTGCGCAGAATATGCAAGATGCTAAAACTCTTTGAAAGCAAGCTTTCAGAGTTTTGGCATCTTGCAT
>JAEEYF010000012.1 GCA_016291655.1 Lachnospiraceae bacterium | reverse complement strand
CTCCACCTCTTCTATCTTCGGCGGATAAAGGGGCAAAGGGAACCTTGATATTGCGACGGCAGAGCATGCGCCGGCAAAACGGACTGTTTCCATGTCTGACATGCCATGCAGCAAAGCATATATGCACCCGGCTTTAAACGTATCGCCCGCCCCGAGGGTACTTTTTACTTCTACATCAAAGGGCCGCATTCTATGGATCTCTTCCTCTCTGCGTCCATACAACATGTCGCCGCTGCCCCGGGTCACTATTGTAAGTCCTTCTGCTTCCGGCATCATCAGCTTTAGTACTTCCTCCGCAGACATTCCTTTATAATGCTCGGAAAGGCATTCCTTGGAAACAACGTTTATCGCTGCATGCCTGTGAAGGTAAGAAGTGTGGGGCGAATCTATTGTTACATAGGGGATTCCGTGACTGACACAGATCTCCGCAGCCCGTCCGGATTGTTCTCCAAAAAAGGGATCGATCGCAGCAACGCGACATCCGACAATATCTTCCTCCTTCGGGTCATTCCACCATTGGCTGCCATCCGAAAAAAGCGTCCGGAACCTTCCCATAGGAGAACGTACAAGCCCTGCGATCACCACATAATCCATTACCCCAGCATCATCCGTAAACGTAAGGGATGACAGATCCACATCCTTTCCGGCATAGAAATCACGGAGCATAGGTGCCACTTCTCTGCCTATATGCGTTCCGTCAATGCGGACAGCAACGCCCAAAGAATCAAGAACCGTTGCGGCAGTTCCTGTCTCTCCTCCCGGAAGGAAGTATTGCTCCTTAATTTCAGAGTACTCATCAGGCTTCAAAAAACCATCCTTCAAAAGAAATGAATGGGTTCCAAGAACCTGTCCAAAAAGATACACCTCTGTTTTCTTCATAATACCTCCTCCTCAGAAAATCTATGCTTTCGCGATATATGATATTATATGCTTTTGTGGGAGGGATGGCAATGGGTGAACCTTTGGTGACGGGGTTGGGTGTCATTTACATGTAAATCAGAATGATGTGTGAAGATTACACGTAGCCTACGCTCCGGGATATTATATCGCTACGTGTAAAAGGGCAGAAGGCCGGGTGGGTACACGTAGCACGCCGTGAATCACGGCTACGGGAAGCTACGTCCGGGGATTTCGGCAGCTACGGGAAGATCGATGCATCAAATAGAAAATTCTCCGCTTTCAGGCAGGCAGTGCATATGCGTTACGCCAAGTACTCTGAAGCCTTCCGCAGCACTGCAGAAATGGCGCAGTCCGTACTCACGAGCGCGTAATTTCAGGTACAGTTCCACCGAAGCCGAGGCGGGATTTTCTTTGGGATACTGGCTGGGGAAGCAGGTGAACAGTGCCTCCAGCTGTTTTTTGAAGAATCTCCCCGTTTTCACAAATCTGTTGGGGCGAGCGGTCATATAAAACGCCAGCGCCTTCACAGGTGCGCTCTCCGCACCGTACTTCGCCATGATCTTTGAAAATGGTGTAAAGTAGGCGATGCTCTTCACGGCACGCCCCACCTTCAGGTGATCCGCATGACACTCACTCTTCACGTCCGGATCCACAGTCAGGATCACGTCCGGCTTAAAGTCACCGATCACACGCGCCAGTCCTGTCAGTAGCTCCTCCTCAGAGTAAAAGCCGCCGTCGCTCAAACCTAAAAAGCGCACATCTTCCACGCCCAAAAGCTTTGCAGACGCAATAGCCTCATTTTTTCTGAGTTCCGCCAGCCGGTCGCCCTCTACTCCCTCGGGCGCAAATTCGTCCCCAAACCTGCCATCGGTGCAGATCAAAAAGCACACACCTTTTCCGCTCGCTGCCAGTTTCGCTGCGGTCGCTCCCGCTCCCACTTCGATGTCATCCGGATGCGGGCCCACAAAAAGATAGCGCTTGAAATTTTCGACACGCGGCACAGGTGCCGCAGATCTGATGATGATTTTCGTAAGGGACATGGCGGTACTCCTTTCGATATCGATGATCTGAACAAATAATAATACAATGACTAAGTCAATCATTTTCGTCACCTTTTAGGTAACGATTTCAGAATTTCATTCTCTCATAAAACTGCCTGTAAAAATCCTCGGAAACGTCATAGTCCTGAAAGTAAAAGGATTGGAGCAGGGCCATGTTTTTTCTCTTCAGCTCTTCTTCCGGCATTTCTTTCGCATGATCCGTGATCTGCGCAAGATAGTGATGCCATGCATCCACATATTCCTCATACTTTTGAAACTCGGGAGTTTCCAGCCATTTCCTGATCTTTATCTTTACTCTTCGCTCTTTGTGACACTCGTTTTCCATAAGGATGTACTTATGTCCGTCACCTTCGTAGATACGTCCCAGCGGGAAGAGCCTGCATATGCCCGGGCGACAGTCATGGATACTGCATCTGCCCCGGTCGTTCAAAAAGGTGCAGGCCTCTTTTTCCGTTACCGATGAACCGCCGGAGGTTACCGTCAATGTCTTATCCATCCTTAAAAAAGGCATAATGACCCCGTCCGCAACCCGAAGTTCCAGATGCTTTGCCAGGAGTTCCTTAAAGCCGAGACCCAGCCCCGCTTCAAGGTGATAAATGTCATAGGGATCCAGGTTCAGAGTGTCCCCTGTCCCGCAGCAGCAGGCGTGACAGCCCTCGCAGTCCTCAACTCCCAGTTTTACCATATCATTGGCTTCGTAGAGTTTTCCGTCCGAAATCTCATTAAGATCCACATTTCTGATCATAAGCTGTTTAACCTCACTGTACGCTACTGCATTTTCTGATGATCCAAAAGAAGATCCTTAAGACTATATCCCTTACAATATGGCGCAGGGCAAACACAATGTGTACCCCAAGGCACGCCCCGGGCAGACCTTTGAAAAGGAGAAAGCCGGCTATTGCCCCCAGAGGTATGAATATGACTCCGGTGGGGAAGGCTGTGGAATGTGTCAGCACCTGAAGCAGATAGACTGTGAGCGAGATGCCGGCAGTCGCATAGAGCAGCCCGTTAAGGCCCGTGACATAAGCCACTGTTCCCGCCACTGCCAAGGATACGTAAAAGACATATATCAGGTGAAATACCACCGATGCGGCCTTTCCGATCTTTTCTACACCGGCTTCCGCTTCCCGGCCCATGTCCGGTCTTCTGCTCTCCTTCGGTATCTCACGGCCGCATTCCGGGCATATGAGAGGTGCCGCAGCGGTTACAGCCTTGGGTGGGAAATCGAATTCTTTTTTGCAGTTCGTACAATATCTGAGCATATTGTCAGTTCTCCCTGTTTTCCTTAAACATCTTCATCATCTCATTGGTAAGGCTCAGCCCGTCGGGCTGCAGGACTATGTCCTCGCGTCTCACCCATTCCGCATACTTAAGTTCTTTGTCATCTCTCGTGATCTCATCATTACCGTCAACGTAACAATAGAAGCCCATCAGCACGTCCTGGGCGGTTCCCCAGGGCTGGGACTTGTAGTATCTTATGTTTTTTACGTTTAAACCGGCCTCTTCCTTTACTTCCCTTGCCACCGTTTCTTCCAGAGTCTCGCCTATCTCCGTAAATCCGGCCACAAGCGCATTATGGGCAAAGCCACGATTGTATCTGGTGATAAGCATCCTGTCCCCGTTGATCACACCCACTATGACAGCGGGGTTGATGCGGGGATAGATCACGTTGCCGCATTTCGGGCATCTCAGGGCTCTTTCGTTTTTATCAAGATCAAGTCCTGTACCGCATCTGCCGCAGAATCTGTTGTCCGAGTACCACTTCCACAGATGGAAGGCGGTAAAAACAGCCAGCATTTCATTCTCTCTGCACTGCTCTCTCATATCTCTCGGCTTACAATAGGAAAAGTCTTCCTTTACATGCTCCGTCTCATCCAATGCAAGAAAGAATCTTTTGTCTATGGAAAACAGGTACACGGTTCTTCCGATGTGTTTTTCATCTCCCTTAGGGTAGGTTATGTGCCCATCCGTTATGTTAACAAGGATCCTGCCCTTTTCATCAAAGAAAAGAAGTACATCCTCATCTTTCAGTTTGAGATCGGTAAAGCTGTTATTCAATCTTTTCGGATAAATGTCCTGGATCATTTTGTCTCCTTAATCCTGTGTTCATAGGCATATGAATGCAAAATGTCTTTACTTTACTATCCCGGCGTACTCGTATCCGGCTTCCTTGACAGCTGCCTGTATGGCTGCTTCATCAACTTCCTTTGAAGTTGTGATCGTTACCGCATCATCCTTATGGGATGCAGTTGCGCTCTCGATGCCGTCAATCGCTTCAAGAGCCTTCTTTACATGAGCTTCGCAATGCTCGCACATCATTCCTTTTACCTTGATCTTCATTTCCTTATCCTCCTTTATGAGTTCAATGTCTTTGTTCTTATGATTTT
>JAEEYF010000011.1 GCA_016291655.1 Lachnospiraceae bacterium | reverse complement strand
TGAATTATTGTTTTAAGTTACAATCCCAACGCTTTTCCTACCAGCTGTTGGGATCCTTTTACCGCTCCCACCGTAAGTGCTATGGAAAATACCATTTCGCACAGGTAGATGAGCGTTTTCGCCCAGTCTGCATAATTTCCTGTAAAGTCCGGAAGCCCCGAACTTATAAAAGAATTGCAGACCATCATTGCAAGTACCATGAAAACAGATTCAAGAATCACACCAAGCACATGTCTTCCATAGGTAAGTGCTGTGTGAGCCACGTTTCTGTTTCCGCTTGTTGTTGCAAAGGCCAGGGCTCCCAAAGGAGCTATGACCATGATCCTTAGGAACCTGAAATATACGGTATAAAGCATGAAGAAACCGCATATGAGGGCGACTGCTACCAAGAGCACGCCTATCACGAGGAAGATCACGCTTTCTCCAAAATCCAGGTTCCTTATGACCTTTTTGTGAGATTCCGCTATTACGAGTGGCTCCATCTCTTTTATGCCTATCAGTTCAACAAGCGCTCCCACTGATTTAAAGATTGTCTTCATAATGGTCAGGTTGTTTGCAACCAGCCATTCGGCAAGTCCTACACGGATCAGCATCCTTAAGATCACTTCAAGCCTCATCTCCTCTCTTATATCCACGCTTTCCGCACAGAACCCGATTACAAAGAACAGCACCACCAGACTTGAGCCCAAAGCAACGAAGATTGGATTTATCTTTTCCACAAGCTGCCATGGGCCTCCGCCTTTAAATTCCGTAGGTGACTGTTTAAGGATCGAGACTGCCGTATTCACCTGGTCATTCCACAGCCCGAAGGCTGTTTCAAGGAGTGTGAGTATGCCTTTTCCAAGATCAAGCATTCACTGCACCTCCTAAAAACCGAGGAATGCAAGAACTGCCGATATGCCGGCCATGAGAAGTCCCGCTACGATTCCCTTAAGTGCGCTGCTCATCGTCGGCATATCATTAGCCTGGAAGGCAGAGGCAAATTCCATTATGTTCTTTGCAAGAACAATGAGCCCGACAGCTCCGATAACCGAGATAACAAGTATCTTAAGGTTCTGGAGCGGTTTGAGTACCGCATCCACGTCCGTTACTGCCGTAAGCACGTTAATTCTTTTCATTCTCTTCATCATCCTTTCTTTGATACATCTCTTGCGAGATATCCTTTATTACTGTTTCTTTGGTGATCCGTTTTCATCTGCGCTCCTCTCATGGTCTCTTATGTACTGTTCCATCTTCATGACGGAATTTCGTGAATGATAAAACTCCAGAATCTCTTCTTCGGAAAGCTTCGCTTCAATGGCTTTCTTAAGCATCGCCTCCTGCTCCTCGCTGAACTTTTCTTTAAGTTTTCTTTTGGCTATTGCCACGGAAACCACGGGACGTTTTCCGCGCTTTACCCCGCCTGTTCCGCCTTTCGGTGGGGCAGCCGGGAGCCCTTCGTCTTGCGTTACTTCAGTCAAAAGCTCATCCGTCTCTGCATCCTCCGTTCCGGAGCCGTCTTCTGTATGTTCCAGAACAACCACACTTCCATCTTTTATCCTTGCAAAGATGTCCCTCTTTTGCATCTCTTCCGACGCAATGATCTGAAGATCTTCGTAGGAAAGCTTCGTTATATGCACCTTGTCATCACCGTTCTCAAGCCGTTTTTTGTAATACTCAAGTGCCTTAGGTCCAAGCAGCACGATCTTACCTGCATTTTTAAGATTCCTTACAGGGATATGTTCGTACTTCTCACCACCGCCGTCAGCAGTCTGTGAAAACCTCGGGTGTTCCATCGGTATGAACTTTCTGTCGTAGATCGGATCCACGCCTCTTATAAAAAGAAGCAGATATCCGTTCTGCATCTTTCGTGCTTCATCTGCTGTCATGAGTTCTCGCCCGATCACATCATAGTTATGGCTTGAAGATCCGTTCCTGCTCTTGGTCTCGCTGCTGGAATCCTTGTTGATTGTGCCTTTCCCAAGAAGCTCGGAAATGTACTTGTGTGTCGTCTGCTCATTGCCTCCGAGATAAACCAGCGTGTCACAGTTTCCCGGTATCGTTTCCCACGTTTCCTTAAACAGCGCCTTGATCTGCGCGAGATTCTGGATAATGATCACCGAACTGATCTCACGGCTTCTCATGGTAGAGAGCAAGGAGCAGAAATCATCCGGCAAAGCCACGTTTGCAAACTCATCCAGCATAAATGTCACATGAATCGGCAACCTGCCGCCATAATTAAAATCCGCCTGATAGTAAAGTTCCTGAAATATCTGCGTATAAAGCATTCCAACAATGAAGTTATATGACTTGTCGCTGTCTGGGATTATGCAGAACAGTGCGGTTTTGGTCTTTTCATCCCCGTCCACACCGATCCCGATCTCCGCAAGGTTCAGATCATCCTTTGACAGAAGCGATAGCATCTCTTTGTTTTCAAGATATGCAAGCCTCGAATTGGCACTGATGATAATGCTTCTCACGGTATCTCCGGCACCACGCATACATTTTCTGTACTGCTTGAGTGCAGGATGATCGTTTCCGAGCGGTGTCTTTGCAAGTTTTTCCATTCTGGCGGTTAGATTGCTGACCTTGTCCTTTCCTTCAACCACCTCCGCTTCAGACAAAAGCTTCATTACAGATCCGAAGTTTCTGTCCTTCTCATCCATCTCACTCCAGACATAAAGAAAGAGGGACTGCAAGAACAATCCCTCCGCCTTTTCCCAGAAGGGATCCGTAGGAGCCCCTCCTTTTGGAGTCGTGTTACTTATTATGTTTGTTACCAGCTTTACCACATCCGTTTCGGATCTTATGTAAGAAAACGGATTGTAACGATCCGACTTTGAAGGCTCGATAAGGTTTAAAACCTTCACATTGTAGCCGTTTCTCTTAAGCATCCCGGCGCAGCTCCTTGTAATCTCTCCTTTCGGATCAGTGCAGACAAATGAGGACTTTGGAAGTGCCATAAGATTGGGCTTTACAAAGAAGAACGTCTTTCCTGCGCCGCTTCCGCCTATCAC
>JAEEYF010000088.1 GCA_016291655.1 Lachnospiraceae bacterium | reverse complement strand
GCTTTGTACAGGAACTTTGTATATGACAGATATCATTGGAATCCGGTGCTTCCCGGAAATGTGGAGCGATTACATAAAGACTATGAGATAATAAACCAATATGTTATCAATAAGTATGGATTGGTGAATGATCTTATAGTACCTGACAGATTTGAGGACGAGGCTTTGAATCAGATCAGCGCTTTTGACACAAAGGGGCTTATGCAGGATATGAATTCGTATTTTCTGCCCGTGGATGAAGAACCCATTTTCTTTTTCACTAAAGAAATGTCCGATGAATTCATAGAGGAAGCTATGGAATTTTGTGTGGATGAGGTTAAGAAAATCCGAAATGGAGAGCGGGGCATTGATATGCTTGCATACGCTTGGAACCGAGCAGGCGTATAGAAGAAAAGGTGATGTAGGAAGGAGTGATTTAGTATGAAGAGAACATATCGTGTACGGAGGGTCCACGAAATTTGACCCTCCAATACAATATCGGAGGATTAAAAAATGGTCAACTTAATTGAATTAAGTGAAGAGAACTGGATGGACTTTGCCAGACTATCCGTTGATGAAAATCAAAAACGATATCTGACAAGCAATATTGGCATCTTGGCAAGAGGATATGTTTACCGTAATTCCCGCGCAAATGTAATTGGAATTGTAGCAGATGGAATCCCTGTGGGGCTTGCTATGGTAAGGGATATGGATGATGAACCTGCATGCTATGAATTGCAGCAGTTTATGATCGATAGGAATTTTCAGGGCAAAGGATACGGATTTGAAGCGCTGAAACTCATTCTTGCCAGGCTTAAAGATGAGCAGAAATATGACTGTGTGGAAGTTTGCGTTAAAATGGAAGATGCGCAAGCAATACATGTCTATGAGAAGGCCGGATTCGTTGATACCGGTTATATTGATGACGATGTTCCCGACAGCTATAATTTAGTTTATCGCTTTGAAGGTGATGATAAGCTTGAGGAAGCGGGCATAAGAATAATTAACGTAGAGGAACCAACGGAGAAGCAGTTGATTTCGAGAACAATACTTGAAGCGCTTCCTGATTGGTTTGGAATTCCTGAATCCAGAGAAAAGTACATAAAAGAAAGTGCAGATCAACCATTTTTTGCGGCGTATGATTCGGATAAACCGATAGGTTTTCTATGCCTTAAAGAAACAGGTAAGGAAACCGTTGAGCTTTGTGTTATGGGAGTGCTGAAGGATTACCATAGAAAAGGAGTTGGAAGAAAACTTTTTGAACGGGCCAAAGAAGAGGCGAAGCAAGCAGGATACTCCTTTATGCAGGTTAAGACGGTTCAGATGGGACGATACGAAGATTATGATGCGACCAATCATTTTTATTTGTCCCTCGGGTTTAAAGAGTTTGAGGTATTTCCAACTTTGTGGGATGAATGGAATCCGTGTCAGATATATGTAATGACTCTTTGATAACACCCCCGCCATAACAATTTGATAACATTAGCTGATGCAGTCCACGTGATATGTACAGCTTTATTTCACATATTGTTTTTTCCGGAAGCAGAGAATAGAAGACGGCAGCATAATAAACAGATCATTGACTGCTTATCTTTGCAGGATAAGCGTTTTTTTTACAAGGGAGGAGAACATATGGATCTGATAGTTTTAACAGGAAGCGGAGCAGTCGGAAAGATGACTGTGGGACAGGAACTCATGAAAATAACCGATTTCAGGCTTTTCCATAACCACATGATGATAGAGCCTGTGATAGAGATCTTTGGATATTTCAACGGGGCAGCGGTTGCAAAACTTCGAGAGGTTATATTTGAGGAGTTTATGAAGACCGAGTACCAAGGGATGATCTTTACCTACATGTGGGCTTTTGATCAGCAATCCGACTGGGATTATATAAAGAGCGTGACAGACAGGTTTGAAGCTACGGGGGGAACGGTTTACTATGTCGAGCTGGTTGCGGACAGGGCTGTGAGGCTTGAGAGAAACAAGACGGAAAACAGGCTTAAGAACAAGGCTTCCAAGCGGGATCTGGCTATATCCGAAGCACGGATGATCAGAGAGGAAACAAAGTACAGGATCGTAAGCAAGGATGGGGAGATCACATTCAAGAATTATGTGAAGATAGATAACACCAATCTGGAGCCTGACACGGTTGCAAGAATGATAAAAGAGAAATTCAGGCTTCCCGGCCCCGGGACAAATGAGCTCATGACCAAGGTTAAACTCGAGGAAGTGAGGGCGGATGAGATCGAGGCACTTTATAAATTGCAAGTCGCAAGTTTTATGCCTTTGTACGAAAAGTATCATGACGAGGGCTCGCCTGCCATAGAGTCCGTCGAGCGGGTTAGGGCAAGAGCCGAAGCGCCGGATCGGAAATACTATTTTATAGTTAAGGACGGTGCGAGAGTCGGAGCGGTAAACATAGGGCACAAGACAGATGATGACGGTGAAGAGGTGTGCCGTATCGCACCCATATTCATAACTCCCGAGTTTCAAAACCGAGGCATAGGTTATGTGGCTATCCAAAAGGCATTTGCTCTATACCCTCAGGCAAAAAAGTGGAAGCTGGACACGATCCTGCAGGAAAAAGGAAACTGCCATTTGTATGAGAAGTGTGGTTTTGTTCGTGTGGGGGAGGGGAAGGTTATAAACGAAAATATGACGATCATAGATTATGAACAAGTCTTTTGAAAGAAGTGCAAAAGTATGCGGAAGGTAGATTGATCTATATACCTAAGAATGAAAAAACAAAAGGCTGGGGAGAAGCATCCGGATATCGGGAAAAACTGAATAAAAGAAATGCAATCATCTGCAGCAGATATGCCGCGGGTTCCGGAATCATGGAGTTGGCAGAAGAATTCTACCTATCTCCCGAATCGATCAAAAAGATCGTATACGGTAGGAAGATAAATCTCCCCAAGTATTCCCCAAGCGTTTACTCCGCAAAGCTGTTTTCGGATGCAGGCGTAGGTGAAGAATGGGTAAAGATACCCCTTAGCCCTATAGAAAATTATAGCCTGAAAAGCGATATAGCGCAAAAAAATAGTAATAAACGGTTGTTTTCTTCGGCCGAAAAGGTTACTATATCACTATAAAGTGTTACAGTCCGAAAAAAAAGGCAATATAATATGGATTAAAAGAGAGGGGAGTTATGAAACACAAACGATTAAACAGAGACGGATGGGGGTTCCAATACTACCCATACTATCAGATGAGAATAGATGACGAGTCGTTCCATGGAATGGCTTGTTTGATCAAACTAACCGATGGTGATAACAATTATTGGGAGACTCCAAAGGCAGGCAGAATTCAGGTGACCGGCGAAGGCATGAGCTGGCTTGAACTTTTGCCGGATGATGCCGCAAGATTAATCACGATCATGTATTTCCCCGAGGGTGTGCATGACGATGCCAGGCATAATTATCCGATTCCTAAAAATATCAGATTTCAGCCGTCAATTTATTATGTGGATATCATCGAAGGCATTGAGTATGACGAGTATGGTATAGCTACATATATTGATAGATATCTTGATGTTATATTCACTCCGGAAGGGGATATCAAGATTGATGACCGAGACGAACTTGATGCAGCATACGCTTCGGGTGAGCTTTCTAAAGAACAGTATGACTCAGCTTTGCTGGAATGTGAAAGAATTTTAAAGGATTATTGTGAAGACATTTCAAAGACAGGTGAGTGGTGCGCGAAGATCAGAGAAATTGTTGAAGAAAGAATCAAAGCAGGGGAATTGATCAAGCCCTGTAGGGAAGTGCTGGAACTTCAAAACAGCAAAAGATGATCAAAGGCATAAATATATTGGTAACATTATGGAGGAGTAGTATGTTTGGGAAGAAACTTGTAATACAGCATTGCTCTTTTAGTCTTAGTGTCCTTTGGATGCAGTTGTACAAAGTGGATAGTCAGAGAACCTCGTGGAGTAAGAGAAGTGCCGAACACACAGGAGATTGCCGATGAAAACTTTGAGAAAATAATGGCGGCGATCAAAGACAAAGATGCTGAAGCATTAAAAAATCTTTTTTCAAAGAAGGTACAGGAAGAATCAGACCTGTTGGATGAAGGAATAGATTATATTTTTTCAACCTTCCCGAATGGTATAAGTTCTTATGAGAATGTGGTCGGAGATTATTATAAATAAAGTGTTCGAGGCAAGGGTAAGATGGTTTTGATAAATAAACTGTACTGGCTTTATGCGGATGGGATCAAGTATAGATTTCATGTGGAATCCTGCACCAGAAACGATCTTGAACCTGAAGAAGAAGGTGTAAAAGGAATACTCCTAATACGGGAGGATAATGAAGATGATCTTAAGTTTGGTTTTCGTGAAATCTACGTGCCTGATTCTTTTCTTGAGGAGAACTATCCTGATAAGTATGAGAAATACAGGGGTGAGGTTGATAAATAAACGGATGTTATGTGAATGTTAAAGTATTATGTCAGAAAGGCAAAGGCGTCGATCAAAGACTCCTTTGCCTGTTTTTGTTCTTGGAGGGCCTTACGAAAACGAAAACGGAAATAACAAACTGCTAAAAAGAGATGATAAAATTACCTAAGTGCGGTATAATTTTATCATACTATGATACGGGATTTCGGAAGAAGAGCAAAAGATAGTATATGCAGAAAAAAGAAGAAACAGAGGATAGAGGATGAATATTTACGTAGATTTTGATGATTGCCTTTGTGAGACGGCACTCAACTTTTCGAAGCTTGTGGGTGAAATGTTCGGAAAAGAAGTGCCCTATGAAAAGATAGGATACTTTGATCTCCAAAAGTCGTTTTCTTTGACAAAAGAGCAGTATGATGAGATGATGATCGAAGGGCACAGGCCCGAGGTGCTTCTCAGTTACAAGGAAACTCCCGGGGCATCTGAGACGATCAATAAATGGATAGATAACGGATGGAACGTGTCGATCATTACCGGACGCCCTTACAGTGCCTACGAGCCTTCGAGGCTGTGGCTCGATCAACACGGACTCGAGCGTGTCAGGATGTATTGTTTGAACAAATACGGAAGAGACAGCTTTATAAAGAACAGCGCTTTCAGCCTTGAGATAGAAGATTATAAGAAGATGAAATTTGATTATGCTGTGGAGGATTCGCCGTCGGCATTTCGGTTCTTTGAGCATATGCCTGAACTAAAGGTGATGGTCTTTGACAGGCCGTGGAATCGGAAGCATGAGCTTCCGAACGAGAATTATTTACGATGCGCTGACTGGAAGATGATCGAGGAAATGGTCAAATAAAAGGAGAAGAGTATGGATGGAGCAAAGATCGGGTTTATTATCTGGGCATTGATCGGTGGCTTTATGGTGGCCCTGGGGATCAGAGCCATGTTTATGAAAAAGGCTGCGGGCTTTTGGGCCAATGCCAGACCACCCAAAATAAAGGACGGAGCCTTAAAGGCATATAACTGCGCTACGGGTTCGCTTTTCATAGCCTATGGGGTTATATTTGTATTATTGGGATTACCGATGGTGATCGGAGAGAGCGTCCTTCTTATGATGCTTTCTATTGTAGGAGTAATGATCGAGACCATAGCGGTAATGGTGATCTACAGCCTGGTGATTTCCAAAAAGTACACCGATCAGGGGAATAACGGG
>JAEEYF010000087.1 GCA_016291655.1 Lachnospiraceae bacterium | reverse complement strand
TTCATGTATTCTCCTTTTTCGTTTTGAACTATTCGGAAAAACCGAATAATTGACTCCCTGCGTCTGTTTTACCTACATATGGTCAGTAAAATTCATCTTTCTTGTCTGTTCGTATCTCTTTGCCCTAAATGATTTTTCGATGCATTCAAGTCATAAATTTCTATCCATTTTACCTTGATCTAACATTGATTTTTTGCCCTAAAAAAGCATTTTTCACGATCAAGTCAAAGCTTTTCGTCAAAAAAGCCCTAAATGTCTCGGATTATCTTAAAATGCTTTGACTCTAATCAGCACTTTCCCTTGTTTAGGTCAAAAAGTTGTCTTCTTGTCGCTTTGATTATGCTTAATTCCTTTGGTCTAAATGCGGTTTTTTCATATTTAAGTCAAAAAATCGCCTTCACGTGTCATATAGCTTCCGCAGTCTCTTTGGTCTAAAACAATTCATTTGCATATTAAGGTCATATGTAAGCATTTTGGTAGCTCTCAAAATGAACCCTCAACCCCGTCCCCGGGGTTCAAAATGAGCCCTCAACCCCGTCCCCGGGGTTCATCCAATACGCATCAAAACCTGATAATGTGTCCAGCTAAGACGGAATGGCCAATCATTTTTAATTTCCAATTGTGCGATTTCGGATTGCACAATTCCATTTGCTTGTAAATCTGGTAATTGTGCGATTCCTGATTGCACAATTCTGCTTTCCCTGTCTTTGTAGACAATATAAAACTTTCTCATAGAAGCTATATTTGTTCGCGAAAAGCCTCGACCATATTTATCAGACAAATATTCCGATAATGAATCTAATACTTTGCTTCCGTATTTTGCACGATTCTCACCTTTTTGCTCTTGCTCTACTATATATTTGCCAATTTGATAACTGGAATAGATGGTGAGCATATTAGCTATCCCACCAATAGCATTCCTCGATTTTTCTATTAAACTTCCAGCCTTTTGAAACAGTTCAATAAATTCATTTTCATTTATATCGATCATTTGCTCACCTCTCCTTCCTTTATTCTATAGTAATCATCTAAATCAATATCTATTTTTACTCTTGCATCAGGCTGTCGATATGTTCTCCTACTCAAAAGCACGCAGGTTTCCACATGCCCGGTTCGGCTGAACATATCGACGGGCTGAAGGAGCTCCGGGGTGTAGCCGTGATCCATGAGGTATTTTAAATCCCGGACCTGGGTTTCCGGGTTGCAGGAGATGTAAACGATCCTTGAGGGAGAAGCCTTGCATACCGCGGAAAGAAACCTTTCGTCACTGCCGGAGCGGGGCGGATCCATAAAGATTAAATCAGGCTTTAACCGCTTGGATTCCTTTTCCAGATACTCTCCTGCGTCTCCCCTTAAAAATTCTACATTAGTAATATTGTTAATTTTTGCGTTTTCTATTGCATCCTTAACTGCATCCGGATTCACTTCCACTCCGATGACCTTTCCGGTCTTTTTTGCAGCGATCAAAGATATGGTCCCTATGCCCGAATAGGCATCGATCACAGTGTCCGTAGGCTTCAGGCCGGCCATATCCACCGCTGTCCCATACAGTTTTTCCGTTTGTCTCGGGTTCACCTGATAGAAAGACTTGGGCGATATTTTAAAGGTGCATCCGCAAAGCTCATCCGTGATGTAACCTTTGCCATAGATCACGTTATCCTTATTGCCCAGGATCATTCCCGTCTTGCCGGGATTAATGTTGTGAATAATGGTTTCGATACAGGGATGCTTCTTGGTCAGCGTTTGTACAAAGCGTGCCTTATCCTTGAACTCAGGTACCCCTGTCACAAGAACAAGCATAACTTTTCCGGACTTTTCTGCGACCCGTATGTAGGCATGTCTGAGCACACCCGTTCTTGTATCCGGGTCATAGCTTCTGGTGCCTGTAAGTCTCATCAGATCCAGGATTGTTTTTATGATTGAATTGGCAATGCTGTTCTGGATCGAACAATCCATGCAATTTACGACTTTTCTCGTGTTCTCCTCGTACATCCCCGCGATCTGGCGTATATCCCCTCTCCCGTGCTTCTCGAAACTGAAGGATGCATAAACCTTATTTCTGTAATGTTCAGGATTGTCACTTTTAATGATAGGAAGTTGCGGTACGGTTATATCGTGATATAATTTTTTAATCTTGTCATTTTTGAACTCCAGTTCAGATTCATAACTCATGTGAAGTAAATTACAGCCACCACACCTGTCGTACACAGGACATTTTATTCCTATTCTGTCCTTCGAGGGTTCGATCACCTCCACAAGTCTCGCTCCCGTTCCTTCTTTTTTATGCACTAATTCTATCGTGCATTTTTCTCCCGGTAAAACGCCTGCAACCTCAAACTTCGAATTGTTGAAGAAAACAAGCCCGTTTCCCGAAGGCAGTAATTCTTTACATCTGACTGTATATTGTTTTGCCATGACAACTCCTTGGTTTTTGTTCGCTTGATATCGTAATACTCATCTTTTTTAGTATACACCCAAAACTTTCGCTTGACTACTTTAACGGATTGAATTATCATACATTGCAAATGATTTTTTATAAGGAGAAAACTATGGCTAAGTACAAGATTAACACCACATGTGTACAAGGCGGATATACTCCCGGAAACGGTGAGCCCCGTCAGATCCCTATCGTTCAAAGCACCACTTTCAAATATAACACCAGCGAAGACATGGGAAAGCTTTTCGATCTTGAGGCCAGCGGCTATTTCTATACCAGACTTCAAAATCCTACAAACGACTTCGTAGCAGCTAAGATCTGCGAACTTGAAGGCGGTACTGCTGCAATGCTCACCTCTTCGGGACAGGCTGCCAACTTTTTTTCCATCTTCAACATAGCTTCCTGCGGAGATCACGTTGTGGCTTCCTCTTCCATCTATGGCGGAACCTTCAATCTTTTCGCCGTTACGATGAAAAAAATGGGCATAGACTTCACCTTCGTTGCTCCGGATTGCACTGAAGAAGAATTAAACGCAGCATTCCGCCCCAACACAAAGGCCGTATTCGGCGAGACCATTGCCAATCCCGCTCTTACAGTTCTCGACATTGAACAGTGGGCAAATGCGGCACATGCCCACGGCGTTCCCTTTATCATCGATAACACCTTTGCTACTCCCGTTAACTGCCGTCCAATCGAATGGGGTGCAGACATAGTTACCCACTCCACCACAAAGTATATGGACGGACACGGCGCAGCAGTAGGCGGATGCATAGTTGACTCGGGCAAGTTCGACTGGATGGCTCACGCAGACAAATTTCCCGGTCTTTGCACACCCGACGAATCCTATCACGGTATCACATATGCCACAAAGTTCGGTAATGCAGGCGCTTTCATCACAAAGGCTACCGCTCAGCTCATGCGTGACTTTGGTTCGATCCAGTCTCCTCAGAACGCATTTATCCTGAACCTGGGTCTCGAAAGCCTCCACGTTCGTATGGCAAGACATTGCGAGAACGGCCAGGCTGTGGCAGAATTCCTTGCAAAGCATCCTAAGATCGAATATGTAAATTACTGCGGACTTCCCGGAGACAAGTACCACAAGGTTGCTGAAAAGTACCTTCCCAACGGCTCCTGCGGAGTTGTAAGCTTCGGCTTAAAGGGCGGACGTAAGGCTGCCGAGGTATTCATGAAGAACCTCAAGCTCGCCGCTATCGAGACACATGTTGCCGACGCAAGAAGCTGCTGTCTCCACCCCGCCAACGCTACCCATCGTCAGATGACCGATGAGCAGCTCGTAGCCTGCGGAATCTATCCCAACCTCGTTCGCTTCTCCTGCGGTCTCGAAGATAAGGAAGACCTCATTTCCGATATCAGCCAGGCTCTCGACAAAGTTGAGTAAGATTAAATCTTGTTTTAACGCCCTGGTTTTGGAAGGGCTTCATACATTGCTACTAAAAAGGCGGTTTCTTCGAACCGTCTTTTTTTAATTTCCCTGCCAGGCATATATCTTCTCGACAGGCATATACTTCTTCAATTCTTCAATCGCATATCCAACCATCTCTGAGGACAACTCTCCGTAATGACATGCCCCGTTCTCGGTGATATATGGAAATTGGGTTATGGGACTGCTCTTGTTGGTATCCCTCATCCTCTTCAGCAGCTTATTGGATATCCTGAACACACCGACGCTCACATCTTCCACTTCCGAAGCAGCGATCTCCCCGAATACTCTTTCAAACAGATCGGAATAGGATTTTTTCCATTCCGGATGGTAGATCATGGGATCGAAACACAACCTTACGGGAAATCCCGCAGCCTTTGCAGCCTTCAAAGCCCTCAATCTTTTCCCCACCTCCGGAAGCCCGATTTCAGCGAAGTTTGAGACCTCTTTGGGAGAAATTGTCCACGCAAACACAATATTATTGTAATTTTCCGTGCTGTCGTCTTTTCGCAATTTTGAAAATGAATCAAAAACCGAGTAATTTCCGCTTTTTGTTCGTATTTCTATCTTTAGCTGCGCCCTGGACTGTGCATAACTCACCCATTTTTCCACATAGTGAAGCATCGGCTCCATCGCCAACAGGTCCGTATCATAGGAAATACAAAGATACACCGGGATTTTTTTCAAAAGTTCGTCCAGTTCGTCAAAGTACTCCTTCAGGTTTACAAAATAAACCGGATAACCGCATGGATAGAGCCCCTGCAGGAAGCAATAGTCGCAATCAAACAGACAATTCTTGACACAGGATGCATAGTAGAAATGTTCATTCCCGAAGCTCTGGCAAAAAGGCGCTCCGGGATAGATCAAAGTATCCCTGTTCTTCGCCACTATAAAAGATCCGCCTCTTTTCTCCGCCTTAAAATCATGTCCCTTGGCGTTAAACACGTCTTTATAGTGCTTAATGTATTCCACCTTATCCGCCCGAGCGATCAAAGCCTTCGCGATGGGATCATCCTTAATATCCTCTTCAACCCAAGCGATAACGGTTTTTCCATGTTCCTCTGAGCCTGTTCTGCTTACCGGAGTTCCGATCCCGGTCAAGCGGACCGCCCGTTCTCTGAACCTGCCGAGCAGCACCTTCGCTTCATTCTTACGGATCGGTTCCTCCGATGACCGTTCCTCTGCCATAAATTCCGCAAAAAAAGCTTCGGCATCGACACCGTTCACAAGCAGATACCTAAGTATCTGAGCAAGCTCGCCCTCCATGCTGTAGCTCATTTGAAGCGTGTTAAATCTATATTTGATTTTTTGGATAATCTCTTCCGCACTCATCTTTTAAAACTGTCGATCCCCGGCCAATTTTCATCTCTTTCATTCAGGATCAGCGGCGATCCGTCCACTTTGTAGCCCTTCGCCCCGGAATTCCCTGCATATTTTCCCTCGAGCATGGGCCACTCTATCCCGATCTTCGGATCGTTCCATGCCAAACCGCCTTCGTCACCGGGATGATAAAAGTCATCGCACTTGTAGCATATCTCCGCCGTATCCGAAAGAACAAGATAGCCGTGTGCAAATCCTCTCGGTACCAAAAGCTGCTTACAGTTTTCTGCTGAGAGGATCTCTCCGTACCACTTACCGAAAGTGGCGCTTCCCGGTCTCAGATCCACCGCAACATCAAACACGCTTCCCTTTATTACTCTGAGAAGCTTGGTCTGGGCATGCTCCTTTTGAAAATGCAATCCTCGCAAAACGCCTTTAACGCTTGATGCCTGATTGTCCTGAACAAAAACCGTGTCAATACCCGCCTCTTTCATATCCCTAAGGCTGTATGTTTCACAGAAGCTCCCTCTGCTGTCTTTGTGAACGGCGGGAGTGATCACACAGACTCCCTCTATACCGCCGGCATTTTTCACAACACTGATCTGTCCCATTTTTCACCTCGTTCGATAAAAAAGTCTCTTCGGCCAAATATCTATTCAGCGCATCTCTCCAGTCGGGAAGTGGAAGAAAACCTTGTTTTTTGATTTTTTCTTTGCACATTCTTCCATTCTTGGGGCGCATTGCCAAGATCGGTCCGTATTCTTCCGTAGTGACGGGGATCACCTTTGTATCCAGTCCAAACTGCCTGTAAGCCTCTAAAATGAGCTCATACTTGGATACAAACCCGCCTTCGTTTGTTGCGTTATAAAAACCGTATTTATCACTTTCTGCCATATCTGCCAGCAATCTCGCGAGATCGCGTGTATAGGTCGGCGTGGCGATCTGGTCATTTACAACCCTTACCGTGTCGTGTTTTTTCCCGGCTTTTATCATTGTTTTTACGAAATTTTCCCCATTCACGCCATATGCCCAGGATGTCCTTACAATATAAAATTTTTCCATACTCGCGGAAATTTTCTTTTCACCTTCCAGCTTGCTCATCCCGTAGTAATTCAGCGGTCCGAATGAGGTTTCATCCGCGGAAGCAGGTTTTTCGCCACTGCCGTCAAAGACAAAGTCCGTACTGATATAGATCAATTTGCAATCTGTTTTCACACAGCTCTCGGCTATATAACCTGTCCCCAGCGCATTTACCGCCATGACATTCCCCCGGTTCGCCTCTTCTTCCGCAAGATCGACCGCATTCCACGCAGCACAATGTATCACCGCATCCGGTTTTTCTCTTTCGAGAGTTCTTACAACCGCCTCACGGTCCGTAATGTCAAGGCAGGCATATCCGCAGTCGGGTCTTCCGTTCTTCCACGAAAAATCCTGCTTGGTACCGCTTCCTGTCACTTCATATCCACGTTTCAAAAGTTCCTGAACGACATCATGTCCGAGCATGCCGTTGGCTCCGGTCACAAAAAATTTCAAATCAATCCTCCGATCAATTATTTATCCTGCCCTCGGCAACAGCCTTCAGATGGGCTCCATAGGCCGATTTTCCGTAGGCTTCGGCCGCTTCCGCGAGTTTCTCTTTGCTGATCCATCCCTTGACGAACGCGATCTCTTCCGGTGCCGAAATGGTAACACCCTGTCTTTCTTCGACGGTAGCCACGAAATTTGCTGCCGCCAGAAGGCTTTCAACCGTTCCCGCATCCATCCACGCAAAGCCTCTGCCGAGTCTGTGCACCTGCAATCTGTTTTCCTCAAGATACATTGCATTAAGCTCCGCTATCTCAAGTTCTCCTCTTGCCGACGGTCGAAGGAGCTTTGCCTTTTCACTCACTCCGGAAGGATAGAAGTAAAGCCCCGTGATCGCATAATTGGACTTGGGTACCGCAGGTTTTTCCTCTATGGAAACCGCCTTCCCGTTCTCGTCAAATTCAACGACTCCAAAGCGTCCGGGATCGTTGACATAGTATCCGAAAACAGTGGCTGTCTGTTTTTCTTCGGCCTCTTCCACAGCCTTTGCAAGCACCTTTCCGAAGCCGTTTCCGTAGAAAAGGTTATCTCCAAGTACCATTGCGCAGGCATCTTCCCCTATGAATCTCTCACCCAAAAGAAAAGCCTGGGCAAGCCCGTCGGGGCTGTTTTGAACGCAATAAGACAGGTTCACTCCGAACCGTGAACCGTCTCCCAAAAGTCTTTCAAGCCTCGGTGTGTCCTCGGGCGTGCTGATGACAAGTATTTCATTGATCCCCGCCAGCATCAGAGTGCTGAGAGGGTAATAGATCATCGGTTTATCATAAACCGGTAAAAGCTGTTTTGTGGTCACTAAGGTCAGCGGATACAATCTTGAACCTGTTCCTCCCGCAAGTATAATGCCCTTCACTAAATCCACCTCCGGTTACTTCAATTCTTCACGTCCCGCGTACATGTCCTCATAATACTTCATGTATTCTCCGTCGACAACATTCTTCATCCATTCCTCATTATCCAGATACCAGTCGATCGTCTTGATTATGCCCTCTTCAAAACTTGTCTCAGGATACCACCCTAATTCATTCCTGATCTTCGTGGGATCAATGCCGTATCTGCGATCGTGTCCGGGTCTGTCCTCAACGTGAATGATAAGATCTTCGTTGATCAAATCATCATTTAACTTTTCTCTAAGCTCTTTTATTATGGTATTAACGATAAATACATTGGTTCTTTCGTTGTGTCCGCCGATGTTGTACACTTCTCCGGGCCTGCCTTTTTTCAGCACCATATCGATCGCCTTGCAATGATCTTCCACGTAAAGCCAGTCGCGGATCTGCATACCGTCCCCGTAGACGGGCAGCTTTTTGTGCTTCCTTGCGTTGTTGATCATCAACGGGATCAGCTTTTCGGGGTACTGAAAAGCTCCATAATTGTTCGAGCATCTTGTAATGCATACAGGCATATGATAAGTGTCAAAGAAAGCCTTTGCAAACATATCTCCCGATGCCTTGGATGCGCTGTAGGGGCTGTGAGGTGAAAGCGGAGTTGTCTCTGTGAAATAACCGTCTTTTCCGAGATAACCGTACACTTCATCGGTACCCACCTGCAGGAATCTCTTGCCTTCCTTCCATTTTCCGCTCTTAGGATCCAGCCATGCATCCTTTGCTCTTTGAAGCAGATTTACAACGCCTTTAACATTTGTGTTAAGAAACGCATCCGGATCCTTAATGGACCTGTCCACATGGCTTTCTCCCGCAAAATTTACGATGAGATCCGGGTCCCACTCCTCGAGCAATGAGGCCGTCAGTTTCTCATCGCATATATCTCCCTTCACAAAAACATAACGCGGGTCCTTCTCAACCTTTCTGAGGTTCTCGAGATTCCCGGCGTATGTAAGTTTATCCAGATTAATGATCGTTATATCCTTGTATCTTTCAAGCATATAGAGCACGAAGTTGCTTCCTATAAAACCTGCTCCGCCTGTAACAAGATAAGTTGTCATTTTATCCCCCTTAAAGTGATGATAATATTCAGCATCGCATCGTATGTGTACTATTTTAGCCTTCATTATTAAGGCAGTCAATATTTTTTCCATATATAAGGGTTGACATCCATGCAAAAGGTGGTATGATAATAATAACATTTGAGCAAATGTTCAAGTGTTGAAATGAACATCTATTTTCCGCCAGGCGGATAAACAATACACGGAGGAAATTTCAAATGCACAAGCACGATGAAGAAGATGAGATCGTAAAGCACGACCATCATCACCACCATGATCACGACGATGACGATGAATGCGGTTGCGGATGCGGCTGCCATCACCACCATCACGAGGAGGAAGAGGAGGAAGAGGAGGAAAATCCCAAGCTTGAGATCATCAGGATCGCAATATCCGGCATTATCTTGCTTGCCCTCATGATCTTCGGTTCCAAGATGCCTCCCGTTCTCATGTACTCTCTTGTAGGCATTGCATATATCATTATTGCCTATGACATTTTATTTGAAGCCATCAACGGCCTTTTCAAGGGACATCTCCTGGATGAAAACTTCCTTATGTCCATAGCTTCCGTCGGCGCTCTTGTTCTCAGGGAATTTTCCGAAGGTATCGCCGTAATGATCTTCTATCGTTTAGGCGAGCTGTTCGAAGAATATGCGGTTGGAAAGAGCCGCGCGAACATCAAGGCTCTCATGGACATCCGCCCCGACTATGCCAATATAGAAGACGGCACCACCTTAAAGCGCGTTAAGCCCGAGACCGTCAAGTTAGGATCGGTTATCGTTGTTCAGCCCGGCGAGCGCGTGCCCATCGACGGCAAAGTCGTTCAGGGTGCCTCCTCTCTCGATACCGCGGCTCTCACAGGCGAAAGCCTCCCCGTTGAAGTTTCAAAGGGCGACGAAGTTCTAAGCGGTTCCATCAACTTAAGCGGTATCATTAAGCTGGAAACAACAAAGAAGTTCTCCGAATCCGCGCTTTCAAGGATCCTTACCATGGTCCGCGAAGCAAGTTCAAGAAAGACCAAGTCCGAGAATTTCATCAAGAAATTTGCAAAGATCTACACTCCCATCGTTTGCGGAGCTGCGGTCCTTTTGATCGCGATCCCCGTCCTGATCAACCTTGCACTCGGCAATGATCCCGACGTTCAGACCTGGGTTTACAGAGCCCTCTCGTTCCTTTGCGTGAGCTGCCCCTGTGCTCTGGTCATCAGCATCCCGCTCAGTTTCTTTGCAGGCATAGGCTGTGCGGGCAAGAACGGCATCCTTGTTAAAGGCTCAGGTTACATAGAGGCTCTCGCCAAGACCCGCACTCTTGTCTTCGACAAGACCGGAACAATGACTAAGGGAGTATTCGAGGTTGTGGGCATCCATCACAGCACAATGCCCGACGATCGCCTTCTGGAGATCGCTGCCTATGCGGAGAGTGCCTCATCCCATCCTATTGCAAAAAGCATCATAAAAGCATATAATAAACCAATAAATCGCAATCTTACAGAGAGTGTACAGGAACTTGGCGGTAACGGTATCATCGCCGTACTCAAACCCGAAGGGATCTTTAAGGACCTCGGCGGAGCTGAGATCGCCATCGGAAACGATAAGCTCATGAATCGCCTCGGAGTCGATCTCATTCCCTGCCACCATACGGGCACCATCGTTCACGTAGCGATCAACAAGGCATATGCAGGGCATATCCTTATCACCGACGTGATCAAGCCCACCGCTAAATGGGCCATAGGTGAACTTAAGGCCCTCGGCATATCGGATACCGTAATGCTTACCGGCGACTCAAAGGCTGTGGCGGATGATGTTGCAAAGAAGCTGGGCATAGCCTTCGTCCACTCCGAGCTTCTCCCCGGCGACAAAGTTAAAAAAGTCGAGGAACTGATCGAGGACAAGACCGGCAAGTCGCAGGCGGTTGCCTTTGTTGGCGACGGCATTAACGACGCACCCGTTTTATCCCGTGCAGATGTGGGAATTGCCATGGGCGGTCTCGGAAGCGATGCGGCCATAGAAGCCGCGGACGTCGTTCTGATGGATGACGATCCTTCAAAGATCGCGCTTGCGATCCGTATATCCCGCAAGACACTCCATATAGCACATGAAAATATATACTTTGCCATCGGCGTCAAGCTCCTTTGCCTTGTGCTCACAGCTACAGGTATCACAGGTATGTGGCTTGCGATCTTTGCAGATGTCGGAGTAATGGCTCTCGCGGTTCTGAATGCCATGAGAGCGCTCAGGATCAGAAAATAACCCTTGGTTGCCTTTCCGCAATCTAAGGGGGATTGACAGGACATTGACAGGAAACAACCATGAAAAATGCAAAAGCTACGGAAAACACATTATATGACCTCGCGGAACTGTTCAAGTACTTCGGAGATTCCACCAGGATCAGGATCCTTTACGTCCTTTTCGACGGAGAGATGTGCGTAAACGATATTTCCGAGAAACTCGGAATGACCCAATCCGCAGTCTCCCACCAGCTGAAGTTCCTTAAAACCGGAAAGCTGGTTTCATCAAGAAGAGACGGGAAATCCATTTACTACGCCCTATCCGACGATCATGTCCGTTCGATCATCAATCTCGGCATAGAACATGTTTGTGAATGAACTCTGAGAGGTTTGTATGACTAAGTCCGTTTGCGCTTACGCTAAATTGAATCTTATACTGGATGTTATCGGAAAAAGGCCTGACGGCTACCACGACATTTCTTCCGTTATGCAAAGCATAGAATTGCATGACGAGATCGAGCTTTCCGTCAGCCCTTCCGATGAAAACGAAATAAAAGTCTCCTGCCTGAATGCGGGAGACTTTTCATCTGTAAAATGGGATGAGACCAATCTTGTTTACAAGGCTGCGGAGCTTTTGCTGACCACCGCGGGCTCCCACCTTTCCCATCCTGTATGTGTGGATATCACCGTCAGAAAGAACATCCCCGCCGGCGCAGGTATGGGTGGCGGAAGTTCCGATGCAGCCGCAGTATTAAAAGGCTTGAACGAACTTTTGAGCTGCGGTTTCTCAACCGGGGAATTGTGTGACCTGGGCGCCCGCCTCGGTGCCGATGTTCCTTTTTGTATCTTCGGAAAAACCGCACTCTGCGAGGGCATCGGGGAAAAGCTCACTCCTCTTCCATCCCCCGGAAAACTTTATTGCGTAATCCTTAAACCGGAGGTCTCCCTGAGCACGAAGGAAATGTATCGCCTCACGGATAACTACCTCGATTCCCAACCGCACCCCGATGCATCTTTAATGAAAGACGCCCTTCTCGCCGAAGATCACGCCGCTTTCATCTCTTCCTGCGGAAACTTTATGGAGCATGCGGCCATAGAGATATGTCCTGCGATCAGTGATCTCAAGCATATGCTCAGCAAAGCAGGCTCCGAGCTGTCATTGATGACCGGAAGCGGTTCTGCCGTATTCGGTCTGTTCCCTGACCTCGAAAGCGCAAAAAAAGCCTTTGAAGAACTTGATCCTCCAAAGGCTGAAAAATTTATCTCGTCTTTTTACGTAGGCTGATGCCGTCCAGCAGCTGTTCAAAGTACTCACCGCTGATGGGTCTGTCAAAGTAGAACCCCTGTGCCATGAAGCAGTTGTTGTCCTTAAGAAGCTTCACATCTTCGGGCGTTTCAACCCCCTCTACAACACATTCCATGCCCAGATCTCTCACCATGCTGATAATGTGGCAGAGCATCAAATGCTCGTTTGAGCCTTCCCTCTCCGCCTCATGCAGCAGACTCTTGTCTATCTTTAAAACATTCCATGGCAGTTCACTGATCAGCTTAAGCGAAGAATAACCCGTTCCGAAATCATCCACCGCAGTGCTTACGCCTTCATCCCTGAGCCCCAGGACCAGATCTCTCAATTCATCAAAGCCCAGCTCCGTGGACGTTTCCGTCAACTCGATCTGGATATAGGAATGAGGCAGATCGTATTTGTCCAATGTCTCGATTATCCTCTCAATGAGTCTGTCCTGTCCCACATTTATTCTGGAAAGGTTTACCGAGATCTGTACTATGCTTTTTCCTTCGTCCAGCCATTTCCGCATATCCCTGCACACATGATCGAGCATATAGAAATCCAGCACTTCGATCTTTGAGCTTTGTTCCAGAATAGGTATGAATTCATCGGGTGGGATCAAAGCATCGTCATGGAACCATCTGCACAAGGCTTCCGCTCCGTTGGGTTCATAGGTCTTAAGATTAACCTTGGGCTGATAGAACACCTTGAACTCCTCGTCTTTAATAGCTCTGTCAAAGAGTTCCTCCACGTTATTCTTATCGATTATGGCTTTTCCGTCTCTTTTGCTTCCGTTACCGTACCGAAGCTTACTGTAAACACTGCTGACCTCTGTTCGCAGTTCCTTGGCCATCCCCGCGCTTTCTTCAACCTTTTCCAGGGCAGCCAGAAGCTCTTCTATTCTTTTCAAACTGTCACTGATCATATGAATTCACCTCAAGTTGAGGGATCTCCACCATACACCAGGTTTCCCCCTCACCGCCCTTATTAACTGTAATCGTGCCGTTCATTCTTCTAACCACTCGTTTTATACTGAGCAGTTTAAGATCCGAGGCATTGATACCGTCCACCACTGCGCTGTCGTTGTCAGCTTCCAACAGTTGTTTGAGCCGGTCTGTCTCCTTGCCCTCAAGTCGCCTGTTTCCGTGAATACCGATCATAAGGCTGGCTGCATAGGAGCTTTTCCTGCTTTCAAAGAATATGCTTGCCTCCTTGTCGCTGTTCTCATCAGAGATCGCCACAAGAAGATTCTCACACAATCTTCTGACTCTGTGCGGATCTCCGAAAAGCCTGTCAGGCATACCCGAAACCATCCTTACATCGGTTTTCCCGGCCAATGAGGGATGTTTTCTCTCCAGATCGTTCTTGAGTTCGGAAATAAGGTTTTCCGTTTGATAGATACGTTCCCTTATCTGTAATGTAATATCATTTCTGTCATTATAGTTTGTAAGATCATCGGTCTCGGAGATCAAGTCGTAGCAAAAGGCAGAGAATCTCGCAGTGAGTTCACGAAGTTCTTCCGTATCATCATTTTTCCTTGCTTTCTCGCACTCGGTGGCAAGCTTTCTTGCTTCCTCGCTTATTTTGCCGTGATACTCGGATATCCTTTCGAGCTCCTTCTTCGCAGCTTTCAGATTTTTTCTGTTCTGAAGACTTCTTCTGAAGTTTCCGATAGCAACGATCTCCAATATCTTTGATACATAGATCGCATGCTGCTGAGCGCTTTCTTTATTGAGAATACATTCCTCGGGTATCTTGAATATGGTCGATCCGATCACCCTGTCATTCAACATGATGAAGCATGCACTCTCATCTTCCCTGAGAGCATTGGCATCCACCAGTCCGTGGTTCGTCTTTCCGACAAGAACGGTTCCCTTTGAGTCCGCAACTATCACATTCACGCCAAAGGCCTCTTTGTAATAACCGTGAATGTACCTGAGCATATCCATGCTTACCAGGTCGGTGATGACCGCAGAGTCCAGGAATTCTCTCGAATCCGCCGTAGCAAGATCCAGTCTGTCAAGAATAGAATCCATTGCTTCGGAGATTATCCTCATTTCTATGGGATTATCCACTTCCGATCCTGCTTCGTAATCGGCCAGCTCCTTACCGGATTCCGCCGCCTTTTTAATGCTCTCCGTCATACGTTTAACGGGCTCAGCCACTTCGTCCGCGATCTTTTTTGCGCGAAGCTTAACGACAAAAATGGAGATCAGCAGACATTCGGCCATAAGGATCATCAAAAGTATGGGAGTATCTATGTAGTCCTTATAAGCAGAGCCTATACATATGCTCCAGCCGGGTGTTTCACGGATGGGCGTATAACTTAAGTAATAGAAGCCGCCGTCCATATATATGCTTTCCGATCCGGTCTCACCCTTGATCATCCTTTCATCCACTCTTGCAATGGATGTGTATGCTTTGTCAGTCTTACTGTTCTTAATGTTATTGTTCTTTTGATATACAAGGTTCATATCATTGGCCGAAACCGTGGAACCGTAGCTGTCTATGATATAAACAAAGGTATTTTCGCTGATCCCGACACCCTCGATGATGTCATGAAGGAGGATGGGATTAATGGAAATGAATACAACACCGGCTATCTCTCCGCCGATCACACCGGCTTTCCAAAGGGGAGCGGCGCCTATGATGGCGATCTGTCCGTCCGTTCTGGAAGTAACAGGCTCCTGAATATAGCATTTTCCTTCCATTGCCTGCTTGAAATACTCACGGTCGCCTCTGTATATGGGTTCGGAATCCATATCGGAAAAGCCGTCGGTATTAATGACCTTGCTTCTGACAAGACCATATCTTTCGCATATGTTTGCAAGCAGTTTTTCCTTTTCTTCAGTTGATACGTTGGGATCCGAAAGAAGAGGGATCGCTCCCATGTTACCGACAATGTTTTTATAGGAACGAAGAGCCCAATAGACTCTGTCCGAGGCCAGGCCCACCGCAGTATCAAAATCACGGGAGCAAGCACTGTACTGCCCGGTTGCCAGAACCAAAACACTGATAAAGGTGATCGCAAAGACTACCCAAATAAGAATTCTATTAAAAGAAATGCTGATAATTTCCGAAATAGATTTCTCGGATGTTACTTTTTTCCTTCTCATAATAAGCCCCTGATACAATTTGTGATCTCGGAAACGAGAAATTGATAATTTTTTACCGAAATCCTCTGTATTACTCAATCCATAATACCATTTTTTTGTCATTTTCACAAGAAAAAAACCGCATGTTTTTTCATGCGGTTGCATGTTTTTTCATGCGGTTTAAAGATCTCCTTAAGCCCCGACTTTTTTCTTTTTCTTATCGGGTCTGACCTCGTATAAGGGCTTCTCGCCCTTCTCTACCGATTCCTTTGTAACTATACATTTAAGGATCGATGTATCTGATGGTATATCATACATTGTATTAAGCAGATTTTTTTCAATTATCGATCTGAGTCCCCTGGCTCCGGTCTTCAGTTCCAATGCCTCCCTGGCAATGGATTTCAGCGCCTCCTCTTCAAACTCAAGTTCTACACCATCCAATTCAAACAGTGCACTGTACTGCTTAACAAGAGCATTTTTAGGCTCCTTGAGGATACGGATGAGCGCTTCCTCATCCAATTTATCGAGAGCGACATTCACGGGTACACGTCCGATAAACTCAGGGATCAGACCAAATTTCATCAGATCCTCGGGAATCGTCTTCCTGAACAGTTCTCCCACATCATATTCATCACTGTCGAGAAGATCGGCATTGAAGCCTATAGCCTTTTTACCTATCCTCTGCTTGATGATGTTCTCAAGCCCGTCGAAAGCGCCTCCGCAAATGAAGAGGATATTGGTGGTGTCTATGCGGATAAACTCCTGATTGGGATGCTTTCTTCCGCCCTGAGGAGGAACAGAAGCGACAGTTCCCTCCAGGATCTTAAGAAGTGCCTGCTGTACCCCTTCACCGGATACATCTCTTGTGATTGAAACATTTTCACCCTTCTTGGTGATCTTATCGATCTCATCGATGTAAACAATCCCGTGCTCCGCTCTTTCGACATCATAATCCGCCGCCTGAATAAGCTTAAGCAGGATGTTTTCAACATCCTCGCCCACATAACCCGCCTCGGTAAGAGTGGTTGCGTCAGCGATGGCAAACGGGACGTTCAAGAGTTTTGCAAGAGTCTGGGCAAGATAGGTCTTTCCCGAACCCGTGGGTCCGATAAGAAGAATATTGCTCTTTTGCAGCTCTATATCGGATTTTGTCTCGAATAATATTTTTTTGTAATGGTTATAAACGGCAACCGAAAGAACTTTTTTCGCATCCTCCTGTCCGATAACGTAATCGTCCAAAAAATGCTTGATCTCTCTGGGTTTCAGCAGATTAATGTTTCCTTCCCAGCTTTTGTCTTTTCCTTTTCCGCCTTTACCGGTCTTTTCAGTTCTGAGTTCGGACAGAGCTTCCATTTCCTCATCATCAACCAGCTCGGCGCAAAGCTCAACACACTCCGTGCATATATACACATCGGGATCGAGACCTGAGAAAAGTCTTACACCGTCTTCCGCTGTCCTTCCGCAAAAGGAGCAACGCACAACATCATTCTTAGCCACATGACCTCCAAAAACTATCTGTTGGTTACTATCTTATCAACGATACCATATCTTACAGCTTCTTCAGCAGTCATAAAGTTATCTCGCTCCGTATCTCTTGCGATCTCTTCAACCGTCTTGCCCGTGTTGTCGGCAAGTATCTCATTCAATCTCTTTCTGATGGCAAGAATATGCTCGGCGGCAATGTTGATCTCCGTAGCCTGACCCTGAGCGCCGCCGGAAGGCTGATGGATCATTACCTCCGCATTCGGAAGAATGTATCTCTTTCCTTTGGTTCCTCCGGCAAGCAGGAATGAAGCCATGCTGGCTGCCATGCCTATGCATATGGTCGAAACATCGCACTTAATGAAGTTCATTGTGTCGTAGATCGCCATACCTGCAGTGATAACACCGCCGGGAGAGTTAATATAAAGCGAAATATCCTTTTTGGGATCCTCCGCCTCAAGGAAAAGAAGCTGTGCAACCACAAGACTTGCGGTTGTTTCGTTAACTTCTTCGCCGAGGAAGATGATCCTGTCCTTCAAAAGACGGGAATAAATGTCATAAGAGCGTTCGCCCTTACTTGTTTGTTCTATGACATAGGGTACCAAACTCATGTTTTAGTCCTTTCCGAAAGACATTACTCCTCAGTCTTCTTGGGAGCTGCCTTCTTTGTTGTCTTCTTTGCGGGAGCTTTTTCCTCCGCAGTAACTGTTTCTTCTTCCTTGTCCTTCTTAGCTGCAGCCTTCTTTGTTGTCTTCTTTGCAGCCTTCTTTTCAACAAGTGTGGAGGAGATAAGATCTACAGCCTTTGTTACGCAGATATCTTCGGCAATAGTCTTCTTCTCATTATCGGTAACAAGCTCCTTGAGCTTATCAACTTCCATCTGATACTGTTCGGCCATCTTTTTGATCTCTTCATCGATCTCTTCGTCTGTAGCAGTAAAGCCTTCAGCTTTTGCAACCGCTTCAAGGACGAGTCTGGTCTTGATCCTCTTTTCTGCCTGAGGACGGATCTGCTCAAAAAGTTTCTCTTCGTTAAGGCCTGTAAACTTGAAGTACATATCAATGGTGAGGCCCTGCTGCTTCATTCTGTTTACGAAATCATCATACATCTGCTCGGCAGTTGTATCGATCATAACTGCAGGGATATCCATCTTTGCTTCTGCAATGATGGCGTCCACGGCAGCTTCTTCCTTAGCTGTCTTTGCGGCCTTTGCCTTATCCTCTTCCAGTTTCTTCTTAACATCAGCCTTATACTCGTCAAAAGTATCGAACTCGGAAACATCCTGTGCAAAATCATCATCAAGCTCGGGAAGTTCCTTCTTCTTGATACCGTTAACCTTTGTCTTGAATACTGCAGCCTTTCCCGCAAGCTCTGCTGCATGATACTCGGCAGGGAATGTAACATTTACGTCGAATTCATCACCGATGTTGTGTCCGATGATCTGATCTTCGAATCCGGGAATGAATGACTTGGAGCCGATAACGAGCTCGTGATTCTCACCCTTTCCGCCTTTGAATGCGACTCCGTCCGCAAAACCTTCATAATCGATGATAGCCATATCACCGTCCATAACAGCTCTGTCTTCAACGGTTACCATACGGCTGTTCTGTTCCTGAGTCTTGAGGATCTCAGCGTTAACCTCTTCCTCGGAAACCTCGGTATCAACGGCGTCAACCTCAATGCCCTTGTAATTTCCGATCTCAGCTTCCGGCTTAACAGCAACTTCTGCGGAGAATACAAAATCCTTGCCGGCTTCCAGTTCAACTATATCAATACCGGGACGGGATACGATCTCAAGTCCCGATTCCTTTGCCGCATCTGCATATGCATCGGGAATGATCTCATTTGCAGCGTCTTCATAGAAAACGCCCTTACCGTACATCTTTTCGATAATGCTTCTGGGAGCCTTTCCCTTTCTGAAGCCCTGAACTACAATCTTGTTCTTGTTCTTCTGATATGCTTTCTCTACTGCCTTCTCAAATTCGGAAGCCTCAACTGTAATGATGAGCTTCACCATGTTCTTCTGCTCGAGATTCTCGATCTTAACCATGTTAAAAATACTCCTTTTCTTATAAGAACTTTAATGTTTGTCTTCTATTTTCAGTCTGCAAAACAGATATTTTAGCAGACATGTCCGCATTTTGCAAGTACTTCGATCAAATCGTCAACAACTTTCTCACAGTTTGCCATTGATGACGCTTCCGCCATCACTCTGATCAAAGGTTCCGTTCCGGATTCTCTCAAAAGAACACGACCTTCTCCCGCAAGAGCCTCTTCCGCAGTCTTAACCGCAGCCATGACTCTCTCGTCTTCCCTTGCGGCCTTCTTGTCGGCAACTTTGACATTCTTTAGCACCTGAGGATAGGTTTTCATATCTCTCGAAAGTTCCGAAACCGGAAGTTTCGATTCAAGCATAACCTCCATGACCTTAATGGAGGTCAGAATGCCGTCGCCCGTCTTGGCATACTTTGAAAAGATTATATGTCCCGAATTCTCTCCGCCGAGAGAATGGTTGTTCTTCATCATGTTTTCAAATACGTACTTGTCTCCGACTTTCGTCTGTTCGTATCTGATCCCTTTTTTCTCAAGGGCCTTGTATAGTCCCATATTGGACATTACCGTGGTTACCACGGTATTATTGTTAAGTTCGCCGCGCTTGGCCATATATACTGCGCAAAGATACATTATCCTGTCTCCGTCGACGACCTGTCCCTTCTCGTCAACGCATATGCACCTGTCCGCATCTCCGTCGTATGCAAAACCCACGTCCAGCTTGTTGCTCTTCACGAATTCGCAAAGGTTTTCAATGTGCGTGGAACCGCAGTTATTGTTGATGTTTAAACCGTCAGGCTCATTTCCGCATACAAAAGTCTTTGCTCCGAGCGCATCGAATACCCCCTTTGCGACTGTAGTTGCGGAACCGTTTGAAAGATCAAGTCCAACGCGCACTCCGTCAAAAGACCTGGTAGCCAATGAGATGAGATGTCCGATGTAGCGGTTTCTTCCCATGGCATAATCGATGGTGCGTCCTATGCCCTCACGTTTGGCCAAAGGAAGATTGTCTTCGTCGGAATCTATATATTTTTCAATGAGTTCCTCAACGTCGGCTTCAAGCTTATAGCCGCTTCCGTTGATGACCTTAATGCCGTTATCGTAAAATGGATTGTGACTGGCTGTGATCATTATGCCGCAGTCAAAATCCTCGCTCCTCACAACATAGGATACGCTGGGGGTCGTAGTCACATGAAGCAGATAAACATCCGCTCCGCTTGCAGTGAGTCCGGCAACGAGAGAATATTCAAACATATAGCTGGAGCGCCTTGTATCTTTTCCGATCACGATCTTAGCCTTGTGCTCTTTGCCATAATAACATCCCAAAAACCTTCCGACCTTGAATGCATGTTCAACGGTAAGATCCACATTGGCCTCACCTCTGAACCCGTCGGTTCCGAAATACTTTCCCATTATTCTAAAGCTCCAATCTGTTTTATACTAATTCGCGCCGTCTGCCTTTTTTATGGCGCGCAATTTTCTGTTACATTCAACCCTGTTTCTTCCCCCCTGTTTTGCCTTGTAAAGATACTTATCCGCCCTGTTGTACAGGTTTGTGAAGCTCGACTGCTCATTGAGCTCGGACAGATAAACACCTATGCTGACCGTTACCACATCCCCTTTGCCCGTGGCATGAGGGAGCCCCATGTTTTCAACGCTCGATCTGACTTCCTCGGCAACACTTCCTATAGCCTGTGCATCGAGTCCGTATATAAAGATCAGAAATTCTTCTCCGCCTATTCTCGAAGTGAAGCCTCTGTTCCCGACCGTATCCGCCACGCACTTTGCAACCATCTGCAAACAGCGGTCGCCCTGTACATGTCCGAAGCCGTCATTGTATTTTTTGAAATGATCTATATCAAGGATCATGATCCCGACTAAGGAACCGTTTTCCTGACAGTCTCTGAATATCTTCTTTGTCGCTCTCTCAAGTCCTCTTCTGTTGATGAGTCCCGTAAGCGGATCTCTTTCCGCCTGTCTGACCTCTTTTTTTGCGATGAGCTCTCTTCTGGTCAGTTCCGTCCTCATCTCCCTGCTCTCTTCGGAAAGAACGTATGCGAAGATGTGGGCTACCAATATGAACACATATTGTATATATCCGAGAGGTCTCTCAAACTGATAGGAAAAGAATACTATGACTCCAAGCTCCAAAAGCTCCGCGATCATCACCGTAATATATGCGGGTTTGCTTAGAACCACCGCATAGGCGCAGAATATGACCGACATGTAATAAAGGCATGTGCTTCCGAAATACTCAGCCGTAATGACCGAAAGATAGGTCCCGTAAACAATGACAAAAGCAAGGAAAAGATAGGGAACCGCAACATAATATTCCCTTTCCTCGTTTTGCGCCACCTTGTGGAAAAATACACAGAAAATGGCGCATATGAGTGCAAACAGACCTCCGGGAATAATGAAAGCAATGTTATTCTCGGTAAGATGGCTTGTACTCATCACGATAATGGAAATACCGGCAAATAAAGCCAATGCCAGCGCGCCCGCACGACACCTGATGACATTGCTCTTTCCGATGGTGTCGTTGAATTCCCGTCTCATCAATATGTTTTTAGGAGCTCTTCTTTCCGACATGATTTCCTCTCCAAAGCTATCAGCCCATAATCTTATTTATTATAACATATCGCGTCGTTTATGCAAAGTTAATATTTTATCAAGCCCCGCCAAAAAAAGTGACCGGCCATATGACCGATCACTTTACTCTTTACTGGTTTGTCTTCATTGCCTCTATAGCCGAGATCTTTGTTGCTCTGCGCGCCGGGAAATAACCCGAAACCACGCCGACCAGCATTCCGAACAACGCTGCCGCGAAGGGAAGCCAGAACGGTATGACAGAGAACTTGGCTCCCTCTACGTCATAAACCGCACTGGTCTGCATGATAGCCGCAAATATCGGCTGTCCGTACTTGTTGATCGCAAAGGACACGCCGTAGCTTATGCCTATGCCTATGATACCGCCGATCAGACCGATGAGCGCCGCCTCGTAAAGGAAAAGGCGCCTGATGTCATATACCCTGCAGCCGAGGACCTTCATGATACCGATCTCTCTTGTGCGTTCATATATTGACATGACCATGGTATTTGCGATATTGATGGCAGAAACCAGCATTGCAAGTGCTCCGATAGCTCCCAATACCATCTGTATCATGTTGGAAGTCTGCTGCAAGGGCTCCAGATACTGCATATCGCTGTAAGTTCCGTAACCAAGTGCCTTGATGTCTTCCTGTACCTGAGTTACGTTATCGATGTTATCCACGTTTACATATATGCTGGAATAGCTGTCCAGCACCTGCATGGCTCTCTTTCTGTCGGCCACCTTAAGAGTGGAGCAATACTGTCTCCAGATCTCTTTGAAGTAAGCCATGTCAACGTAGCACATGGAATTGTACTCCCAGTTGTCCGACTCCTCCATGACTGCATAGTTGTTGCTGACAGGTGTCATTTTAATATTAAATTCTCTTTTTCTCGGGTTCCTCTGATAATTCCATTCCGGGAACGAAAACGTGATAGTGTCCTTCGTAAGGTCGATCGTCTTGGTTTCATACGATCTACCGCCGTAGTAGTAGAATTCCTGCAAGGGTGCGTTGGCAAGAACGATCTTGGCATTGTCACCCTCGGTAGGATAAGTCCCCATGACCAGTTCGGGGAAACCGAACTCCTTAAAAGCATCACACCCTATGGCTCTCAACTGACAATAGCTCTGAAACTTACCGCAGCGAAAATATCCCTGCTGGTCGATCAACGGCGCTATGGCTTTTACGTGTTTGATGCCTCTCAACTGCTCAACAACGTCGTCGTTCAATGTCTGTTTGTTCTCATAGTAGTTTCCGTTTTCGTCAAAGCCTCCGCTGTATTGCTCAATGCGGATTATGGTCATCGCACCGTTTTCCATGTAAGTCTTTTCGAAGGTCTCGTTAATTCCGAGACCTATGGAAACCATGGATACGATGGATACAGTACCAATAACAACACCGATAACCGTCAACGCCGTTCGGGCTTTTCGTCTGGAAAGGTTTCGAAGACCCATTTTTAATAAGTCCCATAAATTCATAAGAAAGCCCTCATTTAATCATCAAACTCATCATCGTTAGCTTTTTTCTTCTTTTTCTTTACAATAACGATCACTACGACGCCTATAATAACAGCTGCGCCTGCGATACATCCGCCTATGATCCTCCAGTCCAAAGACTTCTTTTCGGGTTCAACATCTTCTCCGGGCATATCGGGATTCATCGGAAAATCGGGCATGATAAAGCCGGGGTCGAATTCTCCGCCGTTTCCGCCATTTCCGCCGTCAACTACATATACCGTTGACGAATAGTCTCTTGTCTGCTGTTCGCCGTTGGAATCCTCCATATGGATAACAAGCCTGCATTCCGCATCCCCCGCTGCCAGAGGCATTACGGTACACTCAACGAACTGAGGATCTCCGGGCATTACGTTTCCGATGTAATGGGAATCTCCCGTTGCAAGAGCAAAATCTCCTTCAACCGTCACATAAACATTATTAAGGGTAGAACGTCCCATGTTATAGAATTCAAAGGTGAGCGAACAGGGAGAGTTGACCGCGGGAGTCAAATACTCTCCGACGTTCACGTTTTCGCACTGTGCTCTCAGCAGCTCGTTAACCTGAAGAAGGATCTCGTCACTGGCAGTAACACTGTTGCCGCTCTCTCCCGCCTTGACCGGAGCATCAAATTCATACTCCATCTCCACATTGATGGGATATGCACCGGTTTGAAGAGTGGAGGCCGCTTTAAGATTGATCCTGATCTCAGTTTCTTCTCCCGGAAGGATCTCGTTTACAAAGAAGGTGTTGCTTCCGGCCGTTACCGAGAAACTGCTGCTTGTAACCTTAACCTTTATATTTCTTGCAACGCTTTCATCGTTAGTGTTCTTAACGTTGAACCTGAACTCAAACCTGTCTGAAGCAAGGATTTCTTCGAGGTCTGTGCCAAAATCGGCAACCATGAGCTTAGGTTTGGAAACCGTATTTCCTCCGTCATGTCCCGCAACGTTCAAAATGTAGATCGTTGTGTTTCCTTCTATGCTCTGACCCGAGTTGCTTTCAGCCACAAAGTTGATGCTCATGGGGTTAGTTCCTTCGGAAATGGAACTTCCGCACTTATATGTAAGAGAAACCTGCTTTTTGTTCCTTCCCTTGATATCTCCGAGTTCGATATAGGGATTGGAGTCGATGGGTTCGAATCCCATCGAAGATACCGATCCGAGATAGGCTCTGATCTCGTTAAAATCCATATCTCCGGTGTTCTCAAGATCAAAGGTTACCGTTATGTTTTCTCCGGCCTTGGGCTTTTCGGGAGACTGTTTTACGTTTGTCACTCCGAATCTTGAAGGCTTCTGATCGCCACTTTCGCCCGAAGCACCGTCCTTACCCTTGATATCAAGGATCACATAGTAGGAATCGTCCGAATAGGTTGCTCCCGAATAGTCACGGCAGAAAACATTTATGGGTAAGGTTATCGTACCCGTAACCGCTTTAGAATCCACCAGGAACTTGTAGGTTGTTTCAATCTCCCCGCCGGCAGCTGTGGAAGGCATCTTTTGTTTAAGGGGTGTCTCTGTGGCAATGAGATTGCTGTTTCCGCCGAGGGAAACATATATATCATAGGCGTCAAGCTGGCCCATATTCTTCATTCTGATAGGTATCTCAACGGTTTTGCCCGCCTCCGCCTTGATCCTGGGATCGCTCTGAAGCACGAACAAAGGATCGCTGCAGGCAGTCACTACATCAAGTGAAACATTGAACGCTCCGGTATTTGCATATACCGGCTTCTTGTCCTCATCATATGCAGAAGGACGTGAGTTGTAAGCCGTGATACCGTATTCGATCTTTCCCACCTTTGCAATGGAACTGATGGTGATGGTATAGTTGATCTCAACCGCTCTGTCGCTTCTGAAGTTGATACCGTTGGAAACATAGGGATTTCCGTAGGGCTTCACTTCTATATTGCTGAACTTTACCATATTATTGGTTGAACTTCCGAGGAATGTGGGGTCCAGGTACATGCCTATGCCCTGTTTCAGAACAAAACGCTGGGTAACATTGTAGCTCTGTCCCGCCTCTACCATCATGGCATCGGGTCCGTACTGAAGTATAAGAGAGGTCTGAGGCTGTTCGATATTTCCTCTTTCCCCTGTTGCGTAATCGGAATTTGAACCGCTGATAGCTTCAGCATATGCCTTGATATCGGGTCCTGCAGCCACTGCCGAGGTAAAGATCATTGCAAATGCAAGTAATGCTGCCCCGACTTTCTTTAAAGTAACTTTCATTTTAAAAGCCTCCTGCTTATTGATTTATCTTCGTCTCTACCACCTTACCGTCGGATATCCTGATAACTTTATCCGCATATTCGGTCAGGGTCGGGTCGTGAGTAACCATAACTATCGTCTGATGGTTCTCTTTGGCCATCTGTTTTATCAGTGTCATAACCTCAACTGTTGTTTTTGTATCGAGATTTCCCGTCGGCTCGTCCGCAAAGATTATTTTGGGCTTCGCTACGAACGCCCGGGCTATGCCGACTCTTTGCTGCTGTCCGCCGCTCATTTCCGAGGGCTTGTGCTTCATTCTTTTCTCAAGCCCGACTTTTTTCAGCATTTCTTCCGCCATTCTTCTTCTGACTTTTCTTCTTGTCCTTTTAAAAACAAGAGGAAGTTCAACGTTCTCCAGAGCCGTCATTGTTCCGATCAGATTATACGACTGGAAAACAAATCCCAGACTGCTCTGTCTGAACCGTGCCAGTTTTGCTTCGGAAAAATGCGTAATGTTCTTGCCCCGAAGGATAATGTCCCCTTTGGTAGCTTTTTCTATGCCCGCAAGAAGATTCAGGATAGTCGATTTTCCGGAACCCGAAGTACCTGTCAGACAGCAGAATTCGCCGTCCAGCACTTCGAAGGATACATCATCGACTGCTTTGATCTTTTCATCTCCCATTCGATAGATCTTTTTCAGATTACGAACTTCGATCATCTTCTTACGAGGATTTGTTTCCTCGCTCACCGCTCTTACCTCCGTTTCTTTTATTCTGTAAAAACATCTCTTATATATGTGACGTAAAAAAAATAGTTTGGTTTCCGATCTTGTCTAAAAAAAAACAATATTTTGACAAAAAGATAACGGGTTCCTGACAGGGACCCGTTATAATTCTGCATCTACTTGAGCGAATCTCCGGTAAACAGCTGTGAGTACGGCCTTTCTATCCGCTTTGCATCATACAGCCCTTTAAGCTTAGTGATCACCTCATATAACCTTTCCACGTCTATCGGCTTCGAAAGGTGTTCATCCATTCCTGCATCATGTGATACTTTAACATCCTCAGCATATGTATTTGCGGAAAGAGCGACTATGGGAACGATCTTTGCATCCGCCCTCATCATGTTTCTGATGATCTTGGTCGCTTCGACGCCGTCCATCTCAGGCATCATTATGTCCATAAGTATAAGGTCATATGTGAACGGAGCGGATTTCTCAAACATCTTTACCGCTTCCTTGCCGTTAACAGCCGTGTCTACGATGACTTCCTTGTCCTCCAGCATAAACTTCGCTATCTCGAGGTTCAACGCGTTATCCTCGACAAGGAGCATATGTGAACCCTTCAGACCGGTTCCGATCCTGTTGGCTCTTTCTTCCTCCGCTTCGTCTATGCTCCGGTCGATCATATAAGGAAGTGAGAAGGTGAATCTTGTTCCTTCTCCGATCTCACTCTGGAGTTCTATCCTTCCGCCCATGGCTTCTACCAGTTTCTTGACTATGGCAAGGCCCAGACCTGTTCCGGAGAAATTGGTCCTGCCGTTTTCTTTTCCGGTCTTTTCCTGAGCAAAAGGCTCAAAAGCATTGCCTATGAATTCCCTGCTCATGCCTATGCCCGAATCCTCAATGCTGAAGGTGTAGATGACCTTCTGCCGATCCACCACGTTTTCACTGACCTCTATGGAAACACTGCCGTTGTACTTGTTGAATTTAATGGCGTTGCTCAAAAGGTTGATAAATACCCTCTCGGTATATAATCTGCTTCCGATGACTCTTTTGACGGTGAGCTCCGAGCTGTCCATGTAAACATTGACATCCCTTTCTTCCGCCTGTCCAAGCGCAAACTCGAGGCTTCGTTGCAGAACTTCGCCGATGTCAAAGCATTCATTGGCGATCTCCACATCTCCGCTTTCCAGCTTTGACATGTCAAGTATCTCATCTATCAAAACCAAAAGATGACTGGTACTGATATCGATCTTTCTGATACAATCCCTGACTCTGCGATTGTCCTCGGGATTCTTCTTTATGATCTCAACCATTCCGTGAATGGCATTCATGGGCGTTCTTATGTCATGGGACATTCTCGCAAGGAAATCCGTTTTGGTGGAGTCCGCGGCACGTGCCTCCGCCGCTTTCTTCTTCAGGTTTTCAGCCATAATACTGATGCTGTTGGTAACCTCGCCGATCTCATCCGTGGCATCGCTCTTCGGGATCATGTCCATATCGCCGCCCGCAACCCCGTTGGCGCGGTCCTTGAGCTTGCCAAGGCGCTTCACCACCACACTGATGAGAAAGTCCGAGATTATGATCGACATAAGGAACATGACGACCGCAACTATTATGCATGATACCCTTGCTGGAAGAAACGCCTGCATATATTCCGCCTTTTCTTCCGCACTGCTTGCCATCTTCCCTATGATCAACGTTTGTATGCTGTAAACATAACATCCGAAAAAGGTCAGAACCACGCCCTGCATGATCGATATCCCGATCAATATCTTGGTTCTGAGAGATGCTTTGTAATTATACCATCTGATAAATTTTTTCATTAAGCTCATACCTCAAATAAAATGTTCAACTTAAACTCCCGATAGCTTATATTATAACCTACCTGCAGAAAAGCTTCAAGTCTTCCGTGTCCGCAGTTCTTTATTATATCGTACCGACTCCATCAAATGTTTTGGGTGGGGGAAAGATATAATAAAAAGAGAACAGGGAATGATTTTCGGACAGGTATTCCATACAATAATTTTTTAGAAATAAAAGTTCAAATATGAGTGGAATTTTTCCTCAATAAAGATATAATAATTAAAGCCGACAACTGTTCGGAAAACATAATATGCCAAAAACATATTTCTATTGAGGAGGAAATCATATGAAATTAACGAAATCCGCTTTCGGAAAAACAAAGGACGGCAAGCAGGCCACTTTGTTCACTCTCGAAAATTCCCATGGCATGAAGGTTACCCTTTGTGACTATGGTGCAACCGTTGTCGGTATCTTCACTCCGGACAAAAACGGTAAGATCGAAGACATCACGCTCGGTTACGACGATGTAAAAGGTTATGATGAGAACGGTACCTATTACGGTGCCTTCATCGGACGTAACGGAAACCGTATTGCCAATGCATCCTTTACAATAAACGGAACTGTCTATCCTCTCGATAAGAATGACGGTCCCAACAATCTCCACGGCGGCTTCAAGGGCTACAACAACTTCATGTATGAGTCCGAAGTATTCGAGGACAATGATGAGATCTCTGTAGAATTCTCGCGTCTCAGCCCCGATATGGAGCAGGGTTTCCCCGGAAACCTTGATGTCAGCGTTACCTACTCTCTTACCGAAGAAAACGAACTGGTTATCGAGTACCATGCCGTTTCCGACAAGGATACCGTTGTAAACCTTACAAACCACAGTTTCTTCAACCTTGACGGTCAGGCCTCCGGTTCCATCCTCGACACCTTCATACGTATCGATGCGGATCACTTCACTCCCACCAATGACGCCCTCATCCCTACGGGCGAACTTCGTGAGGTAGCCGGAACTCCCATGGATTTCAGAACCCCCACCAGGATCGGAGACAGGATCGAAGCAGATTATCTTCCTCTCAAGCAGGCAGGCGGCTACGATCACAACTATTGCCTCAACAACTCCGGCAACGACTGTGAACTGGTTTGTGAAGCATACAGCAAAAAATCCGGCAGAAAGCTGGAAGTATTCACCGATCTTCCCGGAATGCAGCTCTATGTAGGCAACTTCATCGACGGAAAGGTTGCAGGAAAGGGCGGCTACGTTTACAAAAAGCGTGAAGGCTTCTGTCTTGAAACCCAGCTTTACCCCGATGCATGTAATGAAAAGCCCTATTTCAAGACCTCCGTGCTCAAAGCAGGCGAGGAATATGAGACAGCGACCATTTATAAGTTCTCGATAGTTTAGGTCTTGCCAATATTTTTATACGGTGTTACAATATCGTAGGCTCTTTTGAGCCTCGTTCGATAATCATTCGTGAATCAGGAGGCAAAAATGTCAACTACTTACATTATGGATCACCCGCTCATTCAGCACAAGATCGGCATTATGAGAATGCAGGATACTTCAACCAAGGAATTCCGTGCTCTCGTTACGGAAGTGGCAATGCTCATCTATTACGAAGCAAGCCGCAATCTTCCCCTTGCCGACAAGGAGATTGAGACACCCATCACAAAGACCACGGTTAAAGAGATCGCCGGCAAAAAGCTTTGTGTGGTTCCCATTCTTCGCGCAGGCATGCAGATGGCGGAGGGCGTGCTTCAGCTAACTCCCAATGCAAAGGTTGGTCACATCGGTCTTTACAGAGACGAAGTCACACTTGAGCCTCATGAATACTTCTGCAAACTCCCTCAGGACATTACAGAACGTGATGTATTCGTTGTAGATCCCATGCTTGCGACCGGTGGTTCCGCAGACGCAGCCATCACTCTTCTCAAGAAGCGCGGCATCAAGAAGATCCGTTTCCTTTGCCTCATCGCAGCTCCCGAAGGCGTTGAAAGACTTCAGGCAGCTCATCCCGATGTTAACATTTACATCGGTGCTTTGGACAAATGCCTCAACGAAAACGGCTACATCGTTCCCGGTCTCGGAGATGCAGGCGACAGAATTTACGGAACAAAATAGACCAGATGAAATAATCTTAATAAAAATGGAGCACGGAATTCAGATTCCGTGCTCTTTTTTTAACAGCTTTCCTGATTGCTCCCTTTCTGTTATCTATTCATAATCAACAACGTTTACCCAACTGTGCAGGAACTCGCGTTCCTTTTCATTACCCTTTACCGACTGGGAAGCCGCAACAATGGGCATCCATTTCTGGATATACTGCTTGTCGGTCTTGCTCTTCGCACAGAACAGATCGAGATACTTTTCAGCGCCCTCGATGTCTCCGTTCAGCCAGAAAAGAAGATAGGTTCTTGCAACATCCGCCGATGCGTTCCCCTGAGTGGCATGTGCCCAGTCAAGAATGTAAGCGGTGTTGTCGGCTGTAATGATGATGTTGGAGGGATTGAAATCTCCGTGACAGAGCTTGTTGTGCTTGGGCATTCCGTCAAGCCTTGTAAGAAGCTCATATCTTGTAGTTTCATCAAAATCCGTCTGGGATATCTTACGGTTCATCTTGTCTTTTAATTTGGTAAGAAGGGGACAGCTCTTGGACTGGACCTCCATCTGAAGATCCACGAAAACCTCAAGATATTCGTCCTTCTTTTCCGGGTTTTCGCTCATGAGCTGGGCAAGTGTTTTTCCTTCCACGTATTGCGTAATGATGGTCCACTTTCCGTCAAGCACGGTAACCTCGTGGATCTTGGGTATGTTAAGGCCCGTCTCTTCCACTCTCGCCTGATTCAAAGCCTCGTTCAAAACATTGGCCTTGGAGTAAGTAGCATCAAAAACCTTCATGCAGAGATCTCCGTCGCGGTAAACGGTCTTGTTGCTTCTGACCGCAATGATTCTGTCAAGTTTCATATTTTTTCCCTCCTTATGCCTTCTTCAAACCACTCTTCGCCGTAGTATGCATTCAGATACATCTGCTTGATCTCACTCATCAGAGGATATCTGGGATTTGCTCCGGTGCACTGATCGTCAAAAGCCTGCTCAACCATAGCATCCAGACGATCGAGGAAATCCTTCTCATCCGGAACATAGTCTCTGATGGTGGGCTTGATACCGATCTTTACCTTAAGATCGTTTACGGCTTTAATGAGGTTCTCAAGCTTTTCACTGTCCGTTGTTCCTCCGAGACCGAGTGAATCCGCAACCTCAGCATATCTTGCAAGGGTATGGGGATGATCGTACTGTGAGAAGGTACCCATCTTTACGGGAGCCTCCGCAGCATTGAAACGGAGAACCTGTTCCAGCATAAGAGCGTTAGCCACACCGTGAGCGATATGATGGAAGGCACCGAGCTTGTGAGCCATGGAATGGCAAACTCCGAGGAAAGCGTTTGCAAAAGCCATACCCGCCATGGTTGCGGCGTTAGCCATCTTTTCACGCGCCTCCACATCCGTCTGTCCGTTGTCGTATGCACGGGGGAGATACTCAAATATCTCTTTAAGCGCCTGCTTTGCCAGACCGTCGGTGTAATCCGTTGCCATCACGGAAGCATATGCCTCCAGGGCATGTGATACGGCGTCAATACCGGAAGCTGCGGTGAGTCCCTTGGGAGCACTCATATGCAGATCTGTATCGATGATCGCCATATTGGGCATGAGCTGATAATCTGCCAAAGGATACTTAATGCCGCTTTCCTGATCCGTGATAACCGCAAAGGGTGTAACCTCTGAGCCTGTTCCCGCCGAAGTGGGGATCGCGATGAAATATGCCTTCTCGCCCATCTTGGGGAAGGTGTAGACTCTCTTACGGATGTCGATGAAGCGCATGGCCATATCCATGAAATCTGCTTCCGGATGCTCGTAAAGCACCCACATGATCTTTCCCGCATCCATTGCGGAGCCGCCGCCGACGGCGATGATGGTGTCGGGCTTAAAGGAACGCATGAGTTCCGCACCAGCCTGAGCACAAGCCAGTGTGGGGTCGGGAGCAACATCGAAAAATGTCTCATGTACGATACCTATCTCATCAAGCTTATCCTCAATGGGTCTGGTATATCCATTGTTGTAAAGGAAGGAGTCGGTAACTATGAAAGCGCGCTTCTTGTTCATTACAGTCTTAAGTTCATCGAGGGCTACGGGCAGGCAGCCTTTCTTTATGTAAACCTTTTCAGGTGCACGGAACCAAAGCATATTTTCTCTCCTTTCGGCCACGGTCTTGATATTTATAAGATGCTTTACGCCTACGTTTTCAGAAACACTGTTACCGCCCCAGGAGCCGCAGCCAAGTGTGAGTGAAGGCGCAAGTTTAAAGTTGTAAAGATCTCCGATACCGCCATGGGAAGAAGGAGTATTCACAAGGATACGGCAGGTCTTCATCCTGCTCATGAACTCATTAAGCTTTGCCTGCTCTGTCTGAACGTTCAGATAGATGGAAGATGTGTGACCGTAACCGCCGTCCGCGATAAGGTGCTCAGCCTTTTCAAACGCGTCTTGTATGTCCTCTGCCTTATACATTGCAAGAACGGGTGAAAGCTTTTCGTGTGCAAACTCTTCACTCAGGTCAACGCTTGTAACCTCACCGATCAGAACCTTTGTTCCCGCAGGAACCGTTACTCCCGCAAGCTCAGCGATCTTTACTGCTTTCTGACCTACTATCTTTGCGTTGAGAGCGCCGTTGATGAGAATGGTCTTACGAACCTTTTCAGTTTCCGCGGGATCGAGGAAATAGCAGCCTCTGTCCGCAAATTCCGTTTTAACCGCATTATATATATTCTTATGAACAATGACCGATTGCTCTGATGCACAGATCATTCCGTTATCAAATGTCTTGGAATGAATGATGGAGTTTACTGCCAGGATAATGTCCGCCGTTTCATCTATGATGGCAGGTGTGTTGCCGGCTCCTACTCCCAATGCGGGCTTACCCGAGGAGTAAGCGGCCTTTACCATTCCCGGACCACCGGTAGCAAGAATGATATCTGCCTCTTTCATAAGAAGGTTAGTCATATCAAGAGAGGGCACATCGATCCATTCGATTATTCCTTCGGGAGCCCCTGCCTTAACGGCTGCATCGAGAACGATCTTTGCCGCCGCGATCGTAGAAGCCTTTGCTCTCGGATGAGGGCTGATTATAATGGCATTTCTTGTCTTAAGAGCAATGAGTGTCTTGAATATAGCTGTTGATGTGGGGTTTGTGGTAGGGATGACCGCTGCAATAACGCCGATGGGCTCAGCTATCTTCTTTGTGCCGTAAGACTTATCCTCTTCCAGGATCCCACAGGTCTTTGTGTTCTTGTACGCGTTGTAAATGTACTCCGCTGCATAGTTGTTCTTGATAACCTTGTCTTCAACTATGCCCATACCTGTTTCTCGAACCGCCATCTTGGCCAGCGGAAGGCGTGCCCGGTTCGCAGCGATCGCTGCCGCCTTGAAGATCTCATCCACCTGTTCCTGAGTAAAGGTTGCGAAGATCTTTTGCGCTGCCTTCACGCGGGAAATGGCATTTTCAAGTGCTTCCACGTTGTCAATGATCTGTCTTTCCTTGATTTCCATAAGGACCTCCTTATATAGTGACTATTATTTCCCTTCTCTTGGTTATACTATACCACAAAAAGATTGTCAAGAAATTGTCAATTTCGCATATTTCAGGAACTTCTCTCCCTCAGCTCAGATTTGGCTGATCCATATATAGTTTTTCCGCCGCCTTGTTGATCGATCCCGAGGCTGCTATTTCGACTGCGTATTTTAAATAAACCAGATTCATTTGATTCCCCGATTCCCTGAAAATATCCCAAAAAAGAGGAGAAGCCCATCAGATTGGGGAGGGAATAACTGACAGGCTTGATTTATGAAAAAAAATTCTTGTAAGCAATATTTTGTTGTGATCTTTATCACTGAGGACATTATACATATAATTTTTGAATTTGAAATAGAAAAAAAGTGAACAATCTGTTAACAATTTAACAGATTGCTCGTCACATATGATCAACAGAAAAACTGATCATTTGAATATTCTTTTTCCGGTAAGCATGATCAAGGCACTCAAAGGAATTGTGAAGAGCGCTGCCGCAAAATCTCCCTCATTCACAACCAGACCGATGATGGATGCTGCCATAAGAACAGCTCCTGCCAGCTTCTGCTTTACAAAGTAGCTGATAGTCTCGGCTTTAACCCTTTTGTTCATTGCAGGTCTGTACTCTTTAATGTGAGATTCGCGGCGCATCTTCTCTTTAAGATCCTTGAGAGCTGCGTTGTATCCCTGAGTATAAGCTGCATCATATAAGCTGACTGTCTGTGTCATGTTCGTTCTCCTTTTCTGAGCTGTTTGCGTGTTAACCCTTCAAATTCTTTACCTATATCATACTCTGTCCTATGGGGAAATTTCTCCCCACGAACCCCATTGATCGAACTCGGTTCCGTCTCTTTCTTAGGCTCATTTCCGACCCATCAGTTCAAGACTTTTCCAAAAACCGCTATCTCGTCATTCTCTGTAATATTTATCGGTTTGTAATCCGGGTTTAATGAGATAAGTTTTAATCCGGACCTGTCCTTCTTTAACTTCTTGCAATAAGCATTACCGTTAAGAAGGAAGATGCCGATCTCACCGTCCTGTAGATTCTCGCATCTTTTGATCCATACGGTCTGACCGTTAGTGTAACGGGGCTCCATACTGTCGCCCTTGATCCTGAGTCCGAAGTCCGCTTCGTTGGAAACTTCATTCCCGACTTCGACCTCTGTGTAATCTTCGCCGTCGAGGAACTCTCCCGTACCTGCCGACGCAGGAAGGTTGTAAAGTCTGAGCGTCCTTGTGACTTCATGCATTCTGATCTCCCGCTTCTTCTCTTCCTGCTTTTTCTCTTCAGGTTTTCTGTATTCCTTTGAAAGAAGCAGGAGATCAATATATTCCTTGGCTTTCTTTTTTCCTTCTTCATTCAGACCGTCGAAAGCATCCGTTTTCTCCTCTTTACCGAGAAGCTTTCCGTAAATGTCAATGTCCAACACTCTGCACAAGGCGATAAACTGTAAAGCGTTGGGGATGCTGACGTCCTTTTCCCAGGAGCTGATGGAAGCAACCGAAGGATTGAACCCAAATGCCTTGAGTTTTTCCGCCAGCTCTCCCTGCGAGAACTTCGCGGCTTTTCTGCTTTTTGCAATTGTGGATCCTATCTTCTCCATAAAACTCCGTTTGTAACCTTTCCCCGATCGGGGAAGTGATAATCTTTCAATTCAATTCTTAATTGATATGAGTCTATTATATTCAATTTTTAATTGAATGTCAAGCCAAAATTCAATCTAAAATTGAAAATTTTATTACCGGTCACCAAAACATGTTTTAACCGTTGAGTGAACGGTAATTCAATACCGCCGGAATCAAAAGATTTGTTTGACATTTCACCCTTAAAATGCTATTATTACTGACTGTAGGACAATTGTGTCCACGCAGATTTTTTATTTTTTTGGAGGATTTCAGAAATGCATAAGGGTACTGTTAAGTGGTTTAACAACCAAAAGGGCTATGGCTTCATCTGTGATGAAGAAGGCAAGGACGTTTTCGTTCACTTCTCCGGTCTTAACATGGAAGGCTTCAAGTCTCTTGAAGAAGGCCAGGCTGTTACCTTCGATGTAACAGAAGGATCTAAGGGACCTCAGGCAACGAACGTAACAAAGTGCTAATCAATTAAGCTTTTCAATGTACCTTTTTCAATATAAACAATATTTATATAGGAAACAGTTATATTGTGAACTAAGTTTGAGGAGACAAAAAAAGGAACGCTTTCGCGTTCCTTTTTCTGTTATACTGTTTTTCTCGCGGAGTTTGTGAAAAATGACACCATAACCCCGTCCCCAAGGGCTCATTTTAATGTTGCCGCTCTTTCACGAACCTGTTTGTCAAAATTAATGATCTTGTGTTCGTACTCCGTGTTCATATACTCCGAATGAAGCATGAAATCAGCGGTCGCCTTTGTATTTGCGATAGGAATATCGTAAACCGCAGCAATTCTCAGAAGTGCCTTAACATCCGGATCATGAGGCTGAGCCGTGAAGGGATCGGAAAGGAAAATAACAAAATCTACCTTTCCTTCTACGATCTTGGCGCCGATCTGCTGGTCTCCTCCGAGAGGACCGGAATTATATGCCCGCACTGGAAGTCCCGTCTTGTCTGTTATCATTCTCGCCGTGGTTCCCGTTCCGCAAAGAAAATGATGCTTAAGGATCTCCTTGTTTTCAAGGCACCACTCGATAAGCTTCTGCTTCATTCCATCGTGAGCAATGAGCGCAATGTTCTTTTGTCTTCCGATGGTCATTGTGATAAAATCATTATCCATAGATTTACCCCGCAAATTAATATTCTTCTTAAAGATCTTTCCTTAGGATCCTTTTGCCAGCATTATACCCATTTTTTCCTCAACTGACAAGTGGAAGTCAGCGTCCACGCCCTCCGGTTGTCTTCTTCGCACAAGTAAACCAACAGTCGGTTGTATTTTTCAGGCAGTTAATGTATGATTTCGGTAAAGCAAGGGGCAAACCTCTCTTGCAAACTAATGGAGGCCACCATGGACAAAGAACAATTTGGTGCGTTCGTAGCAGAGCGCAGAAAAGAAAAACATCTGACGCAGAAAGAACTTGCCGACATGCTCAGGATCTCAGACAAGGCAGTCAGCAAATGGGAACGCGGGCTAAGCTATCCCGACGTCACGATCCTGGAGCCACTGGCAGACATTCTCTCCGTGTCACTCACCGAACTGGTGAAAGGGAGGATTATGGAAATCAAAGAAAGAATAGATAAAAAAGAAGTGGACGAAATGCTTCAGCAGACAATGGAGCTGAACAAAGCCAAGCTTGAAAAAGAAGCGGAATATCACAGGTTTTCAAGAATATGCGCCATAATCAGCATCATCATCGCATCTCTTACCGAGTGCTCCGCGCTTTTGTTCCTCAAAGACGTGAATTGGTTTATCGTCTTGCTCCATTTACCTGTAGTGCTGTGTTTGGCTTACTTTTTCGGGATTTACTTCTGGGTCATTGCCGATGAAAAGCTTCCCGGGTATTATGATGAAAAGAAGGTTGCGATCTACAAGGACGGCGCATTCTCCATGAACATGCCGGGTGTCACCTTTAACAACAACAATTGGAAGCCGGTCCTAAAGGCTCTCAGGCTTTGGTCAATGATCGTTTGTCTCATCTATCCCGTAATAACGATCCTGATCGACAGATTTGTTAAATTTGAAGGTTTCACAGTGTTTTTGCTTTTTATCCCCTGTTTCGGAGCAGTGTTTTCATGTTTCATTCCGCTTCATCATGCGGCTAAAAAGTACGAGTCCGCCTGATCTGTATGGGTGCACATTCATCATGCGCACCCTTCTTTTTACTTATAGGAATGTTTCTCATTCATTTTTTCTGCCATTTTGATTATCTCGTCAAACTCCGGTGAATTCACCATTTCCATAAAATTCAAAAATAGCTTTATGTCATATTCCTTGTTGTCCTCGATCATCATGCTGATGGCGGTCTCTTTGTCAAAGCCCTTGCGATAAGGACGGTCCGAGATCAGCGCCGCAAAAGCATCGCATATCTTGATGAACCTCGAAGTGAAAGGAATGTCATCCCCTCTCAAATTGTCGGGATAGCCGCTGCCGTCATAGCACTCGTGGTGATGATAAACCGCATCCACGATCTCCAAAGGATAGTTGCATGCTCCAAGCATCTCGGCTCCAAGCTTCGCGTGCATACGCATATGCCTTACTTCCTCAACGTGCAGGGATTTCTTGTCTCGTCCGTATATGCTCTGGGAAAGCTTAAGTTTTCCCACATCATGGACACAGGCCGCATTGTATATGGTCTCGGTCGTTTCCTTGTCAAGTTCCATACGCTCCGCAAGCATTTTAACAATGGTAGCCACCAGATGTCCGTGATCGATGCTGTCCTCCAGATCCTCTGTCACAACACCCTTTAAATCCAGTTTATAAAGGATGTGCCTGATTTCCTTGTCCGAATCAAATAACATAATCTTACCCTTTATATTTCAGCAAACAGTTTCCTTTTACGTTCTATCATTTCATCTATGCGTTCCACATAGTCCTTTACACTTTTAACATTCTCCGTGCGCTCTATCTTTCGTACCTTGTATTCCCCGTCTTCCGCCTCGTTCAAAAAACCGCCGCCGAAGCATTCATCGCTCCTGACCAGCTTTGAGGAAGCTCCCGGTCCGCAGGCTGCAATGGTGTGGCACTCCTCCATGATGAGCACGTTGTAAAGGCCTTCCTTTCCCACTCGGGCATATCCCACATTCTCAAGATTTTCGGACATGTTCTTCTGGCGGTAGAGGTAGTAGGGTTCATAGCCGTGCTCGACCATAAATTTCTCCGCCGCAGAGGTCATCCGCCCCGTATCCGTGCTGAGGGAATCCCCGTAGGTGTCCATCTCGGCATTCAGCCGCGCCGCCCTTTTCACCGCAAGGGTATGCACGGTAATGGAATCCGGTTCAAGGTCTCCCACCTGCTTCAGGGTGTCGGTAAAGTCCGCAAGCACTTCCCCGTTCAGCCCCGCGATCAGGTCCATGTTTATATTGTCAAAGCCGCATTCACGAGCCAGTGTAAACGCATTCAGAATATCCTCGACGGAATGTCTTCTTCCGATCAGATCCAGCGTCTTTTGCTGCATGGATTGAGGATTCACGGAAATACGACTGATGCCCTCTTCCTTCATGGCTTCCAGCTTGTCCCGGGTAATACTGTCCGGTCGTCCGGCTTCCACGGTCCATTCCCTTAGATCACTCAGGTCATAGCATTCCTTGATCTTTCGGATCACGATCCTGAGCTGTTCTGCTGTAAGGGTCGTAGGCGTTCCTCCGCCGAAATATATGCTGATCAGCCTTTTGTTCTTCATGATCTCCGCCGTTGCTTCGATCTCCTTGAGCAGTGCCTCCATGTAAGGCTCGACGTAGCTCTTGAACCTGTCGTAGGGATAAGCCGAAAAAGAGCAATACAGGCATATGCTCGGGCAAAAAGGTATGCCCACATACAAGCTGTAAGTGTCGTCGAAGGTCAGCCCCCGAAGGAGCCTTTCCTCGTTCTCGGTAACGCGTATGGCAAGCCTTGCCTTGTCGGGCGAAACCAGATACTCGTTCTCGTAGTATGCAACTATCTCCTCGTCCGTACATCCCTTTTGGCGCATGTCCAGCACCTGCTTTGTGGGCCTTACTCCCGTGAGTGTGCCCCAGGGCAGTTTGCGTGCCGATATCTCCGAAAGAATGTTGTACAACGCGCGGTGCAGATGGTTCCGGTACATTCTTCTGTCCGGATCTCCCTCATTCCGATAGGCCATTTCGGGCATATCCGAAAAGTCCTCCTTTGCTTCCGCTTTCCTGCCGCAGATCTCCGCATCTATGCAAAAATCCGCGTCGTTCAGGACAAAGTTCACGATCCCCACGGTCTCAGGAACCTCTATCTGCCCATGGCCGCGCTTGATCCTTGCTTCTTCGCGCTTTTTCTCTTCTTCCGCTTCTTCCGTATTTATTGTTTTAATGTCACAGTCTCTAAAAAAGGCCTTAATCAGCGGTCCTATATCCTGTCCGTAATCCAAGCCTTTTATATAAGCATATATTTGCTTCATTATCCCATTGTTCTCTCAGCATCAACAACACCCTCGATCATGCGCAGCTTGGAGATCAGCGTTGTGAGCTGTTCCGTGCTGCTGACTTCAAAGCCCAGAGTGATCGTTGCTGTACCGCCCTTGCTTACACGGCTGTTGATGTTCATCATATCAATCTTGTTTTCGGTCATGACCTTGGAAATATCAAGGATCATGCCGCTTCTGTTGTGAGCATAGATATTGATCTCGGCAAAGTAGCTTCCGCTCTGTCTGTCTCCCTCGCTCCACTCCGCACTGACAAGACGCATCCTCTCCTCATCGGTAGCATTGATGACGTTGATACAATCCGTTCTGTGTATGGAGATCCCGCGTCCTCTGGTAACAAAGCCGACGATCTCATCTCCGGGTACGGGTGAGCAGCATTTTGAGAAATGTACCGAAATGTCTCCCGCGCCCTGAACGACTATGCCCGACTTTGCCTTTACGGTAACGGGCTTCTTAGTGTTCTTTATCTCTGCAACGGACTCAAGGATCTTTTCATCCGTGATCTCACGTTTCTTCTTCTTTTCCAGTTCTTCCAGAAGACGGTTTACGATCTGACCTTCCTTAAGGCCGCCGTGTCCTACGGCCGCAAGCACGGAATCCCAGTCATGGAAACCGTATTTGTGCATGGTCACGTCCATGAGATCCGCTTTAAAGATCTCCTGAGGATTGATGCCCTTCGTCTTGCAATAGGTCATCATGAGTTCCTTGCCGTGAACCACGTTGTCTTCCTTGAGTTCTGTCTTGAACCACTGGTTTATCTTGTTTCTCGCCTGGCCGCTCTTTACTATGTTCAGCCAGTCACGGCTGGGTCCCTTGGAGTTCTGGGATGTGATGATCTCGATACGATCGCCGTTCCTGATGACATAGTCCATGGTGACCAGCTTACCGTTGGCTCTCGCTCCCACCATCTTGTTGCCGACGGCAGAGTGAATGGAATAGGCAAAGTCTACAGGAGTAGAGCCCGTAGGCAGCGTCTTTACATCTCCGGTGGGAGTGAAACAGTAAACCGAATCCGAGAACAGATCCAGGTCGGATTTAACATTTGACAAAAATTCCTTGTTATCGGACATTTCCTGCTGCCATTCAAGGATCTGACGTAGCCATGCCATCTTCTCCTCTTCCTTGGCATCGGATTTCACGCCGTTCTGCGCTTCCTTGTACTTCCAATGGGCTGCGATACCGTATTCGGCTACCTTATGCATTTCCATGGTACGGATCTGCACTTCAAAGGGAAGTCCGTTGTGGGCTATCAGCGTCGTATGCAGGGACTGGTAATTGTTGGCCTTGGGCATTGCAATATAGTCCTTGAAACGTCCGGGAATGGGTTTATACATCTCGTGTATGATACCCAGCGCCGCATAGCAGTCCTTCACCGTATCCACAATGATACGGATCGCATAGAGGTCGTATATCTGATCCAGGGTCTTGTCCTGGTTCTTCATCTTCTTGTATATGCTGAAGAAGTGCTTGATCCTTCCGTCTATCTGAGCCTTGATCTCGCCTTCCTCGATTTTTTCCGCGATCTCGTCTATCCTTTCGTCGATAAACTTTTCCCGATCTATCTTTCGCATCGCGATCTTTTCTTCGATATCCGCATATACATCGGGTTCTATGATCTTTAAGGACAGGTCGTCCAGTTCGATCTTAATGCGGCTGATACCCAGTCGCTGGGCGAGCGGCGCATATATATCCATGGTCTCATGTGCCTTTTCAAGCTGCTTGGGAACCGGCTGATACTGCATCGTCCGCATATTGTGAAGGCGGTCCGCAAGCTTGATCATGATCACACGGATGTCCTTGGCCATGGCCAGGAACATCTTTCTCAGGTTTTCAGCCTGTATCTCCACCTTATCCATATCGTAATTCAACTGCGTCAGTTTGGTAACACCGTCAACCAGAAGGGCTATCTCGTCGCCAAACTGTTCTTTAAGTTCATCCAGGGTCGTGTCCGTATCCTCGACCACATCGTGAAGTATGCCTGCCGCGATGGTTTCTTTATCAAGCTCCAGTTCGGCCAGTATGATCGCAACGCAGAGGGGATGGATGATATAAGGCTCTCCGGATTTTCTCTTTTGATCCTTATGCTTTTCCGCTGCCAGTTCATATGCCTTGCGGATTATTCCCAGGTCGGTCAGGCTTCTGTAGGAACGGATGGTTTCTTCAAGGCGTGCAAAAAGAGCCTCCGGATCGGTAAAATCCGATGGGGTGGAAAAGGACTTTTCGCTGATGGGTTTCTTCAGCACGTATTTAAATTCCTTTTTGTCGGTTTCTGCCATTAATTCTCCTTCACATCCTGCACCCTGTCCGTAAACTATTTTCCGGGATATTTCACAACCGAATCCACATTGTAGCCCTTAAGGCGTTCACGTCCCTGAAGACCTTCCAGCTCCATGAGGAAAACGATCTTAACAACCTTGCCGCCGAGACGCTCGACCAGCTTAATGATCGCTTCGATGGTTCCGCCGGTAGCGATGAGGTCATCCACAATAACAACTCTCTGTCCGGGTTTGATCGCATCCTTGTGCATTTCAAGGACCGCAGAGCCGTATTCCAGGTCATATGACTGCTCGATGGTCTCGCAGGGGAGCTTTCCCTTCTTACGGACGGGAACAAATGACTTGTGCATATTGTAAGCCACCGGAACTCCGAAAATGAAACCTCTCGATTCAGGTCCCACAACTATATCAAAATCTTCATTCTGAACAAGACCTTCAAGCTTGTCCACAGCAAGTCTGAGACCGTCGGGATCCTGAATAACACTCGTTACATCCCTGAACATTATGCCCGGCTCCGGGAAATCCGGAATTGTTCTAACATAATCCGCTACAGTTTTCATAAATACCATTACCTCCATATCAACCACAAAACGATTGTCGAAACAAACATCTGTGCTATTGAAAACCTGAATACCGTCTGCGTATTGGACCAGCCGAGATTCTTTCTGACATGGTCATGTAAAGGCAGTCTGATATTCTTAAATATTTTGATCTTTAAAAATCTTGCAAGGAAAAGCTTGGCAAGTCCAAGCCCTCCGTCAAGTATGAACACAAGCGCCAATGCGATCCAAAGAAAAGGATCTCCGCACCTTATGGCCGCTATTGCAATCACCGTTCCCAGCGCCCTTGAGCCCGCATCTCCCATCAGCACCGTACTGGGGTTGGCATTGAACAGCAGATAGGCCATGAGGCAGGCAATGAACAGCATCAGGTTGTACGCCTGTCCCTGTCCCGCTCCCATCATCTCGTCCAAAAGCACAAAGGATCCGAGAGTAATGATGCCGAGAGTTGCGGAAAGTCCGTCAACGCCGTCGGTACAATTCGTAACGTTAATGGACATCCATACTATTACCACCGAGATTATCGCAAAGAGCCAGATCGGGAAAGTGTATTGCCGATCGAAAAGCAAAAACCTTACCGTTGTTCCGTTTTCATAGATAAGGACTGCCGTAACGCCAATCGAGATAAACAGGTCATACAGGCCCTTTTTGTAATCCTTCCAGGCCTTCTCCGAAGCATCATCCATATATCCGGTGATCATGGCAAAGATAACAAACAACAGGCAAATGCCGCTTTCAACCGTCTGCAGCAGGAACAGACACGCCATCGCTGCATATATGCATACGAAAATGATACCGGCGCCCCTCGCCTTACCCTCGGAAAGTGCCCCTTCAACGGCAAATTTCCTGCCATGATCCCTCGGCAGCTTTCCTCCAAAAGACCTGATCGTCAACAGCGTAAGCACGAATGCCATGGCAAACCCCGTAACATGAAGTGTTGACAGATCCGAAAACAGCAATTCCAGCATATTATATCATTCCTTTTCCAACAAAAGATTTTTGTAGGTTGTGAACGTAAACTCAATGTCGAAGCAGGTTTGCTCCTCCGACTCCTCGATCATTTTCCAATTTTTGTCCTCATCCAGATCAGGGAAGAAAGTGTCCGCAACATATGTATAATCGATCTTTGTAACGTAGGCAACATCGCAAAGCTCATACATTTCCCTGTACACCCGTCCTCCGCCGATAACAAAGATGTCCTCATCGGCCGAAAGCTCCCTCGCACGTTTAACCGCCTCTTCCGGGCTGTTCACAACGATCGCTCCGTGGCCGTCATAGTTCTTCCTGGTCGTGATCACGATGTTGTTTCTGTTTGGAAGGGGACGTCCGTCTCTGAAGCTCTCAAGAGTACGTCTGCCCATAATGATGGTCTTTCCCGTCGTTTTTTCTCTGAAAAACTTTTTATCTGCGGGAATGCTGACCAACAAACCGTTATTATACCCGATTCCCCAGTGTTTATCAACTGCAACAATTAAATTCATCTATGCCTCCGATTTATTATGGTTACTGCTCTCGCCGCAGATCTCGCGAGGATCATACCGCGATCGGAATATCCTTGATCTGCTCTCCCGTAACGTAATTCTCAAGCTTAACATCATTCGGCGTAAAGTCATAGAAATGCTTTACCTCCGGATTCAGCCACAGGGTAGGAGCATCGTACTGTTCCCTGGATATCAGTTCTTTTATAATGTCCACATGTCTGTCATAGATGTGGGCATCGGCGATCACATGAACAAACTCTCCCACTTCCATGTCGCACTCTCTTGCGATCATATGCATCAGCACCGCATACTGACATACATTCCAGTTGTTTGCCGCCAGCACGTCCTGCGAACGCTGGTTCAATATGCCGTTAAGCACCAGCTTGTCATGTCCCTCTTTCTTTGTAACATTAAAGGTCATGCTGTATGCGCAGGGGTAGAGGTTCATTTCATGCAGATCCGCATGGACATAGATGTTGGTCATGATGCGTCTGCTGTAGGGATTGTTCTTTAGATCCCACAACACTCTGTCCACCTGATCCATCATTCCTTCCTTGTATTCATGCTTGATCCCCATCTGGTAGCCATATGCTTTGCCGATGGATCCGGTCTCGTCCGCCCATGAGTCCCAGATGTGGCTGTTTAGGTCATGAATGTTATTGGATTTCTTTTGCCATATCCATAAGATCTCGTCTGTTGCAGCCTTAATGGCGGTCTTCCTTAAGGTCAGAGCGGGGAATTCCTTTGAAAGATCATATCTGTTTACTACGCCGAATTTTTTAATGGTATATGCAAGAGTTCCGTCCTCCCAATGCGGGCGAACCTTCTCTCCCATGGTATTTGTTCCGTTATCCAAAATATCATTACACATATTCACAAATACTTTGTCTGCGTAACTCATCTTTTAACCTCCCTGATCAAAGCATATCTGATGTCTTTTATGCACTTTAAGCTTTATTATAACTCATTTCCCGCCACTTTCGATAGTCTTTTTTAAAAAAAACAAAAGCGGGCGGTGTTTTACCGCCCGCGGATTGAAAAAATGCTGTTTATCTAACGGTTTTTATCTGCAAAGCCCTTGATGCTGGATGCATTGGCAAACTTCAAAACATCGTTGTTCTTGATAACAATGAGCGTGGGAGCCTGCATTACTCCATACTTGCCTACCAGTTCCTGATTTTCTTCGGCATCTATGACTTCGTAATGATAATCCTTAAGGAATTCCTTAGCCATTTTGCAGTTGGGACAGGTCTTTGTCGTAAAGAGATACATCTTCTCGTCACTCTTTGCAACTTCAGCGTTCGCTGCTTCGGCGGCAACCGCCTCATTCTTTGCGACAGTTGCATGTCCCTGAAGGTTGGAACCGGCAATATCATAAACAAGTCTGTTCTTGTATTCCTGACTCTTACCTTCGTTCCAGTTCTGAACGGGACGATAGTAACCGGTGATGCGGCTGTATACTTCCGCCCTCTCTCCGCATACAGGGCAAATGTAATGCTCGCCGGAGATGTATCCGTGAGTCTTACATACCGAGTAGGTCGGGGACATGGTGTAGTAAGGAAGTCTGTAGTTCTCGGCTATTGTGCGAACGAGCTTGGCTGCTGCCTTCCAGTCGGGAAGTCTCTCACCCAGGAATGCATGGAATACTGTACCTGAAGTGTAAAGAGTCTGCAGTTCATCCTGAACGTCGAGAGCCTCAAAAATGTCTCTTGTGCTGTCAACGGGAAGATGAGAGCTGTTTGTGTAATAAGGAGTATCTCCTGCCTTACCGGCTGTGATAATGTCGGGATAATGCTTTCTGTCATGCTTTGCAAGACGATAGCTTGTAGATTCTGCGGGAGTGGCTTCAAGGTTGTAAAGGTCGCCGTACTGCTCCTGATAGTCGCTGAGACGCTCTCTCATATGATTGAGGGTCTTCTTTGTAAACTCCTGTGCCTCAGGTGCATTGAGATCCTTGCCGAGCCACTTTGCATTGAGACAAGCTTCGTTCATGCCCACAAGACCTATGGTCGAGAAATGGTTCTCAAAGGTTCCGAGATATCTCTTGGTGTAAGGATAAAGTCCTTCGTTGAGAAGCTTTGTGATGACTGTTCTCTTCACCTTAAGTGAACGTGCAGCGATGTCCATCATGCGGTCAAGACGTGAAAAGAAATCCTTCTCATCAGATGCAAGATATGCAATTCTGGGCATATTTATCGTAACAACGCCGACCGAACCGGTGCTTTCGCCTGAGCCGAAGAAACCGCCGGTCTTCTTTCTGAGTTCACGAAGATCAAGACGAAGTCTGCAGCACATGGAACGTACATCGCTGGGCTCCATATCGGAATTGATGTAGTTAGAAAAATAAGGAGTACCGTATTTTGCGGTCATTTCAAAGAGAAGCTTGTTGTTCTCTGTCTCGCTCCAGTCAAAATCCTTTGTAATGGAATAGGTAGGGATGGGATACTGGAATCCGCGTCCGTTGGCATCGCCTTCGATCATGATCTCGATGAATGCCTTGTTGACCATAT
>JAEEYF010000086.1 GCA_016291655.1 Lachnospiraceae bacterium | reverse complement strand
CCTTCAATAAGGTCTAATACGACACGTGTTCCGTCGGTCATATATATGCAGTATTGCCTTCTGCTTACGGAGTCTTTCAGTTCCTCCATGTGGATGAAATCTCCTGCATTGATGCTGTCGATGAAGTTGTTCAGTTCTGTTTCAATGTCTTGTTTGCCGTAGGTGTTCATGCAAAGTCTGGTGTTGAACAGGTCTTTTCCTTTACAAAGTCTGATACCGTTCAGTCGTTCATACATACAGATCGTTACGGCACCGTCGGTTTCCTCGAAGCGCATGGCAATTCGGAAGTCCGGATCGTAACTCATGAGTGCAAATTTTCCTTCTTCAAGGGAGCTTACCAAAAACTGATCGATGATCTGTGCTTCCTGACCGATGTAGCTTTCACAGGCAGTGTAAACATAGCCGTTATACGATACTAAAGAAGGAATAACGGATAATGGCGATACGGTGTCTGAAATGCTGATCTCCGGAACATTTACACCTACCGTTCGGGTTGAAGGAACCGATTTATTATCGGGCGAAAGCAGTCGGGGGAGTGCAATTGCCGCACTGACCGTGACAACAAGTACCGCTGCAGCAAGGGAAGCCCACTTCAGGTATCTTTTCACGGGAAGTACGGTGTTTGTTTGAGCGTTGTTGATATATTTTTCATTTATTTCGCCGATGGACTCCAAAAGGTCGTGTTCTGTCATATCTCATAACCCCCTTTTTCCAAGTGTTCTTTTAAGGCTGCGCGCATTCTGAAAAGCATTGTTTTAACTTTGCTCTGAGTGAAACCGTAAGCAGCTGCGATCTGCGGAACAGAGTCGAAGTACCAGTATCTTCGGACAAAAACATTCTGCTGTTCTTCGGGACATGATTCAAGAAATTCATCGATCATACCACGGAGAAAATCTGCATTTACAGCGCCTTCGGGATCGTTTTTTGCAGGCAGACATTCCTGCATCTCCTGAGTCAGCTCACAATAAACAGCATATCTTTTCTGAGCGTTGTTCTTTTTGCAAACATTCAGCGCTATGTTCCTCACGATCCTTCCGACAAAAGCAAACAAATAGGTGCGAGGCTCGTGTGGCGGGATCAGATTCCAGGCTTCGTGATAGGTGTCATTCTCACATTCTTCCGCTGTCTCGATGCTGTTTAAGACGCGATATGCTATCCTCCTGAGGCGCGAACCGTACTTCGTTGCGGTCTGTCTGATAGCTTCTTCGTTTCTGGATAGGTAGAGCTCTACAATTTTATTATCATCCACGAATTGATTCCTCCTTTTCGGGATTAAAAGGCCTTAACCTATATAGCAGATTTTTTTGCATAATGGTTACATCAATTTTATTTTTTTTTCAATATATCATTTTTTATGTATTGGAATAATCTCTTTCAACAACTGAACGATCCGCGCCTGTTTTTTCGCATATATTATTGATCTTATTTTCAAACAATTCTGTATTAGTATGTAGTTTCATCTTTTAAGCTTCTTCCCATAAGTGTTTCAACTTTTTCAAAAAAAGAATATCCATTATACAGTATATCATAAACAGCTTCGGCTATTGGCATCTCCACATTGCTTCTCTTTGCCAAAGCACAAATTTCATTTGCCGTAAAAATTCCTTCCGTCGTAATATTTGTATTTATGTTTCCGCTATAATTATATCCAAATGCATAATTTCGGCTCTTAATGGAGTGGCAAGTCAACATTAAATCCCCCAATCCTGCCAAACCTAAAAGCGTTTCTATTTGTCCTCCGTTTATCAAAACAACCTTTCTTAACTCTGCCAAAGCTCTGGTTAATAACGCACTTTTCATATTGCTTGAGGCACAAAGCTTGTCGGTCATTCCTGCTGCTATGGCATAAACATTTTTTAATGAACCGCAAAGTTGAACACCTTTTATGTCACCGCTTGTATAAGGTCTAAAATAGGACGTATGAAATATTTCCTGTATTTCTTTGGCAAGGTGATCATTTTCGGACGCTACTACTACAGCCGTTGCTTTTTCGCTTACTATTTCATCCGAAAAAGACGGTCCGCTTAAAACAGCAATATTTTCAGGATCAGCATAGCGTGCAATATATTCTGATAAAACATTTCCCTGATATAATCCCTTACAAGTGATCACATATTTTCTTTTATGCCTTTGAATATATGGTACCAATGAATCAATTGCCTTTACAGGTGTTGAGATAATAATATATTCTGACTCCTGCAAACAGTCATCCAAATTGCTGTCAGCTTTAATCAAATTACTAAAGGTATGACTTTCCGGGTAATACTTTGATTTGTGTAATGTATTGATCCTATTGATTTCTTCATTATCACGTGCCCATACAGAAACTATTTGATTGTTGGCAAGAACGGAAGCCAAAGCCATCCCCCAATGTCCGGCTCCCAAAACACATACTTTAGATTTCATTAGCATACTCCTCAATTTGTTTTATACAATAAAGCAATTCTAACCTGTTCCATAAAAAAAATCCCCTTCTGTTTCTTACCATTTTTTTGTCAAAGACGTGAAAATTATAAACATAGTTTTGCAATAATTCAAGTCTGTGTTATATCAGTAACAACAGTAAAGCAAATATTTTGGTATATTTATAAAACCGTAGCATATATGTGGGAAAATTGGTATAATCGACTATAGATCATAATAGGGAGGGTATGTTATGAAAACAGCAGTTTCCTGGACTTTTTTGGCTTATTTCCTTGTGCTTTTTGCCGAGAGGGCTCAAAGCATCATAAGGATCTTTACATCGGGGAAGGGTTTCTTTTCATCAGGGTTTTCGTCTTATGTAAACTCGCTTACGGTTGTTTCCGGAGTGGCAACGATCATACTGCTGATAGGCTTCAACGGAGGCTTTTGGCGCTCTCTGTTTAACGGCAGGGCGGAAGTGAATGTCACTATGCTGTGCATTACTGCGGGAGTTCTTTTGCTTTCCGGTATGGTACATACCGACTTTACGATACCGGGCATACAGTTTGCGGCATATGGCTCGCTGATCATCGGTCTTATTTTGAGAACGATCCTGTCCGCGCAGGAGGGCGGCTCTTTGTTCAAATTATGGTACTCCCTTGTGTTTCTTGTGGTTTATTCCATGGCTATTCCGGTCATGTATGAAACACAAATACGTCAGGCGGCCATATTCCATATGTTTGAAGCTGTCACTGCCATTGTGCTTGTGGCAATGTTTACTTATATGATGCATCGGGTCATGAAAGGAGAGGCGGTTGATCTGCTCATGTGGATACCGTTTATTGTAATGATCATACCTGATGCGGTAATCGTTTCCATGCGCTGGAAAGAAACGATAAACACGTTTATACTGATGTTTTCAAGCCTTTCCACAGCACTTTTTATTATCGGACGGATACTGTTCGCATTTATAAAATAGAAAAGTTTTGCTCATGATAAGGGAGAAAAAACCATGGAAGAAGATAAGAGAGAAAAGAGGCAGCTAAGCCTCGGGTTTCAGATAGCATATGCATTGGTGTTTTTGCTTATGCTTGCTGTGCTGGAATTAAACAAAAACACTATAGTGGGATTCATTTTGTTCGTGCCTGTCAGCGCGGCTTTATTCCTGCTCTATCTGAAGCGGGTACGGAAAGAGAGACGGCTGATAAAGCTGGGCTTTTGGGCAGCATGGGTACTGGCCTTTGGACTTATATTTTTCATAACATGGCCACCCGTAAAACCTGTGAAGGCCGTGAACTGCAAGGATCCCGGGAAGACCGATGCAGTCGCCACCGCAAACGGCTATGTTCAGGGCGTTTTGACAGAGGACGGGAAGGTGGAGATCTATGCGGGGATACCCTATGCGGTTCCGCCGGTAGGTGAACTGAGATGGAAGGAAACCGTTGCCGTCGATCATTGGGACGGCATTCTTCAGGCCGACCGCTTTGCTCCGATGAGCATGCAGCCCACACATCTTCCGATATATGATTCCCTGGTGCAGATCATAGGCTTTCATGACTACAAGATCTCTCTGAAAGATAATTTCGTTCCGCCGGTCAGTGAGGACAGCCTGTATCTGAACATATGGAAGCCTGCAGGAAAGGCAGAAGATCTGCCCGTAGTGGTTTACATTCACGGAGGCTCCCTTAAAACAGGACAGCCTTGGTATGCGGATTACAGCGGAGAAGGGCTGGCAAGGGAGGGCGTGATAGTGGTGAACATGGGCTACAGGCTCGGTGTTTTCGGCTATTTTGCCAATGAAGAACTGCAGAAAGAGTCTGCGGACGGAAGCACCGGAAACTATGGTCTTATGGATCAGATCACTGCTTTACAATGGATAAAGAAAAACATCGCCGTATTCGGCGGAGATCCGGAGAATATCACCCTTGCGGGAGAGTCTGCGGGTGCGACCTCCGTCAGTGCGATATGTGTATCGCCTCTCGCAAAGGGGCTCTTTAAAAGGGCGGTTCTCGAGAGTTCCACCGTAGCGCCCGTTAATCCGACACATTCCTTCAGAAGCCTTAAAGATGCTCTGAGAAGCGGGAAAAAGCTCATGGAGGCATATGGCTGCATGACTGTTGACGAAATGAGAAAACTGAGCGCGAGCGATCTGGTTTCAGCGGCGGAGACAGAGCATCATGTGACCGTTGACGGATATGTGATAACAAAACAGCCCTATGAAAGCTATCTTGCGGGAGAGTTTAACGAAGAGGCTGTACTTCACGGCTACAACGGTCGGGAAGCGGAATCCTTCCTGCTTTTCGATAATGCAAACCTTAAGAACTTTGAAGGAAAGGTGCGGAGCTATTTTGGCAATCAGGCAGGTGAAGTTCTGGACATATATGATCCCAATACGAATGAAGAAGCAAAGGAGGCCTGGATCGAAATCTGGGGAGCGGTGTTCTTTGACTATCCCCACTATTGTCTGAACCGTCTGGAGGTAAAGAACAATGTGCCCGTTTATGAGTATTGGTTCACAAAGGATAACGGGAGACTGGGACCCTGGCACAGCGGGGAAGAGGTTTATCTGTACGGTAACATACCGGATGATTCCATCCTTTATGATGAGAACGACAGAAAACTCAGCGAGGTAATGAAAAACTATTACCTGAATTTTGCAAAGAACGGAGACCCCAACGATGACGTGCTTCCCGAATGGAAACAGAATCTTGCATCGGAGGATCTGATGGAGTTCGGAGACAACAATTCCATGGTAAAGGAAAGGAAACATGAACTCTTTGCAATCCTTGATAAAATGCAGGGCTGGAGCCTTGACTGAGCACCCCCAACTTTTTTGTACTTGACAAGATAAGGATTTTGGCTGAAAATGAGTTAGCGTAGGCTAACATGGTGTCGAACAGCATTATTCTATTTGTAGGTACATCAGAAAAGGGGTTGAAAAATGAAAAAAGACAGATTTACGGAAACCAATATTAACCCGGATGAATTATTCTCGAAATATATGTATCTGATCGGGAAGAATGATTCCGGAACAATATATCGCCTCAAGGCAGGCACGGGTGAAGGCATCATGAGACGGTACACCATTTCCGAAGGTGTGGAGCTGGTTTATTCGGAGATAGAAAGCTATATTCCCGACTACAGAGAAAGCAGGGATAAGATAAACTATATCGAGATCATGTATATGATCGAGGGGCATGCCGAGTTCGTAATGGAAAACAGGCGATGCGCCTTTGCTTCCAAGGGAGATGTGGCGATCTTTAACAGTCGTATCAAAACAAAAGCCTGCACGCTTCACCCCGGCGGGATGAGAACGATAAACATAGTTTTCCTTATAGATGAACTTGCGGAAGAATTGAATCGTCTGTTTGAAACTACGACCTTCGACAGAAAAAAACTGTTTTCGGAGGCCGTCAATGCCGAGTCATGCCTGTGTTTTCCGGCAAATGAGATGCTTGAGAAAACTTTTGAGGGCCTGCTGCAGATACCTGAAGGATACAGTGATTACAGAAGAAAGCTGCTGACCTATCAGGCTATAATGGCTATGCTGGATCTCAATCAACTCAGAGCGGGTAACAGTCAATATTTCAGCGGAGATACGGGCAACAAGGTTCATGATGCAAGAAAACTGCTGGGAGAGGATCTTGACAGGGAACTTACCATCGAGGATCTGTCAAGAAAGGTGAAGCTTAATCGTACAACTCTGCAAAGAGTGTTCAAGCAGATGTACGGAGTAACAGTGTATGAATATCGTACCCATGTACGCATGCAGGAGGCCAAGAACCTTCTTTTGGATGACGGGCTGTCTGTTACGGACATAGCAGGAAGATGCGGATATGCCAATTCCAGCAAATTTGCGGCCTGCTTTAAAAAGGTGACCGGTTTTACTCCCGGGGAATGGCGAAGAAGATAAAAGGTGATACGCCTGTGTTTATTGCAAAGGCGGTAACCATGTGGTACACTTTCATCCAAAGGAGATGAAAGCATGCGTTACCCCCAATTTTTACCCCAAAATGGAACTATCGGGCTTATTGCGCCTTCTTTCGGCGCATCATCAGAGCCATATATAACAAGGACAGCATTTGCTGAGCAACTGTTTGAAAAAAAAGGATATAAAATAAAGGAAGGTCCGAATTGTCACGAAGACAAGGGCATTGGCAAAAGCAACACTCCCGAGAAGTGCGCGGAGGAATTTATGGATTTCTACCGTGGCAGGGATACGGATGTGTTGATCTCCTGCGGAGGCGGAGAAACCATGTGCGAGGACCTTTCTTTTGTTGACTGGGATCTGGTCGGAGATAGTGAACCTAAGTGGTTTATGGGCTATTCCGACAATACTAATTTCACGTTCCTCCTTACTACGCTCTGCGATACGGCAAGCATATACGGACCGTGTATTTCGGGCTTTGCCATGCACACTCCCCATAAAAGCCTGGATCAGGCCGAAACCCTGCTTACCGGCAAAGGATTTAAAGAAAAGAGCATAGAGTTCGAGGGCTTTCCCACCTTTGAACTGACCGAAGCGGAGGAGGCGGAAACAGACCCGTGTGCGGATCTTAATCTTAACGCGGAGAAAAAACTGGTTTTCGGAGGAACATTTCAAAGAAACAAAGCTTTTTCGGGACGACTTCTCGGAGGATGCACAGATTGTCTTGTTAATCTTCTCGGAACGAGATTCGACAAGGTCTCGGATTTCCTTGAAAAATACAAAGAGGATGGGTTCATATGGTTCCTGGAGTGCTGTGATCTGAATCCCATTTCGTTAAGAAGAGCATTCTGGCAGATGGACGAGGCAGGCTGGTTTAAGTATGTAAAGGGATTTGTGATAGGCAGGCCCATGCATTTCGGAGAGGAAATGATGGGACTTGACATGTATGAGGCAGTGATGGGGATCATCAGGAAATACAACGTACCTGTCATAATGGATGCGGATCTGGGACATCTTCCGCCTGCGATCCCTTTTGTCACGGGAGCTTTGGCAGAGATATCCGCAGATGAAAATATCAGAGTCAAGATGAGATTTGAGTAAAATGGAAAAACGATGTGTGATCGTTTCGGGAGGAGAGTACGATCTTTTTCCGGAACTTAATAAGGATGATTTTATCATAGCCTGCGATAAGGGCTATTCCTATGCCTTGAAGAGAGGAGTGCGGCCGGATCTTATCATAGCGGATTTTGATTCCTTTAAAGGAAAAACGGATCCGGAGATCCCGGTTCTCAAGTATCCATGCGAAAAGGATGATACGGATACGATGGCAGCGGTCAGATATGCAGTGGAAAAAGGCTTTTCGGAGGTCGTTTTGTGCTGCGCTCTGGGCGGCAGACTGGACCACGGATTTGCCAATCTTCAAAGCTGCGTATATGCGGTCGAGAAAGGTTTGAGAGCATCTGTTTTCGGGGAGAGGGAGAAAGTCACGTTTATTAAAAACCGTTCTCTTGAAGTTAAAAAGGAAGAGGGAAGTTCTCTTTCGGTTTTCAGTATCACTGACAAGAGTGAAGGGGTTTCCGTAACCGGAAGTAAATATGAACTCAGGGATGCTGTCCTGGTAAATTCCTTTCCTCTGGGAGTCAGCAACGAATGGAAGGGCGATAAAGCTGTGATCTCGGTAAGATCGGGAATATTGATGATAGTTGAGTCGGTTTTATAAAAATTCCGGATTGACAAAATCTAAATTTGGCAACTCGGGAATTATAAATGTTCATATTACGATAAAAGATGATATAATAACTGCTGTTGAGATCCTTGAACAGGATGTTGACACCGTGAGCGGAGCGACCTATTCTTCGGAAGGGATATCGGAGGCTGTGGAAAAGGCTCTGAGATCTGCAGAAAAATAATACAAAGGAGAATTGCAATGAAAAAAATAAAGAACCTGTTATTGTTTTCATATGCAATTCTTTTTATTTTTACTTCAGGCTGCGCGGGGGTAAAGGGCATTTCGGATGCTCAAAAGCATTCCGCTACGGTCTTTGCCATGGATACGGTTATGGATCTGACCGTATATGGCGATGAGAAGGTTCTTTCTGAGGCTGAAAACCTGATAAAGGACCTTGAAGGGAAATTCTCCGTTACATTGGAAACCAGCGATATATATGCTTTGAATTCCTCGAAGTCAGCCGTTGTTTCGGAAGAAACCTACAGTCTGATGAAACGGGGACTTGAGATCTGCAACAGGACAGGCGGAGTTCTGGATCTGACCGTCTATCCCGTGGTCAGGGCATGGGGGTTTACCACGCAGGACTATCGCGTGCCCGAAGAAACGGAGCTGAAGGAGCTGCTTGCAAAGGTAGATCATACAAAGATACTGCTTTCGGATGACCGACGCATATCGATCCCTTCCGATGCTATGACCGATCTGGGAAGCGTTGCCAAAGGTTTTACCGGAGACAGGCTTATGGAGCTTTTTGCAAAAAAAGGCATATCCTCCGCACTTGTGAATCTGGGCGGAAATGTTCAGGCTCTCGGTGCAAAGCCCGACGGGGGCGCATGGAAGGTTGCCATAGCTTCGCCAAAAGGAGACGGGAGCTATGCGGGTGTTGTCTCGGTAAAGGATAAAGCCGTGATAACCTCAGGAGCATATGAACGCTATTTTGAGGAAAATGGCAGGATATATCATCACATAATAGATACTTCCACGGGTTATCCCGCCGACAGCGGATTCCTGTCCGTTACGGTCATAGGAAAAGAGGGCACGCTTTGTGACGGTCTTTCGACCTCTCTTTTCGCGATGGGGCCGGAAAAGGCCTTTGAACTTTGGAATAACAGTGATGATTTTGATGCGGTATTCATAGCGGAAGACGGCAGGATATATGTGACGGAAGGAGTAAAGGACGATTTCTCGCCCCTGGGGGAATATGCGGGGGTTGTACCGGAGGTGCTGTATCATGATTAAGACCAAAACCTGGATCGCGGTGTTTGCAGGCCTGCTGGTCATATGCATGGGACTAAGTCTTTGGATATTTCTGAAGCCCACCGGCAAAACGATCGCAAACGTTTATATGGACGGTGAATGCATCAGATCCGTTGATCTGTCGGCCGTTACTGAGCCTTACACCTTTACCGTCACTTCCCACAGAGGAACAAACGTTGTCAAAGTGGAAAAGGGAAGGATCAGAGTTATAGAAGCGGATTGTCCGGATAAGGTGTGTGTCAGATCGGGCTGGATATCGGATTCGGCTGCACCTGTCTGCTGTCTGCCTCACAAGCTGGTCATCAGGATAGAAAAGAACGCAATGATCGAAGAAGGTCCCGATGCTGTTTCCGAATGAATCTGAAGGGACGAAAGCAATTCATATGACAAAGCATAAAATATCAACCAAAAGAATAACATTGGATGCAATCCTTATCGCGCTGGCGCTTATCATTTTCGTTGTTGAGCTGCAGCTTCCCGAGATCGTACCGATCCCCGGCGTTAAGCTCGGACTTGCCAACGTGATCACACTGGTGGCTGTTTTTGAACTTGGCCCGGTGGATGCGCTCATTATCCTTTTACTCAGGACAGGCATGGGAAGCATGTTCACCGGAAGAGTGATGGCGCTGTTGTACAGCCTTGCGGGGGGAATGCTGTGTTTTTTCGTAACCTTTCTTGTAAAGAGGATCGTAACCAAAAGCCAGATATGGGTCTGCGGTGTGATCGGAGCCATCGCTCACAATATCGGTCAGATACTTGTTGCAATACTCATCACACAGACTCCGGCTCTGGTCGGCTATCTGCCTCTTCTTACAGTTTCCGCTATTATCACGGGTGCATTTACCGGAGGTATTGCAACCTACATTTCAAAACGTATGCACGGATTTTTTGCAAGATATTAACTACAGATTGTGTTTTTCCTATTTACAAACCACAAAAAGTATGAGAAAATAAAACCTACTAAACATGCAGGTTTATTAAACCGATCATGAAATTTTGTTTGGGAGGATGAAATGCTGATTTCCACAAAGGGCAGATATGCACTGAGAGTCATGGCGGAGATTGCCGCAGACGAGACGGGAGAGTATGTGCCGTTGGCTAAGATAGCAGAAGATCAGAACATATCCATGAAGTACCTGGAAAGCATTGTCGTATTGCTTTCCAAAGCCGGACTGCTTGACGGAAAAAGAGGAAAGAACGGCGGGTACAGGTTAAATCGAAAAGCCTCGGAGTACACGGTGGCAGAGATATTGGAGATAACGGAAGGCGGACTGGCCCCGGTTACATGTCTCGAAGGAAGCAGGAATCTTTGTGCGAGAGCGAACACCTGCATAACGCTCCCGGTGTGGGAGGGGCTGAACAGGGTGATTAAAGATTATCTTGAAAGCATTACTTTAGAGGATATCGAAAAGCAAAAAGCTGCTTTTAATATTGAAATCTGAAGCCCGGAGCTTTTCGACGAATAAAGATATTTTCCCTCCATTTGTTGGTTGTTGTTGTGTTTTATGAGCCGCCCCGAAAACGGAACGGCTCATTTTATTTACAGTACTATGCAATCATACCTTATTGTTTTGCCGCTGAGTGAATAAACAGGCTTCATATCGCCGAGGCAGGGACCTCCCGCGGGACGTTTGATGACGATCTTGCGGGGATGTGCCGAAAGAGCGGCATTAAAAAGTTCGTTTTCATCCCGGCTCTGACGTTCCAGAAGATAGATCATCTGGAATTTCTTTTTAACCAGGCCGGAGTTTTTCTTTGCAGGGAACATGGGATCCAAAAGGATGAGGTCGGGAGCGTCAAGAAGCTTGGAAAGCACATTGATGCTGTCGTCCTCTATCACTGTCATACGCTTTGCGGCCTCCGATATACCCGGGACCCTTGTGCCTCTCCTTACCGTATCCTTAAGCAGGGCGGCAATGATCGGGTCTCTTTCGATCAGGGTTACGTTAAAGCCTGCATAGGCAAGCAGGAGAGAGTCTTCCCCAAGACCGGCAGTTGCATCTATGGCTGAAAGCGGCCCCTTCTCACCCTTGAATTTCGCGGCTTTTACGAGAAGCTCATGATCAACTCTGCCCTTTTCAAGGCGATGGCGCAGATTCTCAAAATCTCCTTTAAGCACCTGACCTTCACTTTCGAAAGACAATCCGCTTTTGGCATAGCGAAGGAGAACATCCGCGGCCTTAGCTTCTTCTGGATCTTCGGTCAGAGCAATGCCGAGAGTGCGGGCGAGTTTTTCTGCGGAGCCCCGTTCTCCGCCTTTTTCCAGATATACTTTGATCCTGTCCGGATCTTTAAATATGTTTGGCTTTGTTTCCAATGTTCGATCTCCGTTTTACGGGTAAACTAAGCCTCGACAGAGCTTTCGAGAGATTTACCGGTAAGCATTTCAAATCCTTGCAGGTACTTTGAAATGGTCTTTTCAACGATCTCGGAAGGAAGAACCCAATTGTTTCCGGGATTTGCCTTGAGCCAGTCACGGGCAAACTGTTTGTCGAAGGAAGGCTGTGAATGACCTGCTTCGTAACCTTCTGCGGGCCAGAAACGGGAGGAGTCGGGTGTGAGCATTTCATCACCGATCACGATCTTGCCGTTTTCGTCAAGACCGAATTCAAACTTTGTGTCTGCGATGATAATACCGCGGGTAAGTGCGTAATCCGCACATTTTTTATAAAGAGCGATGGTGGCATCCTTAATTGCGGTACCGTATTCCAAACCTTTACCGGGAAACATTTTTTCGAGGACCTCCACGGATCTTTCAAAAGAAATGTTTTCGTCGTGATCTCCGATCTCGGCTTTGGTGCTGGGGGTGTAGATGGGCTCGGGGAGTTTTTCGGATTCCTTTAACCCTGCGGGAAGCTTGATACCGCAAACGGTACCGTTCTCTTTGTAGCTTGCCCAGCCGCTTCCGGTAATGTAACCGCGCACGATGCACTCGATAGGAAGCATTGTAAGCTTCTTGACCATCATCGTGTTTCCTTTGAATTCTTCGGAACGGAAGAATTCGGGCATATCTTCCGCCTTCGTTGAGATCATATGATTGGGAATGATGTCCTTCGTCATATCGAACCAGAATTTGGACATCTGGGTCAGCACGGCACCTTTGTGGGTAACCTTATTTCCGAGGATCACGTCAAAGCAACTGATGCGATCTGTGGCAACCATGATAAGACTGTCGCCGTTATCATAGATTTCTCTAACTTTTCCTTCTTTAATTGGTTTAAAATTCTGAGCCATTTTTGTCCTCCGAAGTATTTTGATCTACGGCTTTTAAAAGACCGATCTGAATGATGAGGTCATTGTAACACCCTGTCGGGTAATATAAAAATAATTTTTCGTTCTCATTTATATTAGTTGTATTAATTATTGGAGGGAGTCTGTTTATAAATAGACGGCATAAAGTCACGATTTCAGCGGTATTAAAACGTTTTATTGCTTAAATTGGCTAAAAAGTGTATAATAAAGAGTGAACTTTTCAAAAACGGCGGTCTTTTTAAGCTTTTTTTGCCGTTAATCATAATGATAAGGAGATATGGTTATGCTTGAAAGACAGATAAAAGAAACAAATAAGCTGGCGTGCATTCTGATCTCGCTTCTGATAGGTGTTATCGGAGCAACCGGTATAGTCGAACTTTTAACCGATCCGTTCAACATCTGGAGCCTTATGAAAGTTGTTGTAATGGTAGGCGCGATCCCCCTGAATATTCTTTACACAAGAAAACTTCCCATAGTTAAGAGTAAATATATATATGTTGTGGAAGGAATGGCTTTTTATATTGTAGTCCTTTTGGCGGCAACCGAGGTCAGTGCGGTGGTATTCGCTTTCCCCATATTGGCTGTGGTCCTGTTGATGGGAGATATGCGCTTGATGCTTACAACGGTGGGCATATCGGCGGTTGCGGAAATCCTTTTCGGCATCAAGATGGCTATGGGAGAGGATCCTCAGCTTACAGGCGGCGGTTCGGCTCTTTTGCTTACCGGAATATTATACACCTTCGTCGCTTTTTGGCTGTATTTTAAACTGACGACAAAGCATTCGGCCGAGCAGATACAGGTTGCGAAGGAAGGCTCCGAAAAGGCAGCGGTTGAATCTGAAAAGAACAGGAAGATCGTTGAAAATGTAAGAAAGACTTTGAGCGAGGTGAGTGAAGGCTTCAACGAGGTTCTTGACAATATCAGAAATGTTAACCGTTCCATGGAAGAGGTTGCGGAAGGTGTTGAGCAGGTGGCTATGACGACCGAGAGACAGCAGAGCAACACTATGACCGTCAGCACCAAGACTGACGAGGTGGGCTCACATGCAACACAGGCTATGGAAACCGGTAACCGTCAGGCGGAGACCATCAAGGTTCAGTCGGATATTACGGACAAGGTTGCGGGAGCAGCTTCAAAGATCGATGAACAGATGAAGCTGGCTGTGGATTCCACGGTGGTTCTTGAAGAAAATACCAATGATATCGTTAAAATGGCAGACCTGGTCAATGATATAGCTTCCCGCACGAACCTGCTTTCGCTTAATGCTTCCATCGAAGCCGCAAGAGCGGGCGAGGCAGGCAGAGGCTTTGCGGTTGTGGCGGAAGAGATACGTTCTCTTGCCGACAATACCAAGGAAACGGTTAAGAAGATGAATGACAGTGTTGAAAGGATACTGGCCAGCGTTCGTGACGTTACGGAATATACCAAGACTTCGGGCGTCAGTGCTGCTGAACAGCTTAAACTTTCCGAGCAGCTCATGGATGCAAACCGCAGCATGGAAGAAATGACCAAGGGCGTGCTTAACGATGTCAGAGAGGTTAAGGAAGCCGCACAGGCTTCTGTCAGCGGCGTAAGAGGTTTGAGCGATGAGATCACCAATCTCACGGCTCTTACCGAGGAAGAGACCGCTTCTTCCGAGCAGGTCGTAAAGATGGCTCACGACAGCGAAAAGAAGCTGGCTGAGCTTGTTGAAAGCGTTACAAGGCTCGACAGAGAACTTACCGAAGCCTAAGGGAATAAAACAGACATATGGAGTCCGGACTGCATGCCGGACTTTTTTTGTCGGAAAAGATATAAAATATATATAAATTTTCTAACAATACCTGTAATTTTCTTGATATATCTTCGGGCGTCAGATATAATTTTGTTTAAATCGATTTACAGGTCTGTACCGGGAGGTACCTTATGTCAGATAAAAAATTATGTTCCCGAGAATACGTTCTTAATTATCTTATGGACAGATATAAAACCACATACAGTGACATAGCCATACGTGAAGCGGACATAGAACCCGCAAAGACGTTGAATCTTATCAGTGAAAGCATGATGCATTTTGCTGAGAGTGACACATCTTTCAGGGAACGCGTAGAATGGACGCTTGACCGCATATGCACCTATTTTGACGCTGCTGCGTCCTATTTTGTTGTGTACGGCCGAGATCGAAGCATATATCTGAGTACCGTGCTTCAGGCGGATGAAGAAGAAAAAAAGCCCAAGGCGGAGGAGTTCTCATTGCTGCTTGTCAACAGGATGAAAAACGAGTTTAAGCCGGGCAGAGTGTGCTATGTAAGCAATGTGGAAAAGATGGCGGAGGATAACCGGGAAGTCTACAATAAGATGATCAGTGTAGGCGTCAAAAACGAGATATTTATGCCGGTGTTCAGTTATGGTGTGGTTATCGGCTTTCTCACGATATATAACATAAAGAATCGTGTGGGCGGTCTATATGCCATACAGAACATGATGGATGTCATCGGTACCACGGGGAATGAACTTGAAACCACAATGTTCAAAAACTTCCAGAGGGGAAAAAGGGAAGCGGACGGGGACAGCGATTCATATAGGAATATCATCAGGAAAAACAATGAAGCCATGATGCTTACCAATGCTGTTTCGAGAAGGCTCGGACAGCATTTCAGAAGCGCTTGTCTTATCGACCTCGAAAACGAATGCTACACGAAGCATGAGATCAATAAAAAAACTCCGGGCTTTTGCAATGCTTCCGATAATGTTCGCAATGATTTTAACGCTTTTGCGTCAAGTCTCGAGCATAAGGAATTCAGGGAAAGCATGAGAAGGTTTCTGCTTCTTGATGACCTCGGACGAAGGCTTTCCGAAAGAGACGAGGTCACTTTCGAGTATGTGGATAACGACGAGCACTGGTGCAGATGCTCTTTTCAGGTGATCTACAGGGAAGAGAACGGGGATGTTAAGTATGTGCTTTTTTCTGAGGAGGTAATTGACAGAGAAAAGCGGCAGGCTCAGGAAAATCTTCATTTCCTAAGATCCGTATCCGAGCTTTATCTTGCGGTATACAAGATAGATATGGTGAACGGAGAAATGAATCCTATCAAGCCCTTTGCCGACAATCGCAGATTCGAGGGCTTTGCTGACGGCGTTCAGCAAAAAATGGACGTATGGGTTGCGGAGCATCTTTATCCGAACGCATCAAAGGAGGATCGGGAATTCTTTAACCTTTCCACCCTGTCCTACAGACTGCGTATGCAAAACAAGCTTTCCTTGGATATCGTCACAACGGAACTCGGCTGGGTACGTATAGAGTTTCTGGTCTATTCCAGAGGCATGAACGGGGAAGCAAAGAGCGTTTTGTGGATGGTCAGGAGCATAATCGAGGAAAAGAAGGCGGAAGCGTTGAACAACGCCATATCCGAGACATACACCGTGCTGGTTTATGCAAGCCTGCTACACAATAGATATAAAACACTGGTATACAGCAACAAAACGGCTAAATTTCTTCCCGAAGAAAGTAACCTTGAGACTGCCTTAGGCATATTGAGAATGAATGTGGATCCCGATCACTGCGATAAGGTCATGGATTTTGTGAACCCCTCGACCATTAACGAGAGAATGGAAGAGGAAAAGACCATAACTCTGGATTATGTGAATGCAGAGGGTGACTGGGCAAAGATATCCATAACCCGGGTTAACAAGGATCAATACGGCAGGATCAACGACGTTGTATTCTCGATACAACTCATAGATGAGATCAAGCGAAAGGAACTTGAAAAGGAGGCGGCCATTGAGTGGGCCTATGAAGAAGCCAAACAGGCCGGTGCCACAAAAGCAGGCTTTTTCGCGAATCTGAGCCATGACATCAGAACTCCCATGAATGCGATCGTGGGAATGACAAGGATAGCCCTGGAAAATCTTGATAATATCGTAAGAGTGGAGGATTGCCTCGAAAAGATAAAAAGCAGTTCCGATCACCTGCTGTCATTGATAAACGACAGCCTTGATCTGAGCCGTATAGAGAGCGGAAAGATCATTATTGCACACGATCCCGTAAATCTCAGGGAGATGGAAAACAACTTCATGTCCATCATGCAGGGCTATATGGTGGACAGAAAACTTGAGATCATCACCGACTGTCAGGCACCTGCAACGGAAAGCGTTCTGACGGACGGGCTGCGGCTGCGTCAGGTGGTTTTGAACATTCTGTCAAACGCCGTTAAATATACACCCGATGGAAAGAACATCATCTATCGGACGGAGAACAAGCTGTCACCCGACGGTAAAAAACTGCATATGAAATTCACGATAGCGGATTCGGGAATAGGTATGACTCAGGAATTCCTGAAAAAGATATATGAGCCGTTTTCGCAGGTGGAAAGGGACGGTATGCATTCAAGGTACAAGGGTACAGGCCTCGGAATGGTTATCGTTAAGAACTTTGTGGATATGCTCGGCGGCACGATAGACATTCAAAGCGAATTGAACGTGGGGACCATAGTTACACTGAATTTTGACTTTGACGTTGATATGAACGCGGAAGCACACAAGGCGGAAAGAAAACAGGATGAGCACAAGACTTTGGACCTTAAGAATGTAAAGATCCTTTTGGTGGAGGACAATGACATTAACCGTGAGATCGCGGTGGATATGCTTAAGGGCATGAATATGGAGATTGTGGAAGCTGTGGACGGCGAGGATGCGGTCTACAAATTCAGAGCCTCCGCTCTCGGCGAGTACAAGTGCATATTCATGGATATAATGATGCCGCTTATGAACGGCTATGAGGCCACGAGAGCGATACGTTCCATGGACAGGGATGATGCCAAGAAGGTGCCCATCATAGCGATGACGGCCAACGCCTTTATGGAGGATGTAAAAATGTCCAAGGAGTGCGGAATGAATGAGCACATCTCTAAGCCCATCGACCCCGCAAACGTAAAAGAGATCATGGAAAAATTTTTCGCAAAATAAAATCCGAAGGCAGTCCGCAAAACGTTACGGACTGCCTCTTTTATGAAAGGTTTGGACTAATGTCCGCTTTACTTTTTTTGCTTAATGAGATATAGTAGAGTGTAATATTTAGCATTATTCTGTAACCTTTAAGGCTATCTCGGAGGAGGGTTTATGGAGCACAATTCATTGCCTACCAAGTATACATTTCTTGAATTTAAGTATATTGACAAGCTTACAACCTATTTAAACAATCAGAGCATTCCGGTTGAGATGATCGTGAGCATCAGTTATGATTCGGACAAGAAGGTATGGGTATTGATCTACCTGAAGTATAATATATAAGATGCAGATCGAATTGTTAAAAAAGAAAATAAAGGGCTACAGGCTGTTCTCATTCTTTTTTGATCTCAGAGCAAGGTTACCGCTGAAGAGAAAAGCGATCTTCTTCGTGATGACACATGACGGCAGCCTTTTCGGAAATTGCGGAGTGATGTTGAAGACCGCCCAAAAAAAGGGGTACAAGACATATACTCTTACACGGGAAGATGAGGCATTCGGGAAAAATATCCTGCGGGCGTTCAGGTTCTTTGTCATAAAAAGTTTTCAAATGGCGTCTTCCCAAACGATCTTTCTTGATAATACCTTTTTGCCGATGGGATTCTGCAATATCGCAGAGGATGTACAGATAGCGATGCTTTGGCACGGTACGGGTACTATCAAGCGTTTCGGGCTTGACACCACCGAGGGACCGCTTTTGGAACTGGAAAGATCGGCCGATTCCAAGATCACCCATCTTTTTGTGGCGTCGGAATACACCGGACAGATATATAAGAATTGCTTCGGCTTGCCCTATGAGAAGATCTATGTTACCGGAAGCCCGAGGTGTGATGAGCTCTTCAGAGCCGTGGGACAGGGAGAAGACATACGCGATAAGGAAAAGTTTACCGTGCTTTTTGCCACAACCTTCAGGGAGGGCATACCCGGTGACGCACCCTATTACGAGATACGTTCCATGCTTCGCAAGCTGCAGGCAGGAAACAGAAAGATACAGGTCCTGCTTCGTCTGCATCCGTATGTGACCCGGGAATTGAAGGGACGATCCGAGTTTTTCATGTTCGGAAACTGCGCAGACGTTTCGGGTCAGGAAAATCTTAATACCATTCTCAAGAAGGCGGATCTGCTGGTCACCGACTATTCCTCGATCTGCTATGACTTTGCGATACTTGACAGACCGATCCTTTTCTATGCGCCGGATCTGGATTATTATGCGGAGCAGGAAAGAGGATTTTATGAGGATTACGGTACCTTTGTTCCGGGACCTGTCATCAGAAAGATAGACCTGTTGACGGAGGAGATATTGAACTTGGCCTCAGACACAGCCAAACACAGTCTTATCAAGCTGGATCAGTTTAAAGAGAAGGCTTTCGATCATTGCGACAGTAATGCCGCATCCAGGATCATGGAGGTTTTGAAACTGTAAATGATATCCGTAGTAATTCCCAACATGGACGGAAAACATTTTTTGGAAAAATGCCTCGGCTCTTTTGCCGGGGTTTCTTTTGATGAGCTTGAGATCATTGTTGTGGATAATGCTTCCAAGGATGGTTCGGTTCAGTGGATGAGAGAAGAGCATCCCTATGTCCGGATCATAGAAAACTCCGAAAACCGCGGCTTTGCGCCTGCTGTAAACCAAGGTATCAGGGCGAGCAGGGGAGAATATGTGCTGCTGCTTAACAATGACACGGAGATATTGCCGGGCTTTACGGAAAATCTTAAGAAGACCTTGGATGAGGATCATCGTGTTTTTGCGGCAGCGGCACAGATGCTCATGTATTCCGACAGAACACTTACGGATGATGCGGGGGATCTTTACACCATCTTCGGACTGGCTTTTCAGAGAGGAAACAGGAAACCTGCGTCAAAATACGAAAAAAGCACGTCCGTGACCGCGGCCTGCGGAGGGGCGTGCATGTACAGAAAGTCCGTTCTTGATGAGATAGGTCTGTTGGATGATGCATTTTTTGCCTATCGGGAAGATCTGGATCTTGGCATCAGAGCAAAGCTTGCGGGCTATAAGAACGTCTATGTTCCTGAGGCCAAGGTGATCCATTACGGCAGCGGAACCGCCAATAAGAGCGGAAAGAAATACAATGAATTTAAAACAAGGTTCGGAACGAGGAACCTTGTATGGATGAATTACAAGAATATGCCTTTCCTGATGCATTTGATCAACCTGCCTTTTATTCTGGCGGGCATATTGCTGAAATCCCTGTTCTTCCTGAGACACGGTCTCACTGGAACCTATCTTAAGGCTGTTGCGGAAGGTCTTCGGGACATACAAAAAGTGAAACACATTCCCTTCAGGCTGAGAAAAACAAAGTATTATCTCGGCTTCGAACTGGAATTGATCTGTAATTGCTTCAGAGTGCTTTAAGAGATCTGCTTTTTCTTGTAGATTATCACCGTATCCTCCGGCAAAAGCGTGGTTCCGCCGTGGGGGATCAATTCCTCCGAGCCGCGGATTATCATGGCTACGATCTCGTGTCGGGGAAGGTTGATCTCATTCAGGGCTCTGTTGGCCCAGGGATGATCGGGGGAAATGTTATAGGTGATGAGTTCGAGGGAAGAGCCTTGCTTTAAAGCGGGCAGATCACAGGCTCTGGTATAATGCTCCACGAAACCCGCTGAAATGATACCTGTGGGGACGGCAACCATTCCGACGCCAAGAAAGGAAATGATTATAGCCATGATCTTACCCGCTATGGTAACGGGGTATATGTCTCCGTAGCCTATGGTCAGAAGGGTGGATGCAGCCCACCAGATCCCGGAAAAAGCGTTTTGGAAATGTTCGGGCTGAGCTTCATGCTCTAAGGAATACATGCAGAGCGAAGCGGAGACCATGAGGATCAGGATCATCGCAATGGAGGAGAGCAGTTGATTTCGCTTGTCCTTCAAAACGGAAATGATAACGTTAAAGGCGTCATACTGGGCATTGATCTTAAACAGACGAAGAATACGGATGACACGGAACATTCTGAAGGCTACGGCTCCTGCCGGGAAAATGAAGGGCAGGTAGAAGGGCAGGAAAGTGAAAAGCTCTATGAGACCGTAGAACGAGAAAATGTATCTAAGAACCGCAACGCCTCGGGCGGAGGCGGGATAGAGATTTTCAGAGGTCCAGAGGCGCAATATGTATTCGACGGTAAAAATGATCACGGTCACCGTTTCGATCGTGTTTATCATGCCTGTATAGGGTGCAGAGGCTTCAAAGGTCGAAAACAGTGTTGCAAAAAGGTTTACGGCTATGACAGCAACTATTCCGTAGTCAAAAAGAGTACTGGGAATGTCGTTTTTGTTTCCGATCTGAATGATGTTAAATATTTTTTTCTTTATCCCGTGCATATAAAACCTCCGCAATTACAAAGATCATAAGGACATAATAGCATTTTTTCGGAGCGCTGTATAGGATTACCTTTTTTAAAAAGAACTCTTGACAATGTTGCGTTGCTATGCTAAAGTATGTCAAAACCGTTGAAGAAGAGTAAGTAATCATTGAACCTACACTCAGAGAGTCGCAGGCGGTGAGATTGCGGCAGCAAGGATGATGATGAATGGGCTTCCGAGGGCGAACCGAACCGGGTACGGTAGGCGAGACGGAGACGACACTTCGTTAAGAACAGCAACGTATAAAGACTTCCATTAGGTTGAGTACGTGTGAGAGGATGTGAGTAATCACACCAAGCCGGGTGGCACCGCAGGAAATTGATCATTCAAACCTGTCCCAGCAGATAACTGCTTTGGACAGGTTTTTTTATATTCTTGTCCCGGAGCAAAACCAGTTCATTTACATAAAAAGACAAGGAGAAAACAAAATGAAAAAGACAATGAAAAAAATCGTAACCATGATGATCGCGCTCACAATGCTCATCGGCCTTACAGCCTGCGGCAAAAAGGGCGGAGCTGACACCTTTAAGATCGGTATCTGCAACTACGTTGATGATGCTTCCCTCAATCAGATCTGTGAGAACATTCAGGATACACTTAAGTCCTACGAATCCGAAAACGTAAAGTTCGAGATCCTCTATCAGAACTGCAATGCGGATGCAAATGTAATGAACCAGATCATTCAGAACTTCATCGCTCAGAAAGTGGATCTCATGGTAGGTGTTGCAACTCCCGTTGCAATGACTATGCAGGGCGCTACAGAGGATAACAAGATTCCCGTAGTATTTGCCGCTGTTTCGGATCCTCTCGCTACAGGCATTGTTGCTTCACTCGAAAAGCCCGGCGCAAATGTTACCGGCACTTCCGATTATCTTGATACCGCAGCGATCTTCGATCTCATCTTTGCCGCTGATCCTGATGCGGACCTTATCGGACTTCTTTATGATGCAGGTCAGGATGCTTCCACAACAGCAATTGCTCAGGCAAAGGATTACCTTAACAAAAAGGGAGTTAAGTTCGTAGAGCATACAGGCACCAATCCTTCCGAAGTAATGCTTGCAGCTGACGCTTTGATTGCTGACGGCGTAGATGCGATCTTCACTCCCAGTGACAACACCATCATGCAGGCTGAACTTTCCATCTATGAAAAGCTTGCAGATGCAAAGATCCCTCACTATGCGGGAGCTGATTCCTTTGCTCTTAACGGAGCTTTCCTCGGCTACGGTGTTGACTATGCAAATCTCGGTGTTGAAACAGCAGAAATGATCAAGGAGATCCTTGTTGAAGAGAAGGATCCCGCTACAGTTCCCGTTCGTACCTTTGATAACGGAACTGCTACAGTAAACACGGATATCTGCAAGGTGATCGGCTATGACTATGAGACGATCAAAAAGACATTCGCTCCCCTTTGCACAAAGGTTCAGGAGATCAAGACAGCTGAGTCTTTTAAATGATCTTTATTTATTGATTATTGGAGGTTTTCATTATGATGATCCTGATACAGACAACGCTTGAGCTTGGGCTCATCAGTGCTCTTACGGTGCTGGCGCTGTTCCTGAGTTATTCAATGTTGAATGTGTGCGATCTTTCCACAGACGGCTGCTTTACAATGGGAGCTGCTGTGGGTGCAATGGTTGCGCTCTCCGGCCATCCGATCCTGTCGATCTTCGCTGCAATGCTGGCCGGAATGATCTCCGGTTTTGTGGTATCGATACTTCAGACCAAGATGGGCATTGACAGTCTGCTTTCGGGAATCGTAGTGAATACCGGTCTTTATTCCATAAATATTGCAATAATGAAAAATTCGTCTCTGGTTAATCTCAACAAGACGAAAACAGTTTTTACAATGATGAAGGATCTGCTTGCTCCCACGATCCTTGCGGACTGGTACAAGGTCATCACCGCACTTGTGTTTGTTGTTCTTGTTATCCTGTTCCTGTCGTTTTTCCTGAGAACACGTCTCGGACTTGCAATCCGCGCAACGGGTAACAATCCTGCGATGGTCAAGGCTTCCTCCATCAACCCGGCTTTTACCACCATAGTCGGTCTCTGCGTTGCCAATGCATTTACGGCTCTTTCCGGCTGCCTTTTGGCACAGGTTCAGAAGGCCGCAAACATAGACATAGGCGGCGGCATGGTTACCGTAGCGCTTGCGTCGCTCCTTATCGGCAGTGTGTTCCTCAACAAGGGCAAGGTTACGAAGAAAGCCATCGGAGCGGTTCTCGGTGCCTGTGTTTTCAGACTGGTATATACGGTGGCGCTCAGATTCAATATGCCTGCTTCAATGCTGAAGCTTGTTTCATCGGTTATCGTTATCGCAGCGATCTTCGGACCCTATGCAAAGGCGAAATATCCGATGTTTAAGAGGAAGATGGATCTGAAGAAACAGGCGATCACGGAGAGGAGGGATGAAAATGCTTGAGATCAAGCATATATCAAAGACCTTTAATCCTAAGACGATAAACGAAAAGGTTGCCATCTCCGACCTTTCTCTTACGGTAAAAGACGGAGATTTCATCACCATAATAGGCTCCAACGGAGCGGGAAAATCCACACTCTTTAATGCGATCGCGGGCAGTTTTATCACCGACTCCGGAAGGATACTTCTTGACGGAGAGGACATTACCATGCAGTCAGATCACAGGAGAGCCAGGAAGATCGGAAGGCTTTTCCAGGATCCCATGCTGGGAAGCGCGCCGGGAATGAGCATAGAGGAAAACCTCACTCTGGCTGCCGGGCAAGGCGGCTGGTTCTCAAGGATCAAAAAGGCTGAAAGAGCCGCGTTCGTTGAAAAACTCGCACTTTTGGAAATGGGGCTTGAGGAAAGGCTTGAGCAGCCTGTGGGATTGCTTTCCGGAGGCCAGCGTCAAGCACTTACTCTTCTTATGGCAACCTATAATCCTCCGAAGGTGCTGCTGCTTGATGAACATACTGCGGCACTCGATCCCGCGACTGCGGACAAGGTGATCGAATTGACAAAGAAAATAGTTGAGGAGAACAACCTCACCTGCCTCATGATCACCCATAATATGCATCAGGCACTTGAGCTCGGAAACCGTCTTATAATGATGGATAACGGAAATATCATCTATGATGTGGAGGGCGATGAGAAAAAGAACCTGACAACGGACGATCTTTTACGCAAATTCCGAGAGAATGCGGGCAAAAACCTGGACAACGACAGAATGTTGCTTTCGTGAGATCAGGGTTTATCATTCATTGCTAAAATGATCTTGTTTAATATTTAAGAGAAAAAAATAAAATATCGGTTTATAATGAGACACAGAAGAAAGGGGAATCATCATGCGGAGAAATACTTTTTTTCTTCTGTGTCTTTTGGCATGCCTGGCAGCAGGTTGCGGTGAAAAGGCACAGGAACAGCCCGTTCAGCAGCCGGTCTATTATACTGCAACACCGACACCAAAGCCGGCAACGCCCACACCTGTTGTGATGACCGAGGAGGAGCTGGCAAGAGACACTGCCTATCGCAATCTGGAAAGCTATGCAAATTTCCTTCGCAATTACGACAAGTCGAAGTATGCTAATCCCGAAGTTGTTGACGAGGCGGTCAAGGAAGCGGATGCACTTCTTGAAGCGAAGGGGACAACGGAGGAGTATAAGGCTATGAATGAGAAATTGAAGGAAAGCTTCAAAAAGCTCGGAGACGGCAGCAATATGACCCCTGTCGGTCAGCTTACGGCTCAGCCCGAGTATCCCGATGCGTTTACGTTTGCCGACGGAACAAAGGTTGATATTGAAAAGGACTGGGAGAAGCGTGTTGACGAGATCTCGAAGCTCTATCAATATTACATCTACGGCGTTTATCGCGACGGCACCGGAGAAACTCTTGAATACAATGCGGAAAAGGACAAAGCAACCATTACCGTTGAAAACGACGGCAGAAAAGGAAGCTTTAACATTACAGTTTCCGTACCCGATGAAACAAAGGTGAAAAAGCCCGAGAAGGGCTGGCCTTACATCATAGCGTTGGGATGGTTTCAGCAGACGGAATATGCAAACAACAGAGGCTATGCGGTCATCACTTTTATGCCTACGGATCTTGCTTCCGATGACAGCGGGCGGAGAGGCATATTCTATGACATCTATCCCTACGGGGACAAATGGAACGAACAGACAGGGGCTCTCATGGCGTGGGGCTGGGGCTTCAGTAAGGTTGTGGATGCTCTGGAACAGGGAATGGGAGATTACTACGGCATAGATCCCGAAGTCTCTGTTATCACCGGTGTTTCAAGATACGGCAAGGCTACTGCGGTAGCGGGAGCATTTGACAAGAGGATCAAGGTTTCCGTTCCCACCTGCTCGGGAGCAGGCGGTATGGCTATGTTCAGATATGTTTCCGAGGGAGATTCCTACGATCTTTCTTCGATAGGAGCTTCAAGCAGATACACCTTTACACAAAATGAGCCGATCTCAAGTCTTAAGGGAGGAACGGAAGGCCATTGGTTCAACAATAACTTCAGGTCCTTCAGTGAGCCCGAGTACCTTCCCGTTGACCAGAACCTGCTTTCAGCAATGTATGCGGGACAGGACAGGTATCTGTTCATCACTTCTTCCTACCTCCATGAGGACTGGACCAATCCCCCCGCAATGTGGGAGACCTATAAGGAAGCAAAGAAGATCTTCACTGCTCTTGGAGAAGCAGACAATGTTGTGTTCAACATCCATCCGAAGGGACATATGGTCACCGACGAGGATGTGGTGAGATTTATAGATTTTACCGAACATTATGTATACGGTAAGGAAGTTGACACCGATTTCAGCAAACTGACGACCTGTCTGTTTGCGGACGGACCGCTTCCTGAAGATGGCACCAAGTAGTTATTAACGAACTGAGAAACGAAGAGAAGAGGATATTACCATGAAAAAGTTAGTCAGAGCTTTGGCAGTTGCATTTGCGACAGTAACGGCACTGTCTCTTGCGGGATGTGCGGGAAAAGAGCCTGTGGTTGCTCCCACTCCCACACCCTGGGTGATCACAGCGACACCCACCCCCAAACCCACTGCTACTCCGAAACCTACAAATACACCAAGACCTACAAGCACTCCCAGACCTACTGCAACCGATACGCCGACTCCTACTCAGAGGCCGACGGCAGTACCCGCTCCCGACGCAACAAAATGGGTTGGTACATGGGCAAGTGCTCAGCTTGTGGCAGGAAATGAACACAATCCTCCCGCTCCCGGTCTTGCAAATAACACCTTCAGGCAGATCATCCGCGTTTCCATGGGCGGAAGCAGGATCAGGCTTACATTTTCAAACATCATGGGCGAAAGCGAAGTTGAAATGAAGAGCACGCATATCGCCATAGCCGTAAAATCCGATTCATCCAAGATACTCACCGATACAGACAAGGTGTTGACCTTTAACGGCAGCGAGAGTGTAACGATCCCCGCGGGCGGAACTGTTACCAGCGATCCCATCGATTTTTCGCTTCTTCCGTTGGATTTCCTTTCCGTTACCACGGAATTCGGAAGCAAGGTGCCTAAAACGGTTACGAGTCACACAGCTTCCCGTTCCGACAACTATCTGCTGGCCGGAAGTCATCTTACCGATGAGTTTTTCAAGGATCCCAAGACCAAGACAAGCTGGTATTTCCTCTCGGATGTGGATGTATATGCACCGGAGGAAGCGCGGGCGGTAGTATGCTTCGGCGATTCGATCACTGACGGATACGGAGTAAAGACAAATTCCTACAACAGATGGAGTGATGTGCTGGCTGAAAGGCTTCAGGCGAACAGCGGCACCGAGATGGTCGGAGTGCTTAATTCAGGTATCGGCGGAAACTCGATCTACGGAGGAAACGGACCTGCGGGCAAGGACAGATATGCACGGGATGTTTTGGAACATGACGGCGTGGAATATGCGATCATTCTCATCGGCGTCAATGATATCGGATATGCATGGTCCGAAGAGGGAACAAGAAACAGCGTTATCTCAGGACTTTCCGACATGGTAAAGGCAGCTCATGAAAAGGGCATAAAGGTTTACGGAGGAACGATCACTCCCTTCAGGAACAACGGTTATTATACCGAGATGCACGAGAAGGTACGTCAGGCGGTCAATGCATGGATACGTTCGGAGGAATCGGGCTTTGATGCAGTCATAGACTTCGATGAACTGTTGAGAGACGAGAAGAATACCGATACGATGAAGGCAGATCTAAAGAATGACTATCTTCATCCGAACAACGACGGCTACAGGGCGATGGGTGCATACATCGATCTTGAATTGTTTAAGTAAAAAGTTTGGGCGTTAAAACTTTAAAAGTTTTGACGCCTGTTTTTGTATGACGGGCATGCCGTCAATCTGTGGTGAAAGTCCACAAGGGGCGTAGTTGCCGACGAACCCCAGAGCGACTCCCAAGGTTTACTCTGCGAAGAGTAGGCGAGAAGAAGGGATAGCAAAATCGTAGCCTG
>JAEEYF010000010.1 GCA_016291655.1 Lachnospiraceae bacterium | reverse complement strand
GGGATGATCCTGGTGGATATAGGAGGTTCGCTGCCATAGAGGGAAGGGGCATACAACAAGGCCATGTAGAGCGAAAACAAAGACGTTCTATTTCGTATACCCAACAACTGCTATTTCGGTACCTGATACCAAGAAATATCCATGATCGTGACTCATTTGCTGAGATAGGCAGGGCTTAAAAGCCTTGATTTTTCAATAAAAAACACTTGATTATATGAGGAGGGTACATATCAGTTTTGCGCCGCCGATTTTCTTTTTGCAAAAGATTTGCACGACTCCTTTGAAAAGACTATAATAAACCATTATGAAGTCTCGAAAGGAGTGTAACCGTGGCATACAGCGAAGTGATCAAAAACTTTAACCGCATCAGGGATTATATGCGGGAGTTCTATGTTTACGGTTTCAAGAGCCGGGACGAGTATACAAAAAAGAGCGGGCGGTCATATGATGACGAGAGAAGACGGCTGGAAAGCTGGCTGGGTGATCATATGCGTTTCAGACAGACAGCTGAAGGGAAGAACGTCTTTATCTCTATAGACAGCCGAGTATTACATCACAATCCTTTGTACAAGGCGTGGAAAGCGAAAAGCTTTACTGACGGAGATATTACGTTGCACTTCATCCTGATGGATGTGCTGAACGGCAGTGAAGAGCCTCTTTCCATTGTTGAGATAGCGGAAAGAGCAGATGAGTATCTTTCGGAGTTTGATGAGCCAAAGACCTTTGATGAGTCCACTATAAGAAAGAAACTAAAGGAATATGAAGCGGAAGGGATCGTAAGATCCGAGAAGCAGGGAAAGACCGTATTATACAGCCGTGTTGAGAAAGAAGAACTGCCGGATCCCACGATCCTGGATTTCTTCTCTGAGGTTGCGCCCTGCGGCGTGATAGGCTCGTTTTTACTTGATAAAGCCGGCAGACACGATGAGTTGTTTGCCTTTAAGCATCATTATATTACAAGTGCCATGGACAGCGAGATCCTTTGTGACCTTTTTGAGGCTATGCATGAGAAGCGGAACATCACTCTTGAGGTGACTCACAGAAACAGGGAAAAGATAATCGAAAATCACGTGGTTCCGCTCAAAGTTATGGTCAGCGTTCAGAACGGAAGGCAGTATCTCATGGCCTATTCTCCGAGGTTTAAAAGGATCACGCCAATCAGGCTTGACAACATCCTTTCGGTGAAGCTTGGGGAAGAGAGCGAAATGTTCGATCCCATGAGACGTACACTGAAACGTATTCTTCCGCACATATGGGGTGTCAGCACTCAGGCACGCTCCGGGGAGCATATGGAACACGTGGAATTCACCATACGTTACGGTAAGAGTGAATGGCACATCCCCAAAAGACTGATGCGTGAAAAGCGGTGCGGAACGGTAACGAAGATAGATAGGAACACCTGCAAGTTCAGCGCGGATGTTTATGACGCCAGTGAACTGGTTCCTTGGATAAGGACGTTCATATGCAGGATCACCGAGATCAGTTTTTCGGATAAGGAACTGGAAAAGCAGTTTAAGGATGATCTTAAGGAAATGTACGATATGTATCTCACGGAAGGTGGTGAAACTCATGATCTTCAGTGAATTATACAGTGCATATTATAACGCGGTGGCTCACGTTATAGGCGAAGCCCTGGATCATCCTCTTTCAAAGGGTGAGATCAGAAAGATAGTTGAAGAGGATGCCTTCGGCGAAAGTGCCATGAACGTGGAAACAGCCATGGTAGAGGAAAGATGGCAGGTCATAAAAGACGACGGAACCACGGTTTTAAATCAAAAGCCTGAGATGCCACTCACACTGCTTCAAAAGAGATGGCTTAAGGCTGTTATGCAGGATCCCAGAGTAAGGCTGTTTACCGATGAGCTCCCTGATTGGCCGGATGTGGAACCGCTGTTTACGAGTGAAGATTATTTTGTCTTCGATAAATATGGCGACGGGGATGATTTTGAAAGCGAAGAATACAAAAAGATCTTCAGAAGTGTCCTGGATGCTGTGAGAAACAGTTATCCCATCAGGATAAGGGTTGATAACAGATGGGGACGGACAATGAAGAAGATCGTTTTGCCGCTTTACTTTGAGTATTCCGAGAAGGACGACAAGTTCAGAGTTATCGCTGCCGGAAAGAGATTTAATTCAGCCATAAATCTCGGTAGGATCAGAAGCTGCGTAAGAGCAACGGAAGAATATGAGAAGCCGGACACTCCGGGACCTGTCAAAAAGCAAGTGGTGCTGGAACTGTATGACCGAAGGAATGCATTGGAGAGAGTGCTCCTTCACTTTGCGCATTTTGAAAAGGAAGCGGAGAAGATCGGGGAGGACAGATATAAGGTCAGCATAATCTATGACGCGGATGACGAAGTGGAAATGGTCATAAGGATCCTGGGCTTCGGACCTATGGTGAAGGTGATAGAGCCAGAAAGCTTCGTGAATTTAATAAGAACCCGTTTGCGGGAACAAAAAAGTTGCGGATTTTAATGTTCGCAACTTTTTTTCCGTGATAAATCCTATAGGGGATTGTAGAATGAGCATGTAATCGAAAGACGCTTACAGCAGACAAACTTATCTCACATGAAAAAGAAGATTTCGGCAAAACGAATTTAGCGTCTTGTATCACGTTTTCACAACAGTTGCGGTAGGAAACGTGATGAAAAGCACTTGCAGCGATATTCTCCCAAACGTGGTCCGCGAACGCGTTAACGGTGCTTTGTCATTAAAGGCACTCACAGCTATTATTGTGATCATCTGGTAGACAAACAACGGAAACGTTGTTGAGCGGGTTCGAATCCCGTCACTTATAGTGCCTTGTTCTTGCCGAAGGGAGTTGCAGGGACTCTTGAGAGCCCCACCCACACAACTCCCTTGGCTATCTTTAGGAGGATAGAATTATGTTGAATTATATTGAAGCGGAAATGAACAAAACATTTACTGAGAATGGGGCAGTCACCAATGCATCCACCGGATCGGACTGCCTTGACCTTTTTGCAACCATCGGAGCACTTAGATCGGCAGCTGAAGAAGAGATCGTGACACGCTTTATGAGAGCGTATGCGGAAGATCCCAACGCGGCTATGAAACTTTTGTTTTATGCAAGAGATATAAGAGGTGGATTGGGAGAAAGACGTGTGTTCCGTACCGTTTTCGGATGGCTTGCAAAAGAACATCCCGAGTCGGTTAAGAAGAATATTGCCTATGTGGCGGAATTCGGCAGATATGATGACTTGCTGGCACTCATGGGGACTCCTTGCGAAAAGGATATGCTTGCATATTTAAAGAAACAGTTTGAAGCGGACGTGAAAGCCGGTGAGGGAGCGAACGTTTCCCTTTTGGGAAAGTGGCTTCCTTCGGTGAACGCTTCAAACGTTCAGACAGTGAAAAATGCAAAGAAGATCGCCAAGGCTTTTGGACTTACGGATGCAAAGTACAGAAAAGACTTGTCGGCTTTACGTGCAAAGATTCGTATCCTTGAGAACAACCTTCGTGAGAAGGATTATACATTTGATTATTCCAAGCAGCCTTCGAGGGCTATGTTTAAATACAAAGAGGCTTTTTTAAGAAACGACGGAGAAAGATACAAGGAATTTATATCCAAAGTTAATGAGGGAACAGCTGCCCTTCATGCGGCAAATGTATCGCCTTACGAGCTTGTACAGCCCTACCTTTCAAGAAACTGGGGCGCTCCTCAATTGACACCTGAAGAGAAGGATGTTTTGAATGCCACATGGGAATCGATACCTGATTATGGCGGTGAAGAGAATGCCATAGCAGTGATAGATACTTCGGGATCCATGTACGGTTACTCGGATCCAATGCCTGCAGCAGTGGCAATTTCGCTGGGTTTATACTTCGCAGAACGCAACAAAGGCATATATAAAGACTGCTTTATAGAGTTTTCGGAGCATCCTCACCTTATAAGGCTCAAGGGCAAGACTTTTGCCGACAAGTTGACCTATGCCGCAAGTTTCAACGAGGTGGCCAATACCAACCTGGAAGCTGTGTTTGATGTGATACTTAACGCTGCGGTCAAAAACCGGGTTTCGCAGGAGGAGCTTCCGGCTAAGCTCATCATCATTTCAGATATGGAGTTTGATGCATGCATGGAGAATGCGACAGAGACAAATTTCAGAAATGCAGAGAAGAAATATGCAAAGGCCGGATATAAGCTCCCTCAGATTGTATTTTGGAATGTGGCAAGCAGAAACAGACAGCAACCTGTGACAAAGAACCAGCAAGGCGTAGCTCTTGTATCGGGAGCAACACCGAGACTGTTCGAAATGGTTGCCGGCGGCAATTTGTCACCCTACAAGTTCATGATGGATGTTTTGGAAAAGGAACGTTATGCAAAGATAGTTGCCTGATCCGTTACTCAACCTTACAAAGAAAGACCACTGAAATGAATTGGTGGTCTTTCTTAAAATCTTTAATGAGGTTTACATCAACCTCTTGTAAATGTCCAGCATGCTTTCAATCTGGTACTGTAACAGCCATGCTGCGCTGTTGTATTCCGGCGTTGACTTGATGGCTTTGAGCAAGGAGGGGTAATAGGTCTCGGTTTCTGTGATCATTCGGTAAATCCTGTCACGGCTTAAGCCCCAGGACATGGTGGTTAAGTTGTTGCAACGATCCATGCACTTGATGAGGGCTGCTTTTGGATTTGCAACGATGGCATCGTAGTAGGCTTTCATCACAGCATCTCTGTCCTTGCCGTTCTCTTTTTCATGAGTCAACAGGCGGACAAGCTCCTTGGTTTCATCATTTACCGGAAGGTCGGCATAAGTCTTTTTGCAGTCCTCCACCACATCGTGCAGGAGGCAGGCTGCGATGATCTCATCATCAACAATCCCCATTGCCAGTGCGTGACAGGCAAGGTTAAGGGGATGATAAATGTAAGGCACATCCGACTTCTTTCTTTTCTGCCCTTTGTGAGCTTCTACAGCAAAGTCAACAGCTTTAAAAGCGTTGTTCAGCTTAAAGTTCTTTGCGGCAGTCTTTACATAAGTCTTCATGTGCTCCCAGTCGTAAATGGCTTCTTTAGTCTTGAAGGTTTTGTGACGCTCCTCAACAAGGGATGAAATCGATACATCCAGGGCCTCCGCAAGGTTTATAAGGTTCTCTGTCTCGGGCTTGTATTCGTCTCTTTCCCAGGCCGATATGGTCTGGAAGCTGACGCCCAGCTTCTCTGCAAGCTTTTCCTGAGTCAAATATCTCTCCTTACGAAGTCTGTAAAGGTTGGTTCCGATGCTCATATGTGCCTCCTTATATTGATGTTTAATGTTTACTCTACTTAAGGAATTCTTTCGCTTTTTCTTCACTGATTTCCTCAATTTCATCCATGACTGAGGAATTCATCATGGCATAAGGTGATCCGGGTGGTTCTGTGGGATCGTAACCCATCAGGCGATCCATGATCATTGAGTCCTTATCAGGTTCCTATTTACCGTCTTTGTAAATGAAATCGCCTTTGTCTGTTCTCTTTCCAAGTACTCTTTTCCAAATGAGGTAATAAGTTGTTTTCTTTGCCATAAGTCTTGCTCCTTTCATCTCTTTCTTACAGGCATATATTATCACCCGTAAGAAAAATGAAACAGCAAGCATGTGATTATATTATAACAGATTTTTCAAGTTGTGCTTGAATTATTTTCTAAGTCTCAAGTACAGCTTGAATAAAGATATATACTTTCAACTTGTAGTTTATGGCGGATATAAGATCTGTGTTATAGAATGTCGGTGTAAGAAAGACAGCGGACACACGAAAGGAAGGTATAAAAATGTACGATCCCAAGATTGATATTCCGAGAGCAAAAGAACAGATTGAGAAAAGAGAGAAACACCTTGAAGCTATACTTGGTTGCATCGTGGGTGGAGCGGTTGGCGATGCCCTGGGTTACCCCGTAGAGTTCATGAGCGAAAAGGCAATAAAAGAGAAGTACGGTCCGAAGGGTATTACAGAATACGAGCTTGATCGGAAAACAGGAAAGGCGCTCATTTCCGATGATACCCAGATGTCCATGTTTACGGCCGTGGGGGTAATGGTTGGAGATACGAGATCGAGTATGAGAGGCGTGGGTTCAAGCCCTTGCATCAACGCCGGGCAGGCATATATGGACTGGCTGAAAACACAAACCAGTACTTACGAAGAAAACAAGGATCACCCGAGAGGTTATGGAAACGGATGTATTTCCTGGCTTTGCGATGTGCCTGAACTGTATTCGAGAAGAGCACCGGGAAACACTTGCCTGAGCCAGCTCAATGCATACGCCCACGGAGCGCATTACAGCTCCGATTTCATAGCGGAGCACGTGAACGACAGTAAGGGATGCGGAGGTATTATGAGAGTGGCGCCCTTTGCCGTTTATTATGAGTTGGATCGTGAAATGATCGCTATGGAAGGAGCGCAGATCGCGGCGGTTACCCACGGACATCCCCTGGGATATATGCCGGCAGCAGTACTCACGCATATCATAAATACCATCATTTATCATCGCGAGAACAAGACACTTAAAGAGATCGTGACGGAAGCGATGGAGGTATGCAGCAAGCTGTTCAGAGGTACAAGACACCTGGATGAGCTGGTTGAACTCGTAAATGCAGCTGTGATGCTGGCTGAAAATGATAAGCCCGACAGCGCAAACATAAAACTCCTGGGAGAAGGCTGGGTGGCGGAAGAAACACTTGCCATTGCCATATACTGTGCTCTCAGATATCAGGATGATTTTACTGCCGGTGTTGTTGCAGCTGTAAATCATAACGGAGACAGCGATTCAACCGGAGCGGTAACGGGAAACATTCTGGGAGCTTGGCTTGGAGGAAACGGGATCGATGATCATTGGGTCGAAAACCTGGAACTTAAGGACGTGCTCATCGAGCTGGGCACTGACCTGTGCCATGGTTGCATAATGGAAGAGGGAAGCTGCTACGAGGACCCAGACTGGATCAGAAAATACATACGCATGAGGTGGAGACCTGAAGATGATGAGGACACAAAGTTAAGTGGATTCCCTGACCTTCACAGGATGAACAAAGCACTGCGCGAAGAAAATACAGAGCGAAAAAGAAGCGGAGAAACTCGAAAGGAAACTTTCAAAGAAATATGAGGCGCGTGGAATATACGTTTTGCCGCAGACGTTTTGATAAAACACTTTCCCTTGTTTCAAACAAACAGATCGCTGTGAGTTCCTGTCCTTGTAAGATAAATGATCAATTCGCTGCCGGAATATTCATAGATAAGAAGCCAATCAGGCAGAATATGACATTCGCGGCACCCTTCAAAGACTCCATGCAAAGGATGATCCCGATATTTTTCGGGGAGAGGGGTGCCGTCGCACAGCAGGTTTAATACTTCTGAGAGCAGATCAAGATTTAAACCGCGTTTTTTACAAGCCTTTAAGTCTTTTTTAAACTGAGAAGATGGCTTTAATTCGTAAATCACTTAAGAAGATCCTCCATCATTGAAGCAACATTGTTATAGGATTTGTATTTGGAAGGGTTTTTCTTCATATCCTCAACTTCTTTAATCGCTGCGAGGGTAGATGAGTTGGGAATATCACGCGTAAGCATAAAAGGAATCTGCTGCTCGCGAACAGATTGCTTGAGAAAGATTGTCATGGCTGAATTAAAGGTCAAACCAAGGTCGGAAAAAAGAGAATCTGCCTGTTGT